>JAKSPE010000001.1 GCA_024405015.1 Sphaerochaetaceae bacterium
TGGCATTTTGGATATGGCCTTCTGCAAACTCATAGTCCTCACGGACATCCAGGATGACAAAGCCTTTCTGTGTATCCATGATTTCCTTGGCCTGAGCCTGTGTGATCTGCTTATATTCACCCACTGTCTTACTCTCCTCTTTGGAACTCACCACAATCATGGTAGGACCATCGGCACTACCGATGATGCCAACGTCTATGCCTTTGTTGTTCTTGCAGCTGACAAGAAGCAGTACTGTCAGAATGATCAAAAGAACTCGTTTCATTTTCGTTTCCTTATCAGTCAAGAATTCGAATGTATCCACTCCAACAGCAGATTCTCGCGAACTGTCGGAACAATACTTATATCTTATTTGCAATTCTACTTCGCAAGAATTCTGCAAGAGCCTCATCTTCACAGTAAACATAACATCCCTTCTGCCCTCGGGACATAAGAGTCTTGTAGGTATTGCGAATCAGTTTATCAGCAAGTTCTTCATCCTTGCAGGAACGGATTCCGGAAGACTTATCACTTAAAGCCTCCTTAGTCTTATCGGTAATTACCCTACCATTTTCATATCGAAGGTCTTTACCGATAATGATTCCACACCAATCAAACTCAAGACCTTGTGTTGTGTGAATGCATCCGACCTGGTCAAAGGATTCCGGATCAATGGCAAAGAGAGCATTTCGGAAATTCCACTTTGCCTTAAAGCCATCCTTGAGAACGATATCGTAATCATTTCCCATTGGATTCTCTTCCGAAACCCATTCATAGCAATAGCCAGCAATCATTCTAGCTTTGTTATTGATTTCATTCTTTAATCGGAGTGCAGCCTTCATCTGCTCAGGACTGTCAAAGACCTGCAGATCATAATCAAGGTCAAAGTACTTGTTTGCAGTAGGCTTAAGTCCCAGAAGGTCATCAAGGAAATTCAGATAGCCATCGCTACCATTGCAACGGAACTGCGAAACCAGATTAAACTCATCGCCTTCATATAGTTTTGCGTTATGATATGCCGCCCACTTGCGAATTTCATCCTTTGTTCCAATATCTTTTGTTGTAATCTTCTGATCCTCATCAATGAAGAAGACAGAGACCTTGCTGGCATTGATAAGTTCTTTGATCTGATTCTCACCATAGAACATTGAAGACTTCTTTCGTAGCCGATGGGCCTCATCAACAATCACGCAATCCAACATATCCTTTGGTGCGTTCCAAAAAGAGTCCGAAGCCTTAAAAAGGCTCTTGATATAATTGAGTTTGTACTTGTTCTGTTTAAGCTTCTCAAAATAGACATTTCGAGGAGCAGCATTCTTTGTGACATAGTTAGCGCTATAGTTATGAGAGATCAGGTTACACAACAACTGTATGGCAACAACAGACTTGCCTGTACCTGGACCTCCAGAAACCATGACAACGGATTTCTGGCTTTCCTTTAGCGGATTATTGGCATCTCTAACAGCTTTCTCAACAAGTTTTCTCACGGTTTCATAGGCAACCATCTGCTCGTCGATAAGATAGAACTCAGAATTACCTGCAATCATTGATGCCAATGCATCCTGCAGCGCTTTTGCAGGCTTCAGCTTGCCATTATCAATGGTCATCAGAAGATCTTCATCATCCTTCTTTCGGACATACTGCTTGATGAAATAACGAACTCGGTCCACATCCTGCGACAGGAAAATCGGAGCTGCCGTAATCGCATCCTTGTAAAAGTCGTTGTCAATCTGAGAACGGTTCTCTTCTCTGTAGTTATGAAGGTAGGCGCAAGGAACGATTCCAATGTGATTGTGGGATACTGACTCATTGAAATTCTCAATGATCTTTGCGTAGCTATATGCCTGATAGCAAGGATGACACACTGCGCGTTCAGCACCACCGGTGTATGCCAAAACAACATCCTGACGAGAAGTCTGTCTACACGATTCCCATTGTTTCAGCTCTACAACGACTATATTCTTTTTCCCATCTGCATCATCTCCTGCAATGAGAAAGTCTACGCGCTTTGAAGTTAGTGGAATCTGATACTCGACGGCAAGTTCAACCTTGTCATCGATATCGTTGTCATCCAAAACATTTCGCATGTGGAGGAGAGAATTGTACCAAGCACGATATTCAGCTTCATTATTGTTGATGATTCCATGTCGTTCAAACTCAGATTTCACCTTTTGCGCAATTGAGTTCGAGCGAACATCATCAATGAAACCATGCTTGCTGTTTCTATAAATTATCATCCCTTTCCCCTATTGTGTGCATTATAACAAGAAATCTGTGATAAATGAATAATTGTTTCGGCTACCCATGCTGTGGTCTGCAAAAAAGGACATGAATCCTCCAGTCTAGAAAATTGCACAAATGCCAGCCAAGGAGGAAACATGCCCAATAACATTCAAGCAATTTTAACACATGCGGTTGAACTAGGCATGTACAACCCCACGAAAGAAATCCGCTTTCCCATATTCATTTCCGTCATCGTCCAGGTTCTCCATATCCAATGCCGCACCAAAGGTATGATGCTTCAATCCCTTCATTCCCATCATCTCCTCTCCACCACTCTGGCATCAAAAAACGACAAGGTGTGAATAAAGCCACCTGAGTTACATGGAATCCAATTCTCGTCAACAATTCAGATAAAGAATGCATTTCCGATCTTTCATTTCATATTCTCTCCCCTCTCAAGGACCTTTGCATCCAGAACAATCATCTTCGAATACACAAAACGAATGCATGTAATTTCCAGATTCTCTACAGTCATAAAGACAAGTGCCGTCTTTCCATAGCGTTTGGTATGATCCAGCAGACATGGTCGCCCTTTTTCCAAAGTCTCCAGCGGAAGCTGGGCGGAACCTTGGAAGACTGCATGCTGAAATGTATGAACAGTCTCTTCAGTCTTCAGAGAATTGGCATAAACCTCTTTCAGGTACTTCATAATGACATTCTTTCCAAGAATCAATCCATGATAACCAACCAACCTGCAGTATGGATGCATCCGCATCTCAAGCCCTTCAAAATCCCCGGTCTCAAATACCTGTCTAAGGATCTCTAAGCATCTATACTCGTTTGCATCAAAAGCATCTGCCATTTCATCGCATTGCTTCAGAATCTCATTGATAAGGTCCTGGTCCCCAGCTTGAACTGCTTCCATGTACAGGTTTGCTGTAAGCGGATTGAAACTCATAGGACGATTATCCTTATCCACTTTAAAGGAATCCGGAAGCATCTGAAGAAGTTCATCATCCATGTAGTCCTCAAGTTCCCGATCAGAGGCATCCTGATTCAGATAATCCACAAGACCCTTTGCAGTAAACTCTTCATGTGCTGTGATCTCATTGTCATAGCGGTCAATGTAGACCAACCGATAGACATTCTTCTTCATTCGCTTGTAGAAATACTCGGTACACCACTGGACAAATGGTGCCGTGGTCACTTCATCATAGTAGAACAACGTGTAGAACCTTTCCACTCTTCTGAAATCCTTTCCGGAATAACGACTGTCATTGAAATTCATTCAATCTCCTTTTTAGCTGTTTCTTTCATGACGCCAGCAATATGGATCAAATCCACGTCCACAGATTTCGGGAGATGAATGTGCTTATAAATGAAAAAAAGACCATTTCAGGTCCTGTTCTTCCTTTAGCAGATACGGCTGCAAGCAGAAGTTCAAATCCCGTTGACATCATATTACCACAAAAGAAGTTAAAAGGCAATAAAATCATGCTGTTCTAATGCAAGTTTCCCCTTAACCCCATTTAACCCTTGTCTTTACGGTTAAAAGAGGTTAAAGTGATGATATGACAGAGATTGAGAGACTAAAGCATAGGATTGCAGAGCTTCCGGACGGCTATGTGACAAAGAAGACGATAAACGGCAAGGAGTACTTCTATCTTCAATGGATGGAAGGCAGAAAGACCAGGAGTAGAATCCTGAAAGGCGAAGAGATCGGCCAGTATAGGGCTATGGTCACAGAGAGAAAAGCCCTTGCCAGAAAACTCAAACAGCTGAAAAGAAGCGAGCTGGAGGAACCGGTTGAAGAACTCCCGTTCACTTCAAGTGTGACTTTTGGTGCCGATCTTATCCCGTTCATTGAACCTGCAAACGCCTTCATCCCCCGAAACTGCATCAGAAGTCTCCACAACTACCTGACAGGCCCATACTCTGACAAGGTATGCATCATCTACGGACTCAGAAGAACAGGAAAGACGACAATGCTCAAACACGAGATGCTGACATTCTCTGCCGAGCAGCTTGCAAGGACCGCATACATCAAATGTCGCTCAACAGACACACTTGCCTCAATCAACAGAGATGTCAAAGCCCTCCAGAAGCTGGGAATCAGATATCTGTTCATTGATGAGGCAACCTTGATGGAGGACTTCATCGACGGTGCCGCCCTCTTTTCGGATGTCTATGCCGCATGTGGCATGAAGATCGTCCTTTCGGGAACCGATTCACTTGGCTTTGCCTTTGCGGAAAGCCAGGAGCTCTATGACCGATCCGTAAAGGTCCACACGACATTCATCCCCTATGAGGAGCATTCCCGTCTACTGGGCATCAGGGACATTGATGAATACATACGCTATGGCGGAACCCTGAAAGCCGGAGAGTTGGACTTCGAGGACGATGAGGTGAATGCGGAGGAGGCATCCTTCAGGGATGACGAGACAACCCGTCGCTACATTGATACCGCAATCTGCAGAAACATCCAGCACAGCCTTGAATGCTACAGGGACGGACGGTACCTGAGGCACCTCAGAGAACTCCATGAAAAGGATGAACTCACCAATGCCATCAACAGGATCATTGAGGACGAGAACCACCAGTTCACCTTTGATGTCATCACAAGGGTCTTCAAAAGCCATGACCTGAGTTCAGCCGCACAGATGCTTCGCAGCAGCCGAGACGAAGACAGCCGCATAGACATCCTTGATGAGATTGACAGAACCCAGATCCTCAAGACGCTCAAAGGCATTCTGGACATAAAGGAGAAGCAGGATCAGCAGATAGGGATCACAGAAGCCCACATTGCAGAGATCAGGGAGTATCTGAAGTCACTGGATCTGATCGAAAGCCTGAATGTGGAGACCCTTACCGGTGCCAGCCTTGCGTACACGATATTCATCCAGCCAGGGATGAGGTTCTGCCAGGCACAAGCCCTTGTCTATTCCCTTCTGAAGGACGAGCAAATCAACAGACTGGACAAGCGCATCATCAAACTCATCTCAGACAGGATCCTGGAAGGTGTTCTTGGACACATGCTTGAGGACATAGTGATCTTTGAGACAAAGCGAAAGCTCATGCCCAAGAGAAACGGAAACCGATATGAGGTGTTCAAGCTTCGCTTTGCAAGCGGTGAATATGACATGGTCATCTATGATGCAGAGGCCTTCACCTGTGAGATCTATGAGATCAAGCACTCCTCCAAAAGGGATGAACGCCAGGTCAGGCATCTGGTGAATGGGGACTATGCTTCAGAGACCGAAAGTAGATTCGGCAAAATCACCAGACGATGCGTCCTCTACAAAGGAGAGAACCATACGGATGGAAGCGGAATCGAATACCGAAATGTTGAAGAGTATCTTTGCAGTCTCTATGCCAGGTAGGCTCAGCTCTTAAGGCTTTTTATCACATCCACCAACCGATCGGTCTGGTCGGTCATGTTGGTGTCATCCAGGCGTTCGGAGATCAGGCGGTTGATCAGGCTTTCGATGCGGTAGGCCTTGTCCTTCTCGAAGACGAAGAAGCTGATGTTGATATCCTTGTAGGAAGTGGCCTGGATGGTAAGTGTGGTCTCAAAGGCCTTGATGACCATAGCCGCAGCAACAGCCAGGAAAGCAAGCGCAATCACAAGACGCTGCAAAGGTGTTGCACCTTCGACCTTCATGAAAATGCCTACTGCAGCCAAGATCCAGCCCAGAACAAAACGTCCAAGGTTGAATCGGAAGCTCGTGCTTACAGATGTGAGCTGTGTGACTGGAAGCGAAGACTGCGTAGCACCGACAGGGAAGAACCTCAGAACGGTGTTCGGTCGCTTGAAAACGATCATGTTCCTTGAGAAAGAGAACTCTGACTTGATGTAGAAAGTCAGAAGCGAAGTCATGTAACTGATGGTGTATGCGTCTTCCATAGCAGTATCATATCATGGATTTGAGAACATCCCCAAGATTAGATTCGACTTCAAAACGAACCTTTTCCATGATTTGGGTGACAAGCTTCTCATTTCTCAGAAATCGAGCGCCAACTGCTCGAATATCATCATCCGAAATCACTTTGCCCTTTCCGTTTATGGTTGTCGCATGCTCGCCGTTTAGGGAGTTCGAGTATGTGAGATCATAGACAGGTGAAAGGTGCCATCCTTCTGCCGGGGAGAAAAGGAATGAGAAGTTCTTTGCATGATCATCCCTGTTATGGGCATATTCATTGAAACACATCAGCGTGAACAGTTTTTCATAGTCTGCATTACCTTTTGTCAGGAAGTTGGAAAGTTTGAACAGATGCGCATAATCCAGACTCGGAATTCTGTGAGAGGCTTCGAGGAGACCTCCGGCCGAGACCATATGGACCCTTTTCCCCTCGATTCTATCGAATCGGCGTGTAGCGAAATAGCCAGAACAAAGAGCCGATGGAAGCAGCGTTGTCTGAGGAACATCCAAACCGCACTTTGCAGCCGTCAGATGGTAGTGATATTCCAGTTCCCCAATATTCGGCACATCATAGGAAGATGGGAACTTGACGATCCAAGGTTGTCCATCCATTATCACATGAGCTTTCGGTCGGGCACCTCCAGAGGAACCTCCCAACCGGTAGACAAGATCCAGATCCTCCGCGTCAGAATCCTGAAGCAGCTTATCGCACTGCTGTTTCAGCGTATCGTAATTCAGGCTCACATCAATGTCGGTGCCATCATACTGCATTGGCTCAAATGTAAGAGCACCCAATCCACTGGAAGACAAGAGTGTCAATCTTGTCACATTGTTTATTGAATAGGGATCGATACCCAGACTTCTCAGATAGCGGTCAACCAACAGCCTTCCCCAACCATCAGGAAGGCAGTCATCAAAGACACCGAACAATCCATCAAAGGGCTCCCTTGCGGCCTCAAAGACCTTTTCAGACAAAGGCAAGCTGATTGGGCTGATGGAAAACCCCTCGTGAAGCCAAGACCTCTCATATTGGAACACGGTCAAGCCGCTTTTTGTCATTGCGATGGTACCGACCTTTCGCCCCTGATAATTCACCGAGGCATTACTGATTGTTCTCATCAATCACCTCCTGGATACTGGAGTAGTAACGTCGGGCAAACAGCCGATCAAAATCATCCTGGCAGTCCAATGCCACGGCAATGGCAAGAAGGCTTTCCAAAGAGATCTGACCCGTGCTTTCAAAACGTCGGATCGAGGCATAACTCACCCCGCACACAGCGGCAAGCCTAGTCTGTGACATTTTCATGGCCTTTCTTCGGCTGCGCATTCTCTGTGCAATTGCCTGAGATCGTTCCAAAGGTGTTCGTACAAGATTCTCGATATCTACCATAGTGCTAATATCTTAGCAATAATTGGCAAATTTGGCAAGTTTTTGCTCATATGTTAGCAGTTTGCATCACTTCGCCCGATACCTTAGAACCTGTTCAATAAGGCCCATCATCTCCCCAGTATCGATCGGTTTTGCGATATGGCCGTTCATGCCGGACTCCAGGGCGTTGTTCTTGTCTTTGGAAAAGGCATTTGCCGTCATGGCAAGAATCGGGATACAGGCCTTTTCCTTGTCGGACATTCTGCGAATGGTGCGGGAAGCCTCATAGCCGTCCATGTTCGGCATCTGGACATCCATGAGAACCACATCATAGTAGCCGGCCTGTGCACTGGCGATCATGTTCACACACACGACCCCATCCACTGCCCGTTCCACCTCAAGACCATATTCGGTCAGAATCTCAATGGCAATCTCTGCGTTCAGGTCGTTGTCCTCGGCAAGAAGAACACGCTTTCCCTCAAACGAGAACTCAACATCGCTTGTTCGCTCCTGTGGCAAGACTCCTCTGTCATCAGCAATCTTATGGTAGATGTTTATGGTAAAGCAGGTACCCTTTCCAAGCTCGCTCTGCACCTGGATTTCGCCATCCATGAGGTCCAGATAGTTTTTGACAATGGCCATGCCAAGGCCGGTACCCTCGATTTTGTTGTCGGTGTAGGTACGCTCGCGGGAGAACTCATTGAACAGATGTGGCAGGAAGGTCTCGGAGATTCCGATTCCGGTATCGGCGATGCGAACCTCATAGCGGGCAAAGGCAGGACGGTCGCTTTCGATCTCCTTGACATCGAAGGAGACCTTTCCACCAGGAAGTGTGTATTTGAACGCATTGGAAAGCAGGTTCAGATAGATTTCTCGAAGCTTCACAGCATCGCACATGATGGTGTTGTGCTCTACCTCCAAGGTTGAGGTATACCCGATGCCCTTGGTCATCATCTGCTCTTCGAAGATGGAGTTGACCGACTGGATGAACGTATCGACATGGTGAACGGACTCATCGAGCTGTTCCAGGCTGTTTTCGATTCGTGCCATCTCAAGGACGTTGTTGATCAGAGACAGCAGAAAGTCACTGGAGGTGCGGATCTTGTTGATGTAATCCGTACATTTCTGCTTGTCACCGAGGTTCTTTTCCAAAAGGTTCGAGTATCCGATGATGGCGTTCATAGGGGTTCTGATGTCATGGGACATGTTGTAAAGGAAGGTGGACTTGGCTTTGTTTGCAGCCTCCAGGCTTGAGTTGAGGCTTTCCAGTTCATGGACCTGCTGTGTTGTATCACCCATGTAGCCCGAGAGGGTTAACGTCTGGTCATAGTCATAGTTCTGCGTTCCTCCGACGGTAAGGTAGATGGTTCCCTTGATCGGATGGTTCCACTCTAAAACGCGGCTTTTTACCTCACCTTCTCTCATATCAATGAAGTCGTCAAACGCCTGTTGCTTGGACTTTTCGCTGAGCCTTCCGATGTAGTAGTTGAAAAACTGCGTGGCGTTCATGTTGGAGTCCTTTGCGGCAAGGATTTCTTTGAGCTTCTCATTTCCCTTGAGTTTTGTCGGATGGCCCTTGTCATCGAAGGTGACACGCCAAAGGCCGTAGCCGGCGGAAGAGAAGACCTCGTTGTTGTTCTGAAGTCGCTTTCTGTATTCAGCCTTCTCGTCCTCAACGACAAAGACGTGCAGAATGCAGTTTCCGAGAATCAGACCTATGGTATAGAGAGGCACCATAAGGACAACATCCTGCAGAATGACGAAAATGACCATACCGAAGCTGAACGTACAGATGGTGACGTTTCGTCTGCGTCTAGGGCCTTTGGAACGAAGCGCAACTGCAAGTGTCTGGAATGACACGACCATGAACACCAGAACCTGGATGGCAAAGACCAGATAACGCACAGGACCTGGATGAAAGCCATTCTCATCGATCCAGAAGAAATAAGGAACGGCCTCGTTTCCTGCCAAGGCTAGAATCTCACAGACGAAGAAGCCGTTTCCGAAATAGGTAAGCCTACGGCCGAACTTATTGCTCTGTCGCAGATACACATTGACGAAGTGACACCAGGCCATAACCGTCAGCGCGAGACAAAGGTAAAAGGCCATGGATGCGACATGAAGAGACCTTCTCATATCCAGACGTAGAAACGCTCCCCATAAGGAGTCGACCATGTAGTACAGGAACGTGCTGTAGAGGAACATGCGGTAAGCCTTACCGTCTTTGCTTCTGTTGGTTCGGACGTTGCGCAGGCTATCGAAGTTGATGATCACGTGAATCGCCATAGCGACGAGACCCATTGCTGAATAATATTCACCGTACAAAGTTGGACCCCTTTGTATTACAACGCCAAGTTCAGTATAGGGTCGTTTTCACGGATGCGCAATGACTAGTTGCAACCTCATTTTCCCAACAATTACCATATACAACGATTGCAAAACCTATCCTCTATCAAAAACATCCTTTACAATGGGTTTATCAGGGTTGGAGAAGGAGAACACATGGGACCACTACAGATCATCGCACTATTGGGAGGCGCAGCACTTTTCCTTTTTGGAATGTCCCTCATGGGAGATGGACTGAAGAAGGTGGCGGGAAACAGTCTTGAGGTCATCCTCTATCGGCTTTCCGGAACGCCACTGAAAGGCATTCTTCTCGGTACCGGTGTAACGGCTGTGATACAGTCCTCCTCTGCCACTTCCGTCATGGTGGTCGGCTTTGTGAATGCAGGCATGATGAAGATGAGACAGGCCATTTCCATCATCATGGGTGCCATTATCGGAACCTCCATCACAGGTTGGATCGTCGCCCTTTCCGACATCGGCGAAGGTGGTGGATTTCTAAGCCTTCTTTCCACAGAGTCCATCGCAGCACTGGTGGCAATCATCGGCATCATCCTCAGAATGTTCTCGAAAAACCGAACCCACAATCACTTGGGAGATATCCTTCTGGGCTTTGCCGTTCTCATGTTCGGCATGAAAGCCATGACCGATGCCGTGTCAGGACTGCGCAGTTCCAGCCTCTTTCTGGATGCGGTGACAAAACTGTCCAATCCATTTCTGGGCATTGTGATCGGCGCGCTCTTCACAACCGTGATCCAAAGCGCATCCGCCGCAGTCGGTATCCTTCAGGCCATGTCTGCCACAGGAGCCATCACCGTCGCCATCTCTCTTCCGATGCTGATGGGAATCGGAATCGGAGCTGCTGTTCCAGTGCTGCTTTCAGCCCTAGGCTCCACCGCAAACGGCAAGCGCACAGCTCTTTCCTATCTGATGATTGACGTCGTGGGCGCCGCATTGGTGAGCCTACTGTTCTACAGCGCAAACGCCATCGTCGGATTCGGCTTTCTGGAGGACAGTCTCCGAGCAGTAGACATTGCACTTCTTAACACAACCTACCGCGTCATCACCATTCTTTTGGTCTCCCCTATGACAAACCTCATGGAGAAGCTTTGCAACCTCCTTGTCAAAGACACCCCACAGCCACAGGACAAGGAACTGGATCAGATTGAGCATCTGGAAGAAAGGCTTCTGAACTATCCAGCTCTCGCCATCGAGAATGTGCGCATCACCATAAACGCCATGGCAGAGCTCACAGGAAAGAACATTGATGATGCCATTTCCCTGTATCGCATTGGCTACAGCGAGCAGGCCTTCGCAGAAGTGGAGCGTATCGAAAGTGTGATTGACCGTTATGAGGACTATATCGGAACCTATCTTGTGAAGCTTTCAGCGCAGGAGATGGATTCATCGCTTACCAGAACCTTGGGTATCTACCTCCACTCCCTGACCGACTTCGAGCGAATCAGCGACCATGCCCTGAACATTGCAGAGCGTGTACAGGAGATTGCCCAGAAGAACATCACATTCACAAGCCAGGGCAAACACGAGATGGAGACCCTTCTGGCCGCCATCAGTGAGATCGTGCACCTCATCGTCTCCTGTTTCCAAAATGGTGATATCACCGATGCCTACAAGGTAGAACCGCTTGAGGAGTGCATCGATGACATCTGCGACAAAATGAAGCTCAATCATGTGGAGCGCTTGTCCAGAGGCGAATGCACCCTTCTGAACGGCTACATCTTCAACGATCTTCTTGTCGATCTGGAAAGGATTTCAGACCACTGTTCCAACACAGCAGCCGTCATGATTGAGATGGAAAACGGCATCATGGGCATCCATGGCTACACAAATGAGACGAAAAGCCAAAACACCCATGACTTTGAGAAACACTACAAGGAATATCAGCAGAGGTTTCACGTCTGATCTTGCAAAGCCTTGAGGAACTGTTCTTTCGGACAAGGCTCGCCATGGCCTGAGATGCAGGTGTCAAAGTCGAAAGTTTCCAGCTTTTTCAGATAGTCTTTGAGAATGTCTGTGTCATATGGGATGGCTGCAACGTTCTTCTCAAAGTCCTCTTCGTGCTCGATGTCAAATGTCCACGGCTTTCCGTAAAGGTCCTTGCCGCTGCTGTCGCCAAGAAACAGAACCTTGTCCTGTGGAATGTAGCAGACCACAGCGTCTTCTGAGTGCGGACCACCCACATGCGACAGAACAACTGTCACATCGCCGAGGTCCAGGGTCTTGGAGCGTTTGAACTCCAGGTCGGCAGGAACAACCTTGATCTTCTCAGTTCCCTTTGCATATTCGCGCTTCATTTTCTGAAAGCAGAACTCAATCTCACTTCCCTCTTGCACGCGCTTTTGGATATCACATTCCTTCCAACTTAGCGTGCTGAGGTGTCTCAGTTCATCGTTTGTCAGGTTGCTTGCAATGGTGGTGGCATCCGTCCAGGCACAAAGACCAAAGCTGTGGTCCCAGTGCCAGTGAGAGACTGCAACATATTTTGGCTGAGGTAGATTCAGATATTCGAGATCACTTTGAATCTCTTGGGCATGGTGCTTGGAAGCTCCAGACTCAAAGAGCAGCGCACCTTTTGTTCCAACAATGTAGCCGATACTCGGGCGGTCGCTGTAATGCTCAGGTGGGCGATAATAGACATGTTTTGTGAGCTTTCTGAACTTAGGCTCGACCTTCTCAAGCACCCATTTGTATTTGTCAAAGTCCAAAGGAAGACTGTCCTTGTTGTCGTAGGTCTTGAGTTTTACAACCTCAACAATCTTGTCTCCACCTTTTGTCGGAACCTTTACCCTGTCGCCAACTTGAAGGTCCATATCCTTCTTATAAAGATAGTCATAGGTTTCATAGGAGAGGTGGATGAAGCGGACGCAGGCAACATGATACTCTTCGCCGATCAGTTGTAGATTCTCCTCTGCTTCACCTACAATCTGAAACACCTTGAAAGCAAAGCGATCCAAATCCAAGATATTTCTGTGGCCAAATACTTTTGACCTGCCGTCTTTGAGTGTTATGGAGATATCGGTAGTGGCATCGCAGTAGCCACTTGACTCCAGTTCTCGTCCAAGAAGAAAGCCAATGTCTCCACAATCTTCTTCCTTTGAAATCTCAAATGGAATCTTCGACAGAACCTTGCGTCCCTGCATATGCATGTAGCAGGCTTTGCGTCCTGGATAGATCTCTAGCACTGACATATCAGGGGCTTTCGGATTCCAGTCCCAGTAGCATCCATAGAAGGCAAAGCGAATGCTTTTAACGTTATCGGAACTCTTGGCAAAGTCACCAAGGCAGGAAATGTAGTTTCTATTGTAGAAGTCGGAATCCGCATTACGGTTCTTTTCATCAAGTCGTTTCAATGCCTCAAGCCATTTTGTGATCAGCCCAGATTCCACGAAATCCTCCAGGAAAGTCGGCTCACTGCTGAAATGGTCTGCACGAGTGGATGCCACGACCAAAGAGAGAAGTGTCATGCCATCAGCATTCGATGCATCAACCTGCGCCATGAAACCAACTCCCAAATCAATTCGGTGTTTCCGAAGAACGCCCTGATAGTCAAAAGCATAGCCGTTGTGACCGAATTCGAATCGGGCAAGCTTCTCAACGACAGCATAGAACCTGTCTACATCAAATGTCTTAGGCGTCTTTGAGGCTTCAATGAATGACGTGATGGTTTCGAACATAGGTCTATTATACCCCAATTTCAGCAATTGGAATCACACCTTTCGGACAACTGCATACAACATGCTGTTGAAGTTCGGAAGGCATTCTGTCAGTCCACACTCCACGATTACAAGTCCACTTTTCTCGATTTCTTCTTTGAAGTGCTCCGTGTTCACCATTCTGCAGGATGTACTGGCCACTTTCATTTTGCCCGTCTCGTGATTACGCTCAACCTCGTTGAATGCAGTTTCGATATCCGTCTGCATTTCCATCTCGCCATCGCCCATGGAGCATACAAGTGCAAGACCGTTTTCCGTCAGATGGCTGGAGATGAAATTATAGAACGCTGCCCGGTCCTCATCCAGAACAAGCATGTGGATCACTGCCATCGCATAGATGAAATCAAACTTCTGTTCCACTTTCCCGTTGATGCAATCAAGAACCTGGAAGTTGTCTTTGAAACTAGGATTCTGTTCTTTGCAGTAGCGGATGGCCTCTTCGGAAATGTCTGTCGCAAGCAGCCTGCAGCCCTTCTCAAGAACTGCTCTTGCATCTCTGCCCTCACCACAGCCAATCTCGAGCATGCTCTGCTTCTCAAATCCATACTTCTCAATTGTATCCAGTACGATCTTGGAGCAAACCTCCCCTGCCCAACTGACACCTTTTGCATGGGCAGTAAGGTAACGTTCGTTGTAGGCTTCGTAGTATTTGCGTGGCATTGGTGGGCTCCTAAGTTATAGTATAGCATGTCATGATTGTCCTTGACATATCTGACGATCGCTCGGATTCAAATCCATATGAGATGCCTTGATTAACAGAAAAGGGATCGGCGTTAACCGATCCCTTTCTGTTATCGGGCAGAATGGATTTGAACCATCGACCCTTTGGTCCCGAACCAAATGCGCTAGCCCCTGCGCTACTGCCCGAAATTCGTGCTTAAATATAGGCCTTTTATTTTCTGTTGTCAACCTAACGATAATTGACAATGCTTTTCATATAATGGTATTTTTACACAGAGTGCCCCCATTGGGGTTCTAGTATCTTATTATCAAGGGGTCTTCCATGGCAGAGAAGAACGTCTCTTCAGCAAAAGACAAAGAGCTGAAGGCAGTGGAATCCAAGAAGAAGGCTAACAAAGAGCCAATGACATTCAAGAAGATTATTACAATCGCAATCATTGTAATTCTCGCCCTCCTTATGGTTGGTGGATTTAGTTATGTCGTAACCATGTTCAACCAGTCAAAGGCTGAAGCAAAGAGCGCTTGGGGTTCCTACAATGGTGAATCCATCGTCCTCGAGAACAACAATGTTTTCTATAACACACTGGTCAACAATGAGAATTTCCAGATGGCATATCTCACTGGCGACTACAACTCACTCATGTCCATCTACTCCAACGCTTACCAGCAGCAGGTTCTCTTCACTGCTCTCAAACAGGAAGCTGAGGCAGCTGGAATCGTCGCACCACAGGACATCGTCGATGACATGATCCTCGCTTCTGGTGTCTACAACGATGCAGACGGCAACTTCAGTGCAGATGCTTACAAGGCAGCATCTGAGGCTGACAAGCTCACAGTCAACAACTACTACAAGTCACTCGTTCCATACAGCACAGTTCTCAATGACCTTCAGAGCGCAATCGTTTCTGAGGCAGAGACAGAGTTCGTCGGCAACATCGCTGGTATGGTCAGAAACTTCGAGTACTTCGTCATCAACTACAACGTCTATCCAGAAGAGAAGGCAATCAAGTTCGCTATGGAGAACGCAAGCCTCTTCGACACTCTTGACCTCTCCATCCTCACAGCAACTGAAGAGAATGCAAAGCAGGCCTATGAGGCTCTCAAGGCTGGTTCCGATTGGGCAGATGTCGTTGCATCCTACTCCCAGGATTCCTACAAAGAGACAGCCGGCAAGGTTGGTGAAATCGCTCTCTACGGCATCCTGACAAACCTCGCTGACGAGACACAGGCTGAGGCAATCAAGGCTCTTGCAGTCGGTTCCTACTCCGAGCCAATCGCAAACCCAAGCGGCGCTTACACAATCTACAAGCTTGACTCCGCAATCAGACCTGCTGACTTCAAGGATGAGATGACACTCAGAAGCGTCAAGTACTACATCACAAACAACGACATCGATGATGTCACACCATATGTCCAGGCAGCTATTGAGTCTGCAGCAGCTCTTGCTCAGACAGATTTCGAGAAGGCAGCACAGTCCGTCAACGCAGAAATCGTCACAGTTGAGACATCCACAAACAACGTTGCAAACAGCAGCTACTTCGGTGGAATCTCCTACTACGATGCAAACGGCTATCTTGCAGCAGTCGCTCAGGATCAGGCAGTTTCCAGAGAGCTTTACACAAGCGAGCTCAACCACGTAACAGGTGCTATGGAAGTTGCAGAAGCTCCTAACACATACGTTGTCGCAAGAGTCACAGACATCGATGACAACAACGACGGTATGAAGTCCATCACAACAATGTTCTATGAGTATTACGCAGCATCTCAGCCAGTCAATGACAAGGCCTACGCAATCTTCAACGACGAAAAGTATGTTGATAACTTCTACACACAGTTCTTCTCAACAGTTCTTGGAAACATGATCTGATTGAACTAAGACATTAAGATACTAACTGAGCCGGAGCCAAAAGCTCCGGCTTTTTGTTTCTGTCAGCACCAGAAATGGGATCTTCACGGAAAGTTCGGGAAAGTCAGTATCTGAAGTCCTTAACTCTTTTATGTCACAGGGTTACGATTGTGTGCAGGCGGTGTGATGCTTGTGCATTCCAGCCTGCCTGGGCCTGCGGGGCAGGATAGCCCAAGCGAGGCCGGCATGACGTCCTGAAAGGGGTATGCATCAAGCCTTACACGGTCTGCACACATGAGTCTTGTTCCAAAATCGCACTGAATTCAGCCTCTTATGTAGCAAAGTGCTACATATTTTAAAAAAACAAAGGGATTATGGAACAATTGGATGCGAAAGGTAATGGGGAGGCTTCCTTGGAAGGAGCATATAAAGAATAATCTCATAGATCTGATTGCTCTCATTTTGCTCATGTGTATGGGCCATGCAAGGCCTGCTGCATACTCCCCAAAGGGTCGCAGTCAGGTGCCCGAAGCTGGGCTGTTCTGCCCGCTTGGCACCTGTGACCGCTAGTCTGCACAGGCATCGCAAAGGCCAATCCACAATCGCAGATCCACCGAACTTTTCTTAATGAGTCTTTTTCTTTTGTTGGCGATTAAAGAATAGGACTGCCTTCCAGCTATGCCAGAACAGCAGTCCGTACGACGTTTATCAAGGGCAATCTGCAATGTCGTTATCTGTGCAGTATCGCCTAAGTCGGGTCCGTACCATTGATACGGATATCCCGTAATCCCTAGCTATCTCCTTGAGGGTGTCCCCTGCCAGCCATGCCTTGCCGACTTCAGAGATGTCAATGTTATCGTAATGAAGATACCGGTCAGAGTTCTCCGTTCTCAGCGAGAACGATTTCTGGCATCTGGTGCAAATGAAGCGAGGCACCTTGCCATGCTGCTCTGAATCGTAGTACCCGTGGTTGCGATACCATTTCATACCCTGGGGGATCCTTTGCGGGTTGTGCCATAGGCAGTCTGGGTTCGGACACGAATCCAGAGACTTCCATAGGCTGAAGACCTTGGTCATTCTCTCCTCCGGGCTTTAAATGCTTGTCCCTCCTTGGACATTGCAAAACTACAACACGGCAAAAACGGACGCAACACTTTTTTTCGAAGAATTTTTGCACACACTAATTGTCAAGAAAAGTTGACATGCACCACGCTAAAATGCCAATTTCTGTACTTTTTTCAAATGATTTTTACTTTGCAACAAACTGCAACATTAATTATTTTTTCAAAAAATCCATTTTGGATTTACTAATCTATTCACAAATAGCGTTTTCTGCTATGCTCATGCCGTTATATGCAGAACATACAAGAATTTATCGATTTAGGATTATCAGAGAAAAGCCTTCAGGCAATACAGGCAAAGGGTTTTGAAACCCCATCAGAGATTCAGAGAAGATGTATCCCAGTACTCCTTCGTGGACACGGCGATCTCATCGGTCAGGCACAGACAGGAACAGGAAAGACTGCAGCCTTCGGCCTTCCGATTCTGGAGATGCTGGACAACATCCCAAGCGAAGAGAGAACCGGAAAACCTAAGGCACTTGTGATTGTCCCTACCCGCGAGCTTTGCACACAGGTCTGTGATGAGATCCAGAGCCTCGCCTACGGCCGCAAGGTACGCATTGCTCCAATCTACGGAGGAGCTTCCTACAACATCCAGTTCCGTGCACTCAAGACCGGTGTGGACATCGTCGTCGGAACACCTGGAAGAATCCAGGACCATCTGGAGCGTGAGACGCTGGCTTTGGACGAGCTTAAGGTCTGCGTCCTGGACGAAGCCGATGAGATGCTGGACATGGGCTTTATCGGAGACATCGAAAACATCCTCAAGGTCACACCAGAAGACCGTCAGATGCTGTGCTTCTCCGCGACCATGCCAGAGCCGATTCTGAAGCTTGCATCTACCTTCATGAAAGACTATGAGCTGATCAAGGTCCAGACACAGGACATGACAAGCACCCTCACCAAGCAGGTCTTCTACGAGCTTTATGAAGAGGACAAGTTCGAGGCCCTGTGCCGCACCATCGACATGGACCCTCATTTCTACGGTCTTGTGTTCTGCAAAACAAAGCTTCAGTGCGATGAAGTCGGCGCCCAGCTCATCAGCGCAGGCTACAACGCCGAAGTCCTTCATGGAGACCTTTCCCAGGCACAGCGTGAGCTGATTGTCCACAAGATGCGTGAACACCGCATCAGCATTCTCTGCGCCACCGACGTCGCAGCCCGTGGAATCGACATTCCGGAGCTGAATCACGTCATCAACTACTGTCTTCCAGACGAGCCTGAGACCTACATCCACCGAATCGGACGTACGGGACGTGCCGGAAACGAAGGCCTTGCCGTCACCTTCATCACCCCGCGTGAATTCCGAAAGTTCGCTTTCATCAAGAAGATTGCAAAGACCGAGATCGAAAAGCGCAGAGTCCCGACCGTCGATGACATCGTCGCCGTCAAGAAGCGCATCCTCATCGACGACCTTCTTTCCAAGATTGCAGACGCCGAGCAGGGAAAATGTCCAGAGTCCATGTTCTCACTTGCCAAGCTCATCAGCGAGAACCACCACCCGACCAATGTCATCACAGCTCTTCTGAGCGACAGGTACGGACGCCTGGTGGACCTTTCCCGCTACAAGCAGATCACGGACCTCTATGAGCGAAAGGAAAAGACAGAGCGAAAAGCTGACAAGCGAAAAGCACCAGAATCCAAAGCAAAGGGTGAGAGACAGAGACGCAGCCGATTTGACGATAGCGAGGAAAAACCACGAAAGGAAGGCCGACGCTCTCGCTTTGACGATTCACGCGACGACAGAAAGCGCAAGGAAGGCCCTAGAAAGCCTTTTGACAAGAAAGGAGCACCGTTTGACAAAGGTGCGAAAAAAGGCAAGAAAAAGGCCAATACAAGCCGTTTCAACTGACTTGGAAAAATACCCGACTCGGAGTAGACTACACATATGGAAACAATCTTCACAAAAATCGAACAGGGAATCATCCCAAGCACAAAGATCTATGAAGACGAGCTTTGCTTCGTCATTTTGGACATCAACCCAGTCAAGAAGGGCCATAGCCTTGTCATTGCCAAAGAGGTCTATCCAAACATCGCAAGCACACCAGATGAGACTCTGACCCACATGATTCTCGTTGCAAAGAGAATTGAAGCTCGCCAGCGCGAGGTCTTGGGCAACCAGGGTTCCAACATCATCATCAACAATGACCCAGCTTCCGGCCAGGAGGTCCCACACCTTCACATCCATGTCATCCCACGTTTTGAGGGTGACGGCAGAAAGCATTTCCAGGAGCACGACAAGTACTCCGATGGTGAGATGAAAGAGTTTGGTGACAAGCTCAGAATCTGCTGAGGCTGACCATGGCAAAGTGTCCATATTGCAGCACAGAAGTCTCCACCCCGATTCACCACAGCTCAGAATGCCCAAAGTGCGGCAAGGTTCTTCACAGCTGCAAATGCTGCAGTTTCTACAGCCCTGACGCACATTATGGCTGCAGAGAGTCGGTCGAAGAAGCCGTGTGGGACAAGGAGAAGGCAAACTTCTGCGACTACTTCCGACTCACTGAAAAAACAAACGGCCCATCCAAAGAGGATGAGCGCGCCCAAAAGTCCAGAGAGGCCTTAGCCAATCTTTTCAATTTCTAGATCAGATATGGTCTTCGTCATACATCTCGCCGAGAATCTGGCGGATGAGTGACTGATCGTTCTTAAGAATCTTGGATCCGCGGGTGATCTTACAAAGGCTTACGCCCATGTCACCTGCGATCTTTCTTTGCGGAGTTCCCTTGTAGAGCTCCTTCAGAAGATACCAGCGCTTTGCGATGTCAATGCGCTCAGCATCGGTAAACACATCCTCAAAAAGTCTTCTCATGTCCTTCTTATCTGTAATTTCAGTGAATATCTCAATGATTTCAGAAAGATTGTCATCCATATAACGCCCTCCACGTTACTGTATATGGTAACATGCGTACCGCAAATTGGCAAACGTAAAAATGATTTAGTAAAGAATCACAGAAGCGGAGCAACCAGCTTGCAGATGTTACCCATGAGCTTTTGAAGTCTGGAACGCTTCTCATAGTCCTTCTGCGTCACTTCCCTACAGACCTTTCCGGTCTCAAGGAAATCCTTTTTGACCTCACTGACGATCTTTCCACCATAGAAGATCGTACCGCTTTCAAAGTGCAAAAAGAACGAGCGATAGTCCATGTTGATGGTTCCCACAATGGCGTTTCGGTCATCGCTCAAGAACATCTTGGAATGGATGAAGCCCGGCTTGTACTCATAGATTTTCACACCGTTGGCAAGAAGGCTTGCATAGTTTGCACGCGTCAGCGCAAAGACAAGCTTCTTATCCGGAACAGCCGGTGTGATGATGCGCACATCCACGCCTGCGCGTGCGGCAAGAGTCAAGGCATTTGTCATGGTGCTGTCCAAAATCAGATATGGAGTGCTGATCCACACATAATCCTTGGCATTGTTGATCATGTGAAGATAGGCATTCTCAGCCACATTGAACTCATCCAAAGGACTGTCACCAAAGCTTTGGATGTAGCCGTCCTGCTCAGCACTGACTGTCGGAGCATAAGGGACAAAGCTTTCGGTTCGAAACTCCTTCGGTGCCACGAACTCCCACAACTGAAGGAACATGAAGGTGTAGTTCCATACGCCATCACCCTTGATCATAAAGCCGTTGTCCTTCCAATGGCCAAAGCGCTCAGTTCGGTTGATGTACTCGTCGGCAATGTTGATGCCGCCGCTGAACGCAGTATTTCCATCAATGATGCAGACCTTTCGGTGATCACGGTAGTTCAGGCGAAAGTTCAATCGTGCCCGAACCGGGTTGAAGGCAACCGCCTTGATGCCATAAGAGCGAAGTTCCTTGTAGTATCCCATCGGAAGTGTGTTGATGCTTCCCATATCATCGTACATGACGCGGACATCCACACCCTCCTGCACCTTTTTCTTGAGAATTTCAAGAATCGAATCCCAGAACTCACCATGCTGGAAAATGAAGTACTCCATGAAAATGAAGGACTTTGCCTTCTCAAGTTCCTCAATCATATGAGGAAAGCATTCATCCCCCAGCGGAAAGTATTCTGCAGATGTGTTTCCGAAAACACGGCTGTCAGAAAGGCCACTGACATAGCGAGAAAGCTTTACATCATCGACATTCAGAACATCGCCTATCTGCCGGATGTCCTTTGGGAAGGAGTCCACAGAATGGGCTGCCATCAGGTCCTTGTAGCCCTCTGCACGCCTTTTCTGTCGGCGGCTTCTCTTCTTGTTTCCAAACAGCAGATACATGAGAATGCCGAAAACCGGCAGGAACATGATCAGAAGAATCCAAGACAGTTTGTACTCAGGGGCATCGTCATGGGACAGGATGGTAAAACACACCACAAGGCCTGTCACGGAGCCCAAGATGGAAAGTCCGAACAGGTTCTCAACATAGCGAATAGTCAGAAACAGAAATGCCATCTGGACCAGCACAAAAAGTGCTGTAATCACCAGACGGCTTGCAAGAAACTTAAGGAGCTTACGCATAAAGTCTATTCGTCATCTCCCAGATCAGTATTCGGTTCACGCTCGTCATCATCGACGTCTGTGTTCGGACTGTCGTCCTCTTCCTCTGGCTCATCAGCCTGGCCAAAGGAGGCGGCAATGGCATCATCCTCATCATCCAGGTCGGTGTTCGGCTCACGATCGTCGTCATCCACATCGGTGTTCAGAATTTCACCATCGTCGTCACTGGAGGACTCTCCAAGACGCTCCTTCACAGCCTGTCTCGCCTTGTCTGCGGCAATCTGGGAAGCACTTCGGTTGTCGCCTGTTCTCTTCTTTGGCTTGATCACGTCCTCTGCATCCTCATCGAACTCACAGGCCATCTCAAAGCCCGGGAACTCCTTGCTCACCGAGACGGTCACAGCGTTTTCCTCCATTGCCTTGGCAAAAGCCTCGCGTGTTGCTGGATTCTCAAGACCCAGCAGAAGATTTTCAAGATAGGCCTTGGTTGTCAGGCAAGTATGGGAGAAATGCTTGGAGGTACCCCAGCCAAGACGATCGATTGCCTGGCTGATGTCGCCGTTGTGGATGCTCACCTGTGCGCCATGCAGATAGGCTTCCGGGAACTTGGCGTTGCGGTCATCAATCAGCTCATCATAGATCTGGGCTGCTTTGTCCCACTCACCCACCTGGATGTAATACCATCCGCGGTTGTCAAGAAGGCCGTTGTTCTCGGTGGAGTTCTCGCGGTTCTCCTTGATGATGTTCTTGACCTCCTTTAACTTACCCTGATACAGCATGTAGGTCTCAAGGTTGATGGAAAGGTTGTCGTCACGATAGCCTGTCTCACGAAGGTCTTTGAGAATCTGGACAGCCTTGTCCACTTCACCCTTCATCCAGTAGCCCATCGAAAGAGTGATGATGGCAGTCTCGTGATAGTCGGACTTCTTTGGTTTGTTGATGACCTTCTCCAGAATCTCAATACCGCGGTTCACATCACCCTGCTGGATGTTCGCAGATCCTGCCATGACCTGACGCTCATCGTCGACACCGAGCTTGAGGGCCTTGTCCAGAAGGCGGAAGGCCTTGTCGTAGTCCTTCTTCTTCATAGCTGTAGCGGCCATGGCAAAGAACATGTAAGCTCGTCGGACAAAGATGAAAAGTCCCATGAGGCCCACAATGATCAAAAGCTTAAGCCAGAACTGAAGATTCACAAACACAGTGATGATCATCAGAGCCAGGAAAAAAAATGCGATAAGGGAGCCCTTGTTGAGTTTCTTCTTCTGTACGTTAGGCATTGCCGTCGTCCTCCTCAGCGGTCAGAATGGAGAATTCGCATCCGCAGTACTGCTGACGGTAAAGGTCAAGTTCCTTCGCCATTTTGCAGCTCTTTGCAAATCCGTCCTTCTTCTTGAAATCAATCTGTTCAAAGCCGTCAAAGTTCTTGCCCACATCAAAGACATGCTGGCTGTTCTTGAAACGGCTTACGGTAAGGGTTGTCGTGAAGTGCTCTATGCCCAGACGCTTTGCCTCCTCATAGGCATCACGCAGGTTGAACTCAAAGCACTTTGTGCATCGTGCATCATCTTCAGGAAGGCTCTCATAGCCAGGTACGGTAGAGACCAGAGAAAGCCAAGCCTCGTGGTCATAGCGCTGGCGCACAACCTCAAGACCTCCAAAATGCTCAGACACCTTCAACAGGTTCTCATAGCGGATCTGGTTCTCCTCTTCTGGCCAGATGTTGCTGTTGCCATAGCAAAGAACCGGCTCGTAGCCTTCCTCAATGAGACGCTGGATACTGCTTGTGGCACAAGGTCCGCAGCAGCAATGCACAAGAATTCTCTTACCCATAGTTATATAATACTTGATATTGGACAAATCGGCTACTATGGCTCTTCACAAGAGTCTGTAAAAGAATCATACTTTGAAAGTACCCCACCCACGGGGCTTTGGAGCTGACAAGATGGCCGATACAAATGCAAACAGAAACCTCATGACCGAGGGTGTCATATGGAAACAGCTTGTCAGATTCCTGTTCCCGATTCTTCTGGGAACACTCTTTCAGACACTCTACAACACAGCGGATGCCGTCATTGTCGGAAACATACTGGGTAAGGAGGCTCTAGCGGCCGTAGGTGGTGGAACCGGAACCATCATCAACCTGCTCATCGGCTTTTTCACAGGCATTGCCTCGGGTGCAACCGTCATCATCTCCCAGCACTATGGTGCCAAGCAAGAGGATCTTGTACACAGGGCCATCCACAATGCCTGTGCATTTGCCCTCTGGGGCGGAATCGGCATGTCGGTCATCGGCTACGTCGCAACCGACTGGCTCTTGAAAATCATCAACACCCCAATGGATGTCTTTCCTCTTGCCAGCCAGTACATGCACATCTACTTCGCAGGAACCTCCATTGTGCTGATGTACAACATCGGAGCCGGAATTTTCCAAGCCTTCGGTGACAGCGACCGCCCTCTGTACTTTCTCGTCGTCGGCTGTATTGTGAACATCGCCATGGACCTGCTTCTGGTCGGTGTCTTCAAGATGGGCGTCGCAGGAGCTGCCCTTGCAACCGTGATTTCCCAGCTCATCCCGCTGATTCTCGTAGTGCTTTTCCTGATGCGACGCAATGACTGCTGCAAGCTGGAACTTCGAAAGATCCGTTTTGACATGAGAATGCTCAAACGAACCCTTTACATCGGCCTTCCTTCCGGACTGCAGTCTGTCATGTACACAGTCTCCAACCTCATGATTGTTGCCAACATCAACAACCTCGGAACCGACACCGTTGCGGCCTGGTCGGCTTACGGCAGACTGGATTCCCTCTTTTGGATGTTCAATGGAGCCCTGGGAATCGCCATCACCACTTTCGTTGGCCAGAACTATGGAGCTGGCCTTATGAAGCGTTCCAAGAAAGGTGTCCGTGAATGCTTTGCCATCGCATTCTCTATTGCCGCTGTGCTTGAGACGATTCTGCTGCTGTTCAGCCGCTATGCCTATCGCCTGTTCGTCCAAGATGAGGCTGTCATCCAGATCGGCGTCAGAATCATGAACGTCATCTGCCCGTTCTACGCCGTCTATCTGATTGTCGAGATTCTCTCCGGCGCCATCCGCGGAACCGGAAAGACCTTCATTGCCACCATGATCACTGTATTCGGCATCATCGGATTCCGAACCGTGTGGTTCTCCGTTGTTCCGCACTTCTTCCAGGGCCTGGATCCGATCATCATCTGCTACCCAGTCACATGGGTCATCGCCGCCATTGCGTTTATCATCTACTACAACGTCGGCAACATCTACGACAAGGAGGAGCTTGCCGCATGACACAGATTCTCCCTTCCGAAATCGCCAAGCAGCATTGCCTCGCCTTTATGGAGCAACTGGATGCAAGTGATCTCGGACGCGCTCTCATGGTCAAAGGGCATGGCCGCATGTTCGGCATTCTCGTGTGCACCGATGGAACAATCTACAAAGCATTCTCCGGCGAATTGGAAGGCTCCTACACCGCTGACGGCTTTGTACCACCTGTGTTTGATGTCTCATCCATGAGTACCCTACTCAAGCGCTATGACACTCTGATCAAGAGCGCAGAAGGCAGCACCAGAGAGATTTCACAAAAGGCTTGGAGCGAAGTCAAAGACCAGTACATATTCACATGTCACGATGGCTCGAAGGCTGTCTTGTCCGACATTTTTCCAAATGCTCCTGCAGGAACAGGTGACTGTTGTGCACCAAGACTCTTAAGCTATGCATACCTGAACAAAAAACGCCCACTGTCGCTTTGCGAGTTTTTCTACGGCGATGGATCTCATCCGCACAAGAGCTTTCACGGCCCTTGCGATGCACGCTGCAAGCCGATTCTTCCGACCATCGTCGGTCTTGATATCCTGTACCAGGACTCTGACATCGTTGTGGTGAACAAGCCAAGTGGCATGCTCAGCATCGAAGGTCGAGGACCAGACAAACAGGATTGTGTCGCCTCTCGAGTCCGTAGTCTCTTTGACGGTTGTATCCAGCAGCCGTGCATCCATCGCCTGGACCAGGCCACAAGCGGACTTCTGGTGTTGGGCCTTACCAAGAAGGCACACGACATTTTGTCGCTGGATTTCGAGCAGCATCGGGTACACAAGGAGTATGAGGCACTGGTCGATGGCCTTATCCTCGAGACAAGCGGCACCATAGAGCTTCCGATTCGTCTGGATACCGATAACCGACCGCACCAGATCGTCGACTTTGAGCAAGGAAAGAAAGCTGTCACCGACTGGACGCGAATCAAGATTGAAAACCGCTTTGGCAAAAAGTGCACACGCCTGAAACTGGAGCCAAGAACAGGTCGCACCCATCAGCTTCGAGTCCACTGCGCCTCAGGACTTGGATGTCCGATTCACGGCGATGCCTTGTATGGCACTGCCCCAAATGAAAAATACCCTCGCCTGATGCTACAGGCGAAGGTACTTGAATTTGAACATCCGATGACAAAGGTTCCGATGCGCTTTGAGCTGGAACCTGAGTTCTGATCATTTTCCTCTCTTTCCGGAAATCACTCTTCCAAGAGCCTCAATGGCAGGATAGGCAACGGCTGCTACAGGCCAGATGATCCATGTTCTTCCCCAGCGACCAGTGAGAAAGCTAAGACCAAGATACAGAGCGGTGATGATGCTCCAGTAGATACCGGAAAGTTCGGAGGACTCTTCCTCCTTGCGTTTTTTCTCTGGAGTGTGGTCTCTGTCCTGCAGCAGAATCTCAAAGCTGTTCATGATGACATTGGACTCGACAATGATGTAGGTTGCCACAGCCACGATGGCAAGCATGACACCGACCATGCAGATGATCATGAAATCTGAGGTCTCAAGCACAGCAACCAGAATCAATGGAAGTGCACACAGAATGTACATGATAACCGAGAGGGTCACTTTGCGATTATGGGTATCCTGATAGGCAGAACGATGCTCCTTCACAATACCAGAGACACCATAAGCGGTCTCAAGTTCTTCGTCTTCAAAGTCAACATAATCGATTTTACGTCTTCCCTCTGAGAGAATGACGAACACACCACCTGCAATCAGCACAAACAGCATGGCAAGACCCATGAAGATGGCAATGCTCTCGGACACGTGCACAAAGCCCTCTTCGACTCCGCCTGCAAGCAGAATCAGAAGAACCGGACTTAAGATGAACATGGAAACACCCAGGGCAAGCTTTGGCGCTCTACGTCGCTCCGACTCCATGAAAGCGTTGGCCTCTTCTAGACTCACCTTTCTGACATCAGAGTCCCGCTCGGTCTCCTGGCTTTCATATAAAGTCTTCTCAGGTCTTTCCTGTGGCTCCATATCATCTTTTAACAGATAGTCGGTACTCACATTGAAGATCTCTGCCATGAGAACAATCTTCTGAAGGTCTGGGATGCTCTGTGCACCTTCCCACTTGGAGACAGACTGTCTTGAGACACCCAGCTTCTCTGCGAGGTCTTCCTGTGACCAACCGTTCTTCTTTCTCTCGTTTATGATCTTATCGGCAAGTATCATATTCACTCCTTGAGGCTCTGTCAGAACCTGCGTTTTGCGTTTGATTTACGTTGCCAATTATCCGAAAAGTCTGGTTGGCAGACCACCAACTGTACTTGGAAGTTTGTCAACCAGCGGTTGCATTTTCACAAAAATCGCGCAATTGGTGCATTCAAATCAACATTTTGCAGGTTTCACAGGAATCCAGATCTGACTTTCGTAGTCAGCATCATCCGGACCGCCTTCTTCTGTATAATACTCCAGATTGAAGCCTGCTGAAAGCTCCCAATCAGGATTTCCTGGAAGCCACTGCTGGAAGATCTTGGTATTGATGCTCTGAAGTGCTCCAGGAAGCGGACCCTTACATCGGAACTTTGCCCATGTAAGAGCCGGAACCTCAAATACCCGCATGTCGCTCGGAACTTCTCCGCCCTTGTAAAGACCTGCGACCATGTAGTCAAAGTCGCTCTCTCGGTCCTCTTCAATGCACACGCCAAAGGAACCGATGTTGTTCTCTGTCACAGCCTTCTGAGTCTCGCCCTGTGGCCAGTCTGGCTTATCACAGTACGGAAGCACATACTTCTGATACACTTCGTCCCAGAACTTTGGGATCATCTCATAGGAATTCTCAAAGGAAAAACGCCTGTTCCAACCGATTACCTTGAAACTGTCCATCTTCTCGATCACATAATCCATCTTGTCACCTCCACTGATTGAGACTTGGATTGTCAGAGGAAGGAATACAGTCATCTTAGAGCTGTCCTTCCTAAGCTGTGTAGGTGTCACACCATGGAAGCGGGAAAAGGCCTTTGTGAAGCTTTCTGGCGTTTCATAGCCATACTTGAGCGCAATGTCTATGATTTTCTGGCTTGTGTTCAAAAGATCAAGCGCAGCGCAGTAGAGACGTCTGTTTCGGACATACTCACTTGGCGTGTAGCCAGTAAGCGTCTGAAAACCTTTCTGCAGGTAAAGCGGGGAAATGGCGACCTCTTGTGCGACCTTTGTCAGCACATCCTCGTCCCACAGATTCTCCTCGATCACCTCAACTGTCTTTCTGATGCTCTCAAGCCACTTCATGCAAAACCCCTTTCACTTACTTTACCGTCTGAAACCTACGAAAGCAAGGATAGTGGCTTTTCCCATGAAGTTCCTGTCATTTTCAGAGAAGTTCTGTCCGCTCAAGATTTCTCGATATCCTTTCCACAGAACTGGCAGTATTTACCGAGACTTTTTCCCAAAAGCTTTCCACAGTGAGGACAGCGATTGAACAGAAAATGAGGAATCAAACTGGAAACAGCAATAACGGCACCAACGAAAAAGAGAGGTTCCCAGACATAGGCGCAAAGCATTGTAAGCATACCTATAACAAGAAGCATGGCTGAAAGATGTTGGGCTTTCCTTGGAGTCATTGTTTTTCCTTCAACTTTACGCCACAGTGTGGACAATAGTTGGATCTGCCAAATAGTTTTCCACCACATGCAGGACACTTGGCATACATAGTCACATTGATGAAGCAACAGAAAAATGTACAAACAGCAAAAAATGATGCCACATATACCAGAGTCTGGATATCATAATTCCCGCAAATGAAGTTGATGCCTACGGCAAGCCACAAAACGAGAAAGAATGAAAACGAGACCCATTGGATGATTGAAAGAACTTTTTTCACCTTCATGTTACGATTCATTATACTTATCCCGTCTCTTTCTGAAAAGGAAAATCCCCACAACAACCAGAAGAACTGCAAATGCAATCCAGCCCAATAGCATTGAGAATGTCATAACAGAATGTCCGTTTCCAGGCGCAGGAACAGATTCAGAAATGACCTCGCCATCCTCCGATACCACAGAGAAACTTGCAGAGACCCGAACCGCCTTCGGATCAACAGAATACACAATGACAGAAAGAATGGTCATGACAACAATCAGGGCGAACAGAATTGCCACTGCAATGAAGACTTTCTTCACAATCCCCAAGATCCTCTCATTGTTGCGATTACGTCTTGCAATCTGCTCATTGATGGCAGCAAGTGCATTTGCCAGAGCCTTGTCGTCTGTAGGCTTTTCCTCTTCTGGCCTCCCCAGAAGCTGAGACACCGATACCTCAAGAGCATCTGCAATGCGACACAAGGCATCAGCATCAGGAACTGCCATACCAGTCTCCCACTTGGATACAGTCTGTCTGACCACATGGATCTTCTCTGCAAAGGCTTCTTGTGTAAGCCCCTTCTCTTTTCTGATTCTAGCGATGTTTTCACCTAACATAACGGTTCTCCTCATGGCAACATCGTAGGAAGATGCAGCATTGCACTCCAGCAACGAACGGCGACATTTTGCACTTATTCGTTGCATTTGCAGAATAAACCAAACTTTATCTTTATTATACCACCCCAAATTTCAATTTCATTCCCAAGATTTTCAATAATTAATTCCCAAGATTTTCAATTTCCATCTAATCCATCATTCCTGACTTGGTAAAAATCCGAACCCACGAATTGTTTTTGGTGTTTTGATTAAGTGCTCCCAGACCAATACTGCAGGCAAGAACAGGTCAACTGAAATAACCTTGGAGTAATGATTGACTCTTCCTACTGATTCATCAACATTGTACTGTTTTGAAAAGAAATATAAATGATAATCGCGTTGCTTTGTGTTATACTATAGACAGGAGGGATTCGAATGATCTGTGTTTGGATAGATGAAATGACTCCGTGTCTGAAAGATGCAAAGACAGGAGAGATAATCCCTACTGAAGTAATCAGAGTTGTCAGGAAATCTTTCCTAAGCAAGTACAACAAAGAAAACGGTTGGTATGTTGACTGGGATAAACTATTGGATGACTGCGAAATATATGCTCTTGTTATCAAGGGAACAGTAGATATCCAAGGGTTGATTGCTATTGAGAAAGATGAAGGTTCCAAAGCCATATATGTTTCTTGGATGGTTGCTGCCCCACAAAATAACAAAGAACTTACTTCCGAAATCAAGAACATGGGAGTAGGTGGACATTTGTTTGCCATTGCCGCTGATAAATCTTGTGAATATGGGTACGAAGGTTATCTTTACGGCTTTGCTGCAAATGAAATTCTTCTTAAACACTATGCGCATGCATTTGGAGCAATGCACATTGGGATTCGTCACCCTTTCCATTTTATGATTGACGATAAAGCTGCGAAAACAATCAGAGAGGTTTATGACTATGAATGGACAGATGCAAAAGTATAAGGACAGTCTATCCAAGACTCCTGGTCCTATCCTCCTCAAGGATATGCCTTCAGTATCGATTGATTACAGAGGTCTTGTAAAATATGCCAAAGCAAAGGGTGTAGAACCCGGTTCTTTGTCGAAAGAAGAAAAAGCTAAATTCTGCACTAACAACTAATGAGCCCATGTGGTTTTGATATCAATTCTTCGCACTGGTCCAACTATGTTTTGAATTGCAATTCCGAAACGGTACAGATTCAGTGACTTTTATGCTGTTTTGAGGGGACCTCTATCGGAAATATCCTTTGATTTGATTATTATATTCATAGAGGTCGACAAGCCTGATGCCAATTGGAGGCTAACAGAGTACTTGTCGACCTCTTTCTTTGTATCATTGACATAACGCAACATCACTCGATGCGGTTTGGTAACAGTTTTGGAAACATTTAAGACATAAAAAAATGCTAACCCCTTGATTTCAAAGAAGCTAGCATTATCTAAACAGTACCGGAGACGGGACTCGAACCCGAACGCCATTGCTGACACCAGATTTTGAGTCTAGCGCGTCTACCATTCCGCCACTCCGGCATTCCTTTTCAGGACTTTGTAAAAGTACCATACCAGGCAGTGATAGTCAATTGGTGCAATTGATTGAATTTAATCCCATTTGGTCTATAATCCATTTAGGGGAAGCACATAATGGCACATAGCATCAGAAACAGGGACATGAAAGGGGAACTCAGATTCATGGGTACAGCCGTACGCACCATCCTTCCCTACTACAAAGACAGTACCTTCTTTCTTTTCAACAGAATCATCAGAACATTTCTGATCGGCAGAAAACCTCGTGGGCTATCCTGCAAAAGGGTCTCGATCCAGAGAGAAGATGGCAGCCTGATGGACATTGTCATCTATGGACCAAAAGAGAAGCCGCAGGCAGCACCTGGAATCCTTTGGATCCATGGCGGTGGTTACTGCATAGGGGCACCAGATCAGGACATCATGACAATCCTAGAGTTCATTGAGCAAAGCGGCTGCACCGTTGTTGCCCCTTATTACACACTTGCAACGGAAAAACCGTATCCTGCCGCCTTGGAGGACTGCTATCTTGCACTTAAATGGATGGTCACAAATAGCACAGAACTTGGGATTTCCAATGATCAGATCATGGTTGCAGGTTCCAGTGCAGGTGGAGGCCTAACCGAAGCGCTTTGCATCTATGCACGAGACAAAGGTGAAATCTCCATCGCCTTTCAGATGCCTCTTTACCCGATGCTCGATGACAGAATGCTCACAGCCTCTTCACAGAACAATGATGCTCCGGTTTGGAACACAAAATCCAACATCAATGCATGGAAGATGTATCTCCAAGACCTCTATCAGGCCAGTGACGTTCCACCCTATGCTGCCCCAGGACGACTTGAGAACTTTGAAGGTCTTCCTCCAGCTTACACCTTTGTCGGTAGCATTGAGCCATTCTTGGATGAGACTCTTACATTCATAGAAAGGCTGAAGGCCGCTGGAGTCGAGGCAAGCTGTGATGTCTATGAAGGTGCCTATCATGGTTTTGACGTTCTGTGTTCCCACAGCAAAGTCGCAAGACTTGCGCACAAGAACCTTCTTGAGCACTTTCGCTATGCCTGCGACAACTACAGAGCCAAGCAGAACTGAAACTTACTTCATGCCTCATTTCCTGAGACAATTAATGATTGTCATGGCCGCCATAGTTTCCCACTAGCAATCTGTGTTGTTTTGTGTTGCCTGTAGCATCTGTTCAATCTGTGTCATCTGTTCACTCTGTATCACCAAACACCTTGTGAACCATAAAGAAAAGGAGCGGCTTTCACCGCTCCCCTATACCAGATCAAATCAGACTCATGGCTGCTTTCCGATGTAGGCAAGAATACCACCATCGACGTAGAGGACCTGACCGTTGACAAAGTCAGAAGCATCAGAAGCAAGGAACAGAGCTGGACCGGAAAGGTCTTCTGGTGTTCCCCAGCGCTCTGCTGGAGTCTTTGCAACAATGAAGCTGTCAAATGGATGGCGGCTTCCGTCAGCCTGACGCTCTCTGAGAGGAGCTGTCTGAGGTGTTGCAATGTAACCTGGGCCAAGACCATTACACTGGATGTTGTACTTACCATACTCGGAGCAGATGTTTCTTGTGAGCATCTTCAGACCACCCTTTGCTGCAGCATAGGCGCTGACGGTCTCGCGACCAAGCTCACTCATCATAGAGCAGATGTTGATGATCTTTCCCTTGCGCTTTTCAATCATGGCAGGAAGAACAGCCTTGGACACGATGAATGCAGCTGTGAGGTCAATATCGATGACCTGTCTGAAGTCAGCAGCTGACATCTCTGTCATTGGGATTCTCTTGATGATACCTGCATTATTGACGAGGATATCGACAGTCTGTCCGAAATCCTTCTCAATCTGAGAAAGTGTGTCATAGACCTGCTTCTCATCTGTCACATCACAGATGTATCCGCGGACGTCAGTGACGCCGTCCTTAGCATATTCAGCAAGAGCCTTGTCCAGACCTTCCTGATGTCTGCAGTTGAAAGCGATCTTTGCACCAGCCTTTGCATAGCACAGGGCAATGGCATAACCGATTCCATAGGAAGCACCTGTAACCCAGGCAAGCTTTCCTTCCAAACTGAATCTCTTCAGATTATCGTTCATTCGTTTTTCTCCTTAATATCGTCAAATCACTCAACGATGTACCCTAAGGCCTTTGATATCTCATCACAACCGGCCTTCACTCTTGCATAAAGGTCTTCCAGCTTGTCTCTGTCAAGTCTGAAAAGCGGAGTGGACATGCTCATTGCGGCAACAACCTCTCCAGAGGAATCACGAATCGGTGCTGCAATGCAGTAGATTCCTTCCTCATGCTCCTCATCATCAACAGCGTAACCGTTTGTTCTGACCTGCTTCAGGACATTCTCCAGATCCTCTGGTGTGCAGACAGTCTTTTTTGTGTATCTTTTCAGTCCGACTTCGGCAATATATCCATCGATATATTCCTTATTCTGGTCGGAAAGCAGACATTTACCAATTGCAGAACAATGAAGTGGAATGGTTCGTCCCACTCTGGAATACATGCGAATGGTATAAAGACTCTCTTTCTTCAGAACATAGACAGCTCTGTAACCTTCCAGGATTCCAATGTGCACAGTCTCTCCGGTCTCATCTCTGAGAGCCTCAGCGACAGGACCTGCAACATCAAGAAGGTCAACGTGCCCCAGAGCCCTAGAACCCACGCTGAACATCCGAAGTGTCAGACTATAACGATCAGAATCATCTCGATGGACATATCCCTGCTCGCAAAGTGATGCAAGAAGTCTCAGGGCAGTAGCCTTTGGAAGCCCAGTCTCCTTGGATAGGGCTTCCAGGTTAGAGGATTTGACTTTTGACAGAACCTCAAGAAGGCTCAATGCGCGTCCTACTGCACCAAGTTCCATGAGTTACTCCACTCAAGCCTTTACGAGATGAATTGCAAAGCCAGCGACCTGCTGCTTAAGGTAAGCAACCTTAATCTTACCCTTTGCATCTGTCTTGACGGTCTCCTCATCAACTGTGAAACCATAGTTGGAGAGGTAGTTGATGGATCTTTCAACGTTGTAGCACTTGAAACCGATGTGACCGCACTCACCCTTGAACATGCTGTGCATGACTTCAATCTCTGCATTCATGAATGTGGAAGAGTTTCCAACCTTCTTCTGCATTCCGAAGATGCTGAGGCAATCTGCAGCCTTGGAAGCATCCTCTGCACTTGGTGTGTTGATACCGAAGTGGATGAACTGGAAACCGTTCATTGCGCAGACAGCCTCACGGCACATAGCTGTGATGGTTGCCCAATCTTCCTTCTCAATGAGGTCAGCCTTAGCCATCCAGGATCCGCCGACTGCTGTGACGAATGGGCATGCAGCATACTCAGCGAGGTTAGCTGGGCTGATACCACCAGTTGTCATGAACTTGACCTGTGGGAATGGACCGCAGAGGTTCTTGATCATGTTGACGCCACCGGAAGCCTCAGCTGGGAAGAACTTGAGAATGTTCAGTCCGAGGGAAACAGCCTTCTGGACCTCACTTGCTGTGCAGACACCAGGGAATACTGGAACGTCGCGCTCCTGACACCACTTGACGATGTTCTCATCAAGACCTGGGGAGACGATGAACTTAGCACCAGCTGCGATAGCCTTCTCAGCCTGCTCGATTGTGATGACGGTACCAGCACCAAGGAGCATCTCTGGAACTTCTGCGTTGATTGCCTTGATGGAAGCCTCAGCAGCAGCTGTTCTGAATGTGACCTCGATACATGGGATTCCGCCAGCGATGAGAGCCTTGGCAAGTGGAACAGCCTTGGCTGGGTCGTTGAGAACGATAACCGGAACAATACCGATTCCATTAACTACTTTAATCAGATCATCATAGTTCTTTGACATGATTGTTTTCTCCTAATTCAATTGTGGCGGACAGCACTCAAGTCTATCCGCCGAAATGATTTGCCCGAAAGTTTTTTCCAATTTGCCTACGACCTGGAGCCAAGTCCTAGAAGCAAGCGAGGGGACAGTACTTTGTGTACGGCCCAAGCGCAGCGACAACGAAATTGGCCCAAGGCATCTTCCATATCTACGATTTCGGGCAAAGGCACGGAGCAAACGAGAGACAGTACTTTCTGTACGGCTCGAGTGCTGCGACACAGCATTTGCCCGAAAGCAGGTCCTTATCTCTGGACTCTTCCGGAACCGTCACCCTTGCAAAGTGCCTCGACCTCGCTCTTTCTTGTGAGGTTGAAGTCGCCAGGGATTGTGTGCTTGAGAGCGGAAGCTGCAACAGCGAAGTTGAGAGCGTACTGCTCGTCCTCGTAGTTGGAAAGACCGTAGATGATACCAGCTGAGAAGCTGTCACCACCACCGACTCTGTCGATGATATCTGTGATTTCGTAGTGGCGTGAGAAGTAGAAACCTGTCTTGCCGTTGAGAGCTGCGGACCAACCGTTGTGGTCAGCACTCTTGGACTCTCTGAGAGTGACTGCAACCTGCTTGACGTTAGGGAACTGCTCCTTGACCTTGTCTGTGAGAGCCTGGTAAGCGTTCTTGTCGAGGCTACCGGATGTGACATCCTGGTCAAGCTCGATGCCGAGACACTTCTGGATGTCCTCTTCGTTTGCGATGATGACATCAGCATACTTTGTGAGCTCTCTCATGACTTCGACAGCTGTCTTGCCATACTTCCAGAGCTTCTTCCTGTAGTTGAGGTCGATGGAAACTGTTGCTCCGACCTTCTTGGCAGCCTTCATTGCCTCGAGAGCGCAATCAGCACAGTTCTGGCTTACAGCTGGTGTGATACCTGTAACATGGAACCATGTGGCATCCTTCATGATAGCATCGAAATCGAAGTCGCTTGGCTGAGCCTTTGCGATGGAGCTCTCTGCTCTATCATAAACGACAAGGCTTGGTCTCTGGTTGGCACCAGTCTCGAGATAGTAGATACCTACTCTTCCGTCCTTAGTCATGTTGATGTAGCTTGTATCAACGCCGTGCTTTCTGACTTCTGCAAGACATGCCTCACCGATAGCATTGTTTGGAAGTGCTGTTACGAATGTAGCCTTCTCTCCGAATGTTGCCAAAGAGACTGCAACGTTTGCCTCTCCGCCACCGAATGTTGCCTCAAGAACTGGTGACTGGAAGAATCTCTCGTGCTCTGGAGACTTGAGTCTGAGCATGATCTCGCCGAATGTGACATACTTGTTTGCCATGTCTGTATCCTCCGTTGGCAAATGGGAATGCAATTGCCGTATTTATTTCTATAGACATATAGTATAACCACTTGGAGCATACGTCAATGAAAAAATGAAACGATGTTTCATTTTTTCTTGCTTTCTGGAAAATCATTCGTCAAATTCGCTTTTGTGCTTCTCATCCAGCTTGGAGGCATGAAGACGTGCCGTCTGCTCAATCAAGTCCTCAAAACCGACGAGAGCGGCAAAAGGTGCGAACTGGGCAGCCCTGTCGGCTTCAGGCATCCAGGGATAGTTCTCGGACTTGTGATGCTCGAGGTTGATGATATCCTCATAATTGTCTGTCATGCCTTGTGCCCTCCGATCTGATTGTTGCGGTCAATGGTCTTGGCCCCTTCCTCCAGGTTCATACCACGAACCAGGGCGTTCTTTCCAAAACGCTTCTTGATTTCCAGGACGGCAAGCATCTGTCGCTTTTCCTTATCGCGCTGCTCACGCTTCTTGCGCTTCTCGTTCTCCAGGGCATCGTAGTCGGTGAAAAGGTCAAGCTGCTCGTTTGCACACAACTGTTCGTAGCCTTCCAGAACAACACCGCCAGCACCTATGTTGACCCGACGGACCCACAGCCTCTTATCCACTATCTGATCATAGATTTCCATAATTGCCTTGGTGATCGTCACTGCGGAAGAGGTGTATTCGTCCAGTTTGACACCACCATGAACGCTCTTTGGCGTCTTTCTGCCATACCAATCGTAGCCGAAAGGCCCATCAAAACCATCTGGGCATTTGGAGTCATAACCGATATAAAGAGAGACGTTGTTCGTGCAAAGCCCTTTTTCCAGAAGGTCCAGGGCAAGGTTGTCTGCCATCTCCTTGGCAATGAGCCGCCCCTTTTCAAAATCATAAGGTTCCGGGAGGACCTGGCCAGAGCTCAGGCTGTTGTTCTGAGGCTTGTAGGCCTTGATCTGCGCCATGGTACACGGTTCCCAGCCCCAGGCATGGTCTATCAGAAGCTCTGCGTTTACGCCAAAGAGTTCATACAGAAGACGTTCATTCTTCAGCGACATGCGAGCGACATCACCCAAGGTATGCATACCAAAGGTCTCAAGCTTTGCAGCTGTTCCATGTCCGATTCTCCAGAAATCCGTCAACTTGGTATGACTCCAGAGCTGACGGCGGAAGGACATCTCATCCAGTTCGGCAATGCGAACACCATCCTTATCGGCCGGAATATGCTTGGCCACAATGTCCATGGCGACCTTGCACAAAAACATGTTCGGTCCGATACCAGCCGTAGCTGTAATTCCTGTTGCCGAAAGGACATCGCGAATCATTGCCATGGCAAGTTCACGCGCTGTCATGCGATAAGTGCCAAGGTAATGGGTCACGTCAATGAACACCTCATCAATCGAGTACACATGAATATCCTCGGCTGCGACATAATTGAGATAGATATCATAGATGGAGGCACTCACATTCATGTAATGTGCCATGTGCGGTGGAGCCACCACATAATCCACTTCCAGTGATGGGTCTGCCTTCAATTCGGCTTCATAGTAGGATTTGTCACGAAAACGTCTTCCTGGCGCCTTGAGTTTTCTGGCAGCGTTGATCTCGGCGACCTTCTGTACGACCTCAAAAAGTCGTGGTCGTCCCGAAACTCCCAGAGCCTTTAGCGGTGGAGACACCGCAAGACAGATGGTCTTTTCGGTTCTGCTTTGGTCAGCAACGACAAGGTTCGTGTTCAGAGGGTCCAGCTGCAGGCGCCTGCATTCAGCAGAGGCATAGAAGGACTTCAGATCAATTGCGATATATGTATGATCCATGCGTCCTCCTAAAAACGAAGCCTATACTTAATATATACTAAGTATAGGCCATTTTTGCAACCTCTAAAGCAGAAACTTACAGGTTTGCGCCAAATGCAAGGGTCACACCTGTGTAATCTTTCAGGTCCGTGAACAGGGAAACACCAAGACTGAACTGGAGATTCGTCAGGTACTCACCCACAACCGGAGACATGTAAAGCAGCATCGAGAACTTAAGATTGTTGTTGTAAGTCATGTCATGGGTGGAAAATGTCCCCGTGTACTGCAGATCCACAACCTCGCGTGTCAGATACAGACCAAAGAATGGGATGCCTGTCTGAAGTTCATGACTGTAAAGCACCATATCGGCAAAGCCCAGGAAACTGAACGAATCCAGTGCAAAGTCATAGTTGGCGGAGAATGTCAGAGTCAGTGGAAGATTGTAAGTAACAGAGCCCTTACACTCGAACCACAGTGTGCGAGGGAAAAGGATTGAGAAGGAAAGACCAGGGTCCAGTCCCCTCAGATGACCGGAAACGGAGAAACCCTTTCTGTCATAGATACCAAGCCCCGTTGCCCTCATATTCGAATATTCGAACATGAAGTAATTGTGCCGGATCCGATCAATCAGCCCCTCTGCGTTCTTGAACAGAAGACAATAGTCAAACTCATCGCTGAAAGAAAGCCTTTCACCCACATGCCCAAGATTGAAACCAAACGAAGCGTCAAAACCGGTCTCAAGGCTATGGATGTTCTCCTGTGCGTAATAGGAATAGGTACCATACACATTGTATGGGATCACACTTGTGGAATTCAGAGCAACCGATGCGAAGACGACACTGTTCCAACCCGATCCGGCGCTGATCTCAAGACCATAGGTCTCTGTCGGATCCATGGTAACCCAGGACAGTCCAAGACCAAAGTCATAGGAACTAGAGCCATAGGTTGCTCTGGCAAACGGAAGAAGGACACCATCCTTTGCGTACTTGAACGGCAGGTAAATCTTGGAAGCACTTTTCAGCAGTCCTGGATCTGGAGCAGGAGCCTCGAACATCTCACTTGTCTCAAGCACACCTTCCATGAAGAAATCCATGGCAGCAACATCAATGGTTCTGAGGCTGTAGGCATCATAGAACTTGGCCACAAACACAATGGTATCGCCCAGTCGAAGTGCACTGTTCATACTTCCGTTGACGTTGGTCTGTGAAAGTCTTACCACCATGTCATGCACATCAAGCTCGCCATAGCGACCAAGGGAAGCGTCATCGGTACCGGATGGATACCATGTGAAACACAGGACGTCCGAATCAGCGCCCTTACCGACGCTAAGGGATGTCAGCTGGGCATCAATTGGGTTATCGACAATGCGCACGCTCATATCGGACAGGTCAAGAATCGCCACATAGTCATGGGAGGCATAGCTTAGAAGGAAAGCGACCTTTGCATCAGCGATGCTGCAGAACTCGGAGGCTGTCACCCCGTAGCCAAGCTCCAGGCTCTTTTCCTTTACGACCTTGTACTTGACCATGTCATAGAGGTCCAGACTTGTGACCTGCCCATCATTTGCATAGGTCAGTACATACTTTGTGCCATCGATGGTCACAAAGCAACCACCACGGATATCCTTCTTAAGAGATGAGAATCTATGCACCAAACGGCCACGAGAAGAGCCATTCACATTGACAAGCTTCAGAGAGGACCTACCCTCAAGAACCTCAGGCACAAGCACGAGTTTGAGACCATTGTCACTCACATCAAGCTCTGGTCCATTGGTCGGAGCCAAGAGAATCTCTTCACAGGTAGAAAGATCAGAGGAAAACTCAAGCACACGCCAGGAAGCTGAGTCATAGACATAGACGTGTCCGCTTTCGGAGACCACTAGGTCTGAATATACACCGTCCTTATCGAAGGCAGATACTGCAGAGGACTGCAAGACCTCGGATGGAACGTCCACCCACTCAAAGAAACGAAGCCATGCCTGCTCCACGGGGATTCCCAGATGATCTTTGAAGATTGCGCCAACAGAATTGAACCAGCCTGGCTGGCCGAAGTTCACATAGAGGTCTGCAACCGTATCATAGCCATATGTAAGGGAAAGGAACTGCAAAAAGGCTGCAGCGAAGTTGTAGTACAGAAGTCCTGACGGATAGGTGTCACGGGCACCTGCGATATCAATCCACTGAGGGAACATGCCTTCGATCTTAGCCTGCTTCACAATCTGCATAGCATAGGAATCGTTGAGTCTTCCATAGCCGTCAAGGCTTTCGCTTACAACCGCACCACCCTCGGACATGGAAGGATACATGTAAAGAAGCGGCGATATGGAAACAACATCACCGAAGATGTCCGACAGAACCTGCACAACCTTGCTCCTGAGGTTGAACTGGAAAGCATGTGTCAGTTCATGCTTGAAGACGTACTCAATGGTACTTGGATAATTGGAAAGCTCTCCGACAGGACTTACCGTGTCAAAGAGCACAATGTGGTTTGCCGGATAATTTGCGTAGTAGGCATTGAGGACCTTGAACTGGCTGGTGATGACCACTGGGATATGCAGTTTCGGGTCCTTGCCGTAATACTGGACAAGAGAGTCATACAGGCGCTCACAACTGTCATAGACCACGGACGCGGTCGCCTCATTTCCCTTTTCATAGATGATGTCAAAGTGGTCGGTACTTGCAGTCCTGAGACCGAAGATTCCCCCTGTGACGGAAGCGAAAAGCGGCATACTTACAACAGCTGCCAGCACGAGCGCCAGCAGCAGAACTCTCTTGTGTCTGATCATATCTTAAGCAGTTTCTTCTTGATGTCGAGGCTGATTGCCTTCTTAACGAATTCCTGTGCGGACTTGATGTTTGCATCAATGGTCTTGAACTTGTCTCCAATATCACCCATATCGCCCTCAGAGGTCTGAACGACGATGGAGCGGCAGATATCCGGAATGGCATCAAAGAGCTTCTTGGCAGCAATGACGTCCTGATCGTTCTTGTCATCAAACAGGTAAACCTCCAGGATCTTGGAGATTCTCTGCTCTCTCTTGATGATTTGTGTCAGACACTTGAGCTGCTTCTCGGTCTTTGCATCAGAGGAGTCTGTACAAAGGAGTCTGAGGTCGATGGTGCATCGATGCAACTTGGAGACTCTCTTGAGGCACTGGTTCAGAAGGTTGGTTCCAATACCGGAGTTGACGGTAAGGATCTTGACGATGACGTAGAAAACGATCCAGAAGATGACGGAATAGAGCATCTTTGTAAAAGCGGCGCTTGCGAAAATATCACTGTTCATATCACTCACCATCCTTTCTGTAGCTTACAGTAACCTGAGGGAACGGAATCTCAACACCCTTGTTGATGAGGGTCTTTGTCATGTTCTCACTAAGATCCCAGTTGACTGTCCAGTAGTCAGAATTCTTGCACCAGACCCTGACTTTGAGGGTGATGGCGCTGTCGTTATCGTAGTTGTAATGGATTGCAGGAGCTGGGGACTCACAGACCAGAGGATGATTCTTGACGATCTCCATGAGAATGGCCTTTGCCTTCTCTGGATCTTCGGCATAATCGATTCCGACGGTGAGGTCCATTCTGCGGAACTCGTTGGAGGAATAGTTCACAATCTCAGAGGCAAAGACCTTTGAGTTCGGAAGCAGGATCTTCTTGTTGTCCGGTGTGAACAGGACGGTGTGCATGAGGTCAACTTCCTTGACGGTTCCACCAACACCACCGATTTCAACATAGTCGTTTTCCTTGAACGGAGCGGTGGTTGCGATCATGATGCCGTTTGCCACACTGCTGATGATGTCCTTGACAGCCAAGCCAATGGCAAGAGTCATGGCCGAAATGGCACTGACGATTCCGGTAAGCGGCAGTCCGAGAACACCAAGACAATAGAAGATGAGAGCCAGAAACAGAAAGAATCGCACGATTGTGACGACGAAGTTCACAAGTGCATTATCCAGTTTGCTGGACAGAAGACCCATCTTAATCATCTTCACGACGTTGCAGATAATCAGATAACCGAAAACCAGTGCAACGATGACCGTGATGATCTGAAATGCTGAGTTCTCAAGGAACTGGTTGAAATGGCTGACCTCTTCAGCCACGTTGGTCAAGACTTCCTCTTGCATGTTATATCTCCCCTTGGCATCACTGGATCAGCGATGCCTGCTGTGTCAATTCACTCTGACGCATTCGCAGGTCAGAGACGGCCTTCAGCTCCGCATCAAGCTTCAGCTGAAGTTCTGCCTTTTGGTTCTCAATCGCCTGGATCTGGCTGTTCAGATGGTTCATCTGCTCCGAAAGCATGGAAAGCTGCATGTTATGGATCTCGATGTCGCGCTCCATCATGCAGTGCTCCAGATTCAGGTTCTGCTGGGCAATGCGCTTTTCCTGACGGATGATCTGGGTGCAGCATTTCTGCAGCTCCTCCGGAGCCTCTCCGTCGATCCAGTACTGCATGCCATCGGCAAGAATGTTGCCATACTCGGTGTAACGGTCAGAAAGCCTGTCCGCAATCTGGTCCTGCTGGCTCTGCAGTTCACGAAGCCTTCGGTTCTCCTCTCCAAAGGCGCCCATGGTTCGGAGCGATCCCTGTGCCTCATCGATGGCGTTTCGGTTATCCAGGATATCGTTCTTGTAGTTCTTCTTCATGAAACGGATCTGCTCCATCTCATCCAGAATCCCCTTTGCACGCTGGCCCGGAACCTCGCGGAAATCACCGGAGTTGTAGATTCTTCTTCCGGTATCGGCAAAGACCTCGTCCAGATTCGCCATCAGGCCCTTGATGCGGTTGTCGTAGAACGATGCCATCATCTTGGAGCCCGTTGCCGCATATTTGTCGCGCTTTTGGGTGAATGCCTCCAGCCTCTTCTCGTGCTCGCGCATCGGTTCCAGGCACTTGAGAAGCCTCTGTGGAAGCTTGCCCTGGGAATCGATCTCAATGGCCACGGCACCAAGTGACGAAATCAGAACGCTGTAGCGCGAATCAAGCTCCTTCATGGAGATCTTCGTCTGCTCGATCTTGCGGTCACTGATGGACATATCATCCATTGCGGCTTTGAGGGCAGCGATTTTCGCATCAATCTCGGCTTTCTGCTGTGCAACGGCAGAGAGCTTCTCATAGGACTCCTGACTTGGAGCATAAGCGATGGCATGATGCCAGTTGGCTGCAGTCTCTCCAAGCTCAAGATACATACGTGAAAGCTCTGTCCTGGACCTTTCCAGATCCCTTTTCAGGTTGTCGATTTCAGCAGTAAGGTTCGCCATAGTATGAAATATATCATATACTTCAAAATACGTCTTCAAAACGTCTGCAAATAAATCACAAAATGTTGTATACTCCTCTCACTGACTCATAGGAGAGTTTAAATTATGGCTGAATCCATTAACGATATCAGAGGCCAGAAGATCAAAGAGCTTGTCGAGGAGATGAAGCTCTACAACAACCCACAGGAACTTGAGGACATGAAGAAGATCATGAAAAAGAATGTCCCGTTCATGATGAGAGGTTACCTTCTGGCATACCTTTATGTCACAAGACAGAACACAACGGTAAAGCCAAAGGCACAGTCTGCAGAGCGCGAGAAGAAGCCTCAGCAGCCAAAGCCGGCTTTAGAGAATGCGACTTCCTTCTACGTCAACATCGGTAAGGCAAGCAAGGGATCTGCACGTGAGATGACAGATTTCATCTGTGAGAAGTCAGGACTTTCCGCAGAAGACATCGTCTCCGTCGCATACAAGCAGAACTATTCCTTCGTCTACATCAAGAACGACAAGAAAGAAGGTGTCATTGAGGCCGTCACAGGACAGACCTACAAGGGCAGAAAAGTCAAGATGAACTACAGCAAGGAGAAAGATGAACAGTAAGTGTGTCAGAACAGGTCTTTTCCAGACCAATTGCTATGTGGTAGAGGACAATTCAGCTTCAGAGCCATTTGTCGCAGTCATTGATCCAGGTGACGATCTGGATCTCATAGAGGCAGCTCTGGACACAGCTCCAAGTCACATCATTCTTACACACACTCACTTTGACCATGTCGGTGCACTGATGGCACTGCACACAAAGTATCCGAGCGCAAAAATCGCCTTAGGCGAACATGAGAACATGAATCCAGAACAGGTTTTTCAAGAAGCCAGATATGTTCTGGGTTCATCTTTTTTTATGGCGGGGCTCAAGGAATCGGACTTTGACCTGCCAAAGCCGGACCTTCTTCTGAAAGAGGGAGATTCCATAGGACCATTTACTGTGCTATTCACCCCAGGCCACTCCACCGGCTCCATCTGCCTTTACAGCGAACAGCACCACGTCCTCTATTCCGGAGACACCCTGTTTGCCCATTCCTACGGCAGAACCGACATCAATGGATCACAGAGCCAGATCATCCAGTCAGTCAGACGCCTTCTTGCTCTGGATCCGACAACTGTCGTCTATCCAGGACATGAAGGGATCACCTCCATCGAGGCCGAGAGGTCATTTTTCAAAAACTATCTTTTCTGATTTTTGTCAGCGATGCTCTGACTTGCTTTTGCAGCTCAGACACAACAGGGCAAACGGAAGGGCGCGAAGTCTTGCTTCTGGAATCTTCTTGCCGCACTGGGCGCAGATTCCATACTTGCCGTTTCGAACACGGATCAGAGCCTGATTGATTGCGTTGAGTCTACCTGCATCCATCTTACCGATGGCTTCCATTTTCTTGGAGTCAAGATCGTCACTGGCCACGTCAATACTGTCGCCACCGCCGGAGGAGCCGACGAGGTTCTTGAAATCAGCATCAGACTTTGAAATCTTTGCATTAAGCTCGCTCTTCATGGAAAGAAGAAGCTGCTCCATCTCCTTCTCGAATGCTGTCATCTCATAAGCCATGTGAACCCCCAAACCTATGCATTAAAGGTACATGTAATATGCACATGAAAAATGCAATCGTCAAGCAAAATTTGAGGATTTGAATTATTTACCTATTATTTACACAAAAGGGTCACTGCTTGTCAGGGAACATGAAGTCATCCGAATAGGTATCCGATTCCTTTTTTGGAACAGTTCTGATGATCTTCTTGCGAAGTCCACGATCCTTGAACTCTTTTCGGATGGTGCGGCCGGAACTGATTGCCAGAGCAATCGGTCTGGTCTCTTCCATATTGGCACAGACAATCTGAAGAATGCTGAGAAGAGGAACAGCAAGGAACATTCCCACGATACCCCAAACGAATCCGAACACGGAAAGGGAAACGAGAATGACAAATGGACTGAGGTTCAGTGTGTTGCCGGAAAGTTTCGGATCGATGAAGTTTCCAATCACATTCTGAATCAAAACAGTACTGACCGCGACAATGATGATCGGCGTGATGTTCGGTGCGAACTGGACAATGGACATGATGATCATCAGAACAGTGATGACGATGCTTCCGATGGTTGGGATGAAGTTGAGAACCACCGCCAGAACAGCCCACAGGAATGCAAAATCAAGACCTACCAGAAGACCTATCAGATAGAACAGACCACCGGTGATGATACTCACAAGAACCTTGATGGAGATGTACTTGGAGACCTGCTTGACAATTCTCTCCCATACACCGGAGACCCTTTCACTACCCTTCTCGTCAGTGACGAAGTTCATGATCTTCGGGATGATGGCGTGACGCTCCATGAGAAGGAACACGGTCATGAGGAGAACGATCAGGACGTTGCTCAGAATGTTGATGGCAGAACCGGAGACGGTCCTGAGTGTCGGCATCAGAACCGCGCCGACCCAGTCGATGTTCAGGCTGGAGATGAAGGACACTTCCTCTGGGATCTCAATCCATTTGCCCACCATACCTTTGAGAAGCTCATCCAAACCATTGATTCGGGAGGCATAGTCAGGAACCTTCTTGATCAGCACATCGACAGTAAAGAAGACGAACCAGACAAAGAAAAGGATCAATGCCGCGATGACCAGAATCGCGATGACGGTAGCAAGCCACTGCGGGAACTTGGATTTCTCCAGCGTGTTCACAAGAGGAAGAACCATGAGGAAAATGAAAACGGAAAGGAGGATCCGGATACTCACCTCTCCGGAAATCTTGCTAATGGCCAGTACCGCAATCACCATGAATGCAACGAGTATGGTCTTGATGGTCTTTATGTTCTTCTCTGTTTTGTCCGTCATACCTTCATCATAATCTACCTTGGAAAATCTCGCAATATGACTTAGAATATGGACATGGACAATTCAAGCAATCTGGACCGCATAGAGATCATTCTGTGCGACACCCAAGACGGTGCAAACATCGGTAGCGTCTGCAGAGCCATGAAGACCATGGGCCTGACGCATCTGACACTGGTCACTGACAGAATATATGACGAGGATCGTGTAAGGACGCTTGCCCTTCATGCATATGACCTCTACGAGAACCGCAAGGAATTCACAGACATCCGTGAAGCGCTCTCTGACAGCATCCTTTCTGTTGCCGCCACCCGACGGGTAGGCAAGGGCAGAAAGACAAGCCGCGTCAACCCGCAGGAACTTGCAAACCACATCAACACCCTAGGACCTGGAAAGGTCTCGGTGGTCTTCGGATGTGAATCCAACGGACTTTCCGATGACCAGGTCAAGGCATGCTCCATGGTCGTCACCATTCCGACAAGCGACAAGTTCCCTTCCCTGAACCTGTCCCAGGCCGTGCAGATCATCAGCTACAGCCTGTATCAGAACCTCAGGGCCTACAGCGGACAGTCAAACGTCGTCACCACAGAGCGCGTCGACAAAGCCACCGACTCCTGCATCAGTGACCTTACCGCCATCGGCTACTTCAAGAACGAGGATGAGAAGGACTTCACCAAGGAGTTTCTGACTTCAATCATCGCTCGTGCAGGCCTTACAGAAGGCGAGGTCCAGCGCTTTGAGAAGATCTTCACCAAGACCAACAGAATCGCCTTACATAAACAGCACAACAAGGAAATTGGAGAATAGACATGAAAAAGACAGTACTCAGAAAATATGCACAGCTTATCGCCAAATGTGGAGTCAACGTACAGAAAGGCCAGGATGTCGTCATCACAGCTGCCTTTGACCAGCCGGAATTCGTCAACATGGTCACCGAGGAATGCTACAAGCTCGGCGCAAGACGTGTAACCGTAGACTGGACTGACACCAAGAACTCAAAACTTCACCTCAAGTATCGCTCGCTGGAAACCCTCTCCACCTTGGAGAACTGGGAAGAGGCTCGCTGGCAGTATTACGTCGACAAGATCCCTTGCAGAATCCACATCGAGTCCGATGACCCAGATGGCATGAAGGGCATTGACCAGGAGAAGATGCAGAAGGCAAATCAGGCAAAGTATCCGGTGATCATGAAGTACCGTGAGCAGATTGAGAACAAGTACCAGTGGTGTATCGCAGCCGTTCCAGGCGCCGCATGGGCAAAGAAGCTCTTCCCAGAGCTTTCCAAGAACCAGGCACAGGAGAAGCTCTGGCAGGCAATCCTTACCGCAAGCCGCGCTCTTGAGGATCCAATCAAGGCATGGCAGGACCACAACCAGGATCTTCGCAACCGCTACACCTACCTCAACAGCCTCAACATTGACACGCTTCACTATGAGTCAAAGAACGGTACAGACTTCACCGTCGGCCTTATGGAGGAGTCTCAGTTCTGCGGCGGAAGCGAGACATCCCTTCAGAACATCACCTTCAATCCGAACATCCCATCCGAGGAGTGCTTCACTTCACCAAATCGCAGCAGAGCCGACGGTATCGTCTATGCTTCCATGCCTCTGAGCTACATGGGTCAGCTCATTGACAAGTTCTGGATCCGCTTCAAGGACGGCAAAGCCGTTGAGTGGAACGCAGAGACAAACAACGAGCTTCTGACCAAGATGATCACCATGGACGAAGGTGCCGCCTACCTTGGCGAATGCGCCCTGGTTCCTTACGACTCCCCAATCAAGAACAGCGGAATCCTTTTCTACAACACTCTGTTTGATGAGAACGCAGCTTGCCACCTCGCCCTTGGTAGAGGTTTCCAGGACTGCATCAAGGATTTCGAGAAGCGCAGCCTCCAGGAGTGCAGAGACCTTGGCATGAACCACTCTATGATCCATGTCGATTTCATGATCGGAACCGAGGATCTGAACATCACAGCAAAGACCAGAGACGGCAAGGAAGTTCCAATCTTCCGCAACGGCAACTGGGCTTTCTGATTTTTCAAAGGCCTTAGACGCAAAGAGGATCCCGCACTTGGGATCCTCTCTTTTTTCTCTGCGTCACAATTTCAGATTAGACTATGGGATGGGACTTTACTCCACCTCTTCGATGATTCCGCCGCAAAGCACCTTGTCTCCATCGTAGACGACAAGGCTCTGGCCACAGGTTGCAGCCTTGACCGGTGTATCAAAGTGAGCACATAGGCGATCCATGCTGTCCATGTACACATCACAGACAACTGGAGTTCCTGTAGAGCGGATCTTGGCCGATGCATGAAGAGTTCCGCTGATGCCATCAATGGAGACCCAGTTGAGGTTCGATGCACGCACAACGGTGTTTACCGTCTTGTCCTCATAGCCGACAACAACCTCGTTTTTCTGCACATTCAGGGAAATGACGTAAAGAGGTTTTGGAGCAGATACGCCAAGACCTTTTCTCTGGCCAATGGTGTAGTTCCAGATGCCATTGTGCTTACCAAGGACCTTTCCGTCACAGTCCACGATGTTTCCAACCTTAGGCTCCACGTCCAGAAGATCCGAATAGCTTCCGCTGTAGAAATCCTGGCTTTCGGTCATTCCCTGTGGATGGAAACCAAGCTCAACATCAATCTCTCGCACATCCGTCTTCTTCATGGATCCCAGAGGGAACATGATTCCGGAAAGCTGCTTCTGGGAAAGACGATACAGGAAGTAGCTCTGATCCTTGAATGGGTCAAGTCCGCGCTCAAGGCAATAGCGGCCATCCAGGTTCTCGATGCGGGCATAGTGACCAGTTGCGAAATAGTCAAATTCCAGACCCGCCTCTCGGGCATAGTCCACCATAGCACCAAACTTGATCTTCTGGTTGCACCAGATGCATGGGTTTGGGGTTCGACCGTTCATGTATTCATCGCGGAAGTTCTTCAGGACAATCGACTCATAGAGGTCCGAGATGTCCAACACCGTATGCTTGATGCCGAGTTTTTCGCAGATCTCTCGGGTCTTCTCGATTTCCGCTTTCTTGTTCGGAGAAAAGCATGCATCCTTTGTCACATCGCCCGAGAACTTGTGCCCCTCTTTCCAGACACTCATTGTCACACCCTGGACCTCATAACCCTGTTTCTTGAGAAGATAGGCTGCAACGGAGGAATCGATTCCCCCACTCATTCCGACTAGAATCTTCTGCATCTATGTGCGCTCCTTAATTCCTATTATTCTAATAGCATTATACCAAGTCAAGCCTTACATGCGCCCCTTGAGGATGACGGAAAGCGCGCCGCTTCCACCCTCGGCGGCCTTTGGCGTAAAGACCTCCCTCACACGTGGATGGTTTGTGACCACTGCGGTAATCACAGGCTTGAGCACGGCCTCTCCATTTTTCGAGTGAATGCCCTTACCCGTTACAATTCGCACCTTTCGAAGGCCCTTTGCGTAGCAGTTTTCCAAGAACTCCGCAGTCTGGCGCTTGGCCTCCTCTAGTGTAACCTCATGAAGATCAAGCTCAGCCTGGGCGTCCATCTTTCGGATCTGATTGATGGAAGGTCCCGTATCCTTCTTAAGGCCTGAAGCATTTGCCTTTCGCTTCATGGCCTTGTCCTCGTCGTGGGACTGGGTCCATGCATCATAGATATCTGCAAAGCTTTCGGTCGGTGTATAGGCATTCTTCTGCTCGGATTGCGATTCTAAAGCCTTGGTCTTGGGCGGAGATTTCACAGGCGCAGTCTTCTTGCCCTCCTTGTCTTTCTGGAGGTTTTCCCACTGCTCAAAAATGTCTGCGAAACTCTGTTTTGCCATACTTCAATAGTAGCAAAGAAAGCCCGACATTTCCACCGCCAAGAGAATTCAATTGACCAAAATGACTCGATTGACTATTCTAGATTTGTTGATCTTTTAGCTCAGCTGGATAGAGCACTTCCCTCCTAAGGAAGGGGTCGGGCGTTCGAATCGCCCAAGGGTCATGAAAAGCCTTCTCCCATTTTGAGAGAAGGTTTTTTGTTATCTTACGTTCCACGTCGCAAGATGGAAAGATAGTCTTCATAGCAATAGATTCTGGTCTTTCCGGTCTTGGAGGACAGTTGCAGAATACCCTTGTCTATGAGAATCGAAACAGCATTTGCCACAGTGTTGTAGGACAGCCCCAAGGTCTCTGAAGTCTTTCGGATATCGATGATTGGAGTCTTCTCCAAAAGCTCAAATACTGCCGTTACCGTGGTTTTCTGACGATTAGACAGATCCGCCAGCTTTTTGACATCCCGCGCATGAAGATCGGACAGCTGCTCAATGGTTGTAATTGCATCTGCGGCAGACTCTCTTACGGCATCCAGGAAAAACCGTATCCACTGCTCATAATCGCCAGTCCTTCTGACCTCTTCCATGCGATCATAATACTCGATGCGATTCATCTTCAGATAATACGAAAGGTAGAGCACGGGAGCGGAAATGACCTTTCGATCCATTAGATAGAGTGTCATCAGAAGGCGTCCAACTCTTCCGTTTCCATCCAAGAATGGGTGAATCGTCTCAAACTGATAATGGATGAGAGCTGCGGCAATCAGAGGGTGAAATTCCGCATTGGTGTTGATGAACTTCTCAAGGTCCGAAATCGCCTGCACCATGTCCACAGGGTTTGGTGGAACAAAACGAGCATTTCGGATTGTACTCCCTTGGCCTCCAATCCAATTCTGGGTATAGCGGAATTCCCCAGGGCTCTTTTCCTGACCCCGCACACCCTGCAAAAGTACGCCGTGGACCTCTTTCAGAAGCCTGTTACATAAAGGAAGCGTCTTTAGCCTTTCCATTCCATACTCGGTTGCCTTGATGTAATTCACGACATCAGAAACATCAAGATTGGTATTCACATCAATCAGCGGATTTAGAACATCATCCAAGGAGCACTGTGTTCCCTCAATCTGCGAGGAAAGCAGCGCTTCCTTTCGGACATACATGGACAGAAACAGATCCATATTCGGGATTCTTGGAGAAAGGCTTTCCAGAATCTTGATGTTCACACTGGCGTCAATCACTTTCTCAAACAGATCCATATCAATCGCGATAGGAGGCTCTGGTGGCAAAGCAGCAGGTCGGAAGGAGTTGTAGGACATCTCCCCTTCCAGATTGCTTACCATACAGCCAGCACGATTGTTCATAAAAGCCTCCTGACAGATTGCATGGAAACTTGCGTTTCCCCATGTCAATTATACACAGAAATTTCAATAAATCAATGTTTCTTGAAATATACAAAACCGAGAAAACTCAAGATAATGGCATAACTTGAAATTTCTCCCCTAAAAATGCCCCAGCAATTTCAAGTTCCAATTCTTAAAGTCACCATATTCCTCTTTTGTGCGGATTTCGTCATACTGTAGCCATGAAGACGAAACGGGAACTTGGTGAAGGGAAAATGCTGCCTTTGGTATTGTCCATGGCAATGCCGCTTGTGCTTTCCATGGCATTTCAGGCGGTGTACAACATCACCGACAGCCTTTTCATCTCCCACTACTCCAGCATTGCCTTCGCAGGGGTCACGCTGGTGGAGCCTCTGGTGTTCCTTTCCCAGACCATCGCCAACGGAATCGGAACCGGAACATCCTCGCTTCTGTCCAAATGTCTTGGAGAGCGAGACAACGAGAAAGCTCGCAAGGCAGTCGGTACCGGTTGGGCTGTTTCTTGCATTGCCTGTGCTTTCTTCTTTTTGGCATACCTGCTTTTCGCAAAGCCGTTTGTCCGATTCTTCACCACCGATGTAGAAGCTGCGGTAGCTGGTAGAAGCTATCTGCAGGTCTTTGCCTTAGGCATTCCATTTCTGTTTCTTTCTGCCATGTGCTCATTTCTTCTGCAAAGCCATGGAGATACAAAAGCATCCATGAAGATTCTGGTCTCAGGCTCGGTTCTGAACATCGCACTGGACCCGGTTTTCGTGTTCCTTCTGGACTTGGGAGCAACAGGTGCGGCCATTGCGACCGTCATAGGCCATGCCGCATCGGCAATCATCGGTGTCGCTTTGTTGGTCAGCAGACAGGTCAATGCCAAGATCTTGCTGTTTGATGTTGCCTCTGCAAAGCGAATCCTATTCATCGCCCTTCCAGCCTTCCTTTCAACAGGAGCAGGGTCTTTGACGAGCCTTGTAATCAACAAACTCATCATCGGCTATGGCGTTGAGGAGATGGTCGTCTACGGCATGTATCTGAAGATGGAGTCCTTCCTGTTTTTGGCTGCACACGGCGTCTCCTCGGCACTAGTGGTCATTGCCGCCTACAACTATGGACAGCGCACCATGGGCCGCGTGAGATCCGCCTACCGCTATTCACTTGTCATCGGATGGATTGCCATGATTCTGGGTTTTGCCTTCCTACAGGCTTTTGCACCATACCTAGTAAGGCTCTTTGCCGATGACAAAGCTCTTGTCGGTCGTGGAATCATATGCTTCCGCATCACGTCTTTGTGCCTTTTGTTCTCATCGGTCAACATCATCACGCAGGGTCTCATGCAGGGCCTAGGAAAAGGCTTTCGAAGTCTCTTTCTCGGCTACATGCGATTTTTCATGTTCCTGATTCCATTTGCATTCCTATTGTCCCATTTCTTTGGTGTGAGAGGAATCTACGCATCTTACTTCGCTGCGGATGTGCCGACCCTTCTTCTGGATTACATCGTGTACCAGAGAACCCGAAAGGAAATGTTGAAATAACGTCATAAACGAAAAAAGTCCTCTCCGATTCGGAAAGGACCTTCTCCATTATTGTGTTTCACTTCAAACGAAGAGCTTCAGTTTTCTACCAAGAAGCGGATAGACACCGCAGGCCCAGAAGCCAATCAGGAAGTAGCGAAGAGCTCGTGTCACAGAGTTGTAGATTCCAACTGCCACAAACAGAGGCTTGAGACCCTCCAGAATCAGAACGACACCGACCATACCAATCACGAAGCGGATGATCTTGGTCTTCAGACTGCCAGATTCCGCATCGAAATCGAATCTGCTGCGCTCCAGCGCATAGCCCAAACAGGCACCGGAGAGGATTGCAAATGCAAGGTTCAAATCCTCAAATGCCATGTAGTCAACCTTCTCGCCATTCAGAAGAATTCCGATGACAACCCAGATGACGGTCATTACCAGGCCCAGGATGATCATGATCTTGATGGACTTCTCCTTGTTGTCATACATGGAGCTGAACAGATCATACAGAAGAACGCTTGCGCCACAACCGATCAGAAGGCCACCAACGACATCCAATGGCCAGTGTACGCAAAGATACATTCTGGAAAGGCCAACAAGCAGAATGACAACAGCACAGACTCTGGAAAGCCACTTCTTCTTGAAGGCTCTTGAGATGGAACTGAAGGTTGCACTGCAATTGGTGGTATGACCACTTGGGAAGGAGTATCCGGTTGCTGTACTCATTCTGACGGAGTCTAGGCCATCAATGACCATCCACGGTCTTGGGAAACGGATGATTGCCTTGGCAATTCCCATAACGGTAGAAGCGGACAGAAGAGACATGCAGACTCCAAAGCCTTTCTTCTTATTCACATTCCAGAAGATGTATACGACAAATGCAATTAGAAGTCCTTCTTCACCAAATGCCGTGATCAGCTGCACAAGTGCATCCAAAAATCCGTTATGCAGACTTGCAAAGAACAGTAATATCTGTTTTTGGATCTCCATCTTGCCCTCCTTTGCGCGCGGTCAATACAATGCCTGGTCCAATATTATAGTAAAAACAGAGGCTTTCCAAGCCGTTTTGCTTATACTGGAAACGAATCTGAAATGTTTTTCAAATTTTTTTCGCATGATTGTTGACAAAGGTAAATGAATATTGTAAGTTCATATTGCGTTTGGGATCTTGGTGAAGCTGGTTATCACGCCACCCTGTCACGGTGGAGGCCACGGGTTCGAGCCCCGTAGATCTCGTAAAACAAAGACCGACCTTAATAGGTCGGTTTTTTTGTGTCCTTTTTCGTATCCCTAAACAGCATTCCTTCTTTGTCAGAAAGGAAAGCACATTCATTTGCAATATAACTGTATCAATTTCATCCATTAACATTGCACATTTGTAATATGCAGGAGAGGAAAACAACCGTTTCTATTGCGTTTTTGATAAACTGGTGTGCATTTCGTGGTCAAGTATCCACATCAGTGGATAGAGTCCCCCTCAAAAGTATCAAAAAAATCGACAATCATGCCAAATGCAATATGAGCAGCACTTCCCTGTTTTGAAAAACACAACTCTCTAGGCAAAAAAGAAGGGACTGCAACATCAGATGCTGCAGTCCCAAATATCACACTAGGAATTAGATTCTCAATCAGTTAGCGGAAACTCCAAGAATTTCTGCTGCGTTAGCTGGACCATACTTGATCATGTGCTCTGTAGCCTCATCAAGAAGCTCGATGTTTGTCATGTTGGATGTATGACCCATGCCGAAGAAGTGTACGCTGTAACCATCGTAGTATGGCTCAGTTGTCTTCTCAAGGAAGTCCTCAACCAGGTACTGTGAAAGGTTCAGGTAGTAGTTATCCATCTCACCGCCTCTGAGGTGAAGCTTTCCAACAAGCTTTGGACCAACTTCAGACCAGTTGTTCTCAAGGTAGTAAAGGATATCGAAGTGCTCCTGCCAGTAAGCGACTGTATCCTTGTTGATGTCACCTGTGACTGGATCCCAAACACGCTGTGGATAGCCGTCCTCTCCGACTGGACCATAGACTGCCTCCCAACCAGACCAGCAACCAAGAGATGTTGCAGGACCGCCGCTAAGAGCTGTTTCCCAGTGGTTCTCCTGAGCGATTGTCCATCTTGGAGTTCCATCTGTGCTACGAGCGGAAGGAAGTTCACACTGCATCCAACCCTGGTCAACATAGAAACCGTTGGAAGCCTTGTAAAGGTCGACGATCTGATAAGCGTGGAAGCTCATTCCATCTGGACAGAAGACCCAAGCACCACCGAATACATCTGGGTAGAAGCACTGGAGAGCCATTGACTCCCAACCACCGTTTGAACCACCGGCAACAAGGCGTGCCCATGTCTCTGGGATTCCACCATATGTCTCTTCCATGTATGGGATGACTTCGTTGATGAATGCATCACCACATGGACCCATGTTAGCACTGTTGACCCAGTACATGTTGTCGTAGTACATGTTTGCGTCACGTGTTGTCATGATGATCATCTCTGGAGCATCACCGCTGTTCCAGTACTCTGTGAAGGCTGCGTTTCTGCCATAGCTGCAAGGTGCGCTGCTGCCAACCCAGTGTCCCTGGTAGTAAAGGACTGGATACTGCTTGGATGGATCGTAGTTGACTGGAAGGAGAATGTTGAGTCCGATGTAAACATCAGTTCCCCAGAACTCACTCAGGCAATCACTCTTGATCTTGTCGAAGACGACACAATCGTAATTGCTCTTTGGGTTACCCTGGTGGTCAACCTGTCCTTCCTCAAGCTCATAGCCAAGCTCGATCATGTTGGAAAGTGTCAGCTCAATGGTAGCCTCGTCATTGACCTCAGCCATGATAGCTTCTGTGTAGTAGTTGTATGGGTTGTTTGTTACGCTACCGCCACCACCGTGCTCTTCCATACCCCAGAGAGTAACGCCGTCTGCACGATTGAACTGTGTGTAGACAACAAACAGTGCCTGAACTGCATACTCGCCAGCTGGGATCTCAGAAAGCTGCATTGGATAGCCATAGATATCTGGATCAGAAGCTGTCATTGTGATGACGTCACCAGCCTTGAGACCGAATACTGTCTTTCCGAAAACAGGACAACCAGTAACATCGATGTTGCTGAAGACCTTTCCGCTTCTTGGGATACTTTCATCAATGACGAAAAGAAGACGTCCGTTAAGCTCGCCCTCAAAATCATTTGGAATAGTTACATTAACTGTGAATTCAGCCTTCTCAGGAGCCTTAGCGGTCTCAGCGACTGCCTCAGCGAAGACTGAAGAAGAAACTAACAATGCAAATACGATGCAAAATGCGATCTTTGCCAGTTTTTTCATTTTTATTGCCTTCCTCATTAAAAGATTCACGCATCATTATTCACTTTTCATCCAAAATGTAAAGACACTTCTGTATTTTTTTACACCAAAAATTCACGTTTTCATACTTTTTAACTGAAATTTCGGAATTTTATTGCATTACTTGATGCAAAATGTTGCATATTTAACGATTTCAAGAGCCCTTTCAAGGTGCAAAACATATGTTATAATAAAAATATGCAAATCAAACCCATCGCATTCATTCACAATGACTACAAGGAAAAGTTCGGAATCCCACGCCAGAGCGGGCTTTCGGAATGCATATCCGAGATTGTATTTGAACCTGAATATAGCGACGTGAATGCGGTGCGAGGACTGGAAGGGTTTTCCCATCTCTGGCTGATCTGGGGCTTTTCTGAAAACGCGAAGGATGAATCTTTCCGACCAACAGTGCGACCACCCCGTCTTGGTGGCGATGTTCGAATGGGTGTCTTTGCCACACGCTCTCCTTTCCGACCAAACCAATTGGGGCTGTCCAGCGTAAAACTGAAAGGAATTGTACTCACCGAAAAAGGTCCGGTCATTCAAGTCATTGGAGCGGACCTTCTTGACGGCACCCCTATCTATGACATAAAACCCTACCTTCTGCAGTTTGACTGTCATAGAGATGCAACAGAAGGTTTTGTCGGTCAGAACGAATACCAAACGCTTCGTGTAAACATTCCTGAAGATCTCATGAAACAGATTCCGCAAGAGAAACGGGAGCCTCTGCTTCAGGCACTTGCACAGGATCCAAGACCTCAGTACCAGCAGGACAGCGAACGAATCTATGGAATGCGCTATGCAGATATGAACATCAGATTCAAAGTCTGTGGTACGGAGCTGACCGTTATCGACATCGAAAGATGAAAGAACCCATGACAGTACGGATGTTTCTCTGCCTTTCACCCCAGCCCTATGCTCATGTGCATATACCATGTAAGGCCTGATCATACCCCTTTCAGGACGCCATGCGATGGCGCGCCAGGCTTAGCGGCCGCTTGCCATCCAAGCAGGCTGGTCTGAACAGGCATCACACAGCATCTGACACAATCGAAAAATGTGTGATTGTGGATTGGTTGTGTCATTGCCTGTGCGTTCTAGAAGCCGTGGCCAAGAGCGCGCGGGCAGGATAGCCCTGCGCCGTCTTTTGGCCGGCTGCGGTCCCGAAGGGAAGCATGCATCAGGCTATGCATCAACCCATACACATGAGCACGTGTCAGTATCTTTTCAAGGATTTTTGACCTCAATCCGTGACATCGTAGTCTTTTACTACGAATTGAACACCTTTTCTTTCAAATCGTAGTCAGTCAACATGATATTCGAATCGTTTTTCACTGATTTTTTATGTCAAAACCGAAAATCGTTGTCTTTGACTACGATTGACCTCTGTTCTTGGAAGAATCGTAGTCATCCTATTTTGAAATGCTGATTCCAAGACTCTCAAAAATAGCAAAGGGACAATTGCACATGCAACTGTCCCTCTATCGTCTGCTATTCTCATCATTTCACAAATGAGATTGCAGTCTCCTTTGTCATAGCCTTGCAGGCTTCCTCATTCTGCTGATATTCCTTTGGAATTCTGTAGTTTGTCTGGCCATGCTTGAGGTAGTAACCGTAGCGGCCATGCAGAATTGCAAGGTTCTGCCCATCGTGGTCACCGAAATCGACAACAGGTGCCTGAGCGGTCTTGGAAGAGCTACCGGATCTGGAAGCGGACTTCTTGGACTCCTCCTTCGGAACGCTAAAGATCTCTCTTGCCTCCTGCTCGGTGATTTCGAACAGAATTTCAGCATCCTTCATGCTTCTGAAGTCGTTACCACACTTGATGTATGGACCATACTTTCCGACATCTGCAGTAATGACCTCACCTGCTTCGTTTGTTCCAATGACACGTGGAAGAGCGAAGAACTGCAGGACAATTGATACATCGAGGGATCTGTTTCCGATATACTTCTTTGGGACCTTGAAACGTCTGATTTCATCGGTCTTGGCTCTGTCTCCAATCTGCCAGTAGTCACCGAACTTACCGGTGCAGTAGAGAACTGGCTCACCCTTTTCGGTCTCACCAATCTTCTCTGGGACATTAGCCTTTGCCTCATTACCCTTGTTACCGGACTGGCAGAGATTCTTGACCATCTCGTCGGTCACAGATGCTGGAGTCCAATCGGCAGGAACGGAAACGAACTTGTTGTCTGCGTCCTTGACATATGGGCCATAAGGGCCAAGGAAGATGCTGTTCTCTTCGCTGAGCTGAGGAAGGTTGAGTTTCTTGACATCCTTGGAATTGATTTTGACCTTGTTGGACTTGACCTGCTGCTCAAGACCCATCTCTCCCTCGTAGAACTCCTTGAGGTACTGAAGCTCGTCGAGCTTACCCTCTGCGATCTTATCGAGGTCAGACTCCATGTCTCTTGTGAACTCGTAGTCAACTCTGTCAGAGAAGTAGGACTCAAGAAGTTGGATGACGCCAAAACCTGTGAAGGTAGGAACAAGATTTCCCTTATCACGGATGACATAATCCTTCTCAAACAGTCTGTCGATGATGGAGGCATAGGTGGAAGGTCTTCCGATTCCAAGCTTTTCCAGTGTCTGGACCAGAGATGCTTCTGTGTAGCGGTTAGGCTCCTTTGTGGAGTGTGAAAGATCCTCAAGGCTGGCAGCAGTGAGCTTCTGACCGACAGTGAGCATTGGAAGTGGAGTCTCCTTGTCCTCAAGTGCTGCATCCGGATCGTCGGAACCCTCAACATAGACTCTGATGAAGCCTGGGAATTCGATTCTTGTTCCGGTTGTCTTGAAGACAATGGTCCTACCTTCGGCATCCTGTGCTGTGATGACGACAGAGGTGTTGAGCTTCTGTGCATTGGTCATCTGGGAAGCGAGTGTTCTCTTCCAGATGAGGGTGTACAGCTCAAGCTCACGGCCAGTAAGACCTGTCTGCTCAGGTGTCTTGAAATGCTCACCTGCAGGTCGGATAGCCTCATGGGCTTCCTGTGCATTGGAGTTGCTTGCCTGCTGATACTGGCGAGGGCTCTTTGTGACGAACTCTGGGCCATACAGTTCCATGGCAGCTTCACGAGCAGCGTTGATTCCCTCATAACTGAGAGTCAGGCTGTCAGTTCTCATGTAGGTGATGAAACCGTTTTCATAAAGGCTCTGTGCAACTCTCATGGTATCCTTTGCGGACATATGGAGCTTTCTGTTACCTTCCTGCTGGAGTGTACTGGTTTTAAATGGAGCAGCTGGGCTCTGGTCCTGGCGCTTCTCCTCAACTTCGGTGATGACAAACTCACGACCGGAGAGGTTCTTCACGATGGAAAGAGCATCTTCCTTGGAAAGGAGAACGACATTTGGCTTGGCAGCATACTTACCGCTATCGCTGTTGAAGTCCTTGCCGTTTGCAACTCTCTGACCGTCAATACTGTCAATGGCTGCGGTGAAACCCTCCTTGAAGTTGGCTTTCACATCCCAGTACTCGGACTTCTTGAAAGTAAGTCTTGTTCGCTCACGGTCAACGACAAGTCTGAGACCAGGAGACTGGACACGACCTGCACTAAGGCTCTTATTGGAGAGCTTGGACCAAAGCACTGGAGAGATGGTGTAACCGAACAGTCTGTCCAGAACTCGTCTTGCTTCCTGGGCATGGACCAGATTGATATCCAGGTCCCTACCATTTTCGAATGCAGCAAGAATTGCCTTCTTTGTGATTTCATGGAAAACCATTCTTCTGCTAGGAATCCTTGGCTTGAGAACCTCAACAAGATGCCAGCTGATGCTTTCTCCCTCGCGGTCCTCATCAGTTGCCAATATCAGTTCATCAGCATTCTTGAGCTCACTCTTGATCTGGGCGATAACCTTCTCTTTGGTTTCATCTATGACGTACTTTGGCTTATAGCCGTCCTTGATATCAATACACAAATCATTCTTTGGAAGAGTCCTGATATGGCCGTTACTTGCTACAACTGTGCAATCAGATCCAAGAAAACGTCTGATTGTTTTGGCCTTTGTTGGGGACTCAACGATAATTAGTTTCTTATCCGCCATGGAAAATCTCCTTGTGTCGATTTGAGCGTGCTTAATATATATAGTAATGCTCCGACAAGTTGTCAACATCAAGAAGTTCTTTTTTCTCGGTTTCAAAACCTTAATCTAAAGATTAAAAAAACATCTTCTGTTGTTTATTGCAGCATCTATGAGTATTATAGGACCATGAAGAAATCATTTTTTCCACTGCTTATCATCTGTGTTCTTACAGCCCTATCCCTCACATCCTGTGTCGTCGCCGAGAAGCTTACCCTAAGCGATGAGATTGCCATCACAAAGGCCGTCTCCGGCAAAAGCCACGTTGACCTTTCGGTCGATGATTTCTTCATTGGAGTTATTGAAGACCTCTCCGACTGGGAGGATGTAGGATCCAACGATCCGATCATCGATGTCGCAATCCAGGATTTTGTCGGCAACCTCCAAAGGTCAAAAGTCACAAGTTCCATCCGCTTCCTCGAAACCGGCTACAACACCTACATGGGTGATTTCGCCTTCACCGATTTCACACAGTTGATCAAGGATCTTTCCAACGGTCAGGAAGACCAGACCATCGTCACCCTTTCCGAGAAGAACGGAAAGACACATGTCGAGATTTCCATCAATATGGGAAACTATGACCAGCTGACCAAGATCATCCCATTCCTTGCCGATCCGAACTTTGAGGTCTATGGACCGTTGTACAACAACGACCTCACCGAAGAGGAGTACCTTGAGATGGTAAGCTTCATTTTGGGCGAGCAGTGTCCAGACAGCATCGCAAACTCTTCCATCAGAATCCAGGTAGTCGCTCCGAAAGCAGTTGCAGCGCACAATGGAAAACTCAGAAACTCAAAGACCGTTGAGTTCTCCTTCCCGCTGATTGACTTCTTGCTTCTGCACGAGAGCATTGATTTCTATCTTGAGTATTAAGACATCGTCAACAGCACATGAAATTCAAGGCATCCTGACATCGGGATGCCTTTTTCAATAAAAAGAGGTCTGCATTCTTGCAAACCTCTTGAAACTTGATTGTTTGATTGGAACTCAGACGTTGAATCTGAAGTGCATGATGTCTCCATCCTGCACAACGTAGTCCTTGCCTTCGATTCTGAGTCTTCCAGCTTCCTTGACCTTGGCCTCGCTGCCATACTTGAACAGATCCTCGCAGCTGTAGACCTCGGCCTTGATGAAGCCCTTCTCGAAATCGGTATGGATGACACCTGCTGCCTGAGGAGCCTTGTAGCCAGCCTTGAAGGTCCAAGCTCTGTCCTCATCAGAACCGGCGGTGAAGAAGGTTCTAAGCCCAAGTGTTGCATAAGCCTCACGGATGAGAACGTTCATGCCGCTTTCCTCAAGACCTGCAGCCTCCAGGAACTCTGCCCTCTCTTCTGCGGTATCAAGAGAAGCGATCTCAGACTCAGTCTTTCCACAGATGACGACAACGGAAGATCCGCGCTTTTCTGCAATCTCACGGACGGTCTTCACATACTCGTTGTCGCTTCCGATGGAGCCCTCATCGATGTTACAGACATAGATGACAGGCTTCATGGTAATGAGGTGAAGGTCACTGACCATCTCCCTCTCCTCTGGATCTGTCAGAATCATTCTGGCAGCCTCGCCCTGCTCCAAGCCCTTGAGAAGCTTCTCGTAGATTGGGATCACAGCAAGAAGTTCCTTGTCATGGGAGACTCTTGCGAGCTTTGCATTCTTCTGATAGCGCTTGTCGACGGTGTCGTAGTCAGCAAGAGCCAACTCAATGTCGATGGTCTCGATATCGCCAGCAGGATCGACCTTGTTGTTCACGTGGATGATATCCGGATCATCAAAGCAGCGGACAACGTGTGCGATGACACCAACCTCGCGGATGTTTGCAAGGAACTTGTTTCCAAGTCCTTCACCCTTTGAGGCTCCAGCGACAAGACCTGCGATGTCAACGAACTCAGTGACAGCTGGGATGACCTTTGCTGGTGGAATGAGCTCAACGATCTTGTCCAGACGAGGATCCGGCACATTGACGATACCTACGTTAGGTTCGATTGTGCAGAAAGGATAGTTGGCTGCCTCGGCAGGTGCACTTGTCAGTGCTGAGAAGATTGTTGACTTTCCGACGTTTGGAAGTCCTACGATACCGCAATTAAGTCCCATTTTGAGCCTCCGAAGGTCTATATTATCATCTTTTTCCTTGTTGCTCTATATGTTATCATTCAGCCATGGCATTCAATTCCATGGCTGACATCTCAAAACCTCAGGATATCTTCAAAAAGATCACCGCAATGCTTGTCGTAACCTCAGACCAGGCTCCATCCAGATCCCAGGCCGAGAAGAACCGCGACGAGCTGGAGTCTTTGTGTGCCACATTGGGAATCCGCTGCGCTGCGTGGGACTTCTTCAACATCAGAAGCTTCAACAGCGCCACCTACATCGGAAGCGGCCAGGTGCAACGACTTGCCTACTATGCACAGGAGAACGAGTGCAACCTGATTGTCTTCAATAACAGTGTCAGCCCGAGAATCCAGAGAAACCTCGAGCAGATTACCGGCATTGCCGTTGTGGACCGACAGGAGATCATTCTCCAGATCTTCGCAAACAGAGCCACAACCCGTGAAGCAAGACTTCAGGTAGAGCTTGCCCAGCTGCAGTACTCTCTTCCAAGACTCAAACGAAAATGGGGAGAGCTCTCACAGCAGCGAGGTGGTGTCAAAGGCTCCAAGGGAAGCGGAGAAAAGCAGCTGGAACTGGATAAGCGACAGGCACAGGAGCGCATCGTACGACTGAAGAAAGAGATTGCGCAGATTGACAAGCAGCGAAGCATCCAGAGGCGAAACCGCACACAGAATGACATTGCCAACATCGCGATTGTCGGATACACGAACAGCGGCAAATCCACCCTTCTGAACCGCATCTCTGATGCGAATGTGCTTTCTGAGAACAAACTGTTTGCCACCCTGGACCCTACGACACGGCGAGTGCACATGCCAAACGGGACAAGCGTGCTTTTCACTGATACCGTAGGATTTGTCAGTGACCTTCCGCATGAGCTGGTCGATGCCTTCAAATCCACGCTGGAAGAGGCTGTTCTTGCAGACATTCTTCTGATTGTGCTTGATGTATCCAGAGAAGACTTCATGATGTGCTGGGATACGACAAAGAGCGTTCTTGAGGATCTGAAGGCCTTTGACAAGCCACGACTTGTAGTCCTGAACAAGATGGACCTTGTCACAGAAGAGACGCTTTTTGCCATCAACAGTTTCTGCCTTTCCGGAGAGCACCACATCAAGACGTCTGTGACGCAGGACCCGAACATGGAAGGTCTTTTGGTGGAAGTGCAGAATATGGTCGCTGAGCTTAAGGCAAAAAGAGAAAATGATGAATTAGAGGCTTTCGTACGAAACCTGGAGGAAAATGACAATGAATAGAACAATCACAATAGCCGTCCTTGCAATCTTTGCAATCCTTTGCCTTGTCTCCTGCAAAACAGCAGATGTGAATCTTGGAATCCAGGTTCAGGAGTACCAGGAGCAGCTTAGCGGCATGCAGGCCCAGATGGACCAGATGCAGGCTCAGATCAAAGACCTTCAGAATCAGGTCACAGGACTGGAACAGAGTACACTAACAACACAAACGGAACTGACGGAACAACCGTCACAAGCAGAACAGACTGAACAAACTTCACAACTGGAACAGGTGGAACAGAACAACACAGAACCAGAAACTGAAGTCATAGAGGAACCTGCCGTAGACCCTCTTTTCTGGGAAATCGGCCAGATAGGTCCGTTTGGAGGCCTTGTGTTCCAGCATGACGGAAAGTGCTATGAAATTGCCCAGCCACTGTATGAGGCAGGCTCCTATGAGAACGCAGCAGATTATTGCAAAAGCCTCACACCTGATATTGCCTTTGCAAACGAGTACAGACTTCCAACGGTGGATGAGCTTCTTGCCATTTACGACCAGCTGGTCATGACAGAGATTTCCGACCTTGACTGGACCTACTACTGGAGTTGTGAAGAAACCGATGAGACCTCTGCCAAGGTGGTGAACTTTGACACAGGCTTTGAGGGCAAGTTCTACAAGAACATGGATTTTGTCAGCGCACTTGCTGTGTGCGAGCTCTGACAGGAAGAACCAAAATCAGCGATTTTCCTCGAGCTTTCCGGCAAGCTGACCGCAAGCACCCTTGATGGAGCGGCCGCGGCTGATGCGGATGGTGTATTCCACACCACGTCTTTTGAGTGCATTGGTGAAGTTTCGGATTTCACTTTCGGTCGGTGTCTCAAACGGAAGCTCCGGACATGGATTGAACGGAATCAGGTTCACAATGACCTCGAGGTTTCTGCAAAAACGTGCGAGGTTGTCGGCATCGGCTTCACTGATGTTCTCATCGTGGATCATGCAATACTCAAAGGTAAAACGTCTGCCGCTGACCTTCTGAAAACGCACAAGGGACTCACGCAAAACGGAAAGCGGAAATGCTCTGTTGACAGGCATGAGTTCAGAGCGCTTTTGGTCATTAGCGGTAACCAGTGAGACGGCAAGCTTCACAGGGACTCTTCTCTTGGCAAGCTCGTTGATTCCAGTGACGACACCACAAGTGGAGATGGTGATTCTGCGGTGGCTGAGGTTCAGGCCCTCAGGGTCGTGCATGAACTCAATGGCGCTGAGAACGTTATCGATGTTAGCCATCGGCTCACCCATTCCCATGAAAACGACATGGCTGATCTTGCCAGGAGCCACGGCCTGAAGGTGCATGAACTGCTCAACAATCTCAAAATCATTGAGGTTTCTCTTGAGGTGAAGTGTTCCGGTTCTGCAGAAGCGGCATCCCATGGCACATCCGGCTTGGCTTGAGACGCAAGCGGTGAGGTCCCCTTCCTTGTCAGTCAGAAGTACGCACTCGATGATATTCTTGTCATAAAGCTCAAGAGCAAGCTTTGCAGCGCCGTCGCTGTCGGTCTGACTTGTCATGACGGTACTGGAGAAGATAGATGGATGCTGGGAGCTAAGGCTCTCGCGCAGACTCTTTGGAAGGTTTGTCATATCGTTGAAGGATTGGGCACCCTTGACCAGCCATTGGTAGATCTGCTTTCCCTGGAAAGCCTTCTCCAGGCCCAGAATCTGTGCAATCTGTGCAGGTGTCTTAGCAAACAGTGAAAAAGTTGTGTTCTCCATTCAAACTCCGAAATGACAAAAAAAGAATGGCGCCGTCAAGCGCCATTCCATTATACCGATTTCCTGTGAATCAAGCAAATATTGCGATGATTGCGCAAATGACACCGGCAATACCCTCTCCACCGAGAAGTCCGCTGGAGATGAGATTTGCATCACGGTCACTGATCTTTGTGATCTTCTTGACGATGTAGGACAGAAGATATCCCAGACCGATGATGGAAGAAAGGTACATTGGAAGGTAGATTCCAAGACCGATGGCAGAAGCTGGAATGTTGAACAGGAACAGAACCAGTCCGATTGCGATACCGGCATAGAACTCCCAGGAAGCACCAAGACCGCTTGCCATTGCTGCAACTGCAGAAGCCTGAGGAGCAGGAAGCTCAGCAGTTCCGAAACCGCCGAAGCTCTTCTTCATGACAAACAGGACACAGACGGAGATGACGGCACCAATGATACCACCAATTCCCTCAGCCAGGATCTGCTGCTTAGGATCTGTCTTGAGCATGTAGCCGCTCTTGAGGTCGTTCATGACATCGCCGGAAAGGCCACAAGCAACTGTGACAAGACCTGCAGTGAGGAACAGAACGAGAACAGATGGATTCCAGATGACCTGAATCAGCAGAAGCACCAGAATTCCGAAGACCTCCATTGGGTTGATTCCGCTCATACCGGTGATCATACCGCTGAGAAGACATGCAAGGCAGACACCGATGATGGCCAAAATTGCCTGAAGGAGATTCATCTCAGTTCCGACAGCCATGAGGATTGCAGCCAAGACAAGGATGAAGCAGATGCTCAGAGTTGCCTTGGAGGAGAGCTTGAACTTGCGCTCTGCTCTTGGCTTCTTGGCAGTGGAGATGATTGCCTTGATGAAGACGGCAACACCAGTTCCAATCAGAAGTCCAAGACCGAGGTTCTGTCGGAACAGATCAGCAACAGCAAGGTCGCTGAACCATCCGCAGGCAACACCGACTGGACAGATGACGAGGAAACCGAGGATAGCACCACCGAACCACAGAATGGCAAAGACCTTTCCGATCATGGTTCCGATAGCAAGAGCCATTGGGCTGATGTAAAGGGCAATTGGAGAGACAGCAGCACTTCCGCCGAAAATGGTGACAACGGATGGAATCCATCCAAAGAGGTCACGTGCGAAAGTGAAGATGGCGCTGAAACCCATGGAAACGAAGAGCTTGATGGAATCCTTACCCTTGTTCAGACCTGTTGTGATGGTGTTGTAGGCTGCGTTTCCGATTGGGTAGTCAAGCTTCTGCTCAACAATGAGATTCTTTCTGTAAAGTGCGGAAAGAAGTGTTCCGAGAACAGCACCGCAGACAGTCATGATAAGAATGGAAAGGAAAGGAACCTGGGCCTGAGGATTGATGATCCAAAGTCCTGGGATAGTGAAAGCGACTCCACCTGCGACCATGGCACCAGCACTCATGAGTGTATGGGTGACGTTGATTTCCTGCAAAGTACTGTTCTTGGCTTTTCCGAGAACGACCATGGAAAGGACGGTGACAAAGATGGTTGGCCATGGAAGAGCTCCCATCTTCAAAGCGATGTACATTGAACTGGTTGTGATGATCAGAAGACCAAGAATGCCGGTCAATGCACCTCTAAGTGTAAGTTGTCTGTTTTCTTGCATAACAGATTTCCCCCTAGTTATTGCCTATGCACTGCATCAATGCACGATTGAGACAGATGCATTATTTTACTAAAGATTGCAACACCTTGCTGTTGCCCGCCCATCATAACGAAAAAAAGAATTCTTGGATACTGTCCATGGAAACAATTTTCTGCTACACTTTCCGTTGTAATATTACAAGCCCAAAGGGCATATAGGAGAAATTGCAAAATGAAGAAAGCTATCATTATTCTTGCACTCATCGCAATGGTCGTACTCCCAGTCGCAGCAAAGAAGAGCATTGGTGCAGTAGGTCTCGAACTCGGTCAGCCAACAGGTGTCACATTCAACTATGATCTCGATGACAACTGGGATGGTTATGCAACAGTTGCATTCGGTCTCGGCGGAACATCTTATGTCGATATCGTTGCTGGTGGTCAGTACAAGATTGCAGAGTTCAAGATCGAGAAGGCAAAGTTCGATGTCAACGTTGGTGTCCAGGGTGGCGCTAAGGTCTTCTTCGGTGATGCAAACGGTGTTGCAATTGCAGTTCGTGGTACAGGTTCCGTTTCCTATGACTGGACATGGAAGGAAGTCGGTGATTTCACAGTCTACCTCAGAATGGGTCTCGGCTATGCTATCGCTCTTTCCGAGAACGTTGCTGGCGGTATTGATTTCGCTGGTGCTCTCGGACTGGTCTACCACCTGTAAGATCGGTTCAGCAAAGCTGAATTCACTAAGGCACTTCTTCGGAGGTGCCTTTTTTATTTGAAATGACAAAAATGAGAGTAAAAAGTCAGATTGAAAGAAATCTCCTTTATTCATAGAATAACCATGGATTTGGGCGGTTCCAATAACATGAGGACAAAGCATTCTACGACAGTTTCCCTTCTGGCCTTTCTTTTGGCCTATGTGTTTTCCACCTTCTTCAAGGCATCCACAAACGTCGTTATCCCGATTTTCCAGCAGCAGTTTGCCATGTCAGCAGGTGTTGCGGGTTTCGTGTCCAGTGCATACTTTCTGTTCTATGCTGTGATGCAGCTGCTCACAGGACCTTTATGCAGACGCTTTGGACAGCATAAGGTCGTGGGACTGGGATACCTTGTGTCCACCATCGGAACTTTGGTCTTCGGCTTTGCCCATAGCAGTGCCATGGTCCTCATCGGAAGGATCCTGATCGGAATCGGCGTCGGACCTGTGTACATCGCTGCCATCGCCTTCATGACTGATAACTTCGAGGGCCGCACCTATGCCATCATGATCGGCCTTGTCACAGCCTTTGGAGGTTTCGGCTCTGCCGTAAGCTCTGCACCACTTCAGTTCATTGTGTCAAAATTCGGAGTCATCCATACGTTCATAGGCCTTTCTGCGCTGACCGGAATCCTTGCGATTCTGATCTTCTCTCTCAGCAAGTCCTATGTACCAAGACTCCAAGTCGAAAAGGAAGGGAGTGATGAGATTCTGGGAACTCTGGTCAAAGGATGCAAAGCCATCATCAAGTCCCCTTCTCTCATTTACATCACAATCGGTTGGATGCTTCTTTGTGCATTCCAGCATTCCTATCAGGGACTTTGGAGCGCATCCTGGTTCGGCTATGCCTTCCCAAAGTTCAGCACCGTCTCAGGCTACAGCTCAACGGTTGTCAGTATCGGAACCATTGTCGGAACACTGATCAGTGAAAAGCTTCATAAGAGAGACCTTCCAAGAAACATCACCATCATCCAGGGAGAGTGGATGTTCGCCCTGGGCTGCGTTCTGGTCTGTGTAGCGCACTGCATTGGAAGCTTTGGCATCAAGGCAGACAGCACCATTGCCATTGTGATCATGCTGACTGCAGATTTCTATTTCGGTTTCACAGCAGGCCACGGACCGGTTCAGAGAATGGCCTATGCAAGAACGCTGACCGACACTGCCACCAACGCAACTGTCATCGGCGTCATGAATGCAGGAGGATGTGTAGCGGTCATGTTCTATCAGTGGCTTTCAGGTGTCGTGTTCGATGCTCTTAGCACAAGCCACAGTCCAAATGCATCCTTTGTGATCCCATATACAATTTTGGCAGCCGTAATCATGATCACGACTGCCATTTCCGTCAGAGTCTATCGTAAAAAACGATAACGCTTAGAGAGTTGGATAGATCTCCATGGTATCGACATAGCCAGAAGTCTGCAGCTTGTCGACAAGCTGTGCCATGGTTGAGCCATCTGCCTTGAAGATGACATTCATCTTGGCGATGGTGTTATTGTTGGAATCGACCTTGATGGAAATGTCTCTGACCTTAGCGCCAAGACCTTCAATGTAAGCATTGAACTGCTCGAAGGTGTAACCATGGGCGGTGAGATTGCAGCCGACAACACCAGAGCTCTGGGAATGGGACTTGCTGTGATGGTTATGCAGAATCCACTGGATGACCAGAATCACAATGGTTGTGAAGATGGCGATGGAATACATTCCAGCGCCGACTGTGATTCCGATACCGACAGTTGCCCAAAGACCGGCAGCAGTGGTAAGGCCCTGCACAGATTCACGCTTGACGAAAATGACGCCAGCACCAAGAAATCCGATTGCAGTGACAACACCCTGTGCGATACGGGAACCATCCGCCTGGATCTTGTACTGTGTCATTGTGACGATATCCATGAAACCGTACTTGGAGACGATCATCATCAGACAGGATGCCATACATACGATAATATGGGTTCTCAGACCAGCATTCTTGAGTCTGCGTTCCCTTTCAAGTCCGATCAATGCACCACAAAAGAGTGCAACAACCATTCTGAGAGCGAAATCCAGATAATTGATTGCAGACAGCACGCCGTTGTTGATAAATGAATCAAGCATATAGAACTCCTTCAATCAAAAAAATAAATCGCACCCCAACGTGTGGGGTGTGTGATTAGGCATTGTAATACCGACTGTGCAATAATGCAAGGAAAAAAGTGCAAACGTTTACGAACTTTTTCAGGACTGCAGTCAGCCACTTGTTTTTTGTGCTTTTTGCAGAATCGCCAAAAAAAGTCAAACCTTGTAGAAAGCCTTCATACCTTCGATGAGGTTGCAGGTATCCTTGGTTCCAGCCGTCTCATATGGGGAGTGCATGGCAAGCTGTGCGGCTCCGATATCGACACTTGGGATGGACACATGTGCCATGGCAATGTTTCCCAGTGTTCCACCACCGCTTACACTTGAATTGTTGAAGAACACCTGGTATGGGACCTCTGCATTCTTGAGAATATTCTTGAAATAGGCACCAGACTGAGCATCGGTTGTGTAGCGCTGGTTTCCGGCATACTTGATCAGAACACCGCCGTTGATCACCGGATGGTTTGTAGGGTCGCACTTCTCTGGGTAGTTCGGGTGGAAAGAATGACCGTTGTCAGCACTGAGCATGAAGCTTTCGGCCTGCATCATGCACTGCTTCTCATAATCCCAACCCATGGAAGCGGAGATTCTTGCGATGACGGTAGAAAGGAAATCGCTGTCAGCACCCTGCTTGGTTCGGCTTCCGACCTCCTCGTTGTCAAACAGTGCAACAATCTGGACCTTGGAGGACTGGGAATCCTCTGCGTTGATGAAAGCCTTGAGGGCACTGAAGGCGCACTGAAGGTCATCGATCTTTGTGCAGGAGAAGAACTCATCATCGATTCCCCAGATGGTTCCGGCAGTTCGGTTGTACAGGAAAAGCTCGGTATCCACGACATCTTCGACTTCGACATCGAGAAACTCTGCGACAAGAGCTTTCAGAGCGCCCTTGCGATCCCCCATTCCGATGATCGGCAGAAGCTCTTTCTGGACCTTGAATTCATGGCCGCTGTTGGCATCGCGGTTCTGATGGATGCAAAGATTCACAATCTGACACAGATCATTGTCAAAGTTCACAAGCTTTTCCTGGACGTTGCCCTCCTCGTCGCGGACAAAGGCACGGCCTGCCACAGAAAGAGGTCTGTCAAACCAAGGGGCCATCAGCATGCCGCCGTAAGCCTCGACATTAAGTGTGGTATAGGCACCGCCTGTGCAGATTTCCGGATTCTCCTTGATCTTGAAGGATGGAGAGTCTGTATGGGCGGCAACGATGCTGTAACCGGTAGCCTCACCTTCTGGAATGCGGAAGGCAATGATGGAGGAGCTGTTTCTGGTGACAAAATAGCTGTTTCCGGCCTGAAGCTCGAACCTCTTCTTCTCATCAAGGGCAATGGCTCCTGCATTCTCCAACAGGGAGGCTGCGTTTGCAACAACGTGATAGCAGGAAGGGCTATCCTGAATGAAATCGATAAGCTCAAGTGTGGATTCAATGTATTTCTGTTCCATGACGTCTCCGATCGGCTTTGGCCGGCATCTGTGATGCTTTGATTATAGAATATATGTGGCAGACTGTACACAGAGCAAATCTGTGTTGATCTGTTCGTTCTGTTGGTGTTGTTTGTTCTGTTCGTTCTGTTTGTTCTGTATTCACAAAAAAAGAAGGCTGAAACAATCGCTTCAGCCTTCGTGAAACCAAATTGGTTTGATTACTTCTCAAGAACAGCCTTGATTCTTCTGACACCTGCAGAAGAGCTCTCTTCCTTGAGGATGTGGAAGTGACCCATGTCACCAGTGTGTGTGACGTGTGGACCAGCACAGACTTCCATGGAGAAATCACCGATGGAATAGACTGTGACCTGCTCGCCGTACTTGCTGGAGAAGAATGCCATAGCACCTCTCTCAACAGCCTGCTCTGGTGAAAGGGTCTCAACAGTGACCTGGAGGTCCTTCTGAATCTCCTCGTTCACGATGTCCTCAACCTGCTTGATCTGCTCAGCTGTCATCTTCTCATGGTATGTGAAGTCGAATCGGAGTCTTTCAGGAGTGATGTTGGAACCCTTCTGTCCGACTTCTGGTCCGAGGACACGTCTAAGTGCTGCCTGGAGCATATGTGTTGCGGTATGAAGTGCTGTTGTCTGCTCGCTGTGATCGCCAAGACCGCTCTTGAACTGACCTGCATCAGCTGTTCTGGAAAGCTCCTGGTGCTTTGCGAATGCCTCTTCGAAGCCCTTGACGTCAACTGTGAAGCCCTTCTCTGCTGCAAGCTCCTGTGTGAGCTCGATTGGGAAGCCGTATGTATCATAGAGCTTGAAGGCGGAACCGCCAGCGATCTCTGTGACACCCTGCTTCTGGAGGAAGAATGTCATCTTGTCAAACTGCTTCTCACCCTTTTCGAGTGTCTCGCTGAACTTGACCTCTTCCTTTGTCAGCTCGCTGTAGACCTTGTCCTTGTTCTCAAGGAGCTCTGGATACGGCTCGCCGTAAAGGTCAACGACAACTTCTGCAACCTGTGCAAGGAATGTACCGGCAATGCCGAGGTGACGACCGTTTCTGACAGCTCTTCGGATGAGTCTTCTGAGGATGTAACCCTGTCCGACGTTGGAAGGTGTACAACCTCTCTGGTCACCAAGGATGAAGGAGCTTGTTCGGATGTGGTCAGCGATGATTCTCATGGAGACGTCTGTCTTCTCGTCCTGGCCGTAAGTGACACCAGCGAGCTCACCGATCTTCTTGAGAATCGGCTGCATGACCTCTGTCTCATAGACGCTCTTCTTACCCTGGAGAATGGCGATGGTTCTCTCAATACCCATACCGGTATCGATACACTTTCTCTCCATTTCGACGAACTTGCCTTCCTTGGTCTTCTGGTAGCCCATGAGAACGTCGTTCCATACCTCGAAGTACTTTCCGCAGTGGCAGCCTGGCTTGCAGTCTGGACCACATGCAGGTCTTCCTGTATCGATGAACATCTCGGTATCCGGTCCGCAAGGTCCTGTCTCACCGGCTGGACCCCACCAGTTGTCCTCACGAGGCATGAAATGGATTCTGTCATATGGGATTCCCATTCTGTGCCAGATTGCGGCGCTCTCCTCGTCACGAGGAATGCCTTCTTCACCTGCGAAGACTGTAACGGACAGCTTCTCGGAAGGGATTCCAAGCTCCTTTGTGAGGAACTCATAGCTCCAAGGGATCATCTCCTGCTTGAAGTAATCTCCAAGAGACCAGTTACCGAGCATCTCAAAGCATGTGAGGTGGTGCGGATCACCGACGCTGTCGATATCACCGGTTCTGATACACTTCTGATAGTCAGTGAGTCTCTGTCCTGCTGGGTGAGGCTGACCAAGAAGATATGGTACCAGTGGATGCATACCTGCGGTTGTGAAAAGGACGGTTGGGTCGTTTTCAGGAATGACTGAAGCACCACTGATCTGAACGTGGCCCTTAGATACAAAAAAATCGATGAATTTCTTTCTTAATTCGTTAGCTGTCATAATGCATTCGATATTATCCACCTAGTGCAAACTAGTCAATATTATAGAGATAGTGAGACCTGCAGTTGGGAGTGCAATATGTCATCAAAAAGAGAGGATGCGATGCTTTCAGAACAGTGTCGGTTGCTCGTCCTTGACGGTCTTGCGACCAAAGGCCCTGGAGATCTGGACCGAACGCTTGACAATGGAGCCTGCGCTGTGTGGATTTGCGATGATGACAGGGTCCTTGAAGCGTCTTGGCCACAGGTAGGTGCGGTTGTCGTAGGTCTCCTTGAGAATGAAGACATGCTTCCCCTGCTTTTCGCTGTACTGGGCCTGCTTGACGCCACCGCCGCCATCGCGGTCCTCAATGACGAAGCTTCCCTGAGACATCTGGCTCATCAGGAGGTTGCGCTGCATGAAGAAATACTGCTGGGTCTCGCGGCTTGGTGCGAACTGGGACACCAGAAGTCCGTGCTCCGCCACAAGACTCTGAAGACGCTCATGCTGCTTTGGGTAGACATTGCAAAGTGATGTTCCAATGACACCGATGGTATTGTAATCTTTGGCAAGGGACTCGATGTGAGCCACCCCGTCAATTCCCATGGCAAGGCCACTGATGATATTGAAGCCGCTGGCCCCCAGAGAGTCGACCACCTCACGGGCAAGCTGCATTCCCCTATTGGATGGGTTTCTGGTTCCGACAACGCTGATGCCACGGCGTCTCAGAAGGCCGGAGTTTCCCAACAGGTACAGAAATGGGACCTCCTCCGTAGCGGTCGGCCAAAGCGGATGGGTCTGGTCAATGATCATGGCATTGGGATTGAGTTTCTCAAAGGCACGTCGACATCTGGAATAGCTGTCACTGATGAGAGTGGCATCGACTCCAAGCACATGCGCATATGCATTAATGTTGTATGGAAGGTCCTCTCTGACATCACATTCATTTCCAATCTGCTGGAACTGCTGCCAGCAGAAATTGTCTGCCTTTTTCAGTACAGACACAACGGTCTCATAGTTCAACGCCCTCTGATAATTGTCCATGGATTTGATTGTACACCAAAACGAAATCAGTATCATCGTATTTTTTTCACAAAGTATGCTTGACAATTATTCGAGTTTCGTATAAATGTATTTTTGCACGCCGTTTTAGCTCAGTAGGTAGAGCAATGGACTGAAAATCCATGTGTCCCTGGTTCAATTCCTGGAGACGGCAACTAAGGCACCTTGAAAAAGGTGCCTTTTGTTTTATCTTCACCATGTTCATCAAAAAGAATGCAGATTCCAGATAAGGCAATCAGACGAACAAGTCTGTTCGAGCATCACGAACAATACGCTGCAGTTGTATGTGTTTTTCGCGGTTTACTTACATATTGTCAGAATTTTCATGAAAATTGTTGCAATCGCATCCCGTTTTCTTGTAATGTTTTGAATAATTATGCTTTTATTATTCACCAAATAAAGCAAATCTCAGAATAAGGGGCAATCAAATGGCAACAGCAGTGATTATCGTGACGATCATTCTGTATCTCGCATTCGTCATCGGCATTGGAATCAGAGCATCCAAGAAGAACAACGACACCGACGATTTCTATCTCGGCGGAAGAAAACTGGGCCCCTTTGTCACAGCAATGAGTGCGGAAGCATCTGATATGAGTTCTTGGCTTCTCATGGGACTTCCTGGAGTTGCCTATCTCTCAGGTCTTGCAGATCCAGCCTGGACAGCCATCGGACTTGCCGTCGGCACCTATTTCAACTGGCTCATCGTTGCCAAGAAGATCCGACGTTACACCGTAGTGACAGAGTCCACAACAATCCCGGAGTTCTTCTCCAAGAGATTCCGTGACAAGGATTCCAAGAACATTCTCATGGCAATCGGTGCCATCGTGATCATTGTGTTCTTCGTTCCATACACAGCATCCGGCTTTGCAGCATGTGGAAAGCTCTTCGCTTCCCTCTTTGGTGTGAACTATCTGCCAGCCATGATCATCTCCGCCATCGTCATTGTGGCTTACACCACACTGGGCGGATTCCTTGCAGCATCCAAGAGTGACTTCTGGCAGTCCATCATCATGACAATCGCCCTGTTTGTCGTCACATTCTTCGGCATCAAGGCAGCTGGCGGCATTGCAAAGGTCATGGAGAACTCAAAGGCACTTGCCGGTTACCTCTCACTGACAAAGATGCACAATGCCGACGGAAGTGTTGCCAACTACTCCTTCCTGACCATCGTCTCCACAATGGCATGGGGTCTTGGCTACTTCGGCATGCCACACATTCTTCTTCGCTTCATGGCAATCGAGGATGAGAAGAAACTCACCCTTTCCAGAAGAGTCGCAAGCGTCTGGGTTGTCATATCCATGGCAATCTCCATTTTCATCGGTATCATCGGTTTCAGCGTTTCCAAGGCAGGTGTCATCCCAATGCTGTCCGGATCCCAGTCAGAGACCGTCATCATCCAGATTTCAAACGTCATCGCACAGAAGGGCTTCTTCTTCGCCATCATCGCAGGTCTGATTCTTGCTGGAATCCTTGCAGCAACCATGTCCACTGCAGACTCCCAGATCCTTGCAGCCGCATCTTCCGTTTCCGAGAACCTGGTCAAGGGATTCTTCGGCATCAAGCTTTCCCAGAAGATGTCCATGATGGTCGCAAGACTGACCGTTGTCGGTGTTGCAGTCATCGGCGTGTTCCTGGCACTGAACCCAGACAGTTCTGTCTTCACCATCGTCTCCTTTGCATGGGCAGGCTTTGGTGCAGCCTTCGGACCTCTGATGCTGTTCAGCCTGTTCTGGAAGAGAACCAATTTCTACGGAGCTCTTGCCGGTATGGTCTCAGGTGGAGCTATGGTCTTCATCTGGAAGTTCGCAATCAAGCCAATGGGTGGAGTCTTCGGCATCTACGAGCTTCTTCCAGCATTCCTTGTCTCCGCCCTCTTCATCGTCGTGGTCAGCCTTCTTACCGAGGCACCTTCCAAGGAGATCGTCGACGAGTTCGAGGCCGTGAAAAAGGCAAACTGAGTTCACCTCTTAAAATACGTCAAAGCGCAGCCACAACAGGCAATGTCGTTTAGTTAGGCATTGAAGCAGCCCACAAACACAACTCCAGAACCATCAGCAATGGTGTTTCTGGAGTTTTTTCATCTTCAGGAGATCCGTCTGGGACATTGCAGACAGAAGAGCCCCTTTCCCCAGTGTGCTGGGGTTGAGAAGAATGGAATAAAAGAATAATCTTAGCTTGTCAGGCAGCTCGGTAAGTGAATGCCACAAAACCTTTGGAGATGAGTTGTCTCGGGAAAGATCGTCCATCCCTGACAGGTTCCATGTTCCTTGCCAGCTCCTGCATTAGTTTCACAGGTCCGCACCTGTTGTTCCTTCCCAGGAACAGCTTCACTGCGCTGGTGGCATCGGAGTGGCTGACCTCATAGACCCTCGTCTTCCCATCCCTGCCCCTTGAGAGCTTCTTCCCGACAAATGAAATGAGGAATGACGTCATGTTGTGGAGCGTCAGGGCCACATAGATCTCCTTGATGACGGAGTCCGCCTTCACCGAATGGAGCCTGGAAAGAAGCTCGTCATACTTGAGTTCCCTGAAACCCGTTTCCTCACTCCATCTCAGGTGGTAGAGCCGCTTCAGCTCCTCGGCAGGGAACTTGTCTGCAGGAAGGTTTGTTGCAATTGTCTCGAACTCGTTGGGACTCCCTGGCGGATTGATGCGGAATCTGACAAGTCTGAAAGAGAGCTGATGGTAATGCTCTGTGGGGATGTCTCCCAAAGGGATTGCTTTGCGCCCCTGCCTGAACGGCGTCTTCTCTGGAAGGAAGTCGAAGGGCGCATTGTTCGGAATCGGGTGGAAGGTCCCAGACTCTTTGGCCGCCTTTGAGTTTACCCTGGTAATTCTAGTGTCCACAAGGACTTCACCTTCGCCTTCCGGACCATCCAGAGTCTTCCACCAGTAGGTGGCCATGCCAGTGGAATGAATGTCCTTGGTGCGTATGACATAGAAATGGCCAGCCTTCTCAAGATGAGCGAAGAGGTTGTAGCTCTCGTAGTGCCTGTCGCAGATGACGATGGATGTGGCAGCAATCTTGTCCATCATCCTCCAGCATGCTTTCGTCTCATCATAGTCCTTTCCCTTCTCGATGATGCAGTCAGCGAAGCTCCCTGAAAGGATGTCATAGAGGGCGTTGAGATGAAGGGAGCAGAAGTCCTTGCCGGTCCGGTTTGTGTTCCTGTAGCAGTCGATGTTCCGGCTTGAGATGCTGATGTCGGAGCCGTCGCAGGCAAGGAGCCTGTACCTCCCCTTGTAGAGGAAGTGCCTGTGATACCTTGCGCTGATGCTTTCGAAGAGATGTCTGAAGAAGCTCTCCTTCAGCTTGGCCAGCTGCTGGACCAATGCGGACTTGGATGGCCTTCCACTGCCAAGGCCGAAGTCGACCTGGAGGTTGTGGGTGAGGAATCCTGACGAGCGGGAGAAAAGATGGAAGACAAGATCCTCAAGGCTGATCTTCCTGTTCCGTGTGAAGTCACTTCCCGGATGGACAAGGAAGGTTTCCCTGTTTTCCGGAAGAATGGCCGAGGCCAAAAGCCGCCTGATGTAATTCTTTATTTCTGAAGGAATTGTGCTATGTCTGTACATGATTAATTATATCACAGAATTCATAACAAAGCACTATTTAATTGCTTTTAGCAAAAAGAATTAGATATAATATCTCAAACAGAAAACATCAAAAAAAAGAAGACATGGACCATCTTAAATCCATGTCTTCTTTAACCTGAGGGCTCCTCCAATGTCTTAACTTAACGACATTGCCACAACAGGTTGCGCTTTTTTTCTGTCCTTGCAAAATAAATCATCTTTTTCTAATTTCCTATTGATTTAATAGGAATAATAGGTTATAGTCCAATCATCAACCACAAAGGAGGAACCGCACATGACAAGAACACTTTCAATTCTGTGCATCACAATGTGCTCCTCCATGAGGATGCCCCTCCAGGGCTAATATCTTCTATTTAACACACCACACATCCCTATCATCAGACGTTTTCCCCAAAGCCACCAGGCAGTGCCGGACTTTACAGGAATCCTCACCGAAACAAATTTGACATTATCCATTCAGGAGAACCATATGAGCAACAATTATCGTTTTGAGACACTTCAGCTTCACGTCGGACAGGAAAATGCAGACCCAACCACTGATTCAAGAGCAGTCCCTATCTATCAGACAACATCCTATGTCTTTCACAACTCCAAGCATGCAGCCGATCGCTTTGACCTTGCCGATTCCGGAAACATCTATGGAAGACTGACAAACTCAACCCAGGAAGTCCTGGAAAAGAGAATCGCAGCTCTTGAAGGTGGAGTTGCAGCCCTTGCCGTTGCAAGCGGAGCCGCAGCCATCACATACACCCTTCAGGCCCTTGCCCAGAATGGAGACCACATCGTTGCTCAGAAGACCATCTATGGCGGCTCCTACAACCTGCTCGCCCATACCCTTCCACAGTTCGGCGTCACAGCAACATTCGTCAATGCCCATGACCTTACAGAAGTTGAATCGGCCATCCAGCCGAACACAAAGGCCATCTATATTGAGACACTCGGAAACCCGAACTCCGACATTCCAGACATCGATGCCATCGCAGCCATTGCACACAAACATGGACTTCCGGTTGTCGTGGATAACACCTTCGGAACACCGTTCTTTGTCCGTCCGATCGAGCATGGTGCTGACATTGTCGTCCATTCTGCAACCAAGTTCATCGGCGGTCACGGAACAAGCCTTGGTGGAATCATCGTCGACTCCGGAAAGTTTGACTGGAAGAAGAGCGGCAAGTACAAGCCAATTGCAGATCCAAACCCAAGCTATCATGGCATCAGTTTCTCCGATGCCGTCGGACCTGCAGCCTTTGTGACCTATGTCAGAGCAATCCTTCTGCGCGACCAGGGTGCAGCCATCAGCCCATTCAACGCTTTCCTTCTTTTGCAGGGAACCGAGACCTTGTCTCTCAGACTTGAGCGCCATGCCGAGAACACAAAGAAGGTCGTCGAGTTTTTGACAAAGCATCCAAAGGTACAAAAGGTCAACCACCCTTCCCTTGCCGACCACCCAGACCATGCGCTTTACACCAAGTACTTCCCAAATGGTGGAGCCTCCATCTTCACTTTTGAGATCAAGGGTGGCAAGGATGCAGCATGGAAGTTCATCGACAACCTCAAGATCTTCAGCCTTCTTGCCAACGTCGCGGATGTGAAGTCACTGGTCATCCATCCTGCAACAACCACACACAGCCAGCTTAACGATGCAGAGCTTGCCGACCAGGGCATCACACAGAGCACCATCCGACTCAGCATCGGAACCGAGCACATCGATGACATCATCGCCGATCTCGAGGCAGGTTTCGCAGCAGTCTAAATTCATGTAATAAAATCTCCTTACCCATGGGAAGTTCGCTTCTCATGGGATTTTTTTCGCCTTCCGACTAGGTTTGAAACTCCTTTGCCAAAGATGTAGAATGGCTTTGAGGTAGCAGATGACAAAGCAGGAAATCCGAAAGACAATGCTAAGAGTTGCAAAAGAGACTCCAGGTCCTAGTGCCGAGGCAGTCGCTGATGCCATCTGCAGCCTTGAGGCCTACAAAAACGCACAGATCGTCCTTGGCTATGTTCCCCTGAAAAGCGAAGTGGATGTCTCTATTGTCATGGACCGCGCCGTCGCCGATGGAAAGAGCATCGCCTTCCCGGCCCTGGAACCTGGCGTCTTCGTCTTGGGCGATGCCACCTGGAGAGAGCATGTGGTCATGCTCGGCAACAGGACGGGTTCACTGGACAGCCAACAGGTGTTGCACTTTGAGGATGAAAGGTTTATCATTTCCGCTGGGATTATCCTGGTACCCGGACTTGCCTTCACAGAATTCGGAACCAGACTTGGAAGAGGTGCTGGATATTATGATCAAACTTTCTTGAAACTGGCTAAGCGCAACAACCATGCGGATCTGACTTCACTTGGGGTCTGCAAAAAAGCGCAGGTGTTAGCCGAACTGCCTACAGAACCACATGACGCAACCGTTGATGTGGTATTATCGTTCTAATTTTCATTTTATCTAAGAGAAACTTAATGCGCAGATTACTTAAATACGCCGTTAAGCAGTGGAAGCTTTACCTGACATCAGCCGTATGTCTGGTCATTGGTGTCTATTTCACTGCATTGGGTCCAAAGTACATCCAGAAGATCATCGATACCTGTATCGTGGGTGGAAAGGGAGAGCTGTTCTTCTCCATAGCCATTCCCCTTCTTGCTGTGTATCTGATCACGGGTGTAGCAAAATACATACAGGAGTTCTCCTCAGACTGCATCAGTTCTGCCATGCAGCGCTGTCTCAGAGAGGAGACGTTCCGAAGCATCGTGGCCGAAGACCAGTATTTCTTCAAGGACAACAACCCTGGAGAGCTGATGAGCCGCACAAAGCAGGATATCGAAACCGTAGGATTTTCCACAGGTTTCATTGCCATGTTCTTCATTGAGATTGTGGTCCATGTCATATACATGACCTACTGTCTCATCAAGATCAATCCAGCCGGTGCGATTCCATCTCTTGTCATCATGCCGATCATCGCGGTTCTTGCCATTCTCTCCGAGCCGAAGGGCGACAAGCTTTCCGACCAGAGATCCGATGACATCGCTGACATGAACCAGAGTGCCACCGAAAGCCTGGGAGGCATCCGAACCGTCAAGGCCTTCGGCCGTGAGCGCGCAGAGTCCGCCCGCTTTGACAAGAGCAACCGAGCATTCTTCAGACACTCCTTGAAGCTTGATTACCTTTGGGCAAACTGGATCACCCCGATGGAAGCACTTTCCAGAATCATGCTGTATCTTGCCATCCTGTTCTCAGGACTGCAGGTCATCAAGGGAAAGATGACTCTCGGTGAACTGACAGCTGTCACAACCTTCACATCAGAGCTTTCCTGGCCGATGATGGAGTTGGGATGGCTGCTGACAGAGTTCGCAGCAGCAAGAGCATCGCTTCGAAAGATCACAAAGATCCTGGATGCAAAGCCTGTCATCTGTGATGGAGAAAAACATCTGGAAAAGGTCTCAGGAGATCTTGAGTTCGACCACGTCAGTGTCGAAGCTGATGGAAAGAAGATTCTTGACGATGTCTCATTTCACCTGGACAGCGGAAAGACTTTGGGCATCATGGGTGCAACAGGTAGCGGAAAGAGCACAATTGCAAACCTTGCCATGCGCTTCATAGACCCGACTTCCGGTAGCATCAAGACCGAAGGTACTGACCTAAGGGATCTGGATCTTGTCAGCGCAAGATCGGCAAAGGCAATCGTCACACAGGACATCTTCCTGTTCTCCGATACCATCAATGCCAACTTGGACAAGGGCCGAAAGGGCCAGATTCCGCAGGAGGTCCTTGAGCAGAGCGCCAAGGATGCTGCAGCCTACGACTTCATCGCCAAGCTCTCTGATGGCTTTGAGACGGTCATCGGCGAAAAGGGTGTAGGACTATCCGGTGGACAGAAGCAGAGAGTCTCCATTGCCAGAGCCTTTGCCTCAGGTCGCCCTCTTCTGATCTTTGACGATGCCACCTCGGCATTGGACATGGAGACCGAGAAGAAGGTCCAGAAGGCCGTTCACAAGCACGACAACGTGACGATGATGATCATCGCACACAGAATCTCAGCGGTACGTGATGCCGATGAGATCCTCATCCTTGACCACGGTCGCATTGCTGAGCGTGGAACACATGACCAGCTCATGGCTCTCAAGGGTGCCTATTACCAGACCTATATGACACAATATCCAGATGAAAAGGAGGAGAACTGATGGCTGTCAACACCTATAAGCAAGATGAAAACGTCTCGAACGTCAGCAACGGAAAGACTCTCCTTCGTACAATCAGTTACCTCAAGGACTACAAGCTCCAGACAGCATTGGCCATTCTCATGATTTTGGCCGAGACGCTGATTGTCGCCCTTCTTCCAAGACTTAGCGAGCGTGCCGTTGACGTTGATATCGCCAACAAGGACGCCCATGGCCTGCTTCTGACCATGGGAATCGCCACAGGCCTTGCACTGGCCATTTGGCTTCTGACCATGGGCTTCAAGAAGATTCTCGCAGATGTGACAAACAAGATCATCTATGACATCCGAAAGGATGCCTTTGACCACCTGCAGACTCTGTCTTTGTACTACTTCGACTCAAGACCTACCGGAAAGATTCTGAGTAGGCTCATCAACGACATCTCCTCTCTCAAGGAAATGTTCACAAGACTCATCTCGACCCTGATTCCGAACCTGACACTGATCATTGCCGTTGTGGTGATCATGGTCTCGGCAAGCCCGGTCCTGAGCCTTTCTGCCTTCGTTGTCGTACCACTTCTGGTCTTGAGCATCTACGTGGTCACCATCAAGGGCTTCAAGAACTGGATGGACTTCAGGCAGAAGAACTCCAACATGAACGCCTACACCCATGAGTCCTATGCCGGCATCAAGGTCATCCAGGCTTTCAATGCCGAAAAGGAGACCATCACCGAAGGCGACAAGATCATGAAGGACGTTGAGAAGGCTTGGGTCAAGGCGGTTCGCCGTGCTGACCTTCTGAACATCGTCATCATCTGGTCCCAGGGTATCGGTTACTTCGTGCTCTATCTGTTTGCCGTCAAGTGGCTCAAGCTCGGCCAGACCTCTGTTGGCCAGTTGATTGCCTTTGCCACCTACATTGCCCTGTTCTGGCAGCCGATCCGAAGCCTTGCCGCAACCTTCAACCAGTTCACCAACCAGGTCACAAGTGCACAGCGCGTCTTTGAGCTGCTGGATACCGAGTCCATTCTCCAGGAAGTGCCGAATGCAACCGAGCTCAAGGTCACCGAGGGCAGAGTCGATTTCAAGGACATCACCTTCGCCTACCCAGATGAGCCGGATGTTGAAATTCTTCACAACCTGTCCTTCAGCGTGAATCCAGGTGACATGATTGCCTTGGTAGGTCCAACAGGCGCGGGAAAGACCACCATCGTCAACCTGCTTGCCCGTTTCTATGATCCGGTTGCAGGAAGCGTTTTGATTGACGGTCAGGACATTGCCAATGTCACCCTCGCCTCTCTCAGAGCTGGAGTTGGTGTCATGACACAGGATTCCTTCCTGTTCTCTGGAACCATCCGCGAAAACCTTGTGTACGGAAAGCCGGATGCAACCGATGAGGAGATCCGTAACGCCTGTCACCAGCTTGGTCTTGATGACTTCATCATGTCTCAGGAGCATGGCTTTGAGAGCAAGATCTCCCAGGATGCCCTCTCCCAGGGACAGAAGCAGCTCATCGCTCTTGCAAGAACTCTCATTGCAGATCCGAAGATCCTTCTTCTGGATGAGGCAACCAGTGCCATCGATACCAGAACAGAGGAACTGGTGCAGAAAGGCATGGCAGTTCTTATGAAGAACCGAACCAGTTTCGTGGTAGCCCACAGACTTTCCACCATCGTCAAGGCCACCAAGATCCTTGTCATCCAGAACAAGGGAATCGCTGAGGCGGGAACCCATCAGGAGCTTCTGAAGGCCAACGGCATCTATGCCGGACTTTACAAGGCCCAGTTCGAGGAACTTGACAAAGAGTAAACTCATAATTCAATTAATGAATGACCTTGGTCTGCAAAGTGTCTCTTAGGGACATGGCAGCAAGGTCATTTTTTTATTTACGGGGGAATAGAAACTGACTTTGTCGACTATACTCGACAAAATCTGCTTTTTTTCTTCGTTTTTGTCGTCTTTTTCAACAACCAAGAACAAAAATAGGCAATTTTGTGGAAAACCATTCATTTGATCACGAGAATAACTCGCATTACTCATATAAAACAAAAAAACCGGAGATGAACTCCGGTTTATTGTTTTAGCGGGGGTAGGACTCGTCGCTTCGCTACACCGCCTTCGTCGCAAGGCAATGCACCTGCCTTTCTCCTCGGTCCTCGTCCTTCTTATGCCCATAAAACAAAAAAACCGGAGATGAACTCCGGTTTATTGTTTTAGCGGGGGTAGGACTCGGACCTACGGCCTCCAGGTTATGAGCCTGGCGAGCTGCCAACTGCTCCACCCCGCGTCGAATGCTTTGGTACTGTACGACAAATCGCATAAAGTGTCAACACTTGAACAGAAAAATACTTTTTTGGCCCAAATTTGAGTCAAATCTACACAAATGAGTCAATTTGACACACATATTCCCCCTCATTTTCATGTTGTGTCAAAAAGACACCAGAAAAAGGACGTAGGTCCAGTCCTACGCCCTTTTTTCTGGTCATTTTTTAGCACTATGATTGCAACAATCTTTATATCTCATTATTTCAAATAGACTTACACAAAAGTTGGCACGCCTGATGCTATATAGCGAGTGTCAACCAGAGCGAGGCAAAGCCAAGCGAGGTGACCTGAAAACTGAATATTTACAAGACACGGAGGTCTTATATGAATTATCTTATGACAAGAAACGCAGCTAATGATTTTGACACATTCTTTGATGACATGTTCGGTAACTGGGGAATCAAGAACAGCACAATCCCTTCTGTGAACGTCTACGAAGATTCAAAGGCATTCTATGTTGAAGCAGAACTTCCGGGATACACAACAGAGGATGTGAACATCAATGTTGAAAAGCATGTTCTCCACATCTCATCAGAGAAGACAGCCAAGAAGGAAGAGAGAAAGTACATCCTTCGCGAAAGAGGATTCGTCAAGTTTGACAGAGCATTCTCCCTGCCAGAAGGCATCAACGAAGAGGCAATCGATGCAGAGTTCTCAAACGGAATCCTGACAATCACACTTCCAAAGATGCCTGTCGAGCAGCCAAGAAAGATTGCAGTAAAAATCAGAGCCTAGTTCTAGGTATCTGATATCCCCAAATAAAAAGAAGGTCGGAGCTAAAAACTCCGACCTTTGCTTTTATCTACCTTTCTTTGACTTCACAATCTCCAGAAAGCCTAGGATTCCGAAAACCAGGGCACTGGCAAGCATTGCAATGCCGATGACCGCACCGATAACGAACAGGACCTTGCTGTCTGACGTTCTAAGCACATGACACGATGCTCCCACCACAAGACTCACAATGGAAGCGATGAAATAGATGATTCCACGTTTTCTCATAATGTTCTCCTTATAACACAATTTAACCCCAAACTCGTCGAAAGAAAATGCATTTGTCTGTATAATCCAAAGCCATGGATACCAAGTATACACTCAGAAAGATCACAGAGCAGGACGATGCTGCCATTGCCCAGATTGTCAGGACAAACCTCAAGGCCTACAAGCTGGACGTTCCAGGCACCGTCTATTTCGACCCTGAGCTCAATCACCTCTCCGCGTTCTACAACGCAGAGGAGAACACTCGTGACTATTACATCTTCACCGATGGTGTGAAGGTTCTGGGTGGTATCGGCTTTGCAGCCTTTGAGGCCGAACCTGGTTGGGCAGAGCTTCAGAAGCTCTACCTTGCAGATGAGGTCAAGGGAAACGGCTTTGGCAAGCTCCTGGTGCGTACCATCGAAGAGAAAGCAAAAGAGTCCGGATACACCTACATGTATCTTGAAACACACACCAACCTGGACAAGGCTCTGAATCTGTACGAGCGCATGGGTTTCCAGCAGATTGACCGCCCTGCTTCAGTGAATCACAGCACCATGAACCGCTTCTATCTCAAAAAACTGTAACGCAAACAATTTGGTTGAAATCTGTGCATGTTAGGTGGAAAATAGTCATATGAAGTTTAGTAAAATCTTAGTCTGTCTATTGGCATTTCTTCTCGTAGGCTCTGCCCTATTCGCCCTTGAAACCCAGTCCAAGTATGAGGTTTCCTTCACCTACACTGCCCTTACCAAGAAAGGCACAGGATCCTCAGGCGAAGGTGTGACACCAGAAATCATCATCAAGATGAAGGACGAGACACATGCGGACATCACAATCCCTAGATTCGCATTCTCCGAGTCCAAGACAATTGAGAAGTTCACCATAAGCGATGTCAACGTCTCCAAGGACAAGGACGGCAACACCACATTCGCACTCAAAAGCTTTGAGTCCACAGATGGAAAGAGCAAGGTCAAAGGATCGGACCTGAAAGCAACCATCAGAAACGGAAAGCTCGAGCTCTACGTCGAGTTCAAGGTCGCTGGCATGCCATTCAAACTCAAGGTCACCTATGTGAGCAAATGACAAAAACAGCACAAACGAATTGAGGCCGCTGCATCGCAACGGCCTCAATCTTTTTGGGAAGGGAACAATCAGTTGACAGTTCCTGTTCCATCGTAAACGAGAGCAACAACTGTAGCACCAGTCTTGTCCTTGAGTGTTGCACCGCCCTGTGTAAATGTACCACCATCTGTTCCAAAGTGGACATGATTGTCAGCAGGAGTCTTGAGTGTACAGCCGGAGTTGAGAGTGACAGAACCTCCCTTCTCGATGTAAAGGCCATATGTCTTGAATCCATCGAATGTGACATTTGCAGCGGCATCAACTCTGATGACACCAAACTGTGAAGCATAACCACCGAAAGCACCCTTGATGGAAACGGTACCCTTGAGGGTTGTCTCACCATAGGAGTGGGAAACGAAACCACCGGAGGAAGCTGTACTTGCAGTCAGAACTGTGGAGTTCTCAAGAATACCACTTGTACCCTGGAAGACGAGTCCTCTGTATGTACCACCTGTGAAGCTACAATCCTTGACCTCTGCAGTTGAATATCCGATCAGACAAGCTGTTGCTGTGACGTGGTCGAGGATGACTCTCTTCTTCCAAACATTGTCACTGTCGGTGTAGCTTGCAGGAATCTTTGCCTGAGCCTGAGTCCTGAGAGCATCGGTTGTAGCATTGCTTCCGCTGTAGTTGATGCTAAGGCTATATCTTGTGTTGTCAGAAGATGCCAGGAAGGAACCGTTTCTGATTGCGAAACTGTCACCTGTGAAGTTCAGAGCATTCTGCTTGATATCTGTGATGGAGTGACCACCCATATCAAAGACAAGACCTGTCATGTCAATTGCAACAACCTCTGTCTGACTTGATGGCCATGCGATATCGTTATCAAGAGCGATAGACTTTGTGCCAAGGGAAAGAGCCTGAGCAGGAGCGGCCTTGAGGTCATCCAATGTCTTGACGTGAACAACGACAGTTGAAGCGTTTTCGCCACAGACGTCACAGACACCATCAAGATTCGCATCAGTATGGCCAGTAGCCTTGACGATAACGATTTCACCACAGTCCTGGCACTCAGCCTTAGTATCTGCAGTGCACTGGGCCTGAACATCACCAAAATTATGAACGTGAGCCTCACAAGATGCCAGAAGCATCACGCAAGAGATGATAAGAAGAATAATAGATACTTTTTTCATCGATAACCTCCTTAGCGATTATCCTTGACTGTTCCACCCTCACCATCAACTGTGAGTTTGTCGACAGCCTTTCCGGAAGCGTCTGTCAGGACAACACCCTTGTTGAGAGTGAGCTTTCCTTCCTTCATGTAAGCCTGAGATCCGTTAGCAGTTCCGAGTGTAACGCCAGCGCCGAATGTTGCCTCTCCTTCTGTCTCAATGTAGACAGCGTAGGTCTGGAAACCGGAAGCGGAAACTGTAGAGCCGTCAGCAACGAGGATCTTACCGTTTCTGGCAGCATAGAGACCGAACTTACCCTTTGCTGTAACGTTACCCTTGAGTGTGACAACACCATAGGAGTGAGCAACAAGACCTGCAGAGGAACCAGCGTCAGATGTGACAGCCTTGACGTTCTCGATGACACCACTTGTTCCCTGGAAGACCAGAGCACGATAAGCACCACCTGTGAACTCACAGTTCTTGACTTCAGCTGTAGAGTAACCGATCAGACAAGCTGTTGCCTTGACGTTCTCTACGACAACTCTCTTTGCCCATACTGCGTCAGAATCAGCATAGCTCTTTGGAATCTGCTTCTCAGCAGCAGCTCTAAGCTCGTCTGTGGTAGCGTTGCTTCCGCTGTAGTTGATGCTCAGGCTGTATCTGTTGTTATCAGCAGAACCAAGGAAAGAACCGTTCTTGATGGTGAAGCTGTCACCTGTGAAGTTCAGAGCGTTCTTTGCGATGTTCTTGATGCTGTGACCATTGAGATCGATGGTAAGACCTGTTGCCTCAAGAGCAAGTTCTGTCTCTGCAGGATCCCATGTGATGTCAGCATCAAATACGATGTTCTTGATTCCGGTTCTCTTGGCTGTTGAGAAAGCAGCCTTGAAGCTTGCGAAATCCTTGACCTTGATGACATCGGTAGGAATGTCGGCAATCTTTACTGGCTCACCAGGAGCTGGAGCGTTCTTTGCTGCAAGAGCCTCAGAGATCGGAGCCCAACCTTCAAGGTCTTCTGTGAATACGGTGTAGTCTGTTGTAGAACAGGAAACCATAACAGCACAAAGCAGAAGTGCAAGTGCGAAAAGTCTGATTGATTTCTTCATTTCATGCCTCCCTATCAGAATACGACTGTACATGCAGCAGTGATAGAGCCACGTGTTGTGCGGATATCAGATGCGACATAAGACAGGCTGATTGTTGCGCCATCGACAATGCTGTCAGAGGAAGCTGTAACCTCAGCATAGATGGACTTTGCTGTCTCTGGAGCAGAATCGAGCTCTGCCAAAGCAGCAACGGTGAAATCCTCAAATGCATAGGATGCCTTGACTCCGACATCGAATGTTCTTGCGACCTGAGCATAGTCACCATAGACCATGACATCGAGAACATCGTTAGCAACATCAACAGAGCCGCCGAAAACTCTGCTGAAGACAAGGTTTCTTGCCTTTACGCTGGTTGTGATTGTCCAGTCATCCATGTAGACCTTGTAGGTTGCCATGACGGAGAGGAGCTTCTTCCAGGATCTCTCTGCATAACCTTCATATCCCTTTGCATATGTGGAATAGCCAGGAGCTGTTGGGCTCTTGACGATGGAAGCATAGTAGACATCAAGTGTGATATCGGAAACTTCGAGTTTGAGAGATGCATCACCGTCGATCTTTCTTGTATTGATGAGGTCAGAGATGATCAGGTCTCCAGAAGCGATGAAGCGGAATGCCTTGGTTGCGAATCTTGTGGAAAGGCTGACACCGAGGTTCTTGTTGTTGACGCTTCCGTTTGTACCGAATACGAAACCACCTTCCACATAACCGTTTGAACCGATCATGATAGGACTTGTCTTGACCAAGACGTTGAACTTTTTCTTGACCATACCAACAGAAATCTCCTTGAAGATCTTGTTGTCCTGGAAAGTAAGAGTAGCACCTGTATTCTGGTCAACGGTTGCGGAAGTCGAGAAGAAGAACTGCTTCATACCATCGGAATAGAAAAGTCTGTCGTTATTGAGAAGATAGTAACCATCGACTGCAGAGACTGCATAGTCAAGGGATGTGTCACTCTTCATGAGATCCAACTTCCAGAATCCTTCCTTTGCAACGTAGAACTGGGAGAACTTGAATCTTGAAACGAATGTTGTGCTGTTGTTGAAGTCATTGACTTCTGTGACCCACTGAGAATCTGACTGGTACACATCCACAGAATATGGGGAATCGGAATCCTTGTCATATGGAGTATAGACGTTGAGGTTCAGATAAAGGTCAAAGGATGCATCGACAACGGCGTAGATATCACCAGTTCCGATTGTTCCACCTGTTCCCTTTGTGACTGTCTTCAGAGCACTGAGGTCAACGTGTGCGAACTTTCCCTGCTTCAGGAACTGTCCTTCCATGGTGTCGAGATCGAACTCAAAGCTTGCGGATGCAATACCATTGAGGGTCAGTGAACTCTTTGGTGAAGGTGCACTGATGCTGACGCTTGCGCTGTTGCCGATTGCGGCAAATGCAAATGCGCATACGGTGCACAATGCAAGCAGAACTAAAGCTAATCTTTTCATATTTCCTCCGAAATCTATTTGCTGTATTCAGGGACTTCAGTGCCTGTCGTGGACTTGTCCAGATAGAACATTGAGTCTTCAACGTATTTGTAGTGAGTTGCGTTTATGTTGTGGCGAACTCCATTTGAGACGTAACCGGTACTCCAGTAGAGCTTGAGCCAACGGACGAACTTACCGGCACCCAAGGACTGGTAGTTATTGTAAGATCCGCCATCAATGGTCACAACGCTGAACATGGCCGCGACATTGGCGATTGAGTTTGTGAAGGACCTTGACTGCTGTGTGATGTTACAGTTCTTCAAGGTCACTTCAGAATCATAGATCATGATTCCACCGTTATCGCTTGTCACATTCTCAAGTCTGATGCCCTTGTACTTGACGTTTCGACCATAGGTACGGGCATTGCGATAGACCATAAAGTCCTTGTATTCCTGCGTATCAGAATTGGCTGATGAATTGACATCCGTTGAGAAGCTTGTGTTCTGATTGATGGTCAGGACGATAGGATGTTTTGAGGATGCGGAAGGCTTCAGCGCTCCGTTCTTGATGGTGAAGTTGTTTCCATAGAGCATCAGGGAGCAGTTTACGACCTGATAAGAATGGTCGCCATTGCCAGAGACTCCAGCTGCCTGGATTCCGCAAATGGCATGTCCATTCAGATCGATTGTCACACCAGAGAGGTCCAAAATGAGAGGATGTTCTGTAGTATAGCCACCGACGGAAATGTCGATATCATTGGCAAGTTTGATTTCCTTGTCGCCGAAGCTCAGACTCTCAAGGAACTGGGCCAATGTCTCAACCTCTGAGACGGTAGGTTCCAACACACAGGAGCACAGACTGATTGCAAGTGCCAATGACATAAAAAGAATCAATGCTTTTCTCATAGACACCTCAATTTCCATAGTATTTGTCGTAGACATCGTAATAGTCAGTCTGTCTGACTCTACTGGTCTTTGTGTAGATCTTGTTACCATCGGTGGACAGGATCACGTAACCTTCGTTGTAGTCACTAAGCAGTGTTGCACCATACTGTCGATAGAGTTTGTAGACGTTGTCACTCAGTGCAATGCTGGAAGAGACAACGGCAATCTCAGGATCGACTGCAGCGGCAAAGGCATCCAGAATGGATGTCTCACTGTGACCATGGTGTGGAATCTTGAGGATATCCGCCTTGAGTTTGCTTCCATAACGGTCATAGACGGCCTGCATACCACTCTGGTAGAGATCTCCAGTAAACAGGGCCTTCACGTTGCCATAGGTCATCAACAAAACGATAGAGGAGTTGTTGACTTGTGTAGTATCACCATTCTTGTAGGTCTCGCTTCCAGCACCTTTGATTGGATTGAAGACATCAATTGTGACATCTCCGATTGTAAGCTTATCGCCTTCCTGAAGTGCCTCGATCGGAGTCCCCTTGGAATCGGCCTTTGCCTTGATGGAACTGTCCATAGCTGCAAGTTTCTTGGAGAAGCCATCATGGAAGTCCATACCGTTGTAATACAGTTTTCCAACTGTGAAACTGTCACCGATTCCGCCATTTACGACATATCCGCCGTAATGGTCTCTGTGCTGGTGTGTAATCAGAACATAGTCCAGTTTTGAGATTCCAAGTCGCTTGATGTTTGCAACCAGTGTTGGGATGTAGCCAGGGTTACCTTCTACGGTACAGGCATCGATGAGCATAGTCTCACCATTTGGGAAGATCACAAGACAGCAGTCTCCAATCTTCTCACCAACACCTGTGACCTGAGTACCCTCTCCTGCCATGAAATAGAATCTCAATGTTCCATCTGCTTTCGCAAGTCCCTTAACATCGCCAGTCCATGGGATGAGGGCTGTGTTGGAGGAATTCGGAGCCCAGACTCCGTAGGAAAGGACATCCGTGCCGTTGACGGCTCTTGTGCCAGTTGAAACGTCATAGACGGTCTCCAGACTTGGCACAACGGCATTCACATTTCCGTTACAGCTTGTGAAAACAGATAGAGCAATGATTGCCGCAATCAGTATAAATAACGTCTTTTTCATTTGCCAAAACCTTAACAATGGGCACTGCCAGAGTATGGCAGTGCCCAGAAATGCATATCAAATAAACAATTAGCGAAGATCGTAAATGGTAAGTCTTGCGCCAGCTGTGCCTTCACGAGATGTAAGAACAACTGTATCAGTGACAGCCTTAGCCTGTGGATAACACTCACTATCAGTACCAGAGGTTGTAACAACAAGAGCGTGGTCTGTTACCTCATCATTAAGATAGAGATGTGAACCATTTGCAAATGTAAGAACATATCCACCATCTGCGTTGTTGTTATAGAACAGACATGGGACATTGTCTCTTGCAAAGATTCTCAATGAACCGCCATCATTGACTGTCAATGTGCTTCCCTCCTGAGCCTTTGCCAGAGAACCTGAGAAATAAACAACAGCCTGATTCTTGTAGATTGAATTTGCGGCCTTTGCAGTAACAGAACCATCAATTGTGAGAGATGAGTGATCAATCAGGTAAATTGCACCAGTAGCAGTACCACTTGTTGTTGAAGTTGCCTTTACATACTTACCTTCTGCAGTTACTTCAGCGCCAGCAGCGACTACTACATTTCCGGAATTCTGGATATACAAACCGTACTGTCCACCATTGAAAGTATTTGTTCCAGTGATGGTTACAAGGTTTCCACCTCCGACCACATGCAATCCATAAACAGCTGTAGTCTCCTTTGAACTGAAGGAACAGTTGTTGATCAATGCATTTGTTCCATTCAGACATACAGCCTTTCCTGGAACTGTGTTGTTAACTGTCACATTATCAAAGCTAATGAAACAGATTCCGTTTCTCATTCCAGCATAATCAAGAACAAGGTCCTTGAGGACAATTCGCTTCTTGTAAATAGGATCACTATCATCATAGGAAGCAGGCTTTACAGCGGCAACATCTTCTCCATCAGCAGCAAGAGTTGCATTTGAAGACTTATCATTGATAGTAAGAACAGCATACGAGGTGCCATCTGTTCTTCCTGCTACAGTACCATTTGTAAGGGTGAAAGAATCGCCCTGAAGATTGAATTTTCCACCACCTGGAACCGCAGAAAGGGTGTGTCCATTGAGGTCAATTGTAAGACCGGAAGCATCAACAGCAATACTTTCAGCAACTTCATCATCCCAAGCGATATCAGCAGTAAGAACGATGTCTGTAACTTCGTTAGCAACAGCACTGTCAAATGCCTGAGCAAACATTGCGAATGTACCAACAGCGATTCTGCTGTTTGCAGCATCATAACCACAGTTGTCACAGATGCCATCAGAATTTGCATCAACGTGTGCTGTCTTAGCAACATCAACTGTTGTCAGCTCTGTTGTTCCCTGCTCCTCAGCATAGTTCTTCTCGCATTCGGAACACTCATAGTACTCAGCAGTTCCGGCAGCAGTACAGGTTGCTGCAACGGCTTCGTGGTGAGTCATTGTGTGGGCAATCTTTGAAATTGTGACATCTTCAGCAGTAAGCTCTGTCTCACACTCCTCTTCTGCGAAGAGCTTAGTACAGACGGAACAGGTCCAGTACTCATTGTTACCAGCGGCAGTACATGTAGCAGCAGCTGCTTCTGTCTTTGTTACGGAGTGGCTTGCGTCACCGCTCTCAAATGTCTCGGTTCCCTTTTCACCACATTCACAGGACTTGTAATAGACAGCCTTTGTTGTGCAGGTTGCTGCATCCTTGAGATACTTTGCATCAACGACTTCCTTGGAGTAGTCGTGGGTGTGATTTTCCTTTGGCTCTGGATTACATGAAACAAGAGCTGTGATAGAAACGATAGCAATCAATAATACGATGAACGCTTTCTTCATATGTTCTCCTTTGTTTGCCCCATAATTAGGCTAGTTTAATTTTATTTTCTGAGAACACCACCAACAAGAAAAAATGAAAAATAGGATATTAATCTCTCGTTTTTCACATTCCCAAAATAATTCCAAAATTACTCCCACCTTTTTCCCAAAAAAACCAAAAATCCGCATAACAAAAAACCACCTCCTAAGAGGTGGCCTTGTGGATACCGCAATTCCTGCTTCTATTTTTTACTTATCTTCCTGTGTATTGAAGGCGTAGGAATCAAGCATTGGTCCAAGGTACACGGTAATGCCCTTGTCCTCCAGAGCCTTCACATCCTCAGGGGCGATCATGTCATCGACAATGATTCCATCAATGAGGTTCAGGTCGCCGTAGTTGATCGGTGCATGAAGATGGATCTTCTCATGGTTGAGAATGAGATAGATCTTCTCGGAATGGGCACGAAGAAGCTTGTAGTTGATCTCACGCATGTCATAACCGGTGATGTAACCGTTTGTGATGCTCAGTCCTCCACAGCTGATGAAAGTCTTTGTGTAGTTGTATGTCTTGAAGGACTCCTCGGTGAGGTTACCGAAGAAGAAGCTCTCATCAAGGTCCAACTCTCCACCAAGACAAATGGTGGTTGCCTTTGCACCGTTGAGCTTGTTGATTGCATACAAGGAAGGGGTGATGACGGTGAGGTTATCCACATCCTTGAGATAGGATGCGAAATAGGCCATTGTGCTACCGTGTCCGACATAGATGACATCGCCTGGTTTGACAAGTTCTGTTGCCTTCTTTGCACAGACCTTGTTCAAAGGGTTCTTGTAGTTTGTCGGGTACTTGATGTGACTGACAGAAGAACCGGCACCATGGGACTGGGTCTCATCCTCCATCTTCAGCACCGCACCACCGTGAACACGTTTTGCGATTCCCATTTTCTGAAGGACTTCAAGATCGAGTCTTGCAGTCTCGAAACTCATATTACATAAGGCTACAGCCTCAGAGATGCTGATTGCCTTCTTCTCCAAAAGAGTCTTTGTCAGAAGATTGTATCTATCCTGCGCAAGCATATTGGTATGCCTCCTAGAGTATCGACCAGTGGTTGGAATTATACCAAAAGACGTCAACTTTTAACAACTGGCCCACGGAAAAGAAATTTAGTTTAATAAACTTACTTCTCCAGATTGAGTGTGCTTGAGGTGATGACGTACTGGATGGTTCCGTCATACTCGACACCATTTCGGATCAGACAATCGCTGTACAGAATCTTGAGAAATCGCTTGTAGTTGTTGGAACTGTGGTTGGAATAGCTTCCGCTTTCCAGGACGCAGTTGCTGTGCTGCAGAACCACTGTGGCATAGTTCTTGGTACAGGCTTCAGGCTGCTCAAGAACACAGTCACGGATCACGACATCAGAATAGTAGACATCAATTCCACCATTGGCCTTGATGTTCTCAATGGTGATATCGGCGAAAGCAGCCTTTCTGGTTGGGTCGTTGGTGTTGACCATAAGCACGTAGCCGCCCTTGCCAGTACCGACAAGTGTTCCGTTCTTGATGGTGAATCCAAAGCCTTTCATAATGAAGTTGCACTGGTTGTACTGCTCGTAGTTTGTGATCTCCCCTGTGGTACTGGAGATGCCGCGGATGCTGTGGCCGTTGAGATCCAGTGTGTACTGTCCACCTCGAAGAATGAACGGATTGAACACGGTGTAGGTCAAAAGGTCAATGTCCGAAGTCAGTACAATATAGGAAGCCTTGTTCTTCACAGCCTCCTGAAGCTGTACGGCATTGGCGACATAGACTGTTGCATCAGCCTTTGCATTTGTTTTTCCTGCTGTTGCACATGAGCTGAGAAGCACAAGGGCAACGACTGTCATGACAATAAGGATCTTCTTCATTTTGCTACCTCGAACTTCTCATAGAATGTGGTCTTTCGTGTTCGGCTTGTCTTCACATAAATGGCCTTACCCTCTGTGGAGACGACGATGTAGCCTTCGCAGTAATCCATCAGAATCTTGGAACCGGTATTGGCATAGGTCTCGTAGACCGAGGTGTTCACTGGAACGCCTGCATGGGCAATGACATACTCTGCTGTAACAGTATCAGCCCAATACTGGGAAATGGAGGACTCGGTATGGCCATGGTGTGGAATGTCCAGAACATCGATATCCAGCTCAACCGGGTGGGTACCTGCAAGAATCTCCATCTGGGCGCGGTACAGGTCTCCTGTCATGAGAAATGACACATCCTTGTAATCAAATCGCATCACAATGGAGGCGTTGTTCACAGAAGCCTCCTCGGTGACGCTGGTTCCGACAAGATCGGCAGATGGGTTGATGACGGTGATCTGCACATCACCGATGGCAAACTCCATACCTTCGCAAAGGATCTCAACTGGAATTGACTTCTCTTCACACTTTGCAAGGACCTTGGTATGGCCGCCGCTTGTGGTGCCGTTGTAGTAAACCTTTCCGACAGTGAAGTTGTCGGTGATGCCACCTTTTACGATAAAGCCGGCATAGTGGTCAGAGTGCGCATGGGAGAGAACAAAGTAGTCAATGTGGCTGATTCCCATCTTCTTGAGGTTTGCCACAAGGATATCCTCGTAGCCTTCCTGGCAGGCGTCGACTAACATGGTCTCTCCGTTTGGGAAGACGATGAGTGTGCTGTCACCGATTTTGATGTTTGCCGCAGGTGTGATGGTACCTTCACCTGCCATGAAGTAGAAACGCAGGGTGCTATCTGCTTTGGCAAGTTTTACAACATCACCATTCCAAGGGATGATTCTGGAATCGGAGCTGGCGACAACCTCGCCATAATCCAGAACGGTATCATTGACAATTGTCAGTGCAAAGGCACAAGTCATGAGAAGAGCAAGTGCCAGAACCAAAAATAGACGTTTCAAATCTCTCTCCGAACAAAAAAGATATGAAACAGAATATTGCAACGCAGAAACGCCCGTCAAGATTGGTTGGAATTTACAAAAATTTCCCAAGTATTCACAAGGTTGAATCACCCCTTGTTTTTGATATAGTATATGGAGGTTATGAAAGTACTAATCCTGGGTGCAGGCCGCAGAGGAATCAGACTTGCAAGAAGACTCGTAGAAGAGAACAAGGATGTCATCATCATTGATGAGGACGTCGATGACGTCAACGCCGCAATGGCAAAGGTTGACTGTCTTGCTGTAACCGGAAGCGGTACAAGCCTCGAAGATCTCAGTGATGCAGGTCTTGCCGATGCCGATGCCTTCATTGCCCTCACTGGTAGTGATGAGACAAACCTCGTCTCCAGTGGTATCGCAGCCTCCGAATTCAAAGTACCTCTAACCATCGCATCCATCCGAAACCTTTCATACACAGGCTACAGCGGTGTCGGAACATCCCTGATGGGAATCAACCACATCGTCAATCCAACCCAGGAAGTTGCCCAGTACATTTACCAGGATGTCGAGCGTGGTATCTACAGTGATATCATCTCTTTTGAAAACTCCTCCCTGCTTCTGTACAACGTCTATGTCGAGAAGAACTCCCCTTATGCCAACAAGCTGGTCAAACAGCTTCGTAAGGAGATTGATGCAAACTTCATCATTGCAGCCCTCAATCGAAACGGAGAAGCTCTGGTTCCAAGTGGAGACACCACTGTCCGAACCGGTGATACCTTGAGTCTTGTTGCCCATGAAGACAGTGTTGAGAAGATTCTCTCCTCTGTCGGTCGCAGAAGACAAAAACCTAAGCGCGTTGCCATTGTCGGTGCCACACAGGTGTGTGACTTCCTCCTGCGTCTGGTTCCAAAGAGCAGACACAAGGACATTGCCATCATTGATATGGACAAGGAAGTGTGTGAGAAGTTCGCTACCATGTACCCGAACGTACTGGTTTTGAATGCCGACATCACAAACGAAGAGGTCTTTGAAGAGGAGAGCCTTGGCAGCTACGACCTGATGCTGTGTCTGACCTACAACGATGAGCTGAACATCATCACCGCCAGCTATGCAAAGCACTTCGGCATCAAGAACAGCATGGCCCTGGTCAACCAGAATCCGAACTACATCCGCATGGCAAGCCACTTGGATATCGATTCCATCATCTCGACCCAGGATGTCACAGTCGACTCCCTCATGCGTTATCTGCATGGTCAGAACATCTCCAGTATGCATTCCCTCTTCGATGGTCAGATTGAGGCCATTGAGGTCAATGTCACAGCAGACAGCAAACTTTCCGGCAAGCTTCTCAAGGACATTGATATGAGAGGAAAGGGAATCATCGCTGGTGTCACCAAGAAAGACGGCTCTACCGTCATTCCTGGTGGTCTGTACCAGATCGAGACCGATGACACACTGATTACGGTCTTTGAACGAAAGTCCACAGAGTTCATCCAGAAGCTTCTGAACACCAAGAGCAAGGCAGAGAACTGATATGAATTTCAGAAAAGACATCAAGCTTTTAGCAATCATCCTGATTTTCATTGCATTTCTGATGCTCATTCCTATGTTTGTGAGCATGTCCTTCCATGAAACAAAAGCTGTCATGGCCTTCCTCTGGACGATCATCCTCATGGTCGTCGTTTCCGGAGCAACGCTTCTTGCGACACGAAAGGTCGAAATCAAGAACCTTGTCCAACGCGATGGCTTTTTCTTTGTTACCTTTACTTGGGTTGTTGCTACGGCCTTTGGTGCCATTCCACTGATGCTTTCAGGCGATTTCACAAGCTACAGTGCAGCCTATTTTGAGATCATGAGCGGCTACACCACCACAGGAGCCACAACACTTGCCGACATTGAGGCTTGCTACAAAGGAATCCTGTTCTGGCGAAGCATGACAAACTGGCTGGGTGGCATGGGAATCGTCGTTCTCTTTGTTGCCCTTCTTCCTGCCATTGGAGCCGGTGCAAACATCGGAAACGGAACCTTTCATCTCATGGGTGCCGAGTCCGTAGGTCCTGTCAAAGGAAAGCTCACTCCAAAGACCAAGACCACAGCCATTGCATTGTGGGGTATCTACGTAGGCTTTTCCATATTAGAAGCCATTCTGCTCTGTTTTGGAGGCCTTAGCGTCTATGAGGCAGTCACTGTCACCTTCTCCACCATTGCAGCAGCAGGTTTCTGTGTAAAAGGCGCCTCTATCGGAGCTTTTAACAGCGCTTATGTTGATATTGTCGTCACCATTTTCATGTTGATCGCCGGTGCCAACTTCTCGCTTTACTACAAGGCTTTCACCGGCAAGATTCGTGATGCGCTGAAGGACTCTGAGCTTCGCTGGTTCTTTTTCATCTGGCTCATCGCATCTCTTCTTGTTGCCCTTCAGCTCAGTATTACTGGAACTTATGCGAACTTCTTCACATCATTTCGCTATGCAGCATTCCATATCGCTTCTGTCGTAACGACAACAGGCTTTGCCACTACGAACTATCTGAACTGGCCGACATTCTCCATCATGCTTGTCGTGCTTATGATGTTCATTGGTGGCTGTGCAGGCTCTGCTGGCGGTGGTATGAAGGTTACCCGTATCGAGACACTGTGGAAGCTTGTCACAAACAACATCAAGAAGAAGATTCACCCAGCATCAGTCACAAAGGTACGACTTGGTGATGATATCGTTCACGATGACACACTCATCTCCATTGCAGCATTCTGTGCTATGTACATGATCACATGGCTTGTCGGTACAGTTATTCTTTCCCTTACTGGTTTTGATATTGAAACCTGTATGGCAGCTTCCATTCTGAGCCTTGGAAACATCGGTATCGGTTTTGGTCAGGTCGGACCGGCCGGAAACTTTGCCAACTTCCCAGGCTGGGCCATGTGGGTCTGCAGTTTTGAGATGCTTCTTGGAAGACTCGAGCTGTTTACCGTCTACTCCCTCTTCTCCAAGGCTTTCTGGAAGAGATAAGCATTGTATTGAAATTATGCAGTAAGTCACATGGGGCTGTTGTGAAATGCAATAGTCCCATTTTTCATTATTCGTGCGCATTCAAGTTTGCAAAGTAATCTTGGAAGAGCAAAAAACGGCCTTTCAAGATTACATAGTCATCTTGAAGGAGTAAAATACAGCGTTCCAAGATGACATGTACTTCAAGCGATTGTGTCAGATGCTGTGTGATGCCTGTTCAGACCAGCCTGCCTGGATGGCAAGCGGCCCCTAAGCCTGGCGCCGCCATGGCATGGCGTCCTGAAAGGGGTATGATCAGGCCTTACATGGCATATGCACATGAGCGGGACCAGACTTAAGATAGAGGAAAACGCTACACGCTAAAAATCACATCCTAGCGCGCCTTTTTTGTTTTCCATTATGCAATAGGCAAAATCGATAAAGTCGATTTTTCAAGCCATTTTATGGGGCTTCTATCCACTCGAGTGGATACCAACCATCTCATTTTGGGTCTATCTATCAACAAAGTATCCAAAGGAATTCAGGCAGTCCATTTTAAGGAGCACAATATGGGATATTTCATCTTGGTGTCTACCCAATGCATCCTAAGATAGAACCATGAGAGCATAAAAAAACTGGCCACCTTTCGGCGACCAGTTTTTGATGTTTTCTTCTAGCGAGCTATTAGAAAGCGATCTTAGCAGAAGCTGTGATTGTTCCGAGATGGTTCTCAACATCCTTGAAATTGAGACCAGCGTAAACAAGTGAAAGCTCTGCGTTCTCGACGATAGCGTCTGAAGAGATTCCGCACTTGAATGGAACTGATACAACAACATCATTGATATCAAATGCGAGAACAATTGCACACTCTTCGAAAGCAGTGAACTTCTCAGCTGTGTATGTAACTGTCTCTGAAAGGTCGAGGACATTAGCGAAGACTGCGTATGACTCAGCAACTTCAACCTCGAATGCATCGATTGTGCATGTCTCTGCAGCACCAACTGTGATTTCTCTAGCATCAACAAGAAGGTTACGAGCATCAACAGCACCCTCAACAGCAACAGCGACATCTTCGATATCGAAATCGTAAGATGCAGCAACCTTTGCGTTGACAGAAGGTGTCTTAGCGTTGTCGCCTGTGTACTTAGCAGCATCAACTGTCATAGCACCTGGTGTGACATATGCATCAACTGTGACGAACTTGTAAGCAGCCTTAGCAGCAACTTCGTAAAGGACGTTGCCGTTGTCGTACTTGCCATCAACTGCGACGCTAGCTGAAAGATCATCAGCCTTGTAAGCAGCCTTAGCAGAAGCACCAGCATAGCTGTCAGAGTCGCTGTAAACGAGGTAAGCACCAGCGTTGACAGAAACTGCTTCGTCAGCGAACTTGAAGGTAGGTGTCTCTACGTGACCGTAGAAGTTGTAAGCCTTTCCTTCAATGTTGCCCTTAGCACCGAAACCACCATTCCAATCCTTGTAGCTAACTGTGAAACCATCGTAAACTCCGGAGACAGCCTGGATTGTGTTGTCAACAGGCTTCTTGGAAGAATTCAGATAGTAAGAAGAAGCAAGGTCAAGTGTTGCACCGGATCCGAGGATACCGAATGTCCACTCACCAACATGGATGTTAGCCTTTGTGATAGCTGTTGTTACAGCGATATTAGCTTTATCCTGACCAGCGTTTGCCTGGGAAATCTTTGCAGATGCATTAGCAGCAATCTCTGCCCAAATCTCTGTGCTGTGGTCAGCTACTTCAACCTTAGTTGTGTCATACTCGAAGGAGAATGTATAGTTTGAAACGCTAGAATTCTTGAAACCCCAATCAGTTGTGTCAAGATTGTAGCCGAAGTCAATCTGTGCAGCTCCCTTAAGTGTTCCAGCGAAAGCGCAGGAAGCAACGAGTGCGACGATAAGAAGTGTAATGATACCTTTCTTCATTAGATCCTCCTATAGGAATTAATCGCTAATTCTCTATTAGAAAGCGATCTTAGCAGAAGCTGTGATTGTACCAAGCTTGTTCTCGAGATCCATGAAATCAAGACCCTTGTACTTGAGAGAAAGCTCTGCGTTCTCAACAACAGCCTTTGTAGAAATACCACACTCGAATGGGATAGATGTAACAACATCAGAAGCACCAAACTCGAGAGCGATTGCACATGTCTCATAAGCTGTGAACTTCTCAGCTGTGTATGTGACTGTCTCTGCAACGTCGAGAGTCTTAGCGAAGATTGCGTATTCCTCAGAAACCTCAACCTCGATAGCATCGATTGTGCATGTCTCTGTAGCAGCAACAACAACTTCTCTTGCGTCAACGAGAACGTTGCGAGCATCAACAGCGCCTTCAACTGCAACTGTGACATCTTCGAGATCGAAGTCATAGGAAGCAGCAACCTTAGCGTTGAGGGAAGCTGTCTTAGCATTGTCACCTGTGTAAGCAGCAGCAGAAGCTGTCATAGCACCTGGTGTTACGTAGACGTTAGCTGTAACGAACTTGTATGCAGCAGCAACAGCAACTTCATAAAGGAAGTTATCTGTGTAAGCAACATCAGCAGCAACGCTTGCAGAAAGCTCATCAGCAGCATAAGCAGCCTTAGCAGATGCACCGAACTTGTTAGCTGTGTCAGCTACGACAGCGTATGCACCACCATTGACAGAAACGGAATCCTCAGCGAACTTGAAGGTAGGAGTCTCAACGTGAGCGAAGACTGTGTATGTCTCTGCCTCGAAGTTACCCTTAGCACCGAAACCACCCTTCCAATCCTTGTAAGCAACTGTGAAACCATCAACAACACCAGAAACAGCTGTGATTGTGTCATCAACTGGCTTCTTGGAAGCATTGAGGTAGTAAGAAGAAGCAAGATCAAGTGTTGAACCTGCGTTCAGGATACCGAATGTCCACTCACCAACATGGATGTTAGCCTTTGTGATAGATGTTGTAACAGCAATGTTAGCAGTTGTCTTATCAGCGTTTGCCTGTGTGATCTTTGCAGAAGCTGTAGCAGCGATCTCTGCCCAAACGTCTGTTGTGTGATCTGCGACCTCAACCTTTGTTGAGTCATAGTCGAATGAGAATGTGTAAGTTGTTGCCTTGCTGTTCTTGAAACCCCAATCGGTGTTGTCAAGATTGTAAGCGAAGTCAATCTGTGCGGAACCTGTGAGCTTGCCTGCGAATGCGCAAGAAGCGACCAGTGCCATAATCAAAAGTACGATAATACCCTTTTTCATACTTCCTCCAATAATTTCGGGACTGGTCCAGGACCAGCTTTTGCCCCTTTTTTCTCGTTATACAGAAGCCATTTTAACAATGACCATAGTAACTGTCAAGAAAAACCAAAGAAAACGGAGTTAGTTACACAAAAAAAGATGAAAAAACTTATTTCTTTATACAAACTAGAGAAGATAGGCAAATTCAGAGGATTCCAGGTTGCCGTTCCACTGTTTGAGAGAGTATTCCAGGTAGTCCACAGACGGATCCAAGGCCACTTCATGGCCGATAATCGAGTTCTTGAAGAATGCAGACTGAGCCGTAAACGGCATGATGACACCCTGGATCTGTTGGCGCTCAAGCTCTCGGTTCAGCAGATCGAACATCAGGCTGAACAGCCCAAGTTCTCTGTGGCTCTCTTCTATATAATAATAGAGGATGCAGCACTTGTCTCCAACGTTCTCATAGATAATTGCGCCACAAGGGGTCTCCCCTTTGACGACCTCAAAGGCCTGTCGATCCTGAAAACCTTCCAGGGTTTTTGCAGCGATAGCATTGCTACCGACGTAGTTTTGCATCAGGTCTTCACAATAGTTGTCCAAAGACTCCAGGTGCACAATCTCAAAATCGGCAAGAAGTTCGCCAAGACCAAGACCGTCCTCCGATTCATCTGTGGTTTTCTGAGAACCGAAGTTTGCTCGATACCAGGCCTTGATATGGGCCTTCATCTTATGGTCCTTGAACTCATACCACTGCTGAAGAGACTCAGAGTCGCTTGCAAGCACATCACGAAATCGACGGAACACCCCGTGGGAGCGACCGGAAAGTTCGCGAAGAAGCTTTTCCTTGAGTTTATGGTTCTTACAGACATTCACAAAGGATACCATCAGCTGATAACCATCGGAGCTGCCCCAAGGTGGAAGTTCTACAAGGTACTCGTCTGGAACTTCCACATCATCACCACCGAACTCACGACTGTAGACACTACCATCCTTAATATTAAGGTAATAGTCTGCGTCCTGGTTCTCCATGCCCCAGATGATCTGGGAGAGAATCTCGTCTGTGAATACCGGAAGTCTGTAGTGTCTGCTCATAGTTTCATTATAGCACTCTACCAAGTGCTTTTGAAATGCCAAATTCCCGATATTCAATCGCGAGAACGAAGGTCGGAAGAGGAAAAGCCGAGTTTCATCAGACAGGCGCGAATTTCGTCCTCGGTCTCAGCCTTACCTTTCTTGGCAATGGAAAGGCGGGCCTTCTCCACCATCTCTGCTGTGTATTCACAGTCATAGATCTCATCCAGGACTTTGCGGGTAACGTTTCGGTCAGCACCTTTGGCAGCCAGACGCTGAGCAACCAAACCCTTGCCTTCCGGATGGCGGCGATTGTTGGAATGCACAAAGCTTTGGACATAGCGGGCCTCGCTTAGGGATCCATTGTCCTCAAGCGCATCCAAAGTGGACTCTATGACATCCGAGGAGTATCCCTTGGTCTTCAGTTTCAGGGCAAGCTCTTTGCGGTTGTGTTCGCGGATCGTCAAATAGGTCACAGCTTGGCGAGTGCATTCTGCTTGTGTGTTCTGAAAAAAAGAGGAGCCATCCCCTTTTGTGGACAGCTCCTTCTTGCGGTACATAGATCCCATTATCTCTTGGAGAACTGGAACTTGCGTCTTGCGCCTCTCTGACCGTACTTCTTTCTCTCGACCATTCTTGGGTCTCTTGTAAGGAAGCCGTTCTCGTGAAGAGCAGGTCTGTTAGCCTCGTTCTCTGCAACAAGTGCACGAGCGATACCGTGGCGGCAAGCACCAGCCTGACCAGACTGTCCACCACCAGCAACTGTGATGACAATGTCGAACTTGCCCTCATTGTCTGTAACAGCAAGTGGCTGCTTGACCTGATAGATGCAAAGTGGATCGCTGAAGTACTCAGCAACGTCTCTTCCGTTGACTGTGATCTTACCGTTACCCTCACGGAGGTAGACACGTGCAACAGCAGTCTTTCTGCGGCCAGTACCCTGACCAAGGTTAATGTTCTTTTCTTCTGTCTTAGCCATTTTCGTACCCCTTAGATTTCAACCTGGATTGGCTGCTGTGCAGCATGTGGATGCTCAGCACCAGCATAGACCTTCACGTTTGTGAAGAGCTTGCGTCCGAGTGGTCCCTTTGGAAGCATACCCTTGATTGCGTGCTCCATTGGATAGCATGGCTTGCGAACGATTGTCTGAGCGTATGTCTCTTCCTTCATTCCACCTGCATAACCGGATACGCGGCGATACATCTTATCCTGAGCCTTATTGCCGGACATAGCAGCCTTAGCTACGTTGATGATGATAACATAATCACCCATGTCCTCGTTTGGGAGATATTCTGGCTTGTTCTTTCCACGGAGAATGTTAGTAGCTGCAACAGCGACACGACCGAGCTCCTTGCCCTCTGCGTCGATGAGGTACCACTTCTTTTCCATCTGCTGTGGCTTTACAATAATTGTCTTCATAGTAAACACCTATACATAAAAAAGTAGTATTTTTCATGCATGTTCCAGGTTATCGGGATGAGCGGTCCGTCCTTCCTGCAACCCTATCTTGCTTCTCCGATTCTCAGGAACCCCGTGGGAAAGGGGTTTGAGCTCCCAGACTCAGAAAACGCCAAGACGGCGCACAAAAGAGATAATATATTTAGCAGACAGACTTTGTCTAGTAGTCTGCCCGCCATTTTCAGATTTTTTCGAAAGCAACCTTGTCACTGGCAAAGGTTCCGGTCCTTCCGCTGTCGAATTTCACATCAAGAACCTCTCGGCCTGCAAAGACGCGCTTTCCGCTGATGGTTCCTTCGCCGTAGAATTCACTCTTGATGCGGTCTCCGACTTCATAGGTGATCGTACCAGGGGCTGGAGCCTTCTTGATGTCAGCCTTCTTCACCAGTGTCACCGACGGCTTCTGGTTGTTGCGGATGTTGTACTTGCCCACGGCACTTGGTTTTGGTCTGCCCTTTTCAGCATCGTAGTCGTTGAAATACTTACTGGTATCAACATAGCTTGAGGTGTACTTTCCAGAATTTGTGCCAGAGCCCTTGGAATAGCTGTTATAGCCACCGCTGTAACCGCCGTAGCCATTACCGTAGCCGCTTCTTGTACCGTAGCCGGAGGAATAGGAATCGCTGTAGTCATCTGAGCGGGAGTCAAAGCGGAACGGATTGTTTCCATAGCGGGACTTCAGGCGCATATCCACTTCCTCGATGTGGGACTCGTCAATCTCCTTCAGGAACATGCTAGGAGTTTCCGGCTGGACATTTCCCCAGCGGAGTCTGGACGAGGCGCAGAACATGTAAAGCTCACGCTTTGCACGTGTCATGGCAACGTAGCAGATTCGTCTCTCCTCTTCGATGTCCTCAGCGGTTCTCTCATCAAGGCGGCCTGGGAAGATCTCGTTTTCCATACCGGCGAGGAAGACCCTTTCATACTCAAGACCCTTTGTGTTGTGCATGGTAATCAGCGTCACACCCTCTTCGCTCTTGCCTTCCTCCTCGCCCAAAGACGATGGATCGAGGGAAGCGAACTCCAGGAAATTGTTGATACCTTCCTGTCCTTCGGAGAACTGCTCCATAGACAGCATGTTCACCAACTGCTCCAGGTTCTCGGTTCTCTTGTTGACCTTCAGCTTCTCATCACGGTCTCGTGCCACATAGTAGTCAAGAATCCCAAAGTTCAGAAGAATCTCCTTCAGGAACTTGCCGTTGTCTACGGTACCAAAGAGTTTCTGACAACGGTCATAGGCATCGACGAACATGGCGACACCGCTGACGGCCTGACCACGGATGAGGCCTTCGCTGGCAGCCTTTTCACAGGCGATGATGACATTTCCTGCTGCCTCTGCATCCTCTGCAGCAATGGCAAGAAGCTTATCAATGCTCACGTCACCGACCTTGCGGGCAGGCTTGTTGATCATGCGCTGGAAAGCAACAGTATCACGAGGGTTCGAGATGAGAGACAGCATGGCAATACAGTCACGAATCTCTTCTCTGTCGTAGAATCGAAGCGATCCCACCAGATGGTAAGGAATGTTGGCCAGCATCAGGCGGTCTTCAAAGTCCTTTGACTGGGAATTCGTTCGATACAGAATGGCACTCTTGGCGTAGGCATTCGCGTCGCTCTCATGCGCCTTCTTGAGAATGTTGATAACGTGCTGGGCCTCATCAAAGCCGTTGTCCACATAGTAGAGCTTTGGCAGCATACCACCATGCTTTGCAGCGGCAAGGTCTTTCTCCGCACGTGTCTTGTTATTGTTGATGACGTCCTTAGCAACATTCAGAATGTTCTCGGAGCATCGGTAGTTCATGCCCAAGACAACCTTCTGTGTGCCAGGAAAAGCCTTCGGGAACTCCAGAATGTTTTTGACTTCAGCACCTCGGAAGCGGTAAATGCTCTGGTCATCATCACCGACGGCACAGATGAAGGTCTGCGGTCCGACAATCTGCTTCAGAAGCAGGAACTGGGCCTTGTTGGAGTCCTGGTACTCATCGACGAGAATCATGCGAAATCTTCGGTGAATCTCATCCTTGATGTCAGGGTTGTGCTCCAGAAGTTCGATGGACTTGATGATCATGTCCGCAAAGTCAACGTTTCCGGTTCTGGCCAGGACTTCGTTGTATTTTCTGAAGTATTTGACAAGTCTCTCGTCAAGGCCGTTCGGCTTCTCCATGCGGTCCTTGAGAACGGCGATCTTCTTGTAGTAGCCGGCAATCTCCTTCTTGTTGTCATCCGGAAATGCCTGGCAAAGGAGAGTCACACTGTCCTCGTCGTCATAGATCTTGAAATTACGGTCCAATCCGATGCGCTCGCCATACTTTCGAAGAAGCCAGACACCAAAGGAGTGGAAGGTTCGAATCATGACGCTGTTGCCGACCTCTCCTACCATGGACACGACTCTGTCCTGCATTTCCTTGCAGGCACGGTTGGTGAAGGTCACAGCCATGATCTGATAAGGTCGGACTCCGAGATTCTCGATTGCGTATGCGATTTTTGTGGTAATGACGCGGGTCTTTCCGCTACCAGCTCCTGCAAAGACAAGCAAGGCGCCGTCATTGATCAGAACAGCTTCGCGCTGTCTGTCATTAAGCTGGTCGATGATCTCCTGCATGCTCATATTCTGACAGCCTCCAGGTCGATTCCATTGACCTTTGTGATACCACAGCGATAGACCTGTCCCGGAACCATGTCACGGCCCATGACAACGGTAAGGCCGTCAACTTCTGGAGCCTGACCCCAGAAACGTCCGATGGCAAGGTCCTCTCCTTCGACAAGCTCCTCAATCAGAACATCATATTCCTTTCCGACGAAGGTCTTCAGCATGTCAGCGGAGATCTTCTCCTGCAGCTTCTGAAGTTTCTTCTGCCACTTCTTGGCCTCTTTGCCAAGAGCCTTATGGGTATCCTCGTCTGTAAGATCGTAGGCGTAGGTCCCCTCTTCGCGGGAATAGGTGAAAGAGCCCATCCAATTGAAGCGATTTGCCTTCACAAACTCGTAGACCTTCTCAAAATCCTCGGCACTGTCGCCAGGGAAACCGAGCATGATGGTGGTTCGGATGACGCTTTCCGGAAGAGATGTTCGAATGGTCTGGATGAGGTTTGAGTAAACGACCTCGTCTCCCATTCGCTTCATCGGACGCAGAAGCTTTGCACTTGCATGCTGGAATGGGATGTCAAAGTAAGGCATGATCTTGTCGGTTCTCTTCATGAGATCCAGAAGCTCCATTGGGAAGGCATCTGGATGGATGTACAGCATACGAACCTTGAAAGAGCCTTCAATGGCACAGATCTTCTCCAACAGCTCGCAGAAATGGCTCTTGCCATCCCAGTCTGAGCCGTAGGCGGCAAGGTCCTGGGCAATCAGGTTGATCTCGTGAATACCAGAGGAGACAAGTCGGTTGGCCTCTTTCAGAACAGCATCCATCGGGCGGGAGCGAAGGCTTCCGCGGATGATTGGAATGGCGCAGAAACCACAGCGGTGGTTACAGCCTTCTGAGATCTTGAGGTAGGCACTTCCCGGGAAGTTGAAAAGTTTATCTCTCTCATCGCTTTCATCATCTGGGTCCGGGTATGCTGGGACAAGGAGATTTCCGGACTTCGGAGCCCTCTTCTTTGTGACCTGCTCCACAAACTCGTTGATTTTGGAAAGGTCGCGGTTTCCGAAGATTCCGTTTGCCTCAACAAGCTGCTCCTTGAGCTCTTCGCCATAGCGCTGGGCCAGACATCCAGAAAGGATGATCTTCTTTTTTGGGTACTTTGCATTGAGACCGAAGAAGGTGTTCACAGACTCCTCTCTGGCACTTTCAATGAAACCACAGGTATTGACGATGATGAGCTCCGCCTTAGCGGCGTCATCGGTAAGGACCCAGTTGTCCTTCTCAAGGTTATGTGCCATGACCTCAGCATCGACCTGGTTCTTGGCGCAGCCGAGGTTCTCGATATACAGATAGCGTTTCTCTTTGTCCATGGCTTTAGTCTCTATTTTCTTCACGCGTGCGTCAAGTAAGGTTTCGCATTTGTGCGTACAAGGATTGTGGTTTGTTTTCAGTTGTCGATTAGCATTTTTGGGGTTACCATTATTATGATATGGACAGAACGCTTTATCCGGGCTCCGTTTTGGGCCAGGTTGACATTCCGGCCTCGAAAGGTCAGACATTCCGAGCTTTACTCATTGCCCTTCTGGCAAAAGGCACCAGCATCATCCACAACCCAAGACTCACACCTGACACACAGGCTTGCATTGAGTTTGCGCAAAAGTTGGGCGCCAAAATCCAAATCAAATACAACACATTGTTTGTCGACTCTTCAGACATGAAGCCGAATGGCAGCATTGAAATCGATTGCAAGAACAGCGGTTCCACCCTGTACTTTGCTACAGCCCTCAGCTGTCTGTTCCATGTTCCGGTCACCTTCAAAGGCGATGAGAGCCTGACCCACCGCCCTGTCCGACCACTGCTTACAAGTCTTCGCAACCTTGGGGCAAAAATCGAGCCACAGGACCCGGAAAGCATTCCTTATACTGTCTGTGGACCAATTGCAGGCGGGCACACCAGCATCCGCTGCATGACCAACCAGTATCTGTCGGCACTCCTTCTTGTCTGTCCAATGGCAGAAGGCGATACGACAATTGATGTTCCGCTTCTCATGGAAAAGCCGTTTGTGAAAATGACCGAGCACTGGCTTGAGAACCAAGGAATCGAGTTCTTTCGAAACGATGACATGAGCCATTACACCATAAAAGGTGGCCAGAGCTACAAACCGTTTGAAACCACAATCAACGGAGACTTCGGTTCCGCCACCCCGTTCTTCTGCGCAGCGGCAATCACAGGCGGCACGGTTACCGTCAATGGACTTGACAGTAACAGCACCCAGGGTGACAGCGCCATTTTGCCGATTCTCCAGAAAATGGGATGCAGCGTCCAATGCACCGAGACCTCTGTCACCCTCAAGGGCCCGAACAAACTCAAGGCAGCCGATTTTGATTTGGGAGGCATTCCAGATGCGCTTCCAGCTCTGGCGGTCACCGCCTGTTTTGCCTCAGGTCCTGTCAAACTCTATAACGTCTCCCAGGCACGATTGAAAGAAAGCGACCGCATCACATCCGTTGCCGCAAGCATCAATGCCATCGGCGGTCAGGCCCGTGAAATGCCGGATGGAATCGAGGTGTTCCCGGTCATGGCCTTCCAGGGCTCAAGGCAGGTCAAAAGCTACCACGACCATCGAGTGGTCATGGCCATGGCACTTGCCTCGCTCAAGTGCACAGGAGGGCTCACCATCCAGGATTGCGAATGCATAGATCTGCGATTCCCCTCTTTCTTTGAAAAGTTTAACAGTGTAATATGCTAGGCGCAAACGTTGCGTTTGGGAGGAACCATGTTCATTATCGCTCATACACCAGGCTGCAGACAGAAGGCAGCAGAAATCGCCGCAAAGCTCGCTGACACCCAGCTTGTCAACATGCAGGAAGCCATTCAGGATCCTCAGATGCTGGGAGACTTCGACAGCATCGGTCTTGTCTATGAGCAGGAAGGCAAAGCTGTTTCCTCTTGCGTGGTGGCCTTCATCCGCGAGGTTCTCGGTTCCTACGACCTGAGCAGCCTCCAGTACATGTTCAACGTCTGCGTCTGTGAAGGCAGCCCTTACCACAGTCTTAAAATTGTCGAGAAGCTCTGCTCCAAGGTCGGCTGTGCACCAAGTCTCAGCCTCACCCTCAAAAACGGACAGGATGTTTCGGAACTTTGCAAGAAAATCGTAGACGGTGACATTCTTCTTGCCAAGGGAAGCCTTGGAACCATGTTCTTCATGTTGGCCAACAGGATCCGATAACCATGAAAGAGCAGAACATCAGAAAACCCATGTATGCCAAAGAGGAGATGGGCCGTCTTGTGAAATGGGTCTTCGGCCTTCCTCTGATTTTCGTCATCTGGCTTGGACTGTCTCTGGTCATGCCGACTTTTGCAGATAGCCAGAGAGTCCGCATCGTCCTGAACATCATAAGCTATCTCATGTTCATCATGGTCACGATCATTGTCGTCTCACGCTTTCTGAAGTTCCCATTCAAGAAAATGCTGTACGAAACCCAGGCCTTTCGCGCAAAGTATCTTTTTGCAGGTTTTATCCCGATGTTCTGCGTCGGAATCGGTACTACCCTTTTATGGAAAGTCATCCAGCCACAGAACTTCACTTATACGCTACAGCCAGGTTGGCCGATTGATTTTGCACTTGCCTTTGTTCTTGTGACGCTGGCAGCTTTTCTGGAAGAAGTCCTTTGCAGAGCCTACATCGCCTACTTTATCGCCGATAACATGGAAACAAAGCCAAAGAAGCAGGCCCTTTACATTCTGGCCTCCGCTTTGGTGTTCACCATTGCACACTTCCAGAACCCAGAGGTCAGCGGAAGTCAGGCCATCTACTCCATGGTGTTCTATTTCATCATGGGTGCAGCCCTTATGACAGTGACCCTTCGCACAAAGGGAATCGAAGCGGCACTGGGCATTCACATGGCAAACAACCTCATCAATGCCTGGTTTTTCACCTACAAGGATGCCGCTCTCATCACCAATGCCGTGTACACCCATGCAAACAACATCGGACCTTGGATGCTGGTGCAGTCTGTGCTTTGCGTTGTGCTGAGCATGGCAGCTGTGCTGTTCGTTTCCAAGAAGAGAGCCTGAATCATCTTGATTTGACATTGGGATTGGTCCTTTCCCTCCTTTCTAAAAAGGCGGGAAACGGCTATACTGTTTGACATGTCAGTACAGAAGAAAACAATCAAGAAAGCAAAGAAAGAGGCCAAGCAGGCCGTCCGAAAATCAATCCGAAAACACCCGTTCATCTGGATTGCCGTCATTGTTGTGATCCTTGTGGTGCTGTTCATCTTCACCCCAACCACAAACCCTCTTTCGGTCCAGCTCTCATTTGATTCCGTTGCCGAAGAGCTGGCCATTCCAGCCTATGGTCCAAAAGATACGATCATTCAGCATACCGGCTACACCCTCAGCTACTGCGAAGAACACGAACAGCCTTACTGGGTTGCCTATGTACTGACCGCGGATGAGGTCTTTGCAGGAGAATCTGATCGAAATGACAATTTCCGCGAAGATCCAGCAGTTCCGACCGGAAGCGCAACTCTTGCCGATTACAAGGGCTCCGGCTACGACCGCGGCCATCTGTGTCCAGCAGCAGACCAGGCATGGTCCGCCGTCGCCATGGATGACTCCTTCTTCCTTTCCAACATGAGCCCACAGACCCATGCCTTCAATGCAGGCATCTGGCTGAATCTTGAGTCCGCTGTCCGCACCATGGCAGCCCAGAACCAGGAGATCTGTGTCGTCACAGGTCCGGTTCTCACCGATGGCCCATACAAGACAATCGGAGCCAACAAGGTCTCCGTTCCAAACTCCTTCTACAAGGTCATCCTGGACTACTACGGTGCAGAGAAGAAGGCAATCGGATTTGTGCTGAGACAGGACGACAAGGGAAAGCTTGAGCAGTTTGCAGTCTCCGTTGATGAAGTCGAAAGAATCACAGGCCTTGACTTCTTCCCTCAACTTGCCGATGCCGAAGAACAGCAGCTTGAGGCCAACTTTGACGTAAAACTCTGGGACCTCAGCGACTTCAGCATCAAGAACACGTCCAAGAAGTATGGCTATGATCTTTCATCCAACGGCTATAGTGAGAACTCCGCAGCCGTAGCAGCTGAGGCAAAACCACAGAACTTCAAGGAGCAGGTGCTGTTCTTCCTGTACAAGAACTTCAGTTCCTACAAACTTCAGGTGATCTCCATCATTGAGGATTTCACCTGATTTCTCATTTCATCTTTTTCGCAATACTCTTATAGAAATCAACAGCAGTAGGCAGGCTTGCAGTACCGATGTTCTCATTCAGGGCATGGATGCTGTGAAGCTGCTGCTCTGAGATCACAAGCGGTGCGAACCTGATGGCGTTGTCCGTTACAGGCCAATAGTAATAGGCATCGGTTCCACCAGTCATGACATAAGGTGTCGGCACAACATCAGGATAGAACTCCTTCACGGTCTCCTCTACCGTCCTGAAAGCCTTCTGTGTGAAATCCACAGGAGCCTGTGGTTCCTTGGCATCCAGAATCTCAAGTTCCAGGTCATACTTATCACAATATCGTTTTAAAATCTCTGTGGTAGCCTGCAGGCCCTGATGATGAATCAGGCGGGAGTTGATATTCAGATAGGCCTCTTCCGGTATGACATTCCTTGCAGATGAGCCTTCCATCATGGTGAACGCCATTGTCGTCCTTACCATGGCAGCAGCAGTGGCACTTGTCATCGGCATGATCTTCTCCAGTAGCGGCTTGAACAGTTTCACGTGTCGGAAGACAAAGCCCATTGCACCTTTTGTGTAAGGACCCATTCTACGAAGCATCTCCATGACAGTATCAGACATCTGTGCCTTGTTTGGATTATGTTTCTCGATATCGACCATGAATGCACCAAGTCTTGCAAGAGGACTGTTCTTGGATGGTGTGGAGGCATGACCGCCGTTTGACTTTGCAATCACCTTGAAATCAACGTAGCCCTTTTCAAGAGTCCCGATCATGGCAAAGCGTCCGTTGACACCGCCCATCGGCTCGTCAACGATCATTCCACCTTCATCCATCAGAAGCTGAAGTCTCACACCATGGTCCTGCAGATACTTCACAGTCTTCGGAGCACCGTCACCAGAAACCTCTTCAGTGGAACTGGAGGCTATGTACATATCCACCTCAGGGGTGAAACCTTCCTCTATGAGTTCCTCCATTGCCTGGAGCATGCACATGAGCGGGCCTTTCGTATCAACCGTTCCCCTTCCCCACACAATGCCATCCGTGACATCTCCGGAGAAAGGTTCATGCTCCCATTTTCCCTCTGCGGGTACGACATCCTGATGGGACATGAACAGAAAGGCTTCACCATCCGTCTTGCCTGGAAGTCGAATCAGAAGAGAACTGTCAATTTCCACTATCTCACATTTTGAGAAGACCTGTGGAAACAGTTTCCCCAGAACCTCATGGAAATGGTCGAACTTGTCCTTGTTCTGGACACCCACCTGGCTTATGGTCTCACACTGGATCATCTCGGATAGCAGTGTTGCATACTTTGACTCTCGATCTGTCATGGTCTTGTCCTTCCTTACTTTGAATTGTAACGCATTTGAATCTCATTGTTGATAACAAGAATAAAAAAAGATAGAATAAGTGCATACGCGGCATTAGCACATCGGTAGTGCATGAGCTTCCCAAGCTTGTTAGGCGGGTCCGACTCCCGTATGCCGCTTTAGTACGGTGTTGCAGGATTGGAGTTCTGCAACACTTTTTTTATTTCACGGTTTTCATCATGCCTTTTTGTCCAAAAACGGAAGAAATAGCCTTTTATTTCATGATAGCATTTGTGTTCACAAAACTATATACCACGGAACTGAAGAAAAATATTTGTTTTACGTGGTAAAACACCACGCAAAACAAAAAAAAAGCAAGAAAATGTGGTGTCTTCAATTTTAGCTTTGACATCCGCTCATGCCCCTTCATATTGACTTTTCAATATACTTATCATGTCAAAAAGCCAACTTTTCAATATATTTCAGGTCTTGAAATTGCCACTTTTCAATAAATAGGCTATCCAACTTGAAAAAAAATCCTCTACAGAGGTCAATTGGTCAAGGATTTTCCTTCTTAGGATTTCACAGCACCTGCGATGCCGTTTACGAAATACTGCTGGGCAAAGATGTAGGCAATGGCAATTGGAGTCACAGAAAGCACAGCAGCTGCACACTGTCCACCGTAATCAATGGTATCACCCTTACTGAAGGCCATCATTCCAACCGGCAAGGTTCTGAGATTCGGATTGCTGAATGTGAATACCAGAGGCTGCATAAAGGCATTCCAGCTGGACATAAAGGTCATGATGATGGTGGTTGCGGTGACAGGACCGGCAAGAGGCAACATGATTTTGCCGAAGATCTGGATAAAGGAGGCACCATCAATGATTCCAGCCTCCATCAGACTCTTCGGGGTCTGTCCGAAGAAACCACGATACAGGAGAACAGAAGAGACATGGCCACCTGCAGACAAGGCAAGGATGAGACCGACTCGGGTATTCAGAAGATGCAGTTTGTTGGACAGGTCGACAATAGGAATGAGTGTGGTTCCAACAGGGACGAAGAACGTGATCAGCATAATGGAAGTGATGAGTTTCTTTCCCTTGAAGTTGTACATGGCAAGAACATAGCCTGCAAGTGAGCATCTTATGACAACCACAAGGATGGAACCTGCAGAAGTCAGAATTGAGTTCAGGAAATAGGTGTTGAACCTTGCCTCGACCCAAGCTCGTTTGTAGGCATCAAACGATGGGCTTTTCGGGACAAGGTTAAGTCCGGAGAGGATAATCTCCAGATTGGTCTTAAGGGATGCACTGATCATCCAGACAAACGGATAGATCCAGATCAGACCAAACAGGAACAGGAAAATGAAAAGGATGGTATTGGAAGGTGTCCACTTGATATGGCTTCTCTTCATGCTCATACCTCCTTTTTCACGAATCTCTTGACCACAGACTGGAGAATGATGATCACAGAGAAGAACATTGCGAATACAGAAGCGGCAGCTGAGGCATAACCCATGCGCTGGGTGGTAGCCTGGAATGCGTGTCGGTAGATGAAAAGCTCAACCGTCTCAGTAGCAAAGTACGGTCCACCATTGGTCAGCGTAAGCATCAGGTTGAACACACGGATGGCATCACTGATGGAAAGCACCAGAATGATGAATGCAAACGGGACCAATAGAGGTGCAGCCACATAGCGGAAGGACTGAAGAGAGTTGGCACCATCGATTTTTGCAGCCTCATACAACTCATCAGGAATGCTCTGCAGGGATGCAAGCCAATAGATCAGGGAGTTTCCCATCCATTTCCACACCCATATGGCACCTGCGGTGGCAAGTACGGTGCTGCGGTTACCCAGAAGTGGGATTCTGGCAAGGTCGACATAACCAAGCTTTGACAGAATCACGCTGATCGGGCCAAAGGTCGGATCAAGGATCAGGATGAAGACGACACCGATGATGGCGCTTGTTGTCAGGACAGGTAAAAAGAAAAAGGTTCTGAGCAAGGTCTTGGATTGGCATTTCTTCCAGTTCAACGCCAAAGCGAACAGAAGAGAGATGAGAAACCTTGCCGGAACGACCAAGAGCATGAATTTGAGTGTGACAAGCAGGCTGTTGATAAACAGTTCGTCCTGAAAAAGCTGAACATAGTTGCTCAATCCCACAAATCGGACCTTGCTTCCGAAGCCACGCATAGAAGTCAGTGAGAACTGAACGGTTCTGATGATAGGCCAAAGGGTATACATGCTGTAGCCAACCAAAGTCGGCAACAGGAAGAGATAGATCCAAAAATAAGGGGTTCGTGCCCGTTTCTGCTTCATAGTGTCCTTAAGGAAAAGCAGAGCCTCCCTTAACGAGAGGCTCTGCGAATACAAACTAGCTTAGAGAGCTTCGTACATGTCACGAGTATAGGACTCGCCTGGAACGAAGTTCGGGAATACAAAGTCAGAGTGGTCAACCTTGACACCAGACTTCTTCACAGCATCGATAGCTCTGTCGAGCTCTGCGTTCATCTTTGCGTTGTAGTCGGAAACAGCAGCTTCCCAATCTGTGATGGCGCCTGTCAGGTAACCGACAAGGATGTCACCGAGGTTTGGCTTGATGTCAACCTTTTCTGCATAGACTTCAGCGATGTTTGCGTTTCTGAGCAGAGCTTCTGGCATGTAGACAATCTCATCTTCCATGATTTCACAAGCCTCGACGTAGACAGGAACAACATCAGCCTTTGCGATTGCGCTTGTGTTAAGAGGTGGCTGGTCCATATCGTTTGCGATGCGGATTGCATAGCTGTCATCGAGAAGCTTCAGAAGGAGATCTGTTGCAACCTCAGGATCCTTACATGTGGAGCTGAGATAGAAAGTACCTGATACTGGGTGAGCACCGACCTTAGCCTGTGTACCAGCTGTGAGAACAGGTGTGCTGTGGACACCGAGTCTGTAAAGGACATCAGCACCGAAAGCCTTCTTGATGGAACCTGGATACCAGACACCGTCAATTGCAAAAGCAGCTTCACCAGCGATGAATCTCTCACGGACTGTTCTTGTTGCCAGTGTGAGGGATGCTGGGTGTACAGAGCCATCCTGGTAGATGTCGATGAACCACTGCATGACAGCCTTGGAGATGTCGTTGTCATACTCATAGTAACCTGTGAGTGGGTTCAGCTCTCTGTTTCCACCTGCTGCGGAGATCAGGTAGCAGATGTTATCGTTCATTCTACCGGTATCGGACATTGGAAGAGCAATACCATACTGGTTGTTTGCTGGATCTGTCAGGCTCTTGAAGAGTTCTCTGAGCTCAGCGAGTGTGCCTGGAACCTGGTCAGCGGAAAGCTTATCAGTATCGTACCAGAAAAGGACAGAGTGGTTACTGGCCTTTGTTGGGAAGGAGTAGACCTCACCATCAAACATGGTGTAACCCTCATACAGCTCCTTCTGGATGTACTCAGGAAGGTCAGATGCCTTGACGGTCAGAGCTCCGAGAGCGCCTTCATAGTACTTGGCAGCGATTCCATTGGTCTTCCATGGGTTGGACATGATGTCTGGACTCTGGTTGGAACGGATAGCGAGATCAAAAGCGTCCTTTGCGGCGCTTGAACTGTAGTTCTGCATCTCAACCTTGTTGCCAGTCTCGGCCTCAAAAGCATCGAAGATAGCCTGGTGTGTACCAGCCTGGTTTGAATACTGGTCCCACCATGTAAGTGTGACAGGTCCCTTCTGCTGTGCTTCAGCTGCAGCCTGAGCGAATGCTACGGAGCAAACAAGAGCAACGAGGGAGATAAGAACGAGAGCTTTTTTCATGACTCCTCCTAATGAGTTACCGAAGTGGTTTCAACCGTTCCGGTTTTGAATGAATATGCAATAGATATTCATTACATTATAGATATTATCTATTTCCCTTTTCTTCTACTAGAGGGGAGAAGGAAAAACAAAACCAATCATTATGCGAAACTAGAGACCTGTTATTATCAAAACAATTGCAACAATATACAACAAAAGAAGACTAGGTAAAATCGAAAATTCCAAGGCATTCCAAGCCTAGCCGATTTGACACACATCCCATTTCCGATATACTGCCATCGAATGCGTAAATCAGACAATTTTCTGAAAGATCGGGAATTTCTACACAAGTTCATGATTCTCACGGTACCACTGGCACTGCAGGGGCTTTTGCTCGCCTCTGTCGCCGCATGCGATGCCTTCATGCTCGGGCGTGTTGACCAGAACTCCATGGCTTCGGTCTCACTGGCATCCCAGATCCAGTTCTTGCAGAACAATTTCGTATCCGCTGCTGTTGCCGTCGAAGCCATTCTGGGAGCGCAGTACTGGGGAAAAGGAGACAAGGACACCATCTGCGATGTCTTTTTCTTGACGCTTAGGCTCTCAGGCCTGACATCTCTGTTCTTCTTCCTGCTTTGCGAATTCTCACCGACTTTCCTGATGAAGATCTTCGCATCCGATGCCCAGCTGATAGCAATTGGAACCGAGTATCTTAGAATTGCCGGTTGGTCCTATCTTTTGACGGGCGTTTCCCAGTGCTACCTTGCACTGTTCAAGATTACCGATCATCCAAAGACCGCTGCAGGCATTAGCATGGCTGCTGTACTGTTGAACATCGTCCTAAATGCCCTATTGATCTTCGGACTGATGGGAATGCCTGAAATGGGTGTTCGCGGAGCAGCGCTTGCCACACTCATCGCAAGAGCTGTAGAGTTTGTGCTTTCCCTCTCTTTCTCACTTCGCAAAGGTTATCTATGGCCGTCACTTACAGCCTTCTTCCGAAAGAATCGTCAGCTGCGCAAGGATTTCTACCGTTGCGCGATTCCTCTGATCGGGGCCTACCTTTTCTGGGGTGTCGGCTATACATCGTACTCAGCCTTCATGGGACATCTGGGCCCAGATGCCGCTGCGGCCAATTCTGTATCTGCCGTCATTCGAGATCTTGTCTGCTGTCTGTGTAGTGGCGCTGCCAGTGCGGCAGGAATCATCATCGGAAATGAGTTAGGAGCGGGAAACGAGCAGCGAGCGAAGCTATATGGCAGGCGGCTTGTCATCATTGCCTTTCTGATTGGTTTCTTCTCAACAACATTGATGATGCTGCTTGTCCCGGTATCACTTCGCTTTGTGAAACTCACCGACGCGGCATCGCACTACCTGTCAGGCATGATGCTGATCATTGCGTTCTATATGATCGGAAGAGCGGTGAATGCTGTCATCATCAATGGAATCTTCGCCTCTGGAGGGGATACCCTCTATGACCTCTACAGTCTTGGAATCTGCATGTGGGGCATCGCGATTCCACTTGCCGCACTGGGAACCTTCGTGTTCCACTGGCCGGTCTATGTGATCTATGCCATGACCTGTCTGGATGAGGTCGGAAAGATCCCATGGACCTTGTGGCACTACAGAAAATACAAATGGGTCAGAAACCTGACCCATTAAAACCCTAATCAAACAGAAACTCAGAAATTCAGCTTCTTGAATTCTTTCTTGCTGAACCAGATGTTCAGGACAAAGGCAATCACCTCAGCTAGGATAAAGGAGAACCACAGGGCATCAAGACCGAACAGTCTACCCAGAATCCAGGTAAGCGGAATCAAGAACAGAAGCTGTCGGACAATGGAAGTGATCATACTCAGATAGCCATCACCCATTGCCTGATACAGGGCACCCATCATAATGGAGAAAGAAGCCAATGGGAAGGAAAGAGCGATTTTCCACAAGGCGCTTTCCCCAATGGCAAGAAGTCCCTCTGAAGCATTGAACATACCAAGAAGTGTGCGTGGCATGGTTGCGAAGATCACAAAACCCAGTGTCATGAAAAGGAAGGCACAGACCATTCCGAGTCTGAGGGCCTTCAGGGTTCTTTCACGATTCTTTGCACCATAGTTGTAGCCTAAGATCGGCATAAGGCCGCTGTTCATGCCAAACACCGGCAGGAAGACGAAACTCTGGATCTTGAAGTAGACACCGAAGAAAGTTGTGGCCAGAATGTCGTAGGCAATGAGAATCGCATTCATGAGACTTGTCATGATGGTACCGATACCCTGCATGATGATGGACGGAACACCGACTTCCAGAATATCGCGCATGGAAGCCTTATCGAACTTCACAGCCAGCATATTGAGTTTGATGTAGCGGTTACGCTTCATGAAGGTGATTCCAAGAATCATGGCAAAGATCTGACCTGCAATGGTAGCCACAGCGGCACCTGTGATACCCATAGCCGGGAATCCGAAGTAACCGAAAATCAGAATCGGGTCAAAGATGATGTTGAAGATGGCACCACTTGCCTGGATGATCATCGGATGGATGGTATCACCTGTAGCCTGAAGGGACTTTTCGCAGAAGATGTTGATGGCACTTCCGAAGGATAGTCCAAGACAGATTCTGGTATACACGGTGGTCATCTGAACCAGCTCCGCATCATCGGTGTAGAGCATGACGAACGGCTTTGCCAAAAGGGTTCCGACAAGTACGAAGATGACGATATTCACCAAGGTAAGTGCATAGCCTGTCTGTGCGGCGTTACAGGCATCCACGTCGCGCTTCTCACCAAGCCTTCTTGAAATGACTGAACAGATACCGACAGCCGTTCCGACGAAGAAGGCGATCATGAGATTCTGAAGTGGGAATGCAAGCGAGACGGCAGTCAGTGCCTTTTCGCTGTAGTGCGAAACGAAAATGCTATCCACAATGTTGTAGAGAGCCTGGATGAGCATGGATATTGTTGTCGGGACTGACATGACAACCAGAAGCTTTCCGATTGGCATGGTCCCAAGCTTGTTTTCGCTTATTGTGTTTTCTTTACTGTTTTCCATATCGAGCAAAACCTATCAGTGAAAAAAATCAATGTCAACGGCTCAACCCAAAGAGTTGTAAGCCTCACGGATTCCAGACTCCACCTGAGCGATCATCTGGGAGACAGCCTCTCGGTCTTCCGGCTTTGGTGGAGAAATCGGATCACCGATGTTCAGATAGCACACAGACTTCTGGAAGGCATGTTTTCTGTCCTCAAGGCCAGTTCTGACACCCTTGATGGTAAGCGGTACGATGTCCACACCACTTTCGGTGGCCATACGGAAGGAGCCATGCTTAAATGGGGCGATCTCACCCGTCTTGCTGCGGGTTCCCTCTGGGAAAATGACCATGGATTGTCCTTTTCGGATGTTGTCTGCAGCTTTTCTCACCGAGGCGACGCTTCGCTTGAAGTTCTTTCTGTCAATGAACACCGAATGGGCAAGCCAGATGATCAGGTTGATCACTGGAATGTAGGCAAGCTCCCGCTTGGCCACAAATCCGACAGGAGCATGGAGCTTTCCGAACATGATGGCAATGTCCAGGATGCTGGTATGGTTACTGATGAAGCAAAAGCCCTCACCTTCTCGGATTCGCTTCTGTATCGGTCTGATGTCGCCAGAGATCTTCACCTTAACACCACAGAGAAGCAGAATCATGTTGGCTAGAAGTCCTGCAAAATAATAGACAATCGCATCACTGGCCTTTCGCAGCCCCACAAGCCTTAAAAGGAGTGCTGGAATCACTGCGATGACGAATGTGACCAGCAGTGCCACGATGAATATGATGAAACCCCAAATGATATGTATCATGCAAACACCTAAATCAATTGAAATCTCCGCGATACAGGCGGGCATAGTGTCCATTCTGTTGCAGAAGCTGATCATGGGTTCCGGTCTCAATGACCTTGCCCTTATCAATGACGATGATCTTATCGGCATTCTTGATGGTCGTCAGACGATGTGCAATCACGATGGAGGTTCTTCCAACGGAAAGTCTGTCAAAGGCATCCTGGATGAGCCTTTCGCTCTCGTTGTCCAACGATGAGGTTGCCTCGTCGAAAATGAGAATCGGAGGGTTCTTCAAGAACACTCGTGCAATGGAGATTCTCTGCTTCTGGCCACCGGAGAGCCTTGTTCCGTGCTCACCTACCTGTGTGGAAAGTCCATCTGGAAGGCTTCTGACAAACTCACCTAAGTTTGCGGCATCCAGGGCCTGCATCATCTGCTCGTCTGTGGCATCCGGGTTTCCATAGCGAAGGTTCTCACGAATGTCGGCATCGAACAGGAACACGCTCTGCTGGACAAAGCCGATGTTCCTTCTCAGAGATGACTGTGTGATGTCACGAATATCCTGTCCGTCAATGGCGATCGATCCGTCATCGATCTCATAGAATCTTGGAAGGAGAGATGCAATTGTGGATTTTCCGGCACCGGAGTCTCCGACAATCGCTACGGTTGTCCCACCCTTGATGTCTAGGCTGATGTCGCCAATGACCTCACCGTCTCTTGTGTCATAGGTGAATCTCACGTTCTTGTACTGGATGTCACCGCTGGAAACCTCAAGATCCTTTGCGCCCGCCTTGTCCTGGATCATCGGCTTTTCATCCATGATCTCCGTAAAGCGCTCAAAGGCGGCAATGCCCTGGCTCAACTGCTCGACGAAGTTGATGAGTCGGTCAATCGGCTCAAGCACAACACTGACATAAAGCAGAAAGGCCACAAGGTCATAGCTTTCGATGACACCGTTGTAGATCAGAACCGCACCACCGACAACGGTTGTGAAGTAGTAGAGGTTTCTGAGCCAACCCATGACGCCATGATAGGTTGCCATGATGCTGTACTGACGATTCTTGCTGTTTCGAAGGTCCTCGTTTGAGACATCAAAACGGCGGCCCTGATACTTCTCACTGGTGAAGGACTTGACCTCTCGGATGCCCTGCACGGAGTTCTCGATGTTGGAGTTCACATCGGCAAGATGGCCGCGCACCTCACGTGCAACACGCTTTTGCTTTCCGCCGAACAGAATTCCCCAGGCAATGAGAAACGGCATTGGGATGAGTGAGATCAATGCCATCGGCACACTGTAGTTGAACATCACAATGTAGGCACCAATGATGGTGGCCACCGAGATGATGCAGTCTTCCGGGCAGTGATGGGCAACCTCGGCGATCATGAACAGGTCATTGGTCATGCGGCTCATCAGATGTCCGGTCTTGGTGTGGTCGTAGTAGCTGAAGCTTAGGGTCTGCAGATGGGAGAACAGATCCTTTCGCATGTCGTTTTCAACATTGACACCAAGGTAGTGTCCCCATCGGACTCTGATGTAAGTGAAAATGGCCTGGCATGTGTAAATCACAAACATAGCCGCAAAGCACACAATCATGCTTCGCCAGATCTGCTGCGGAATCCAGGTCTTGAGGAGTTCTCTCGTAAGAGCCGGGAAAAAGATTGCCAGAATGGAGCTGCTGATGGCAATGGCCATATCAAACAGGAACAATGCCTTGTACGGTTTGTAATACGAGAAAAATCTCCGTAGCTGATTCATTTGCGTCTCCCAAAGAGTCTCTTGAAGAAACTTTCCTTCTTCTTGGCTGGCTCTGCTGGAGCCTCTGCTTTCTTGGTTTCCAAAACAGGCTCTACCTTGGCAGTCTTGGCACCATTGGCCTTCTTTGGAGCAGGCTTCTGAGACTGTGGTTTCTTGGCATCCGTTGGCTTTGCTGCGCCCTTTGGCTCAAAGCCATACTTTTTGCGATAGTAAGCCAAGCGCTCCTCTTCGGTCATTGCACCAAGGCTTTTGGTGTTGGTCCTATCAGAAGAGTACTTGTTCTTCGGATTCTTGTGCTCATAGTCATTGGAACCCTTCTCAGGCCTGTTAGAAGAAGCCTTGTTGCCAGATGGTCTGTTCTGGGACTTCTGGCCCTGAGGCTTCTGACTCTGAGACTTGCTGTGGCCCTGGCCACTACGGCTCTGGCTTTGTGGGCGCTCTGGGCGGACTCTCCAGCTCTTTCCGATAGACTTATCCTCTACCTCAGGAAGGTTCTCCGGCCAGACTACAGGGATCTTCATCTTGATGTACTTCTCTATGGCCTCAAGACCATAGACGAACTCTTCATCGGCAAGGGTGATTGCCTTACCACTCTTTCCGGCACGGGCTGTTCTTCCGATACGATGGACATAGTTCTCATAGTCCTCAGGAATGTCGTAGTTCACGACCAGCGGAAGATCATTGACCTGAAGGCCTCGGGCAGCGACATCGGTGGCAACGAGGAAGGCAGTCTTCCCTTCCTTGAGCTTGTCCAGTGCCTTCTGGCGCTGGGCCTGAGGAAGGTCTCCTGTCAGATAATCTGCATTGTAGCCGTTCAGACGCAGTCTTGCGCAGATTTCCTCTGCCATGTGTCTGCTGTTGGTGAACACCAAAGCGAACTCAGGCTTTTCGGAAGCAAGCAGTTGCAAAAACAGTCCGAACTTCTCAGACTTGGCGACGTGATAGATCTCCTGGGTAATGGTCTCAACAGTGATGTGGTCCGGTTCAAGGTCAATCTCTGCTGGGTCGTTCATGAACTCCCAAGCCAAATCGCGCACACGCATCTCAAGGGTTGCGGAGAACAGAAGAGTCTGTCGAACAGACTTGTCGGCCAAAAAGCGGAACATGCGTTTGACATCCGGATAGAATCCCATGTCAAACATTCGGTCAGCCTCATCAATGATGAAGGTGTCGATTCTCTTTCCGTCAAGCTCATGGTGCTCCATGAACTCAAGCAGTCTTCCTGGGGTTCCGATATACATGTCACAACCCATCTGAAGCTGCTTTCTCTGGTGCTCGTAACCGACTCCACCATAGAAGCATCCAATGTGGAAACCCTCCACCTTGGAGCACAGAATCATGGCATCGTCTGCAATCTGCTGTGCAAGCTCACGGGTCGGAGCAATAATCAGACAGGCAGAGCTTTTGCCCTGATCTCTCATGCGAAGATACTTCTCGAGGAAGGTAATGACATAGACAGCGGTCTTTCCGCTTCCTGTCTTGGACTGGACCATGACGTCCGAGCCTTCAATGGATACTGGAAGGACTTTTTCCTGCACAGGCATGCAGGCTTCAAAATGAGCAGCCTTGGTGCCTTCCAGAACCTGCTCATGCAATGGCAATTCACTAAATAACATAAAAATTCACCTGTAAAAAAATTAGTCGGAACCGTACAGTTTGAGAATTTCTCTTGGCTTTGAGCCTCTTGGAGGTCCGATGTATCCGGCATCCTCCATCTGCTCAATCAGGTTTGCAGCCCTGTTGTAGCCGATTCCCAGACGACGTTGCAGATAGGATGCAGAAGCCTCACCACGGTCAGAGACGATCTTCCATGCTCTGCTGAACATGTCCTCACCAGAACTGGCCTGCTCCTCTTCCGGATCCTGCTCTTCATCGTCGTCATCGTCCTCGAAGTACGATTCATCTATGTAGTCAGGTTCTCCCTGAGTCTTTACGAAACTGACAATCTCCTCGATTTCCGAGTCGATGTAAGCACCCTGGATTCTGGACGGTGTCCTGGATTCCGGGTTGTTGTACAGCATGTCTCCACGGCCAAGCAGCTTTTCAGCACCAGTGCTGTCGATGATGATTCGGCTGTTGAGCGAGTTGGAGACGGCAAATGCGATCTGTGTCGGGATGTTACTCTTGATGACACCGGTGATGACATCCGAGGAAGGTCGCTGTGTGGCAAGAACAAGGTGGATTCCACAGAATCTTGCAACAGCAGTGATTCGCTTGATGCTGGTCTCAAGCTCCTTTCCGATCGCGAGCATCAGATCCGCAAACTCATCGATGATGACCATGATGTATGGAAGCTTGACGCGAAGAAGCTTTCGTTCTTCGATCTTCTCATTGTACTCCTCAATCTTCTTGGCTCCGATGGAGGAGAACAGAGCCATACGGCGCTCCATTTCCTCAACCACGAAGTTCATGGCCTTGAGGGCCTTTTTGGCATCGGTGATGACCGGCGTCAGAAGATGTGGAATTCCGTTGTACAGGGAAAGCTCAACCATCTTCGGGTCAACCAGAATCATGCGGACTTCCTTCGGAGTCTTTGTGAACAAAACAGAGCAGATGAGACCGTTGATACAGACGGACTTTCCGCTACCGGTGGTACCTGCGACAAGAAGGTGTGGGGTCTTGGCAAGGTCGATGACGATGGAATCGCCGGTAATGGTCTTACCAAGGACCATAGGGATCTTTCGGTATTTTCCAGTCAGCTCCGGCATCATGATGTCAAAACCGATGGTGTCACGCTTCTTGTTCGGAACCTCAATTCCAATGGCTGGCTTTCCAGGAATCGGTGCAAGAATTCGCACATCCTCAACGGAAAGCTCCATGGCGATGTTCTCGGCATAGCTCAGAACGGATGTGACCTTGATACCCTTCTGCAGCGAAAGCTCATAAAGAGTGAATGTCGGTCCATGCTGGATGCCAATCAGGCTCGTCTCGATTTTGAACTGTTTGAGAGTACTGACGATGATCTGTCCATCCGGGTCGTTTTCAAGATCATCATAGATCTTTGCACTGACCGGATAGTGTCTGAGAATCGTCTCTGGTGGGAACTTGTAGTCAAACTTCTGCTTGTCGATAAGGTAGGAGTTTCCAGCCGATGCATTCTTGGTTCCGGCGACACCGGATATGAAATCGATATCCGGACCCTTTCGAGGCTCTTCCTTGGCAGGAGGAAGTTCCTCTTCCTCCTCTTCAGCCTCACGTGCCTTCTGCTCAGCCTCCGCCTTCGCAGCAGCTTCGGCTGCCATTTTGGCCTGCTCTTCGGCAACTCGTCTGGCCTCTGCCTCGACTCTTTCCCTTTCACGCTGCTCTTCCTGCTCACGCATCAGAGCAAGCTTGCGCTCGTTTTCATCCTTGGCTGCCTGAACGAGTCTTGCATTCTCCTCCTGTGCTGCCTGTGCTGCCTTTGCCTCTTCCAGCTGTCTGGCAAGCTCAGCCTTGGCCTGTGCAAGCTCTTCTTCTGCACGTGCTGCAGCTGCTTCTGCCTCACGACGTCTTCTTTCCAGTTCCTGCATCTCTTCCAGGTGCTTCTTCTCAAGTTCAGCCTGACGCTTTCTCATGATAAGCTGCTCTTCCATCTCAGCCTGTGCGGCAGCTTCACGGAAGACGGCGGAGGTCGGTGCAGCCGTTGGAATGTCGTCATACTCGACATTTTCAACGGTGAGATTCTGGGCAGAGGTGTTGATAGGCTGTGTCACGGTTTCAACAGGCTGTGACTGCATGGAGTTTCGGTAAACGAACGGATTTTGCATCTGAGCTGGCGGAATCTGCTGTGCGACAGGAATCTCCACCTTCACGGACTGCTGGTTTGCCTGGACAAACTGCACTGGAGGTTGCTCTACAGCAGGCTTTTCCACAATCTCAGGAGCCTGGAACTGTAAAGCAGCGGATTCCTTCTGCTTTTCCTGCTCGATCTTCTGGTTCACGGTTTCGGAAATTCCGAAATCGATGTTGGAGATGTTGTTTGTGAAAGACGGGAAACTCTTTTCCGCCTGAGCATCCTCACTGAGTCTTCTCATGAGGGTTCTCGGTTTGAACATGTTCTCAAGGCGCTTTCGGTTCTCCTCTGCTTCCTTTCGTGCACGCTCCTCTTCCAGGGCCTTCTGTCTGGCACGTTCCTCCTCCAGAAGTCGCTGTCGTTCAAGTTCAGCCTGTCGTTTCTCCTGCTCTTCGCGTCGGATCTGGGCCTCGCGCTCGGCAGCATCATAGACACTGCGGTCTACCGACGAGACCGTAGAGACACTGCTGTAGTTCTGGAAACTGGAGAACTGTGGAATCTCCACATCGGTCAGACTGGAAAGGGCTCTTCTGGAAAGCAGTGGATCTTTTTCGTATTTCGGCTTTTCGGCTTCAGGTTCCTCTGCGCTCTGGAAATCGGCATTCAAGAGATTTTCCTCTTGTGTATCTACCTTGGCCTGCTCCGAGACATCCTCCTTGGCGACTTCGGACTTGGAAGGTTTGACCTTTTTCACCTTCTTCTCTTTTTTGGCTTTCTGTTCTTTTGCAGCTTTTGGATTTCCCTTAGCCTTGACCTTTGCGATGACAAAAAGGAAAAGACCTGAAACAAGTGCAATACCAAGACCTATGAAGTGATAGTACTCAGGAAGACGCTCGAGGATGAGAAAGACAAAAGCACCATCCTGCACATAGATGCCGATGAGATAAAGGCCGTAGAACAGGATGCAACGGAAAAGACATGCCAAAATGCCGGAGCCGAATAGGACAAGAACAAAGTTCAAGACCGCCAAGGTGCCGACTGGAATCAGGCCATAGGCCCTAAGCGATGGCGATGCGAAAACGTTCAGATACGAATCAAAGAACGTATGCAAAGGACTTAGGATTGCATAAAGTAAGGATCCCTCCGTAAGTGGAAGGAGCGGGAACAGACACACAACGATGACGCATGCAGCGACTAAAGCGGTGAGAACAGACAATATCACATTCGGTTTACGATATTTTCCCATAGGAATTATAATATCATTTTAGTGAAGTAATGTCATCTATAGCACTCACGGTTTTTCAACGACAAGCATCCTTCTCTTGGCATCGAGCATTGGAACTTCATAGTCTATGGTGCCGCACTTGAAAACACACGGTCTGTAGGCGTTTGCCACGTCAATCTCCTCGCGGATATTCTCCTCGCTGCTCTTGTAGGCAAAGATTCTTCCGCCAGGGACAAGGATGCGATCGAGATCTGAAATGATATCCTTAAACTGCCTGAAAGCCCTAAAAGTCACAACATCAAAGGAATCTTGTACCTCTGAAAGATCTTTCTGAACAATGTGAACTCGCGCATTCATTCCCATCATGGCGACGGTGTTTCTCAAAAATCCAGCCCTTCTTCCCATGCGCTCGACAAGGGTGATATCCCACTGTGGAAATGCGCTTGCAAGCACAAGACCAGGCAGTCCAGAGCCAGAGCCAAGGTCCGCCATTCTGAGTTTTCCGTCTGCAAGGTTTGCTTTCATCAGCGGAGCCGGTGCAAGGCAGTCCAGGATGTGTCTGACGACTAGGTCATAGCCCTGGGCATTCACAAGACCGTACTGCGGATTGAACAAGGTAATCTCGTCATACAGATGAACAAGTGCCTTCACAAGGCTGTCGGTCAACAAAGTCGGGTCGATTGCAGAGATTCCCTGCTCCAAGGTCTTTCGAAGATTCTCTTCCATGTCATTTCCTCAGGTAAATCAGAAGCACAGTGATGTCACTGACTCTGACGCCGTTTATTCTTGATGCCTGACCGATTGACTCAGGGCGGATCATCTTGAGTTTCTCACGGGACTCTGAGCTGATTCCCTCTACGGCATCGTAGTTGAAATCCTCAGGAATTTTGATGCCTTCCAGTTTGGTGAAGCGGTCGACCTCGCGGTCCTGGCGTTTGATGTAGCCGTCGTACTTGACCCGAAGCTCAAGCTGAAGCCTTGTGGACATCGGAAACGTGTTGATCTCAGGGATGCTCTGGGAAAGTTCATCCATGGTAATTTCAGGATTCTTCAGAGCCTCCAGCGCATTCTTTCCACCAAAACCTCTGTGTCGGATGATATCCTGCAGACTTTCGATGCTCTCGATCTTACGACTCAGAGCCTCCATTCTGTCATCCTTGGCTAGACCCACCTCATAACCCTTTCTGGTGAGCCTTTCATCGGCAGTATCATGTCTGAGATTCAGGCGGTACTCTGCACGGCTTGTGAACATGCGGTACGGCTCCTTGGTTCCCATGGTCACAAGGTCGTCGATGAGAACACCAATGTATGCTTCGGTTCTAGAAAGGACCAAAGGATTTTCACCCTTGATCTTCTGGCATGCGTTGATTCCAGCCATCAGGCCCTGACAGGCAGCCTCTTCATAGCCGCTGGTACCGTTGGTCTGTCCGGCAACAAACAGATTCTCAAGACGCTTGGTCTCAAGGGACGGTTTGAGCTGTATCGGATTCAGATAGTCATACTCAACCGCATAGGCAGGACGCATGATTGCAGCATGCTCAAGGCCTTCGATGGAGTGAATAATGTCATGCTGGACATCCTCTGGGAGTGAGGTGGAAAGTCCATTGAGATACATCTCCTGCGTTCCGATTCCCTCCGGCTCGACGAAGATCTGATGTCTTGGTCGGTCCGGGAAGCGAACCACCTTATCCTCGATGGATGGACAGTATCTTGGACCTTTTCCCACAATCTTTCCGCCATAGAGCGGAGACCTGTGCATGTTGTCTCGAATGACCTGATGTGTCTTCTCATTGGTATAGGTGATGTAGCAAGGAACCATCGGACGCTCAATCTTCTCGTGCATGAAACTGAACGGAACAATCTCGCTGTCGCCTTCCTGCTTTTCCATCTTGTCCAAGTCCAGACTGGAAAAACGAACTCTAGCAGGAGTACCCGTCTTGAGTCTTCCCACGTCAAAGCCCTTCTCTCGCAGGGCATCGCCAAGACCAATGGCAGCCTCTTCGCCAAGGCGTCCTGCACTGTGGTCATATTCACCAATGAAGATCCTTCCGTTCATGAAGGTTCCGGTGGTCAGGACCACAGCCTTACTGGTGAATGTGATGTTTCGCTGGGTTCGCACGCCGCAGGCTTTTCTGCCGGCGCTGTCGGTCAGAATGTCTACAACTGTGTCCATGAAAAGCTCTAGGTTGTCCTGGGCCTCAAGCGTCTCCTTAGCAAGTCTGGAATAGGAGAACTTGTCAGCCTGGGCACGTGGTGCCTGAACGGCAGGACCGCGGCGTCTGTTGAGGATGCGGAACTGGATCATGCTCTGGTCAATCAGAAGTCCCATCTGGCCGCCGAGGGCATCCGTCTCACGGACGAGATTGCCTTTTGCAAGGCCTCCAACAGCAGGATTACAGGAAAGTCTTCCAATGGCATCAATGCTCTGAGTAACGAGCAATGTGCGAAAACCTATTCTTGCAGAGGCGAGACAGGCCTCTATTCCAGCATGTCCACCACCGATAACAATCACATCATAATCCATATCATTTTCCTACGCAGAAGGATCCGAAGATTCGATCCAGTATATCGTCTGTCGTCACTTCTCCCGTCATTTCCCCAAGAGCCTCAAGAGCTTCCTGGATATCCATCGAGACAAGGTCAAGCGGCATGTCAGCCTCAACAGCAAGCTTGGCTGCCACCAGGGCGTCCATGGCTCTGCCAAGGTTCTCGCGCTGTCTGTCATTCTCAATCACAAGACTTGCATCATCATAGTTTGCGTTGTTGCCCTTAAGGCGCTGTGCAATGTTTGAACAAAGCACGTCAAAGCCATAACCGGTTGCAACCGACAGCTTCACAAAACCGTCATCATCCCGATCGCAAAGGTCGCACTTGTTCAGAACCTTGATGCACCTCGGATCGGCTGTCATCTGACTGTCCGGGTCTCCCATGTCGGAGGCATCCACCATGTAGATGATGATATCAGCCGAGTCCACAAGGCCCTTTGACCTACGGATTCCCTCAAGCTCGATCTCATTGTCAGATGCGTCACGGAAACCTGCGGTGTCATACAGTCGCACAGGAATGCCGTCGATGGTGCACATGGCCTCGATGAAGTCTCGGGTGGTTCCCTTCTGTGCACTGACGATGGAGCGCTCCTCTTTCAGAAAGTAGTTGAACAGAGAGCTCTTTCCTGCATTGGAAGGACCTGCAAGAACAATCTTGGCACCCTGCGAATAGAGTCTTCCGGTATTATAGGAATCATGGATCTGACTCAGGTCCGAAATTGCCTTCTGAAGCTTTGCCATCGGGAATGTCAGGTCCTCACCCACCTCGTCCTCGGCATAGTCAAGCTGCACCTCGACGGTACTCATGATATCCACAATGGTTGACTTGATTTGGGAGATACGTTTGTAGAGAGCTCCGTTCAGACGGTTCAATGCCATAAGCTGTCCGGTTCTACCTTGCGCATTCACAAGCTCATCGACCGCCTCGGCTCGGGTCAGGTCCATCTTGCCATGAAGAAATGCTCTTAAGGTGAACTCTCCAGGAAGTGCCTGACGAAATCCCAAATCCGCCATTGCACCCAAAACCGCCTTCACAACCTGAAGACCTCCGTGGCAGGAGATCTCAAAAGCCTCCTCTCCCGTGTAGCCGTGACCATCACGGTAGAGCGTCAGAACAATGTCATCAATGAGTTTGCCGTCACTTGGACTTACCAGGTGGCAATACAGAGCATAGTTGCTTTGTAGGCTGCAGATGTCCTTCTTGGACCGGATAGCCTTGGACAGTGTGCGGATACAGTCGTTTCCGCTGACGCGGACAACCGCGATGGCGCTTTTGGCCCATGCTGTGGCCAGAGCAAAGATGGCATCTTCTGTACTGTATGAATTCATGCCTGCAATTATATCTAAATATAAGTTTATTGCCTACTTCATGCGCGCACTTTTCAAGTGCTGTCCAAATGGCTAATATTAGAGCCATGAACAGAAACGCAGCTCTTTCCAGAAGTAGGCTCTACGCCAACATCCGACAGTACTTTTCATCAAAGGGTTACCTTGAGGTAGAAACACCTACCCTCTCACCAGACCTCATTCCAGAGGCCACCATCGACAACTTCGCAGCCAGCTTCATCAATGAGTTCTCCGGAAGCCGTGAGATGTACATGATCCCATCTCCAGAGATCTTCATGAAAAAGCTCATCGCTGATGGCAGCGGATCCCTTTTTGAAATCTCAAAATGCTTTCGAAACTGCGAGCAGCTTGGACAGAACCACAACCCTGAGTTCACCATGCTCGAGTACTACACCATGGACTTTGACGAAAAGGACTCCATTACACTGACACAGGATTTCCTCAGATCCACTGCTCTGGATGGATGTCCAGAAAGCGTCACCCGAGACTTTGAGATCCTCAGTGTTCACGACGCTGTTGCAAAGTATGCAAACGGAACCGATCTGGACAAGCTGCAGAATCCAAAGGACCTTCGCGACGCTGCGGAAAAGCTTGGACTAATTATTCCGGGTCCGGAAAGTTGGGACGATACATTTAATAGAATCTTCATCAATTTCGTAGAAACCAGCCTTCCAACCGACCATCCAGTGTGTCTTGTGGATTATCCGAAACAGATTGAATGTCTTGCAGAGGCCAAGGGGAACTACCGCCGAAGATGGGAGCTTTACATCAACGGAATCGAGGTTGCCAACTGCTATCTCGAGGAACGCGATCCGGAAATTGCACGCGACTACTACCGAAAGGAATACCAGAAGCTTCTTTCTCTCAGAGCCAACAACGGCAAGCCGATTCCGGATGTCGACGACGGTTTCTGCGATATCTTCGAGAACTTCCCGAAGTGTTCAGGCGTTGCCATCGGACTAGACAGACTTCTCATGGTGGAGACAGGAGCAAAGGACATCAATGATGTTCTTCTGTTCCCATTTGCCTCCATGCTGGAGTCCTAAAGGCTCCATATCTTGTATATATTGTGCATAAATGATAAGATAGCACTGCTTAATTTGATTTTAAGAAAACTTTTAGATACAGAGGTGTTTCATTATGATTAAAGCTGGACAGATCGACAAAGGTACAGCACTGCTCATCAAGGGTCAGCCATTCATCTGCGTTGAGCGTGAGTTCGTCAACCCAGGTAAGGGTTCTGCATTCGTAAGACTTAAGCTCAAGAGCCCAACAACAGGCCAGACTCTCCAGGAGACAATCAAGAGCCAGGATAGCGTTGAGGACATCAACGTTGAGATGATGGATTTCCAGTACATGTACAACGACGGTGAGATGTTCAACTTCATGAACGTCAACACATATGACCAGATTGCTGTTCCAATGGCAAACTTCGACGAGAGCTATCCTTTCCTCATGAAGGACGGCGAGACATACAGATGTACCGTTTACAACGAAGAGATCCTTGACATCCAGATTCCTTCCAAGGTCGTCTACCTTGTCGCAGAGGCTGAAGAGGCAATCAAGGGTGACACAGTCCAGGGCGCAACAAAGTTCGTCACAACTGAGACTGGTCTCAGAGTCAGAGTCCCAATCTTCATCAAGCAGGGCGAGAAGATCCGCGTCAACACAGAGACAAAGGAATATCTTGAAAGAGTCAACAACTGACTTTGATGAAAAGAATGACAAGGCTGTTGCTTAGGCGGCAGCCTTAATTTTTGTTCGGACAGGGGAACGACACGACATGTCAAGCATCACAACCATCTCGCAGTTAAGCAAAGTACTCAACCTTACACCGGATGAGCTTGCCTGGAAGGAGACACCCATCAGTGTTCCCCTTTCCATAACCGAGCATTTTATGTCCCTGATCGACCCAAACGACCCCAATGATCCGCTGAGACGACAAGTCGTTCCAACCTGCAAGGAAAACCATGTGAACCGTGGAGAATCAGAAGACCCTCTTGAGGAAGTCTCACACAGCCATGGTAGCCGTCTGATTCACCGCTATCCAAGCAGAGTCAACTTCCTTACCACAGACGTCTGTCCGATGTACTGCCGCCACTGCTTCCGAAGACGCTTCACAGGAAACCTCGCAGGCCCTGCAACAGAGCAGGACATCCAGAGCGCCGCAGCCTACCTTGCCCAGCATCCCGAGGTCAAGGAGATGCTCATGTCAGGTGGAGACCCTCTGACACTGTCCGATTCCATGCTCGATCACATGATCGGCGAATTCCGCAACGCAAGCCCTCATCTCATCATCAGAATCTGCACACGCTTTCCGGCTTCCATGCCGTCCCGCATCACGGAGGACCTGGTTGCCATGTTCAAGAAACACAGCAGTGCACCATTTTATCTGATGACCCAGTTCAATCATCCACGAGAGCTCACACAAGAGAGCATCAAGGCCGTTTCTCTGTTTGTTGATGCTGGAATACCGGCAATGAACCAAAGCGTTCTACTGCGCGGTGTGAACGACGATGTGGACGTTCTGGAGGAGCTTTGCAACAAGCTTCTCTTCAACCGCATCAAGCCATACTACCTGTTCCAGGGAGATATGGTGACAGGAACATCGGACTTCAGAGTCCATCTCGAGAAAGGCATGGAGATTGAAAGGGAACTTCGCAGAAGGCTTTCAGGTCTTGCCATGCCGAACTACACCGCAGACCTCCCGGACGGAGGTGGAAAGGTTCCACTTTGCGGCTCCTACATCATTTCCCAGGACAAAGAAAAAGGGTCCTGGAACTTCAGGACCCCTGAAGGCGAGACTCGCGTTCTCACCGACCCACTTTACATTTGAACTCAGTCTTGGAGCTGGCTGAGAAGACCGTTGATTTCGGCATCTCTCACAGCCTGTCTGGCCTCTTCATACTCCTGCTGTGACATTGGAACAGGTTCTTCTTCAACCATCTGGGCTTCAAACATTTCAGAAACCTTCTCATAGACGATATCAACCAGAGTCTGGCCATACTTTTCATACAGCATATCAGCAAGTTCACCCTCGTGGGTAAGGACCTCAGGAATGACAGCATCCAGAATCTGTGGGATGTAGTAGTCGATTCCAGCTTCAATGTTCTTTGTGACCTGATCGACGATACCAGGAATTGCAGCTTCCACTTCTTCAGAGATATCAGCGGCATTGGCATAAGCCTCTGCAACGGCGTCGGAAATCATCTGCTGAAGACCAGTCTCATAGGTCTGCATAGCAGTTCGAATAGCCTGATCGGTCTGCTTCTCTGCTGCTGCGACAGCCTGCTTTTCGGCCATATCAGCCTTCTGTGCTGAAACGGTAAGGATTTCTGCTGAAATTGCTTCACGATCTGCCTTGGCCTGAGCCTCACGCTGCTCAGAAGTCGGTACTGTGACAACATTATCAACATCCCCAAAGATTGCACTGAATGCAAAGGATTCCGGCTTTGTCACAAAAATGACTGCACCGCAATAGATAAGCATCATCAATACTACTGTCAACAAAACAAGTTTCGTTTTCTTCACGTTGTAACCCCTATGAATCAATACCTTATAATACCAAGTTTATCACAGATGGAAAACACTTGTCGATTAAGTTCATCCAAATTGCACCCATTATTTGTTACTAAATAAAGAGGTGCTCGATAATTAACTGCCCGATAGTCCACATCGGTCTGGGAGGCTTCACGTCTGTCAAAGGCCTCTTGGGAAATGCTGTCACGACAAAGCACTCTCTGAAGTCTAACTTCATATGATGCATCAACATAGATCACAGCATCGCACAAAGCATCAAAGCCTGAACGGTAAAGCAAGGCCCCATTGATGACAAGAACACCATCCGGATTCTGGGCTTTCCAGGTCAGGACCTTATCCTTCAACCATGGATACAGAATGCCTTCCAGTTCGGTTCTCTTGGAAGGGTCGCGGAAAACCACCTTTCCGATTTCTGGTCTTGATACGACAACTTTGCCATCGACCTCGGACACCACCTGCGGGCCAAATGCCGATACAACGGCATCCAGGTTCTCGTAAAGGCCATCATGGCACATCACATCCATGTCCCATACCAGAAGTCCCATGGCCTCGAGAAGTTTACCAACATAGTTCTTTCCGCTGCAGCTCTTACCTGCAAGACCGATGATCATCAGTGCATCTCTCCCCAGCTAGCGCCGACTTCCAGGCCCACGCGCAAAGGAACGCTCAGTGTGTAGGCATTCTCCATACAGTTTTTCACAAGACTCTGCATGGTCTCGACCTCATTTTCCGGAACCTCAAAGATCACTTCGTCATGCACCTGGAGCAGCATACGAGACTTCAGTCCGGCTTCCTTGATTGCCTTATCCAATCTGATCATTGCCTTCTTCATGATCTCCGCAGCCGTTCCCTGGATGACAGTGTTCACCGCCACTCGCTCGGCAGCAGCCAAAACGGACTTGTTGGAGCTCTTCATCTCAGGAATGTAGCGTACATGGCCCATCTCGGTTCGGACAAAGCCGTCCTCCCTTGCCTGGACCTTGGTCTTTTCAATGAAATCACGCACACCGCTGTACTGCTCAAAATAGGTTTCGATGAACTTCTGGGCATCCTTTCTTGGAATCTTGAGATCGTTGGAAAGGCGGAAAGCTGACATGCCATACATGATACCGAAATTGATGGTCTTGGCAGCGCGTCTCTGGGCAGGTGTCACCATCTCAGGGAAAACGCCGAAAATCAAGGCAGCCGTCTCTCTGTGGACATCGCCTCCGCTGAGAAAAGCATTTCGAAGATTCACATCCCCTGTGATGTGGGAAAGCACCACAAGCTCAATCTGCGAATAGTCTGCAGACATGAGCTTACAGCCTTCTCTTGGGATGAACGCATCGCGGATACGTCTTCCTTCATCGGTTCGGATCGGAATGTTCTGGAGGTTCGGATTCTTGGAGGAAAGTCTTCCTGTAGCAGTTCCAGTCTGAAGGAATGTGGTGTGGATTCTTCCGGTCTTCCCATTGATCAGATCCGGCAAGGCCTGCACATAGGTGCTCAGAAGCTTGCTGAGCATTCTGTAGCGCAAAAGCAAAGCAGGTACCGGGTCATCGGTCGTGTAGGATAGTTCTTCCAGAACATCAGAATCGGTTGAGAATCCGGACTTCGTCTTTTTGCCGGTCGGAAGATGGCGCTCATCAAAGAGAACTTCCTGTAGCTGTTTTGGGGAATTGAGATTGAACTCCTTTCCACAAAGGGTATAGATATCATGCTGGACGGAAGACACCTCTTTCGCAAGGTCAGCCTCAAAGGCAGAAATCCGCTCTGTATCCATGATGATTCCACTGCTTTCCATAGATGCCAGGATGGCGGAAAGCGGCATTTCCATATCGTAGAAAAGGTCCAAAAGCCCCTGCGCTCTGAGTTTCTGCTCATAATCCGCAAAGTTTACAAGGCTCTGTGCACAGGACTCCTGGTCGAACTTGGTCAACGAGGTGTTCAAAAGCCAAGCCATGAGCGTGGTATCTGCATAAGAGCCAAAATGCGTCACTCCATAGCGACCAAGGACCTTGGAGACGGACTTGAGATTCTGTCCGACAATCTTAAAACGTCCGAGGTTGGCATCAAGGATACAAAAGAGCTGGTCACAAATGTCCTTTGTGCAAAGAATCTGACCAGGCTCTGCACAAAGACAGACGCTTGAGACAGAGCACTTCATGTCATCCTCATCCGTGACCTCGAGGGAAAAACCGACCAAAGAGCCGTCTGCAATGCCTGCCAAAGCAGTCTCAAACTCACCAGCAGACAGGGTCTTCACACTTGCTTCGACTGCAGGCTTCACATCAGCCACAGGCTCTGCGGCATCCTCGGCCTCAAGCGAGAACTGAGAAGCTGGAACCATTCTCTGAGCGGCCTTTGCAAGGTTCTCCGAGCCCATTTGTCGGAACAATTTCACACCTTCCTTCCAGTCAATCTGAGAAGTCTCAAAGGTGGAAAAATCAATCTCGGCATCTTCAAAGACATCGTCCTTGAGTGTGACAAGGTCATGGGAAAGTCCCACATGGTCGCGTGCAGCCTCAAGCTTGGCGGCAACGGACTTGGTGAGCTTATCCATGTTGGCATAGGCATTGTCCAGAGTCCCATACTCTGTTAGGAGCTTGACGGCACCTTTTTCACCGATGCCATCGATACCAGGAACATTATCGGAGGAGTCTCCCAAAATCGTCAGGTAGTCCACAATCTGATCCGGTCGAACACCGAAGATCTCCTGAACATCAGAGGCATTGCAAAGGCGATATTCCTTTTCGCCCTTACGTGGAGGACGCAGTGCAAACACATCATCGCGAACAAGCTGCAAAAGGTCCTTGTCGCCTGTAACCATGACAGTCTCGATATCCTCCTGTCCTGCCTTTCTGGCGATTGTGGCAATGATGTCATCGGCCTCCATACCGACTCGGTTGAAGTGTGGGATGTGCATGGCATCCAGGAAATCCGAGATGACAGGAATCTGGGCATGAAGGTCCTCTGGAGTCTTGTCTCTGTTTGCCTTGTACTGGTCATACATCTCATGGCGGAACGTCTTTCCGCGAGAATCCATGGCAACGACGAGATATTGAGGATTGTACTGTCGAAGAAGGCTCATGACCGTATTGAAAAACCCAAAAACTGCTGAGACGTTGTTACCGTCCTTGTCCTTGAGAGGATTGGTCATGAATGCGAAATAGGAGCGATAGATCTGCCCGTAACCGTCAACTATGAATACTCTTTTCTTTGCTTCACTCATTTCAGTTTGTTGGTGATATTATCAACGATTGCATCTGTAACTTTGTCGGTCACAGTCTGTGTGGTACTTTCCACTGCATCTTTCACAGTCTCTCCAATTTTTGCCGGTTCCTTGAGGCTGACACCGAAGAACTTGTTTGAGACATCTGGAAAGAAGATGAATATGATGAAGAAACTGATGATTGCAAGCAGCATAGCCCAAAGGAAACCTGAAATCTTTCTGCCGGTTTTTGCCATTTCACCCTCCTTAGAACAGTTTCATCTGCATGCACAGAGAAACCTGGCCTTCCTTGAAATCCTCACGTCTTGGCAGGATGTCAGAATAGTTGCCATCCTTGATGGTGAAGATCGTAGGAATCGTATAGGCAAGACCCATGGTTATGACAGGGCCTGCGAGAAAATCCACCATGAAGCGGTAGTAGAACGTTCCGCTTTCCAGGGCATTGATGAAGCTTTTGGCATTCACAAGATTACCCTCATCATCAACGGATTTGACATCGCCCTTATAGACGTAGTTCACCTTTGGACCCAACGTGGCACTGACCTTCAGATACTTGAACATGTCAACGCAGAAGCCCACACCGAAGATTCCAGAAAACAAAAGGCTCTCTGTATCCAGGATGGTAAGGTCTCCATTGACGGCAATCTGGAAATTGCTGATGTTGGTTCGAAGCTCAAGACCAAGAGCAACCTTCTCCATGTTGAACAGTCCAGAATAGGCGCTTTCATCTACGATATCATCACCTGTGTTGTAACTCAGGTTGATGCCGACGTCCAAAGAGGAGCCGATGGCGAACATCGGGAAAACGACTATTGTAAGAATGGCAAAAAGGATAAGAAATCTCTTCATCTGGCAACCTTAAATCCTATTCTATCAAGAAAAACGCTGCACGAAAACCGTGCAGCGTCAATACTTCAAACAAATCAGTTATTACAACTTACAGAAGTGCGATACCAACTGTCATACCAACCTTAGCATCCTTCCAGTTCTCTGTAGCGCTGCTGAAGAGCTCGCCCCACTTCTGGTTCTCAATTGTTGTTGCGGAAGGGAGGGATGCGAAAGCACCGATTGTGAGGTTTCCGAGAAGAACATCAACACCAACGTTGACATCAAAGGCAGCCTTCTTGTAGTCCTCGAATGTTGTGACGGAACTTACGCTGTTACCATATGCCATAGCCTTTGTCTCGAGGTTGTATGCATAGTTATAGGAAACACCAGCCTTGGCTCTGACGAAAAGGATGTCGAGAGCGAGGTCTGCAGATACGGAACCGTAGAGAGTCTTGAAGTTGTCTGTTGCCATAATCTTTGCATCAACAGCAAGGAAAGCAACCTTAGCCTCAACGTCAGCACCAAATGCGAACTTGTCAACACCGAGATCGAGGCTCTCGAAAGAGTTTGTTCCGTTAGCGACATCTACGATATCACCGATTGTATAGGAAGAAGAAGCAACAGCACCGACTGTAACGTCAAGAAGGCCTCTGCTTGCGAAAATTGCTGATGGAATGATCATAGCGATAAGAAGTGCGATAATGATTTTCTTCATGGTAAATTTCTCCTTGTTACCAATTTTTTCTCTTTTTTTCTCTCTGTTCCCGAGTGAGAACACCCTTGAAACAAAGATACCGATTCAAAAGTTACATAGAATTTGAGACTTTGCAATAAAAACTTGCAGAAATCACTCCAAAGAGGACTCCAGTTCGTTCTGCCAAACCCTTACGCAGGCATCCGATGGCATTCTCCAGTCTCCTCGTGGGGAAAGGGCAACCGAACCGACCTTTGGTCCATCTGGTAGACAGGATCTCTTGAACTGCTGTGCGAAGAAACGTCTGTAGAAGGTTCTGAGCCATTTCAGGATTGTCGCATCGTCATAGGAGCCCTGGAAGGCATAGCGTGCAAGGCGGTAGACCTTGGAAGGACTGCTACCCCATCGAAGCACATGGTAGATGAAAAAGTCGTGAAGCTCATAAGGGCCAACCAGGTCCTCGGTCTCCTGCTTTCCTGGAATCAGCTCAGGGCTGATTGGGGTATCGATGACAGAATCCAGCGTGGCGGCAAGCTCAGTATCGGAGATATGACGTGCATAGTAGCCGACAAGATGCTTGACCAGAGTCTTTGGAACACCAGCGTTTACACCATACATGGACATGTGGTCACCATTGTAGGTAGCCCAACCAAGAGCAAGCTCAGAAAGGTCTCCGGTTCCAACGACCATGCCATTGCACTTGTTTGCGATATCCATGAGAATCTGTGTTCGCTCTCGAGCCTGGGAATTCTCATAGGTCACATCATAGGTGTCAGGGTCCTGACCGATGTCCGCGAAATGCTGCATGACAGACTGCTTGATGTCCACAACCTTCAAAGTGCAGCCCAGGCGCTCAATCATGTCCATGGCATTTGTCTTGGTTCGGACGGTTGTTCCGAAGCATGGCATGGTGACGGCGATGATTCCCTTTCTGTCCAGACCAAGCATGTCAAAGGTTCTGACGGTCACAATAAGGGCCAGTGTGGAATCAAGACCGCCGGAGATGCCGACGACAGCAGTCTTGCAATTGGTATGGCGAAGTCTCTGCTTCAGTCCAAGGCACTGCAGTGTGATGATCTCATCCGATCTCTTGTCTCTTGCATCGTTGTCGCTTGGAACAAACGGCATTCTATCGACTCTGCGAGTCAGTGAAGTCTCACCAACCTCAATATCAAAACCGATGTATCGGTAATCCTTGTCATTGGTGGTGACGAAGGTGTTTCTGAGTCTTCTCTCATGTTCCAAATGCTCAAGGTCAATCTCGGAAACAAGAAGCTCATCGGTCTTCATGCTGCTGTAGCCTAGTGTGATTCCATTTTCGCTGATCTGGTTGTTACCGGTAAAGACAAGGTCTGTTGAGCTTTCACCCTCACCTGCGTTGGCATACAGGTATGCACAGATCAGTCTTGCACTCTGACCTTCGACCAGATTCATGCGGTAGGTTGCCTTTCCTGTGAACTCGTCACTGGCACTGATGTTGGCAATGACCGTTGCACCATTGATTGCATGGTTGACACTTGGAGGGTTTGGAACCCAAAGGTCCTCACAGACCTCACAGGCCAAGCGGAAGTATGGAAGCTGGTTACAGGTGAAAATCAGCTTTCCACCCATGTAGACCTTCTGGTCACCGAACTCGACAAGCTCCTCATTTGGGAGAGCCGGAGTGAACCAGCGCTGCTCATAGAACTCCAAATAATTTGGGATGTTAATCTTCGGAACGATGCCGAGAATCTTTCCAGCCGATGCAACGATAGCACAGTTATGGAGCTTTCCACGATGCTCAACCGGAGCGCCAAAGACGACAACCATGTTGCGAGGAACCTTGGAGGCTACACGAATCGCATTCTCCTGAGCGCTCTCCAAAAGTGTCTGCTGCAAAAACAGGTCCTGACAGGTGTAACCTGTGATGCAAAGCTCTGGAAGAACAAGAAGATGAATGCCCTCTTCATGGGCTCTTCTCACCAAAGTGAGAATCTGATCGGCATTGTACTTGCAGTCAGCAACCCGAATGGACGGCGTTGCGGTTGCAGTCTTGATGAATCCGTGTCTCATAGGCATCTCCAAACCTGCAGTGTGCAGGCCCTACAAGTATATGACAAAAGAAGTGCACTGAAAAGAAGCACATCACACTTGAAAAACAAAACCGCCCTCTCAGGCGGCTTTTGCAGTTGTTTGAAAGACCAATTACAGGACCTTATTGAGGAAGTCCTTGAGTCTTGGGCTCTGTGGGTTCTGGAAGATGTCGACTGGAGTTCCCTCCTCAACGATCTTTCCATCAGCCATGAAGATGATTCTCTGACCGACTTCACGAGCAAATCCCATCTCGTGTGTAACGACAACCATTGTCATACCGGACTGGGCAAGTTCCTTCATGACTTCAAGAACCTCTCCGACCATCTCTGGATCAAGAGCACTGGTAGGCTCATCAAAGAGCATGACCTCTGGCTCCATCATCAGGGCTCGGACAATTGCGACACGCTGCTTCTGTCCACCAGAGAGCTGGATTGGATAGGCATCGGCTCTGTCGGCAAGACCAACACGCTCCAGAAGTGCCATAGCCTTCTTCTCGGCCTCTTCCTTGTCCATATGCTTGACCTTGATTGGTGCAAGTGTCATGTTCTTGAGAATGGTCATGTGCGGAAACAGATTGAAGTGCTGGAAAACCATTCCCATCTTCTGTCTGTGCTCATCAATGCTCAGCTTGACCATCTTACCTTCAGCATTCATGTACTTCTTCTTGGTGATATCAACACCATCAAAGATGATCTCGCCGGAAGTCGGCTCCTCAAGAAGGTTCAGAGATCTGAGGAATGTGGACTTACCGCTACCGGATGGTCCGATGACAACCATGACCTCACCTTTGTTGACATCAATGGTCACACCATCGAGAGCCTTGATAACGCCCTTGTTGTAATGTTTCTTAAGGTCTTTGACCTGAATAAGCTTATCTGACATCTCCACGACTCATCCTCCTTTCGAAATATGCGATGATCTTACTGGTTGGGAAAGTAAGACAGAAATATACGAGTGTTGCAATGACAAGAGGCTCTGCGATGCGGTAGGTAGCACCCTTTGTGGAGGATACAGCATACATGATCTCCTGAACACCAATTGTGTAACAGATGGAAGACTCCTTGATGATTGTAACGAACTCATTGGCGATTGCCGGAAGAATGTTCTTGATTGCCTGTGGAAGGACAATCTCCTTGAAGGACTGGAACTTTGTCATACCAAGAGATCTGGCGGCCTCAGTCTGACCGTAGTCGATGGACTGGATACCAGAGCGGATGATCTCAGCAAGGTATGCACCGCTGTTCATAGCCAATGCGACAACACCTGGCAGGAAACGCTCAAAACGGATGAATCCGAACAGCTTGAAAGCAGGAACGTTGACCTTGGCGAAAACGATATAGTAGATGACGAAGATCTGGACCAACATTGGTGTTGCTCGGAAGATCTCGATATATGCAGTAGCAAGATAATCAAACGGATGGACTTTACTCTTCTTGAGCAGTGCCAAAACAAGAGCAATGAAGAATCCGAAGATAACGGTCAAAAATGAAAGAGAGATCGTTGTTATGACACCCTGCTTGAAAAGGTCGATGTATTGCCATGTCTTGGCAAAGCCAGCAGCAGAAAACACTATTACAACTCCAAATAACGATATTCATCATCGACCGTACAAGGGTCGACAACATTTCAACTTTTATCACATTTATTACATATTCTCAAGAAGAAATGCATGAAATACAAAAAAATGCACCCTAATTTATGCATAAAATTTCATTTACAAAAAAAATCAGCCCCCTGTTTCCAGGAGGCCGTACATTCTTTATTTTCGGATTAGTCGAGAAGACCTTCGTAAATCTCACCACTTGAAAGCTCGTTAGCTGTTGCAACGAAAGCATCCATGGAACCGTCTGCAAGAGCCTGTGCAATTGCCATGTTGACACCAGCTACGAGAGCTGCATTGCCCTTGGAGATAGCAGCTGCGGAACCTTCCTCTTCGTATGGAACTTCAACAGCAAGGAAGAGCTCTGGGTAGTTGACTGCGTATGCTGCAGCAACTGCTGTCTCAATGTAAGCACCATCAAGTGTACCTGCAAGGACTTCAGCGATGATGTCTGTAACCTTTGTCAGAAGAACGATGTCTGTGTCAGCGGAGAACTCTTCAGCAAGACCGACCTGGATGGAACCTGTCTGAGCACCGACCTTGAGAGTCTTGGAAGCGTTCAGGCTCTCGAGAGTCTTGAAGTTGTCAGCATTCTTCTTGAGGCAGACGAAAGACTGGCCGCCCTGATAGTAGATATCTGAGAAATCAACAGCTTCCTTACGTGTTGGGTCTGGTGAGAAACCTGCAAGACCAAGGTCACAGGACTTTGTCTGGAGCTCAAGAATGATTCCGTCGAAATCCATTGGGATAACCTCAAGCTCAAGGCCAAGGAAGTTTGCGATGTACTTTGCAAGATCCATGTCGAAACCAGCGAGGTTTGGCTTGCCATTTGCGTCGATTGCGTAGAACTCGTATGGAGCGAAGTCAGGAGATGTAGCAACTGTGAGCTTGCCGGCTGTGACAGTCTTAAGGTCTGCCTTGACCTCAGCGAGTGTTGCGTATGTCTTTGCTGGAGCTGTCTCTGCAGCTGCCTGAGCGAAAGCCATTGTGAAAACTGTAAGCATGATAATAAGGATGGCTGTAAACTTCTTCATTTGTTTGCCTCTTTTAGTGTGATATTCACCTGTATTCATCAGGTATGCCTGAGTAATACTGCTTTTATGCAAATTAGTCCATACTATTTTGCATAAATTTTTATTTTTTTTATTTTTTCTCGATTTTTATTCATGAGATTACATAAAGACTGCATACAAAAATGCAAATTTAAACTGTTTTTTTATCCGAATTTCCCTTGGCCACTATTCTATTATAACAATAGATGCCGATTCCCCCGACCACAAAGGTGGCAACAAGGACGATGATGGCAAGTGTGTAGCGCTTCTGGCCAAAGGCGTCACCGCAAACGGTGGAGATGATCACAGACGGAACCCTTCCGACAGAACAGACGAACATCCAGACCCAGAAGTTCATGTCTGTAAGACCTGCGAAGTAGTTCAGAAGGTCCTTCGGTGTTCCTGGTATGATATTCAAGATAAATAGAATGGAGTCCCTTTTGGCGGATGATTTGAGAAAGCGAAGCGAATCCAGCTTCTCCTGTGTGAAGAATACACGGACAATGGATAATCCAAAGGTTCTTACCAGAAGGAAGGTGATCATGCTTCCCAAAGTCGTTCCGATGATGCAGAGAAACATGCCTTCCCAGATACCAAAGGTGTAACCCGCTGCAAGTTCAAGCGGCTCTCCCGGGATAATGGCAATCACAACCTTGAGGGTCTTCATTCCCACAAAGGCAATTCGTCCCCAGATTCCGCTGACATCGACCCAATCGCGGAACTGGTCTGGAACGCTGATGAAACGAACCATCGGGATTCCGACAAACACGACAACCAGAATGAATACTGCAATTGCAATACTCAAAGAGATTCCTGCAATCACCTTCTGCTGTTTCTGTGTCAGTTCCTTCGTTGCCATCGACCTATTCCCCTGCACCGCTTATGTGCAACTGTTATCAAATTCATTTCTGTCTCACATGTCAAGAGACACAATCCCGTTTAATTGCTATACTATAGCCATGTCCACCAAAGATAAGGTTCTACAGATATTGAGAGATAATCCGCATAGTGCCATCTCTGGCGAAAAGCTCGCTGCCCAGTGCACAGTAAGCCGTGCAGCCATCTGGAAAGCGGTAAATGCCCTTCGTGAACAAGGCTATCAGATCGAAGGAACCACAAATGGTGGCTATCAGCTTAGCAGCGAAGCCGACATCGTCTGTGTCCAGAACATCGCTGGTTTCATCCAGGCAGACTTTCCACAGCTGAAAACAAACCACATCGAAGCATTTGAGACAATCGACTCCACCAATACCTATGCCAAAAGGCTTCTGGCAGCAGCTGGTAGCATGAGACATCCAAGTGGAGAGCTCACTGCAGCCGGAAACACATACCACAAATCCATCTTTGTGGCAGAAAGCCAGACTGCTGGGCGTGGCAGACTCGGTAGAACCTTCATCTCCCCTGCCAAAACAGGAATCTATCTCACAGTCGTCTATGCACCAGAAGGCGGAATCAAGGAACCTGCAAAACTGACGGCCTTTGCCGCGGTTGCCGTAAAGAGAGTCATTGAGCGCCTTTACCATGTGGATGCCTGTATCAAGTGGATCAACGACATCTTCGTCAACGGAAAGAAGGTCTGTGGAATACTGACAGAAGGATTCACCAACTTCGAGACGGGAACCATTGAATCTGCCATCGTCGGAATCGGAATCAACATCGCAGACAACCGCGAGATCTTTGAGAAGTCAGGCTCTGCCATCGTTGGCTCCATCACGGGTGTCGGCAAAGACCTTAATGTCAGCCGTGCCCAGCTTGCCGCAGACATTGCAGCACAGACTCTTCTGATTTTCGAAGAAGACCCATCGGAAGTCTTTGAGCAGTACCGAGCAGCCTCATTTCTTACTGGAAAGACCGTTCAGGTCCACCCAATCATTGGAGATGAGAGTTCCTATTATGATGCAAAGGTCATCGGAATCGATGAGGATGCAGCGCTGATTGTCGAACTTGCAGACAAAAGCACAAGACACCTAAACAGCGGAGAGGTCAGCCTTCACGGCTCAGATCTGAAATAAGTCATCGTCTGACGGACACTGCCCTGGCTGCGTTGTAGGCTTTCTTCATTCCAACAGAAAACAGAACAGGCAGGAGCGTCACATACATTTTCACGTTTTGTTTTCCACCTCGAGCGAACCATGCTCGCTTGGACTGCTGCCACACAATGCCAACCATGGGAATGAAGTTCAGAAACATTGCAATCGCATTTGTGAAATCCGAGTTCTGTCCAAACAACTTTCCAATACCTTCCCGAAGTTCCAGGGATGTGGAAGTCTTGAACACAAGAGATGCACTTTGCATGATGGCAAACAGTTTCACAAGAAAAAGCACCGTGTCCTTCTCGCTTTCCCAGGAGAAATATCCAGAAGGAAAGCCTCCTGCGACAAAGCCGACCAGTTGGACGAAAGCCACAAGGATGGCATAGAAGAAAACAGGTCGGAGATCTGATAGCTGCTCACGAAGTGAAAAGCCCAGCAGAAATGCCAGAAAAATCTGCATAACCATCAGGACAACAGAGAACATCGGAGGCAGACAAAGGAACAGAATGTTCACAATTGGAATGAACACAATCTTTGCCCAGGCAGGACAACGATGAAGAAACGAGTTTCCTCTTTTGTATGCAAAAAGGGAGTATCCGTTCATTGAATCACCAAACCAGATCCGAAACCTTTTCGTATCGGACAAACGGATTTCGGATATTCCATTTCTCAAGGTCCTGGGAAATGGCCTCTTCCGGCGTTCCGTCAAAGACCTTGTCTCCACGGAAAAGCACAAGGAAACGATCAGCAAGGCCAAGACATTTTTCAATCTCATGGCTCAGAATCATGACAATGCGACCATCGGCCTTCAACTGTCGAATCAGAGCATTGACCTGCTTGACCCCTTCGTAATCCAGGTTTGCATATGGCTCGTCGAGAATGATGATCGGAAGCTCCATGGCAACCATACAGGCAACGGCAAGGCGTCTTTTCTCTCCGCCAGACAGAAAACGAGCTGGGAAGTCCGCCTTTTCCGAAAGTCCGGTCTTTTCAAGAGCTTTTTCCACAGCTTCTTTGATCTTGGCCTTGCTCCAGCCTAGGTTCCTTGGACCGAATGCGATATCCTCTCTTGGAGTCTCTCCCAGAATCTGCGTCTCAGATTCCTGAAATACCAGACCTGGACGCTGGCCTTGACAATCGACAGTTCCACAATCGGCACCATCAAGGCCAGAGATGATGGACATGAGCACACTCTTGCCAGACCCGTTCTCACCTCCAATGAGAACACACTCTCCATCCTGGATGGTAAACGAGACGTTTTTCAGTGCACAGTTTGGACCTTCACTTGTCTGAAAGGTCTTACAGACTCCATCAACCTTAATCATAGAAGATATTATCCTCTTTTCTTGGCTCCGTTGTAAACATACTGGGCAAGCACAGGACGTACCTTGATTGCCACAAGAATACCGACAACTGTCTTGAGAAGATCTCCAGGGATATAAGGGACAACACAAGCAGCCATGGTATAGGCAAAGGCTGTCTTATCAGCAGGGACTCTTCCTGCAGAAGCTGCCCAACGCGCGAAATGGATGGTTCCAGGGACATACATGATCACCATTCCGGCAAGCATGGCAATGCTGATTCTGACCACAGCCTTTACAGAGATCTTCTTTTCCTCAACAGTTGGACGTCCTGCGATGAATCCTGCAAGAATTGCACCAATGAGATAGCCAGGAAGGAAACCTCCAGTAGGACCTGCCCAAACGGCGATTCCGCTTGTTCCACCAGAATAAACTGGAAGTCCGATAAGTCCAGCCACCAGGAAAAGTGCGGTAGGAGCACCTCCGAAGATACCACCCAAAAGTACGCCAGTCAGAACACAAAGCGCATTCTGAAGAACGATTGGGACAGGTCCGATAGGTACTCTGAGAAAACATCCGATACAGATGATAGCGGCGAACATTGCGATAAAGGAAATCATTAGTGTCTTTTTCATGGTTATGGATGATACTCAATTGTAAACCTTTATTCAACCGCATTGGTTTACAATTACTTTTCAATGATTTACAAAAATTCCTTTCGACTTTACTAGTATCTATTGATATGGTATCTTTCCACAGACAAAACCATGAGCAAGAACAAAAGATTTCCAGATTTCCTACAGTCTCTCACAAACATTGAAAAGGCACAGGTCCAGGCATTTCTCAAAGATTATGAGCATCATTTGGACATGGATCGTCATGAAGAGCGCATGGTCATCGAGGATGCAAAGAATGCCCTTGTCTATCTTGCAGGCACAGGCCTCGACCTTGAGACATGCATGGAAAGACTTGCAGGCAAGAACCTCGGAGGCTTTTATGCCCATGAGGCACTTTCCTGGTACCCACTGGATGATGCAGCAAAGATCTATCCGCTTTCCATGAAATTCGGACAGATGCCGATGTTCAGACTCAGTTGCTATTTGAGTGAAACTGTCATTCCGGAGATTCTTCAGATTGCCCTTGATTTCACGATCAAGCGCTTCCCTAGTTTTGCCACAGCCGTCAAAAAAGGAATCTTCTGGCACTATCTGGATGCAACGAAACGCCGTTATCCGATTTTCAAGGAAGCAAAGGGTCCTTGCCGAGCCATCAAAGTCGGTGCCCTTGGAACACAGTCCTTCCGCATCCTCTATTATGAGAACAGAATCAGCGCGGAGTTCTTCCACGTTCTGACCGATGGTCATGGTGGAATGATTTTCCTCAAGACCCTTGTCGCTGAATACCTGCACCTTTTGGGCGCACCAAAGGTATGTACCGAAGATGTGAAGGACATTGATACACCACCTCGCGCAACCGAACTTACCAATGATTTCGACAGATTCTGCCCAAAGACAAAGAAATCCGGAGGTTTTGCAGGACCTGCCGCTCTTCAGATGAGCGGAAGACGTGCCAAGAGACCACCTTGCAAAGTCGTTCACGTCTGCTATGAGACAAAAAGGCTTTTGGATAAGGCCCACGAGTTGGGAATCACCATTACCACTCTCATGCTGACACTCATGTTCCTTGCACATCGAAGCGCTACAGACACAACCAATGGAACCATCCAGATCCAGGTTCCTGTTGATATGCGAAAGTTCTTTGACTCAGATACCATCAGAAATTTCTCCATGTACTGCAGCATCGACATTCCAGCCGCACAGGTAGATGATTTCGAAGAGGTCTCAAAAGAAGTCGCCTCCCAGTTGAAACAGCGAGCAACCTTTGAGGAGATGTCCATCATGATGACCACGGCCCACAAGTTGGTCCGATCCTTGCGATTCATCCCACTTGCCATCAAGTCACCTGTTGCGAAGGTCATCTATGGATTTTTGGGAGACAGCCGTTTCTCCAATACCCTTTCCAATATCGGCAATGTCAGAATGCCAGAAGAGCTCAAACCATACATCAAAGGATTTGACTTTGTGCTGGGAACATGTGTCGTAAGCAGAGCATCCTGCTCCATGTGCTCGTTCGAAAACACATCCGTGTTCTCAATTTCGAAGAACACAAAGGATCCGTCCTTCGAAGAGCGAATCGTCGAACTTTCAAAGCAGATGGGACTCGAGCCATCCGTATCGGAGACACAGCTTTATGAGTGATATGAAAATCAGCTACCCATACGTAAGCAGAAGAAGACTCTTCATGTTCCGATTCCGACAGGTTCTAACACTTGTGCTCATACTCGCTGCAGTCATCTGCCCTATCGTCAACTATCTGACAAAGGGTCCAATGTGGAGCCTCGTCGCAATCTGGGGAATGATCATCGTTTGGAGAACTTTCCTAGCACCTGATGTGCTGGAGTTCTCAGCCCTCTCCTTTGCATTCCGACTTTCGGCCTACATTCTCATTCTGATAACATTGATTGGAATTCTGCTTTCTCCAGGTTGGTTAGGTTTCGTCCTTCCGATCATAGGTTTCAGTTCTCTGATCATTTCAGCTATCCTGTATATCATCAACGTCAGCAAGCATAAGACTGATGCAATGCCACTCATTGTGGAAATCCTTGCCGCACTAATTGCATTCTTCGCAGTCTATTTTGCAACAGGCATCCTGAACTGGCCGATGATTGTTCTGGGAAGTATGGCTTCCATTTTCCTGCTGGTTGGAATCGTCGCATTCCATCGCAGCCTGTGGAACGAACTCAAGAAAAGACTGCATACAACGTGAGGTTTTTATGGATAACGGATTCAAAAGCGAAGTGAAGGTCATCTGCTGTGATATCGACGGCACACTCGTACGAACAGACAAGACTCTCAGCGAAGAGAACATCAAATGGATTCATAAAGCTGTAACAGAGAAAGGAATTCACTTCACTCTCGTTTCCGGTCGTCCATCTAACGGAATCCTTCCATTCTATGAGAAGATGAACATCACTGGCCCAATGTCCTGTTTCAACGGCGGAACTCTCCTTGATGAGAACGGCGTCATCGTTGATGACCACAGAATGCCAAAGGACCTGGCCTTGCGACTCATCGATATCAACGATGAAGTCCACACAGACATGGTGATCTTTGATGGAATGACCTGGTGTCTTGAGACCAGAGACTGCTATGCATACAGACAGAAGCTCAAGATTTACCGCTCCGACTGCCTTGTCGGAAACTTCAGAGAACTTCTCAGGGGTTTTGACACAAACAAGTGTATCTACATCTCTCCAGACAGCACACAGATTGATAAGGTTGAAAAGCTCATTCTCGAGCGCTTTGACCTTTCAACCATCACATATTTCAGAGCAGATGACTACCTTGAAGTCATGGTCAGCGGCTACGACAAGGGAACTGCAATTGAAGCACTTTCCAAGGTCTACAACGTCCCTACCAGTCAGATCATGGCACTTGGTGATGCAGACAACGACATTGCCATGCTCAAGGTTGCAGGCTATTCCGTTGCCATGGCAAACGCCTCAGAGGGAGCCAAGAAAGTTGCACGCTACATCACAGACACCAACAACAATGATGGCGTTGCCAAGGCAATCCAGAAATACGTCTTTGGACTGTAATCCATTCAAAAACTGAGCACATCCATTCTCATGTGCACATACCGTGTACTGCCTGATGCATGCCACCTTTCAGGCCGCCATGCGGTATGGCTTCGCCAGGCTTAATGGCCGCTCGCCACCCGCAGGCTGGAATGACACAGGCATTACACCGCATCCGCACAATCGAAAGCTCTTATACAAGATATTCCTTTATCAACCGATCAATCCAGAAACCAGGATCAAATGGTTTCTCTGAGCTCTCCTGTGTGATAATCAAATTCCTTTTCTGCGAGTATCCGAAACGAGAATACAATTCAAGTTTCCCCAAAGCTTCCGCACAGTAGTCAGGTTTGTCCATCTTTCCAAAATGCTCCCAGATAATTTCTTCATGCGTTCTGACATTCAGAATCGTGAAATCAGGATACCTAGTTCCATATCCCTTAAATCTGTGAGGGTATTCATATCTATATGGAATTTCTTTGACAAATAATCCATCTGCTATCATCTTCTCAGACTTGGACCTGACGACTTCCCCTTTCATTGTCGTATATGGGTGTAGAACCTCTCGAGGATTTCCTTGGTATTCAACATCTTCCCATCTTTTTGCATATTCATGGTCTATGTCTGTAGGCCCAATCAGATTCTGTTGAATTGCAGGCAAACTATCATACACGTCATCAGGGTCCTTACACTCTTTCAGTATTCTGATTGCATGATCGATACCTTGGATTTCCTCAAAGGCAGCGGCAAGCATCTTCTTATCCCGATCCTTCCTTGCCAATTCAACTGCAATATCGCGCTTATTCTTTCCCAAGTATTCCCCATTTCCAAGAATGCCAGGAAATCTTCTATAAAGGCGACAGCGGTCACGACTATTTCGGATACATAAAGAGCCTTCATAAAAATAGCGTTGCTTCTTCAAACTCTCGATAAATTCAATCAAAAAGTTTCTTCTTTCCGATAAAGTGTTGATGACATATTTTCGCTTCATACCCTTCTATACCCAGAAAGTGCTGAAACCATTTTGTAAATAGGAGCGAAAAAATGTGGTTTCGATACTTTTGCCAGTTTTGAGATGCAATCTATCCACTCAAGTCGATACAAGCACCGTAAAATGAACCAATTTTATCCATTTTTAGATTTGAGCCCCGTTACACGCAACTTCAAGAACCGTCAAACAACCCTGTCGATTGTACATTTGCGGTGCGATGCCTGTGCCATTCCAGCCTGCGAATGGCGAGCGGCCCCAAAGCCTGGCGAAGCCATAGCGCATGGCGGCCTGAAAGGTGGCATGCATCAGGCCTTGCACGGCATATGTACATGAGACGAAAAAGGCTGTCACCTTTCTTGGTAACAGCCTTGGTACTTCGTTTTAGTTCTTGAAGCTATGGACAGGAGCCGGAATTCGTCCACCCCGTGAAATGAAACCCTCACAGGAGTATTCATTTACCTTCATGATAGGACCACTACCAAGAAGACCTCCGAATTCAGCAGTCTCTCCGACATCCTTTCCTTCAACAGGAATGATTCTGACAGCAGTTGTCTTCTGGTTGATCATACCGATTGCCATCTCATCTGCAATGATGCCGGAGATGGTGGATGCGGTAGTCTTTCCAGGAATTGCAATCATATCAAGACCAACAGAACAGACACATGTCATGGCCTCAAGTTTCTCAAGAGTGAGACAACCACATCTTGCAGAGTCAATCATGCCATGGTCCTCGGAAACAGGAATGAAAGCACCGGAAAGGCCTCCAACATAGCTGGATGCCATGATTCCACCCTTTTTGACCTGATCGTTGAGAAGAGCGAGAGCAGCTGTGGTACCCGGACATCCGACCTTCTCAAGGCCCATGGACTCCAGAATCTCAGCAATGGAATCTCCAACTGCTGGAGTTGGTGCAAGTGAAAGGTCAACGATTCCGTATGGAACACCAAGTCTTCTAGAAGCTTCCTGAGCGACGAGCTGACCAAGTCTTGTGACCTTGAATGCTGTCTTTTTGATGGTGTCACAAAGTTCGCCAAAAGGCTTACCCTTGACGCCCTGGATTGCATGATTGATGACACCAGGACCAGAGACACCAACGTTGATGACGTTGTCAGCCTCTGTCACACCAAGGAATGCACCTGCCATGAACGGGTTGTCATCTGGAGCGTTGCACAGAACAACAAGTTTTGCACAACCAAGAGAATCACGGTCTGCTGTAAGCTTTGCTGTCTCCTTGATGATTTCTCCCATGAGTTTTACGGCATCCATGTTGATACCGGTCTTTGTGGAACCGAGATTGACGGAAGAGCAGACGTTCTCTGTACAGGCAAGAGCCTCTGGAATGGAACGGATGAGAAGCTCTTCAGACTTTGTCATTCCCTTTGCAGGAATTGCAGAGAAACCGCCAAGGAAGTTGACGCCAACTTCATGTGCAGCCTCATCAAGGGTCTTTGCGATTCTCACATAATCAGCGGTTGTCTTACAGGCGGAAGCACCAATAAGACCAATTGGAGTGACGGAGATTCTCTTGTTCACAATTGGAACAGCGTACTCACGCTCAATCTCCTTACCAACCTTGACAAGGTCCTTTGCTGTTGTTGTGATGCGTCTGTAGATGTTGGCACACAAAGTGTCCATATCATCACTGATGCAATCCAAAAGGGAGATTCCCAATGTGATGGTTCTCACATCGAGCTTCTCCTTCTCAATCATATTATTGGTTTCAATGACTTCGTTGATATTGATCATATTCTCTGCATGCTCTTGAAGATGTCTTCTCTCTGGAGTTTGATCTGGACACCGATTTCCTTGCCCAGTTCCTCAAGTTCCTGTGAGATTGCAAGGAACTCCTTCTTTGCTGCGGATGTATCAACAATCATCATCATGTTGAAATAGCCACTTACGATTGTCTGTGAGATATCTTCGATGTTTACATTCATCTGATAGAGGTATGTGCACACTCTTCCGATGATTCCAACCTGGTCTTTTCCTACGACGGTGATAATTGACTTACTCTTTTCCATAGAAACACCTCGATTGCGATAATACAGAATTGTGATAGGTAAAATCAACCCAATTGAGAAATTACACCTCAGGAAAGCTCATCCAAAAGCGTGTAATAGCGGATTTTGTCCTCATTAGGCTCCACACCAAGAAGCTCGAAGAATTTCGCGCGATCAAACGGTCTTTCACAAGGAACGCCACCGTAGAGACCTGCCATGTTACGCTCAAGGCTTCTTATGCAGATTGCGATATCACGATAGCGGTCTGCAACCTGACAAGAGCCAAGGTCAATCAGACCCGTGATGCCATCACAGTTTGCAAGGATGTTCGGAAGACACAAGTCGCCATGGGAAAGCACAAGATCCTCCTCTGGTCGATTCTCTTCCAGCCACGTAAGCAGATCCGTCGGAGATGCAAAGCCATTCGGACCGAAAACAGAGGATGAGGTATCCACAAGGCCTTTTTCGACATTTAGCCTTGCCTTCTTCAAAAGAGAATCAAGCCCACCAGAAAAAGGACACTTGCTCTTATCTACAGCCCACAACATACGAAGAGCGGCAATTGCAGACTTATAGAGTCGGTTCTCATTTTTCAGGATGGCTTCATCACACAGCATCTTGCCTTTGACCTTTGACAAGAGAAGGTATGCCTTACTGCCATTTCGGACATAACCCAGGACCTCTGGAACCGGAAGCTTGCCATTAAGCCAAAGAAGACTTTCATATTCGCGTCTCTCCTCGTCCCCAATGTCACTGATCTTCATGACCATGTCATCAAACATAAGGACTCGAGAACTGGACATGCCGACTGTCACACAATCAAAGCTTTTTCGTTCAAGAAGGTCTGGCCGATGCTTTGCCGTCTCAAGCAGAGACTGGGCGAAACGCCACCTTTCAATTTTCTTGCGATCACCGCTAAGAAGAACCTCTGGAACGCTTTTTCCCTCATAGGAAATCGGATGTGTGTACTGCGGATATTCCAAAAGGTCCGTCTCAAAGCTCTCATCTACGGTGGAGCTATCGCGAAGACTGCCCTTGAGAAGTCGAATGACACTATCGCAAACGACCATTGTGGCGAACTCACCGCCGGTAAGGATGTAATCACCAATGGAGATCTGCTCATCAATCTGGTCTTCGATTCTGGCATCTACACCTTCGTAATGGCCGCAGATCATCACCAGATGATCCAGTTTTGAAAGTTCATGAGCCTTTGCCTGGTTAAAGGTCTTTCCCTTTGGAGAAAGCAACACAACATGAGAGTCCGGCGTTCTGACGCTGGCAAGTGCCTTGGAAAGTGTATCGATGCGGATAATCATGCCCGGTCCACCGCCACATGGCGAGTCATCGATCTTTCGGAATGAGCCCTCTGCAAAGTCCTTGATATCCACCGTCTCAAAATAGACAGAACCTTTTGCAATGGCACGTCTGACCACAGGTGTGGCCTTGAAACTGTCAAAGGTTTCCGGAAAGACGGACAGGACTGAGATTCTCACAAACGTTCCTCCAATGGTCTTTGAAGTATATCAGCATTGCAAGAAGGGAGCAATCTTGTACACCTCCTCAGTTTTCTCGTACACTGGGATGGAGAGTTGAGGAAGCGATGAAACTGATTTCACAATACAAGGGGCTTAGAAAAGAGATCTACGTGCTCTTCTTCGGAAGAATCGTCACCAGCCTGGGATCCATGATCTGGCCGGTTCTGACGCTGATTCTCACCAGAAAGCTTGGCCTCAATGCCACGCAGGCAGCCCTTGTGACAGTCGGATCGGGAATCTTCTTCCTCCCTGCAAACATCATCGGCGGAAAGCTTGCTGATAAGTACAACAAGAAGATGATTATCGTCTATTGCGACATGATATCGATTGTGTTCTACCTCATCTCGGCATTCATACCGCTTTCGCTGTTCACCATTGCGATTCTCATGTTCGCAGCAGCATGCCAAAGCATTGAGTATCCGGCATACAACACCTTGATTGCAGATCTGACACTCACAAAGGATCGTGAGCGAGCATACTCCCTTACCTACCTTGGCATGAACATGGGCCTGGTTGCCGCACCGACGATTGCAGGAATCCTGTTCGAGAACCATCTGAACCTTTCGTTTCTCATCAGCGGACTTTCCATCGCCATGTCCACCATCCTCATCTTCCTGAACATCAAGGACATCACACCGATTCAGGAGGAAGGAGCACAAGGTGAGTATCAGGCAAGCAAAAGTGGCGAGAGCCTTTTTGCGATACTCAAGCAGAACAAGCTGATTGCCCTCTATGCACTGATTATGACACTTTACTGGGGAGCCTACGGCCAGTATGGATACCTCATGCCACTGGACATGGGACAGATCCATGGAGATCGAGGCGCCCTGATTTATGGCAGCATCTCAAGTCTGAACAGCATCACGGTAGTCCTTTTCACCCCGATTCTCACCAGAGTCTTCCGCAACATGGTGTCGACCAAGAAGTGCATCACAGGCCAGAGTCTTCTCATGGTCGGTTTCATCTGTTTTCTGAGTTTTCGAGGAATTGTCCCAGCCTACTACATTGCCATGTTCCTGTTCACTTTGGGCGAAATCATGTCCACTTTCGTCGAAGGACCATACCTGACACAGAGAATCCCAGCAAGCCACAGAGGACGCATCAATGGCGTCATGTCCATCGCTCAAAGCGTACTTCAGGGAATCATGACTCTTGTGGTCGGTGGACTCTACGACAAGGCAAGTCCTGCCATCGCATGGTCCTTTGTTCTTGTGATTCTAGCAGTTGCCATCTGTCTGACGCTGGTCCTCATCCCAACAGACAAAAGACGCTACCCAGCTCTTTACACCAAGTAGCGTCAATTTCAAAATCAGTACTGAAGTCTCTTTTCTCTCAGAGTTCCCTGGTAGGCACCATCGATGCAACTTCCGCAGATGTGGTAGCCAAGGCCCTGATAGTAGGCGTTCAGAAATGCGTTGTCCACAGCACAGTCCAATCGGATGAAGGCCTTTTTGTTTGCCATTCCAAGCGCTTCGCACTGGGCGATCATCTCTTTTCCAATGCCCTTCACCGAAAGGTCTGTGGCAAGATGATGCAGGTAATAGGCAGAGACCTCAAAGCCGTCTGGCCAGCGTGGATCGTTACGAAGCAAGGCCACAACACCGACGACCTTTGCATCGCTCATGCGCTTCATCACATAAAGGATTCCCTCCTCCATGTATTGGATGTAGTGCTCTTTTGGATAGACGCCCCAGTAGTCTGTCTTGTTCCACTGCTCGATTCCTTTGTCATCCATCCAATGGATTCTGTCATCGATGATGCGGTAGACATCCTCAAGATCCCGGGTCTGCGCTGCGACCAACTCGTACTTCATCATTCAGTCCTCAACTGACCTGTTGTGACAAGCTTCTCCTTGTATGGAAATGTGCTGTCATATGCGGCAAAACCTTCAGGGTCTTCCCAGCCGATGAAATACGGCTTTGGATCCTTGTAGGTTCCTTTGATGCCATCCAGAAAACCTTTTTTGAGTTCGCGAATCAAAAAGTATGGGACAATTGGGTCTGATGGGTCTGCATCCTCATAACGCACGCCCTTCTCACTTGCAAGGCCAAAGCCGCACTTTCCGTAAAAGTCTATGTTTCCGCACATCGCTATTGCGCCGGCTCCCATCTGGGCAGCCTTGGAAAGAGAATAGTCTAGAAGGTATTTCCCATAACCTTGTCTTTTGAACGGTGGTGCAATGCTGATCGGTCCGAATGTCATAATCGGAAGCTCTGACCCATCTTCAAGATCGATGTGGCTGTGTGCATACATCACATGCCCTATCATCTTGCCATCCAGTTCGAGGATAAGTGACAGTTGTGGGATGAACCCTTCCTGCTCTCTGTAGCAGTGAAGGACATAGTGCTCCAGACATCCTGGCTGATAGACGTTCCAGAATGCCTCTCTTGTTAGGTTTTCTACTTCTCTGTAATCCTGTGGCTGTTCCACACGGATCACACAATTTTCTTTATTCATGTTTCCTCCTGAAAATCGTCATTACTGATGATCCGGGAGGTTCAGAAATCGTGTGCGAACCTCCCGGTTAGCGCACAATCTCCAGTGTTTTGCTGTTTTTCAAAAAGCGTTTCCTCTTAATGGCCCTATGTTAGCAAGCAGGACCTGTTTGTTCAAGCCTTGCCCTTCTTCAGATCCAGAAAATATGGAAGCGGATCGGCAAAGGACTCAGGGAAAGGCTGATCCCTTCTGAAGTCAGGAATCCAGAGAATCTCGTTCTCATCCATCTCCTGCACAAAGCCATCAATCTCAAGGCGGTCCAGAGCATCGATGAGGCTGTCATATTCATCTTGCGTCATCTTCTCAAAGCCCGGATTCTCAAGAGGTGGCACGAACTGCACCATCAGAGACAGTTGGCAGCAGTCCTTGAAGTTGTCGGCATACCACTGCAGAAAGTCCATGGTGGCAGTAAGGCAACCAGGGAATACCAAATGGCGCACCAGCACCCCGTGCGGACCCTTCGGATCTTCAAGATCGGTCACGCTGTAGCGTCTTTTGAGGAATTTCATGACAGGCACAATGTCCTTGGCATAACGCTCAAGACCACAGAATTTGCCTGCAACACAGCTGTCCAGCGTCTTTACGTCTATGAGGTACACATCAATGTATGGGTCAATCATCTTCAATGCCGGAACACTCTCGTACCCAGAGGAGTTCCAGACAATCGGAAGCCTAAGACCCATCTCTCGTGCCTTGGGAATGGCATTTGCAATGGATGGGATGTAATGGGTTCCGGTGACAAGATTGATGGAAGCGGCTCCAAAGTTCTGAAGTTCAACCATGAGAGAGGCAAGCTCATCTTCGGAAAGGCTTACGCCATCCCAGCCCTTTTGGCTGATCTGGTAGTTCTGGCAATACTGGCAATGAAGCGGACAACCACAGAAAAAGATCATTCCAGAGCCCTTTTCACCCGTAATTGGAGGCTCTTCACCCCGATGCAGACCGGACCACGCAATGCGGATTTCGGAGGTCTGCCCACAGCGTCCGATCTGGCCTTTTGTCCTGTCAACCTTACACATGTTGGGACACAGTTCACAGCAGCTGTAATCCATCGAAAAACCTCCTTGGAATTCTTGGTCCGATTCTCTTGACCCTTGCGCACAAATATATCATTTTTACAGTCATGAGCATATTGGATTTTTTCAGGAAACTGCTAAAACGTCCTGAAGTTGAAAATGTACAATCCGTTGAACAGCCACAGCCACAAGCACAGCCAAAACGTCCAGAAGAACGTTACATTCTGTGTATCGATGGAGGTGGAATGCGAGGAATCATTCCTGTGGTTCTGCTTCAGCAACTTGAGAAATCCATTCGCGAAAATGGCGGAGACAAGGACATTGCATCCTACTTCGACCTCATTGCAGGAACATCAACTGGAGGACTTATTGCCTTGGCACTTTCCTGTGACTCCACCCTAGAGCACAAGGCATGCGCAGACACAAAGCAGGTTTCTCTGGAAAAGCTTCTGGAAAGCTACATGACCATGGGAGAGGAGATTTTCCAGGCCAAGGCCTCGCTATTTGGTATCCGCCAGATTGCCGATAACAAATACCACTCCAGCGGAATCCAGAACTATGCAAAGCGCCTTTTTGGGGATCTGACCATGAACCAGGCAAAAGTTCCTACATTGGTTATGGCCTATGATCTGTCCACAGGTTCCGACCAAATGATCCGAAGTTACGGGGACGAAGGTCTGTATCCTGCATGGGTAGCCGCAAGGGCAACCAGCGCTGCTCCAACCTATTTTGAGCCATACGAATACGAAGGAAAGCTTCTTGCCGATGGCGGTGTCATTGCCAACAACCCTGTCATCTATGCCTATTTCGAGGCAAAAAAGCTCTACCCAGAGTGTGAGAAGTTCCACATCCTTTCCATGAGCACTGGCGGAACCTACCACACCATGGTAAAGGATGACACCTATGGCCTCATCAGTTGGGGCAATCAGGTGGTTCCGATGTATGGAACAGCACAGAAGAGAACATCAGACTATGTCCTGAACAACATCAAGGATGCTGAATACCTGAGACTGGATGATCCGCTTCCTGAAACGGTCAAGATGGATGAGACCAATCAGGCTGTTCTGAGAATGGTCTGTGGACATGCCTATGAAGGTGCCATGAAGCACCAAAGTGAAATCAACGACTTTGCCGCAAGACTTGTGAGCAATATGGAGAATAAGGATGCATCCGAAACAGGAAGAGCTTGAACGCCAGATGTCTGAACTTTGTCAGGCACTGGACAACCATCTGGAAGACATTTACGGAGGGCACTACTCCATCCATCCGAACAGACTCAAAAGAGGTATGGGATCAAACCCTAGCTTTGACGGCCTGTTCTCCACCTCATGCTCCTTCACCCTTGGCTATGGCACAAAGTCTGGCAGAGGCTATCTTGTCAATGTGGAAATCAGAACCCTGGACAGAATCCCATTTGAGGAAAAGGCCAGAATCCAGGACCATGCTTTCGACTATATAGCAGAAAACCTCAAGACCTTCATTCCTGGAAGAGATCTTGAGGTGATCCGTGAAAACAATCTCATGAAGATTGTAGGAGATTTCTCACTCGGAGAAGTCTGATCATAATCCATATCTACGATTTCGGGCAAAGACAAGGAGCAAACGAGAGACAGTACTCTTTGTACGGCCTGAGCGCAACGACACCAAAATCGCCCCAAGGCATCTTCCTCTTACAGGGAGAGACCACCGATGGCAGAGCCGATTGTCGGACTATCCTCAATCTGCTTGATGATAGCACGTCTACCCTGCTCGGACAGGTAGGCATCGAGGAACTCAGTTGTGTAGCTCTTGAGGAAGGCTGTCTTGTGGAAGGTGGTTCCATCGGCATTGATGAGAACCGGATGGTCTTCGTCCTTTCCGAAATCTGTGATCATGACAGCGGAAGCGAGGTTTGCGGCGGTAAGCTTTGCAGCACGCTCAATGAAGCCTCCGAGAATCTCGAACAGGGTGTCATAGTCATCATCGTCGCTAGCACACTTGGCAAGAGAGCAATCCATGTTCTCGTGAAGGAAATCATTCATCTCAATGGTTGTAAGACCAGAAAGCTGTGCAAAGCTGTTTTTGAACGTCTCGGAGAAAAGGCCCTCCTGGACAGCTGTCTGGATGACCATATAAGCAAGAGGCCCCAGGTAGGCACCGCTGATCATCTTCTCGAAGTTGTACATGCTAGGAGCGTTTGTGCTGTCGAGGAATCTTCTGTCGATGTCACCAAGAGCGATGTCAAGGCATCCGGACTCGACGTTGATGACCTGGCTGCCTTCTCTTGGAATGCTTGGGTCAAGCTTTGTGATGTTGGATGTCTTTTCAATGTATGCGGTGTTGGTACCGGTGCCAAGGATGAAGCCGATGCATCCATCAAACTTTCCGGCAGCATTCTCAGCCTGTGCGGCAAGAAGTGTTGTGACGGTATCGTTCATGATGATGACCTTCTTCTTGGAAACATCATGGCCACGGCGTGCGAACTCGGCAAGAAGCTCCTTTCCAAGATGCTTGCCAATGACTTCTGGGGCCTTGATTTCCTTGCTGAAGAACTGTGGGATTCCATCATGATCCGGAAGGATCTCTGCGGCGTAGGAGAAGCAGAAACCGATTCTGTCGCTCTGGTCGATCAGGCGCTCGGACTCGTCTGCGATGATGGAGAAGAACTCCTTTGCACTGACTTCACGGGCGACACCTGGCATGCTGCTCTTTCGGAAGTCGCTGATCACAGGCTTGAGGTTGGCGTCAAATGTGACGATGCAGGTTCTGAAGTTCGTACCGCCGGCATCGATGACAAGGACCTTCTCCCCTGCCTTTGGCTTGGCATCTGGTGAACAGAAGCTAGGAATCATGGCGAGAGTACTTGGTCTTCCTGCAAGGCCCTCCTTCATCTGCTGAAGGAAATGGTCGACAAGATCCTGCATGCTGATGTTCTCAGCATTGAGATTATGCTTGTTCATGAATGATTCGACATTTGACTGCATTTGTTTCCCCTTTAGAAACGGAATTCTCCACCTATGTACCCGATTCCGTTGATTGTGTAAATATCCACTGCGTTGACGACAATATCTCCGAGATCAGAAAGTCCCATGCGGAAGTTTCCGTTGATTACCAGAGGTCTTGTCAGTTCGCTGCCATAAAGCTGCATATCAACGGCCATCATGATGCCCTCTTTCGTGCCGTATCGGGTGGACCAGATCTCAAGCACATCGTCCAAGGTGGCGCCATCCGGATAGGTGAAGGAGATGGAGCCGGAAAGCAGATAGCCACCCTGGTGGTAGCCACGTGTGGACATTGCAAGATACACGGCAGAAACCAGTGGATCTTCAACCGTGTTGCTCAATAGTGCGAAGAATGCGGCAAAGAAACCGCTTGAATCCGATTTAGGGGTAAGGGCTGAGACGTATTCGGCAGGGTCGGCAAGAAAATATGCGATTCTGCGTGGAAGATTCGTCTCATGGTCCATCTGGACGTTGCTGCAGGAAAGGGATATCGGGGAATCGGTACACTCGGTGACAAGTGATGCGGAGATGCAGTCCATAATGACGGTAAGTGCCTTGCCAACCTCCTCTGTGGAAGGAGCAAGCACCTCATCATCGGCATAGAGGCCTGAGACTATCAGCAATGAGACCAACCCTGCAATTACAAAACGCCTAAACATCTGTAGTTCCAATATAAAGTCTACAATGCTTTGTTTTCAAGTTTTTTTGTGCTAAAATATAATACATGCAGAGAAATGACACCTTCTTTTGGTATGATCTTGAGACCTTTGGTCTGAACCCATCCTATGACAGAATCGCCCAGTTCGCAGGACGCAGAACCGATATGGACCTGAATCCGATTGGAGATCCGATCATCCTGTACTGCAAACTCTCTGCAGACTACATCCCGGACCCTGCAGCATGCCTTGTGACAGGCATCACCCCGCAGGAGGTCAAGATCAAGGGACTTCCGGAAAGCGAATTCATTGAAAAGATCAACGACATCTTCAGCCAAAGCGGAACCTGTGTGTGCGGTTTCAACACCCTCAAATTCGACGATGAGTTCATCCGAAACGCCCTTTACCGCAACTTCATCGACCCTTACCAGAGAGAATGGAAGAACGGAAACTCCCGTTGGGACATCATTGACCTGGTCCGTGCATGCCATGACTTCCGACCACAGGGAATCAACTGGCCAAATCCAAGTGCCAAGGGGAACCCCGTCTTCAAGCTCACCGAAATGACCGCTGCAAACAACATCAGCCAGATCGGTGCCCATGATGCCATGGTAGACGTTGAGGCCACAATTGCTGTGGCACGCCTGATCAAGCATGTGCAGCCAAAGCTCTTTGACTACTACCTGAGCCTTCGCAGCAAGGCAAAGGTCAGAGATCTTCTGGATACTCAGGTAACCCCGCAGCCTGTGCTTTACACCTGTGCAAACTTCACAAACCCTCGCGGATGCACATCCATGATCGTTCCGATCACCCCGCATACCAAGAACGAGAACACCATCGTCTGCTTTGACCTGTCCAAGGACCCATCCACTGTGCTCAGTGCAAGAACCGAGGACATCTACCGTACAAATGGCGTCATCAAGATCGCCACAAACAAGATCCCATTCCTCGCAAAGCCAAACAGCCTCAAAGCTGCTGACTACGAGCGCCTTGGCATCGACTACAAGCTCTGCATGCAGCACTATCAGGAGATCACAGAGAACCGTACACAGTACATTCTCAAGATCCGTGCAAACACAACCGATGAGTTCGAGGCCCTTGAGGACCCTGATTTCCAGATCTACTCCAAGTTCTTCAGTGACTACGACAAGCGCCTTTTCAGCGTCATCCGAGACACACCTCCAGAGCAGAGAATGAACTTGAATCTTGCCTTCGAGGACCCAAGATGTTCCCAGATGCTCTGGCGTCACATCTGCAGAAACTACCCTCTTACCTTGGATGACCAGAACATGGCACGATGGAAGTCCTTCGCCTCCGCAAGACTTCTCAGCCCACCGGGAAACCCGATCAACGACATCAACTTCGTCTCCCGCAAGATTGAAGAAAAGCTTTCAGACAACTCCATTTCCCCAAAGGACAAACAGGTACTGTCACAGCTTCGGGATTACATGCTGTCTCTCAAGCGCTTTGTCGGACTTTGACGGCACACTGATGTTGCGCAATGTTGCAACATTTCCTTTACACCTTAAGTCCCGTAATTTAGAATGTACTCTGTAATACTATGCTGAAGGAGGATGCGCATGACCACTACATTTCAGGTCAATGGAACTTCATACACATTGGACAGAGACAAAAAGCTCATTCGATTCCTGAGAGACGACCTCAAGCTCACATCCGTCAAGGATGGATGCTCGGAAGGCGCCTGCGGAACATGCACAATCCTCATCGACGGGAAAACCGTCAAGGCCTGTACCCTTTTGGTCTCTGAGGTGAACGGCAAAAGCATCATCACCGTGGAAGGCCTCACCGAGCGCGAAAAGGAAATCTACACCTACGCCTTCGGACAGGCAGGTGCCGTTCAGTGCGGTTTCTGCATCCCAGGCATGGTCATGTGCGCAAAAGGCCTTCTGGACACAACGTTAGAGCCGACAGAACTGGACATCCGCCATGCCATCAGAAACAACATCTGCCGCTGCACCGGCTATGCCAAAATCGTCAAGGCAATCGAACTTGCCGCAAAGATCATGCGTGAGGATGCCAAGCTTTCCGATGACAAGAACTGGAAAATCGGCTCCCGCGTTCCAAGAGTCGATGTGAAGGACAAGGTAACAGGCGTCGGCAAGTATCCAGATGACCTTTATTTTGACAATATGCTCTTTGCCGTTGCCGTTCGAAGCAAATACCCACGAGCAAGGGTTCTGGACATTGACAGAACACTGGCTTTGGATGTTCCAGGTGTCGTTGACATCTTTACCGCCGATGACATTCCAGGCGACAGAAAGGTCGGCCACCTCAAGCGGGACTGGGATGCCATGATCCCTGTTGGCGGCATCACCCGCTACCTTGGCGATGTCATTTGCCTTGTTGCCGCACAGAGCTATGAAGCCGCAAAGAAGGCGGCAAAGCTTGTCCATGTCAGTTATGAGAAGCTTCCGTTTGTAGGCTCCCCTTACGAGGCCATGAAAGACGATGCCCCACAGATTCATGAAGGCGGAAACCTTCTGGGACACACCCATGTGGACCGCGGAAATGTGGAAGAGGCACTCAAAAACTCCAAATATGTCCTTTCCGAAAAGTTCTCAACCCCTTGGACAGAGCATGCTTTCCTTGAGCCGGAATGTGCTGTATCCATCCCTTATGGGGAAGATGGTGTGAAGATCTACTCCACCGACCAGGGCGTCTTTGACACAAGACGTGAGACTGCTCCGATGCTTGGCCTTCCAGAAGAGAAGGTCCTGGTTGAGAACTGCTATGTAGGCGGTGGCTTTGGAGGAAAGGAAGACGTGACGGTCCAGCACCTGAGCGCCCTGGTAGCCTATCTGACAAAGCGTCCTTGCAAGATGAAGCTCACCCGCGAAGAAAGCATTCTGGTTCATCCAAAACGCCATCCAATGGACATGGAGTTCACACTCGGCTGCGACGAGAATGGAATCATTCAGGCTCTCAAGGCAAAGGTCATCGCCGATACCGGCGCGTATGCCTCCTTGGGCATTCCTGTACTGCAGAGGGCATGTACCCATGCCTCCGGACCATACAATTACCAGAACTTTGCCATTGACGGCTACTCCTACTACACAAACAACCCACCTGCAGGAGCTTTCCGAGGCTTTGGTGTGACGCAGACATGCTTTGGCATTGAGACTCTTCTCAACTTCATGGCCGACAAGGTGGGAATCTCCCATTGGGAAATTCGCTATCGCAATGCCATCCGACCAGGTCAGGCACTTCCAAATGGACAGATTGTGGACAACTCCACAGGCCTTGTGGAAACCCTTTTGGCCGTCAAGGATGCTTTCTATGCAAATGAGTACACGGGAATCGCCTGCGCCATGAAGAACGCAGGTGTCGGTGTCGGACTTCCGGACTTCGGAAGAGTCCGCCTTGAGGTCAAGGACAAGAAGGTCATCATCCACTGTGGCGGCTCCTGTATCGGACAGGGCATGTGCACCGTCATGAAGCAGATTGTCTGCGATGTGGCTCAGCTTGACAGTGATCTTGTCGTGGAAGAGAAGGCAAACACCTTCAACGCTCCAGACAGCGGAACCACATCGGGTTCTCGTCATACCACCGTCACAGGAGAGGCTGCCAGAAGAGCAGCTCTTGCACTCAAGGAGGCTCTTGAAGGAAAGACTTTAAGCGATTTGGAAGGACAGGAGTTCTATGCCGAATATCTGGCAAAGACAGACCCATTTGGATCGGACCTCCCAAATCCAAAAAGCCATGTTGCCTACGGCTATGCCACTCAGATCTGTATCCTCCGTTCCAAGACCAACAAGATCGAGAAGATCGTTGCTGCCCACGACGTGGGAAGAGCCATCAACCCAACCAACGTCGAAGGTCAGATTGAAGGTGGTGTCGTCATGGGAATGGGTTATGCCCTTAAGGAGCAGTATCCGCTGGAAAACTGCAAGCCTCTTGCAAAATATGGCTCATTGAGGCTGTTCAGAGCCGATGAGGTTCCAACCATCGAGCCTGTAATCGTCGAGAAGGCAGGTCTTGATGTGGCCAGCGGCGGAATCGGCATCGGTGAGATTACCTCCATTCCGACAGCCCCTGCCATCGCGGACGCCTACTACCGTTATGACGGTGAAAAGCGAACAACGCTTCCAATCATCAACACCCCTTATGAGGACCTTGAGGAAAAGAGTCCACGAAAGAGCCGCACCCTTGTCGTGAACCGAAATGCCCGCTGTATCGGCTGTATGGAGTGTGTACATGCCTGTTCGAACTACTATTTCCGAACAAATAAGGCTTCCATGGCATTTATTCGGGTAATTGAGCGAAAAGGTATTGGAAACTTTAGTGAGATTTCGGGTACAATAACCCGTCCTGCCGTGTGTATCCAGTGCGGAAAATGTGCGAAGGCCTGCCCTATTGGCGCAATCAAGCAAAACCAGTATGGTGCCTATGTAGTTGATATCAGAATGTGCATCAACTGCGGCAAGTGCCGCGAAGCATGTCCGTTCGGAGTGATGGTCGAAGACACAGACCTCAATGTCACCAAGAAATGTCTGGCATGTGGAAAGTGTGTCGAGGCCTGTCCAATGGGAGTTTTGAGCGTCTACAAGCCTTCAGCTCCACTCGGAACCTCCTTCACGACATCCACGACAGTGCAAACCACCAAAGCAGAGGACAGCAAATGATTGAGAAACTAGAGGATTTCAGGAAACTGCTTCAGGACGTCGACACCAAGCTTTCCGATCCGGTTGTCATGAAGGACATGACGACCTACAAGAACCTGATGCTTGAGCGCAGCCACCTTGTTCCTATCGTGGATGAGCTCACAAACCTGAAGGGACTCATCGAGAACCTTCAGGACAATGAGGTCCTTGCAAAGGAAGAGGATGAAGAGATCGCCCAGATGGCAAAGGATGAGATTCCGGTTCTGAAGGAACAGATCGAGCAGTCAGAAAAACGCTGTAAGATGCTTCTGATTCCACCAGATCCTCTAGACGGCAAGAATATCATCATGGAAATCCGTGCAGGTACAGGTGGTGAAGAGGCAGGACTGTTTGCTGCCGACCTCTATCGCATGTACTGCTACTATGCCGAAAGCATGCATTGGAAGATCGAAGAGATCAGCTCCAATGCCACAGAGCTCGGCGGATACAAGGAAATGATCGTCTCCATCAGCGGAAAGGACGTCTACGGCTCCCTACGCTGGGAAAGTGGTGTACATAGAGTCCAGAGAATCCCAGTGACCGAAAGCGGTGGAAGAATCCAGACCTCTGCCGTTACCGTCGCCGTTCTCCCGGAAGCTGAAGAGACTTCTGTCGATATCCGACAGGAAGACCTGCGCATTGATGTCATGCGTGCAGGAGGTCCAGGTGGACAGTGCGTCAACACAACCGAAAGTGCTGTTCGCATCACCCACATCCCTACCGGTCTTGTCGTCATTTGCCAGAACCAGAAGTCCCAGATCCAGAACCGTGTCGAAGCCATGCGCGTTTTACGTTCCAGACTCTATGACCTTGAGGCAAGCAAAAAGGCCAAGGAAAGGGCCGATGAACGAAAGAGCCAGGTTGGAAGCGGTGATAGAAGTGAGCGCATCCGTACCTACAACTTCCCGCAGAACCGTCTGACAGACCATCGAATCAACCTCACCCTCTACAAGCTTGACCTTGTCATGGAAGGCCAGCTTCAGGATGTCATCGAAGCTCTGAAGGTCGCAGCCGGAGAGGAAGCTCTCAAAGACGCAAAATGACGGTAAGAGAACTGTACAAAAGCATGTGCACAGCCTTTGAAGGCGTCACAGACACCCCGCAGATCGATGCCAGGGCTCTCATCTGTCATACCCTAGGTCTTGATTATGGGCGCTTCATGCTGTGCATGAACGATACCATCCCATCAGAAAAGCTTGACATTCTGCAAAACCATAGCGACCGAAGACAAAGCGGAGAACCTGTTGCCTACATCTTGGGCGAGCGAGGGTTCTATGAGTGTACCTTCAAGGTCTCAAAGTCCACGCTGATTCCAAGAGCAGACACCGAGATCCTTGTTGAACATGCGATAAGCGACATCACTGCAAGAATGAACGATGCTGATGAAGTATCCATCCTTGACCTGTGCTGCGGAACCGGATGCATCGGCATCTCTGTGGCAAAGGTACTGGCACGAACCTTCCAAAAGGTGAACCTCACCCTCTCGGACCTGTCTTGCGATGCCCTGGAAATCTGCAAAGAAAACGTTCGAAATCTGATTGTTGAAAGCAACATCAGCGTCACAGTACTGCAGGGAAACCTGCTGGAACCTATTGGAAGCGCACGATTTGACGCGATTTTGTCCAATCCACCCTACATCGCATCCGCTGTGGTCCCGACCCTTGAAAAACAGGTTCTGTTTGAGCCGATGCTGGCCCTGGATGGCGGAGAAGATGGACTTGACCTTGTCAAAGCCATTGCAAAACAGGCACCAAGCCATTTGAAGGAAGGCTCTCTTCTGATGATGGAAATCGGTTATGACCAGGGCGCAAGGACCTGCGAGATTCTGCGTGAATGCGGATTCGAGAACGTGGGAATCCTCAAGGATTATGGTGACTGTGACAGGGTTGTAAAAGGTCACGTTTTTAAAGATAATCGAGAGGCATAAGGGAATAGAGATATGAATGAAGAGCTGATTTCAAACTTCCTTGAACAGGTTAAGGGATACTCAGACGAAGACTTTGCCAAGATCAGACGTGCTGCCGAATTCGCAAACGAAAAGCACATTGATCAGAAGAGAAAAAGCGGCGAGCCTTACATCATCCATCCTCTTGCAGTCGCAACTACCCTTGCAAACCGCCTCAACATGGATGCAGACACCGTCTGTGCAGGTCTTTTGCACGATGTCATCGAAGATACTGACACAACTGCCGAGACACTGACAGAGCTGTTTGGTGAAAACGTCAGCGAGCTTGTTGAAGGTGTCACAAAGATTGCAGCCATCAAGAGCCAGAGCCGAAGCGTCGCCGAGGCAGAGACCATCCGAAAGATGTTCATTGCCATGAGCAAGAACATGCCGGTCATCATCATCAAGCTTGCCGATAAGCTTCATAACATGAGCACTCTCCAGTACATGGACCAGACAAGGGCCAAGGAGATTGCAAATGCTTGTCTGGATATCTACGCTCCGTTGGCAGACCGACTCGGTATCTCCTGGATGAAGGCTGAACTTGAGGACTTGAGCCTCAAATGCCTGAAACCGGATACCTACAATTACATCCAGAACTACCTGTCCTCCAAGAAGGTTGAGTTCAAGACCTACCTGGATACCGTCAAGAAGAAGATCTACGAAGCCTGTGCAGAGGCTGGAATCCAGAACATCAAGATCAAGAGCCGCGAGAAGCACACCTACTCCATCTACATGAAGATGAAAAAGCGCCGCAAGGAGCTTGAGGAGATCTTTGATATCCTTGGCGTGCGTGTCATCTGCAACAGCGTCACAGAGTGTTACACCCTGGTGGGAATCATCCATCAGCTGTGGCCACCAATGGAAGGACGCTTCAAGGACTACATCGCCATGCCGAAGGCAAACAACTACCAGAGCCTTCATACCACAATCATGGGTATGAACGGTGTCATCCTGGAGGTCCAGATCAGAACCTATGAAATGGACAAGATTGCCGAATATGGTGTTGCATCCCACTGGGTCTACAAGGCACAGAGCGGATCGGCTGCCAGTAGCCAGAGCTGGGTGAACATGGACAGCCAGCAGCTTTCCAGAATCGCCACAAAGCTCAAGAGCTGGAACAGTGAGATTGAGCAAAGCGAATCCTTCATGGATGAAATCAAAGGTGAGATCCTCAAGGATACCATCTATGTGTTCACCCCGAAGGGACAGGCGGTTGAGCTTCCAATCGGCTCCACTGCTTTGGATTTCGCCTACTCCATCCATACAGAAGTCGGAAACCACACCGTCAGCGCAAAGGCAAACGGAACCATCATCCCTCTGGGCGAGCCTCTGAAAAACACACAGGTCATTGAGATCGTCACCCAGAAGAATGCCCGTCCGAGAATCACCTGGCTCAAGTACGCCCATACCACAAGTGCAAGACGAAAGATCAAGCAGTGGCTGAACAAGTACGACGAGAACCTTCTGATTGACAAGAACATCGTCGCCAAGAAGAAGGAAGTTGAAGCTGCCATCCAGCAGCAGGAGGAAGAGACTCCTGTTCTACCGCAGGACATCCCAAACGAGGATATCGTTCGCCAGGTCATTGGACAGACAAAGAACTCCGTCACCGTCGGAAAGCAGAAGAACCTGATGATCCAGATTGCACAGTGCTGCAACCCAGCCCCTGGCGACCAGATTGTCGGTTATGTCTCAAGAGGTCGTGGCATCATCGTCCACAAGACAGACTGTCCGAACCTTGCCCACATGACGGAAATCGACCAGAGAAAGATCGATGTCCAGTGGGAAAGCAGTGAGGCGATCACCCGCAAGTTCACCGTCACAAGCAAGAGGACACAGGACCTGTTCAGTGAGATCGAAGCCGCCATCCGAAACCAGCACGGACATCTTGTCTCCGGAAGCCTGATGGACGATGAGATGGGAAATCTTGTCGGAACGTTCACCATGGAATGTGACCAGGAGGAATCCTTCAAGAAGGTCATCAAATCCATCCGAAGCGTTCCAAACATCATCAAGATCGCACCAGCCCCGATGGGTTGATGCAGCAACATACAAAAGAGGTTAGAAACTATGGCAAAAGTCGTTGTGGCCAATGATCACGGAGCTGTTGAGCTCACAGCAAGAATCGTTGGATTCCTTAAGGAAAACGGATATGAGGTCAATTATCTGGGTGTCGCCGAAGAGAAAAGCGTCGACTATCCGGACATGGCAAAGCTCGCATGTGACGAGTTCAACAAGGGAGGCTACGAGTTCGGCGTCCTCTGCTGCGGTACCGGAATCGGCATCTCACTTGCTGCGAACAAGATCCATGGCATTCGCTGTGCATTGCCGCAGAACATCTTTGCCGCTACCATGGCCAAGGAGCATAACGATGCGAACTTCATCGCTTTTGGTGGCAGAATCAACTACCAGGAAGATGTTCTTGATATGGTCAAGGCCTACATCTCAACCCAGGCTTCCCAGGACGAAAGGCATGCACGACGCAGAGCCAAGATGATGGCTCTGGAAGGCTGAGACCTGGACGATTGGTCAGTTTTCACTATTTTGTGGCATTTTTGATGGGTTCTGATTGAAAGTTTCAATTTTAGAGCCTGAAAAAGATGACTTTTAAGTGAAATGACACGTCAGAAAACGGATATAACCCCATTCAAACGCAAAAGGCTGCCAGGATTGGCAGCCTTCATTTTTAGAACTCTGTAAATGTGTATGGCATCAGTGTGCCGAAGTTGTAGTGACGAAGCACATTGGATGTTGTTGAAATCAGATAGACCTGGGCATCGGCTGGTGTGAACTCCGACAGAAACTGTCGACAGATGGCACAAGGAGGTGCCGGGTCCTCTGCCTGGGAAGCAATGGCAATCAGGTTAAAGCGCCCTGCCCCTTCGGTTGCGATGCTTGCCATGGCTGCACCACGCTCGGCGCAGATGGTGCCACCAAACGATGCGTTTTCAACGTTACAGCCTCTGTAGAGGTTTCCGGTATCGGTTCTGAGCACAGCGCCGACATGGAACTTGGAGTATGGGGCATAAGCGTGCTGCATCACCTCTTTTGCGCCAGAGAGCATCTGACCAATGATGGTTCTGCCATAGAAATCACGAACCGTCTGATCCACAGCCTTGTCAAACGCAGTCACATCCGCAAAGGCAGGAAATACATCAAGGCTATCCAGAACAGCGTCTGCTCCGCTTAGAATCTGATCCAATTCACTTTCCTTGCAACCAACGCCGAATGACACCATCTTGTTGCGTCTAGCAGCCTTGTGGCCTTCCAAGGAAGAAGAGACATAGACACACTCGTCGGCTGGAATGTCCATGGAAAGGGCTGCCTTTGCAACGCTTTCTGCAAGGGATAGACCAGATGGCTCTACGGTGCAGACCTTGACGCCGCACTGCTGTGCCTTTTTTGCGAATGCTTCCTTGTATGAAGATGAATCAAATACGATTGCTCTAACCATTTTTTCCTCAGTGCTGTGCGACAAAGCGGCCATTACCTGGTTTTCCAAAGTACTGACCGTTTTCCAGAATCACCGCTCCTCTGAGTATGGTGGTTCGGATGCGACCATGAACCGTGAAGTTGCGATAAGGGGTGTACAGGGAAGCAGAATGCACATTGTCATCGGCAAGTGTCCACTCCTCGGATGGATCGAAGATGGCAATATCGGCATCCGTTCCAACTTCAAGAGAACCCTTCTGCGGATAGATGCCAAAAAGCTTTGCAGGATTTGTGCTGATGAGATTCACGACATCGGACATGCTAAGATCGGCCTTGCTGTCCTTGAGGGTATTCAGAAGAAGCAGCATCTCCTCAGTTCCTGGAATGCCAGGATAGATGGTTCTGCAGTCGCTGCTGGAAAGCTTTTGCTCTCGTGTGAAGGCGCAGTGATCGGTTGCCACAACCTGGAATTCCTTGTCGATTACCGCCTGCTGCAGAGCCTGGTTGTCACTCTTTTCCCTAAGTGGTGGAGTCATGACATAAAGGGAGGCATCTGGGCCTTCCAGACAGCTCTTGTCCAGGAAAAGATAATGAGGTGTTGTCTCAGCATAGACGGTAAGGCCCTTCTCTCTGAGACTGCGCACTGCGTTGAGGCCACATTCGGACGAGACATGCACCACATAAAGCGGACAGTCAGCCTCCAGTGCAATGGAGCCGAAATACTCAATAGCCTTGCCTTCTGCCTCTGCTGGGCGCATCTTTGCATGGGAGGCTGGTGAGAAATCACCCTTCCAGTTATCTGAGATCTTCTCGATCATCGGGTTGAACTCGCAGTGAGCGGTCACCAGCATGCCAAGACGCTTTGCGTTTTTGAACAGGTCCAGAAGGTCATCACGATTTTCAATCAGGTATCCGGTATTGCGATAGGTGGTGAAGATCTTGAGCGTCTTGACGCCAAGGTCCTTGAGCTGCTCCAGCTGCTTTCCAATGGTGCTGTCATAGCCGTGGCCGTAGACACCCTGATGCAATGTGTAGTCAATTGCCATGCCAGGGGCCATCTCATCCAGACGATACTTCAGGCTGTCGACAAGGTTCATGCCCTTGTTGTGGTCGGCAAAGTCGATGACGGTTGTAACACCACCGAATGCGGCAAGTCTGGAGCCCTGAGGGAAACTGTCGCATGTGACGGTTCCACGGCTGACAAGGTGGTAATGGGTATGGGCATCAATCAGACCAGGCATGACGACAAGGCCGGTTGCATCGATGACTTTGCAACCTTCCCCTGCCTCAGAAAGGCCAATCTCAGGTGCGACCTTTGCAATAAGGCCATCCTTTACAAGGACATCAGCCTTTCTGGATTCAGTTGCATCTGTGACAAGTCCGTTTCTGATGAGAATTGTGCCCATTTTGACCTCCTATCAGTTCTCTTCTACGCAGAAGTTCTTCTCGAGGAACTCAAGGTCAAGCTCTGGATAGAGGACGAACTTGGAAAGAAGTGCGTTGACTCTTGCAAGAGCCTGTGCCTGTGCATCCTTGTCGGTGATGGCCTTTGCCTTGCTGAGCTTTCCTGCATTCTCACCCTTTGTGATCTTTGCAGGTCTTGTGTTCTTGAGAATGAATGTGATGATGGATGCGATTTCCTTCATCTCCTCAGGACCCATGCCAAGAGTTGTGACGGCAGGAGTTCCGATTCGAAGTCCGCTTGTGTACCAAGGTCCGTTCGGATCAAAAGGAAGTGCGTTTCTGTTCAATGTAATTCCGCAATTGATCAGTGCGGATTCTGCCTGACGACCATTGATGCCGAAGCTTGTGACATCCAAAAGCATCAGATGGTTATCGGTTCCGCTAGTCTGCAGTCGCAGTCCTTCGTCCATGAAAGCCTGTGCAAGAGCCTGGGCATTCTCGACAATCTTCTTGGAATACTGTTCAAACTCAGGCTTTCCAGCCTCTGTGAGGGCAAGAGCCTTTGCTGCCATGACGTGTGGAAGTGGTCCGCCGATGACAAGAGGACAGCCCTGGTCAACGGAATCAGCGAAGCGGTTCTTGCAAAGGATCATTCCACCACGTGGACCACGAAGTGTCTTGTGTGTGGTGGTGGTCACGACGTCAGCCCAAAGAACTGGGTTGTAGTCGCCTTCAAAGACCTTTCCGGCAACGAGACCTGCGAAGTGAGCCATGTCACACATGAGAACAGCGCCACACTCGTCTGCGATTTCGCGCATCTTGCGGAAGTTGATCTTTCTTGGGTAAGCACTGTAGCCGGCAAGAAGAATCAGAGGCTTGACCTCAAGAGCAATCTTACGGATCTCATCATAATCCAAAAGGCCTGTCTCCTTGCTCACGGCATAGGAATAGGCATCGAACATCTGGGCAGAAACGTTGAGTCGGTAGCCGTGTGTCAGATGTCCGCCGCTGTAGTAATCAAGACCCAAAAGTCTCTGGTTGCCGCACTTCTCGCGGATGGCATCCCACTGCTCTCTTGAGAGGTTGGATGGGTTTGTGATGCCCATTTCCTCAAGTGCTGGAACCTGAACGACGGTGTTCAGAATTGCCCAGTAGGCACAGAGGTTGGCATCGGCTCCGCTATGTGGCTGTACATAGGCATGCTCGGCACCAAAGACCTCACAAGCCATCTTGCAGGCATAATCTTCGATGGCATCGACGTTGTCGCATCCTGCGTAATAGCGGTGATAGGCAAAGCCTTCCGCATACTTGTCAGTAAGGAGGTTACCCATGGAAAGATGAACAGCTGGGCTGCTGTAGTTCTCACTTGCGATGAGTTTCAGATGGCTTCTCTGGTTTCTGAGTTCCTTGACGATTCTTCCTGCAACAAGCGGGCTGACCTTGGAAACGGTCTCAAGCTCTGCGATGTAGGCGGTCATGACTTCACTGAAGTCTTCTCTGTGTGCATCCAAATACTGTTTAAGTACACTGCTCATTCTATGGTTTCCTTATTCTATTAGTGTTCTCTGTTTAAAAAGAAAAGCCGCAACAACGGCTTTTCGTGAATGGATTGGCACCTGAGATGCCAAGATTATCTGTCCTTGTCCTTCTTGCGTGAAATGACTTCAGCGGCAACGTATGCTGGCTGCTGTGCAGGTCTTTCCTTCATGTTCTTGTCGGACTTTCTGCCCTTGCTTTCTTTCTTGATTTCGCCACGTCCCATATCAGACCTCCAATCAACGAATTGATAACTTAATTTTGATGCTTCTAACTATACTACTGAGCCCTATGTAAGGTCAAACGATATTGACATCTAAAAAAGATTTGATATAACGTAACATTGCTTACACATTAAAATTATTCGGAGGAATGATGGGTAAAGAAGAAGCTATTGAAGTAGAGGGACTTGTTAAGGAAGCTCTGCCAAATGTCATGTTCAGAGTTGAACTCAAGAACAAGCACGTGATCCTTGCACACATGTCTGGAAGAATGCGCCAGAATCACATCAAGATCGTACCTGGTGATACAGTCAAGATCGAGATGTCCCCATATGATCTGACCAAGGGTCGCATCATCTATCGCGAGAAGTAATCCTTTTCTGCGTATCTTTGATAGCTCTCCACTCGCTGGGGAGTTTTTTTTGCCCTATTTTCTGTTATCGTTCGGCCCTCTTCAGGCAATTTTGGATACTTTCACCCCTTTTGAGATGCCATTTATCCACTCGAGTGGATACTAGCCCCCTATTTTGAGGGCAAAGTATCGAAAACCAGATTTCCGGTAAGTCAATTTCACCAGTATGCGCTGCTATTCTTCCTTTAACTGCAGATGCTCTTGAGCTCGATGCCTCGCGTCATGAGGAATTTGCGAAGATCCGCCAGTTCAAAGAGCTTTCCGTTGCAGGCACGTACGAAAACCTTGCCACAGTTGATGGCATCGTCCAACGCGTTATGGGCGTTGTAATCCAAGCCAAACTGCTCGCTTAAGGAGGTCAGAGCATGGCTTCGGAACTGTGGCCATACTTTGCGGGAAATCTGAAGCGAGCATAGGAACTTGATGTCAGGAACCTCGATGTCAAAGTGCTTGAGAAGGCTTGTCATGACGCCCACATCAAATCGTGCATTGTGTGCGACAATGAAGTCATCGCCGATGAAGTACTCAATCTCAGGCCAGATGTAGGCAAAGTCCGGGGCATCGTAGACATCGCGCGGGCGAATGCCGTGGATCTCGATGTTCCTGGCATAGAAGTAGTCGTAACCTTTTGGAGGCTTGATCAGAGAGTAGAATGTGTCCACAACCTTGCCGTCTTCATCGAATCGGGCAAGGCCGACGGAGCATGCGCTCTGTGGCATCTGGTTTGCGGTCTCAAAATCTATGGTCACGAATGTCATATGCGGCTCTGCACACCCAAGCTTACTGACGGTGCGCGTCTCCTTCCAGGTACAATAGTGTGTTTAGTGCGGTTGCAAGGCTGATTCTGGTCTGCAGAATCTGGATTTCGCAGTTGTTGCGCTCGAGCTGAACCTGCAGATAGTCTGACTCAGAGCCGTAACCAGTGTCAAGAAGCTTCTTCTTGACCTCAAGCTGGGAATCCAGCTGTGCCTCGAGAGCTGTCTGGTACTCCATCTGAGCCATGCAGACGGCCATGTTCGTCCAGTTCTCATCGACAGTTGCACGGATCTTGGCTTTTGCGCTTTGGATGTCAACCTGCGCGGAGTTGACGTCATCGGCGGTTCGGTTGACGTTTCTGACAGCCTTTCCCCCATCGTAGAGGGTTGTCTTCATGGCAACGGTAATGGTGGCGCTCCAGTCATCCTTTCCATACCAGTCGGTTTCCACCAAAGGAAGGCGGCTTCCGCTGTAGTCAGCATTCACAACCAAGGCAAAATCAGGCTTCCAGTTTACAGAAGCACCTGCAATGCCGTTGGAGAGCTTGGCAATCTCGCTCATCTTTGACAGAAGCTGGAAGTTGGTTCTGGCATCAGACAGGCACTTGGAAACAAGTGCTGCGTAGTCACTGGCAAGAAGGCCATCAAGGTTTGCTTCAAAGGAGGACTCGTCAAACACAATGTCAGTACTCTCTAGATCCGCAAGACCTGTAAGGTTTCTGATGTTGGTCATCATGAGAAGAACTTGCTGGTCAATCTGGGACTTGGCGACATCAAGCTGACGTGCCTGGACCTTGACGCCAAGGGCATCGGTTGCAAGCATCATGCCATTTGCATAGGCATCGTCGGCAAGCTGCACAAGGCGCGCTGTGATCTGAAGCTGGTCCTGAAGAAGGCTCTGGATCTGAAGCAGGAAATGAAGTGCCGCAACTCTTGTGGAAAGTTCGGTCTCGGCCTGCTCAATGACATCCTCAAGCTGTAGCACCCTAGCCTCATAGATGGCCTGGTAGATCTGCACTGCCATGGAAAGCTTACCCCATGTGAAAATCGGCTGAGTCAACTGCAGGGAGAACTGGTAGTACATGCTCTCCTGGCCGCCAAAGACAGTGATGTAGTCGTTGTTCGTACCAAGAAGGCCTGAGTTCACATAATCGCCAAGATTGATGCGAATCGGGTCAATCGGATTGGCGATGTAACTTCCGGTGACAGTGAAATCGATGGTTGGTGTGTAGCCGGCCTTGGCATCCTTGACATCCAATAGTGCCTTGGAGACCTCTGCCCTAGCCTTTTTGATGTCCGGGTTGTTGGACAGCAAGGCTTCATGGAGATCTGACTGGGTCACTGCAAAGGCAGGGAAAACCAGAAGAGTCAGCAAAAGAAAAATCAGAAATCTCTTCATTCGCTTACACCAAATCAATGTGTCCGAGGTTTTCACTTGTCATGCGAGACTGTGTGAACTCATAGTACTTGTCTCCGCCAGAGGTCTCAAAGACTAGGCGAAGCTTCACAGAGATCATCTTGCCGTTATCGGTGATTGCAAGGTCTGGATAGTCGTCCGTATTCACGTTGATGGTGTAGCTGTCGCTGTAGCCGACGCCGGAGAAGTGTCCATGGGTGTAATAGAGATTGTCTCCGACAGTGATGGCAGTAGAATAGGTTCTGTGGCCAGCGGTGACAGTCGGCTCAAAGGCATGATACTGGCCGTCTGTTCCATAGTACTCGACGTGGACAGGAATGTTGTCGATATCAGTCACATACACACTGGAATGGTCTGTGACGCTTCCGTCGATGTTTCCGCTGTAGGCAGGCAGGATGAACTCATAGTTCTTCATGTAAAGGGATACGTTCAGAATTCCCTTCTGGACATCGTGTTCAACGACCTGGGAAACCAAAGTACCCTCGGAATCGGTCATCTTCCATCGGGAGCCGTCGTTTGCAAGCTTGAAAGTGACATCGACATCGGTTCCCTTCTCAAAGGAGATGACAAAACTCTGGGTTCCGGTCATGACACGGGTGTCAGACTCGGTATTGCCCTCAACTTCGCATGTCAGAGCGCTGGCTACGGTCAGGACCTTACCGGTCGAGACATCGTAGACGGTGACGTTGATGGTGGCATAGTCCTTGTTGCTCTCAAGCTCCTTGTAGACGTTGCTGGCATTGGTGCTGCCGCTGATGATGGTGGCATCGGCCTTATCCGGGTAGTAATTCTTGTTGTAGAAGATCAGATACAGCTTATCTACATCAGCAGTCTTGCCGAAGTCCGATTTCTTGGTCTCCCAAACGATCTTGTTCACGGTGAAGTCACCGTTTGCGTTTGTGGTTGTAGAGGCTACGTAGCCTGCACCTTCGCTTGGACGTGTAATCTGACCTGCCTGGAACTTGGCAAAGTCAGCATCGCGGAGGCTTTTGCTTGTATATGCGAAGACGTTGACGTTTCCAACGCCAACTGTTGATGTGCCGTCTGTTGTGACGACTCTTCCGCTAATTCCCGCCTCAAAAACGACGGAACAACTTGTTACCATAAGCAGAATCAGCATAACTGCTGAAACCAGAATTCCATTTCCAAAAACCTTTCTATCCATTTGAACGCTCCATTCTCTTTGCTTTCTTTCTGATGGCTCTCATCTCTCCCATGTAGTAGATGACAGGGACGATGAACAGCGTGATAAGTGTTGAGGTCAGAAGACCTCCTGCGATTGCCTGACCGACTGAGGCATACAGCTCAGAACCCTCTCCGATGGCAAGTGCCATAGGAATAACACCAACAACCGTGGTCAGGGTGGTGATCAGAATCGGTCGGAGTCGTGACGATCCGCCTTTGACGATACTCAGAGCAAGAATCTTCTCCTCGGAGTAGCGATCCAGGAACTGATCGCGTCCGCTTTCCTGCGTGTAACCGCTTCCCGGCATATCAATGAGATCCTCGTCGACAGCAAGGATTCTTGCGGCCCTCATGCGGTCGCGAAGCTGGTTGATGTAGTCGATGAGGATGATGGCATTGTTGACAACCGTTCCCGCAAGGGCCACAAGGGCAACAACGCTCATGAGAGTGATCGAGGAACCGAACACCAGAAGAACGATAATGACACCGATGAGGCAGAACGGGACACTGACCATGACAATCAGCGGCTGGCGGAACCTCTCAAACTGGATGACCATGACGGTATACAGCAGGAAGATGGCTATCACGACCGCCGCAATGACGTTTCCGATACTGTCCTCGATAAGACCGATGATTCCACTTGATTTGGTATCGATTCCCTCAGCAAGCGGATGTTCGGCAATGTAGTTTGCCATACGGGAGGCAACACCTGAGGCATCTTCGCTCACCAAAGTGGCTCCGACGGATACGGACAAGGCTCTGTCGGTGTGGCTGATGCCAGAGACGGTACTTGAGATTCCCAACTCTCCCAGTTCCTCAAAGGTGACAACCGTACCTGCGGCTGTGGAGATTGGAATCTGGCCAAGACTTGAGACATCGATGTAGCCGTCTGTGACATCACTGCAAAGGTGGATGGTGTTACGGTCGCCATCACCGATTGTGACGTTTCCGGTATCCACTCCATTGAAGATGATGGCAGAGACCATACCGGCTTCGTAGCTGGTAACGCCCAGGGAGTTGAGTTTGGTCTGGTCCATATCGATAGACAGCATCAGCTCATCGAAGTCGGTACTGATGCTGGTAGTTGTGACATCCGGGTCGCTGGCCAGGAAGGTTCTGAGCCTTTCACCCTCTTCGTACAGAAGTCTCAGATCGGTTCCGACCAGTGTTAACTTGTAGCCGCCACCGCCTGAGATGTAGGAGACAAGCTTATCAAAACCGCCGTTGGTGGCTGTGACAAAGCAATCTGGAATCTGTGAAGACAGGTTGTACTGTGCCTGGTTGATCAGGGTGTGGACATCACGGCGCTCGCCTGCGGCAAGCTTTACGTAGATGTATGCATGGTTCGACTTATCTGAAGCACCCATGGCATCGCTCATTCCAACAAACACGGCGATACCTTCGGCCTCAGGAATATCTTCTTTGAGAAGCTCTGCAGCAAGCAGTGTCTTGGCTTTTGTCGCCTCAAGGTCGTAGCCTCTTGGGAACTCCAGGTTCACGTAGAACTCACCAGTATCAACCGATGGGATGAAGCTGTAACCGAGGTTTGCGACAAGGACAAAGGACATCAGAAGCAGTGCAATCGGCAGGAAAATGACATAGCGTCTTCGCACAAGGCTCCATCGAAGCGCACTACGGTAGGCACCTTCCAGCTTCTCCACACCCTTCATGAAAAGCGTCTTGCGAGGCATCTTTGGGTTGTTTGCCATCAGAACCTTGGCAAGGAACGGAACAACGACGACCGAGACGATCAGAGATGCTGCGATACAAAGCACCAGAACCAGGGCAAAGCCGTTGAGGATCATACCGACCATACCGTTGAGGAAGATGATCGGGATGAAAACGACCATGGTGGTCATGGCCGATGCAATGATGGAGGAACCGACCTCATCGGCACCCAGAAGAATGGCATCCTCCGGCTTGTATTTCGGGTTTCCCAAATAGCGGGAAATCTGCTCCAGCATAACGGTGGAGGCATCAACAACCATACCAAGGGCAACGACGAAGCTTGCAGTGGTCATGAGGTTGATGGTCTGGCCTGTCAGCTTCATGGCAATGAAGGTGAACAGGAAAGACAGCGGAATCGAGGAGCCGATGACCAAGGTTGCCCGTGGATTGTTCAAGAACAGGAAAATGACAATGACAGCAATGATGATACCGGTGACACCGGAGCTCAGAACATTGGACAGGGACTCGCGGATGCTCTTGGAGTCATCGGAGAAGATCTTGTAGGTCAGAGCGCCGTCGGTATCTTCCTCAAGGCGGTCCAGAATCTCCTTGACGGAACGGTTGATTTCAACCGTGTTTGCACCTGCCCTCTTTGTGACGGAGACCATGACCAGGTTGCTACCTTCGGAAATGACATAGGTAGAGGCCTCTGGATAGGCACAGGAAATGTCCGCAACGTCCTTGAGCGTCACTATGACACCATCACCACCCATTCCGACAGGAAGATCCTCCAGTTCCTGAAGGCTTCCGACGGTTCCGTTGTACTTGGCGTTGATGGTATGGCTCTGGTAATCGGCCTGTCCAAGAGGGATTGTGAAGTTTGAGTAATTGAGGACCTGGTAGACGGCAAGAACACTGATGCCCTTGCTGGCCACATCGTCCATGCGAAGCTTTACGCTGATCTGAGGCTCGACATCACCAAAGAGTTCCACCTGGGCAACACCGTCGATTCGGGTAAGCTTCGGTTTCAGGGTATCGGCGATGTACTGGGTGATTCGGGAAGTGTCCTCGCCTCCCATGACAGCGAACTGCATGACAGGAAGCATGGTGGCGCCACCGACCAAGGCATATGGCTTGTTAGCGCTTTCCGGAAGTCTGGATTCCAGCTGCTGCAGGCGGAATCGAAGTTCGGTCAGCTGCTCATAGACATCAATGCCATCGCGATAGTTGATGGTGATCCAGCTGAGGGAGTTCTGGCTCTGGCTGGACATGCTCTTGAAGTTCGGAAGCGTAACAAGCTCATCTTCCAGTATTTTCGTGATGTCGTTCTCAACGTCCTCTGCAGAAGCGCCTGGGTAGATGGTAAGGACCTCGACCTCCGGCATGGAGATATCCGGAATGAACTCCATGCTAAGGCCCACAAGGCAATACACACCAAAGGCAACCAGTGCAATGAGAAGCATTGCGATGACGACAGGATGCTTTACAGCATAGTGGGATACTCTCATATGGCGTTGACCCTCTGTCCGCCAAGGACGGTACCCTGGCCATCGACGATAAAGAGCGTATCAGCCCACTTCTCGTCAATGACGATTCTTGTGTTATCCGCTGCAATCACGTCGAGTTTGACGTATTCAGCACATTGGGTCTCTGGATTGTAGTAATAGGCAGAGCCATCGGTGTTACGGGTTTTCTGGTCAAGGACCAAGGCATTCTCATAGGTGTTGTAGACAAGGCTGACCTTCACGTACATGCCAGGACGGAACAGAGACACATCACCATCTAGGCGCAGTGTCACCTGGAAAGTCTTGGACTCCGGAGATACATAAGGGGCAATGGTATCCACAACAGCGGAAGTCTGGGCGCCGTCACGGGAGACGGTTGCCTTCATGCTCTGTCCGTTTGCGACAAAGAGATTGAAATATCGCTCCGGAACGTTGAGTGTGATCTTGAGCTTTTCCAGATCGGCGATGACATACAAGAAGTCCGAAGAGGTTCCAATGGAGCCTTCTGCACTGTTTGACATCAGAACGGTTCCGGAAACAGGAGCTGTGACGGTAGCATAGCCGACCTGTACGTTGGCAAGGTCATACTGGGCCTTGTAGGCATCCAGCTGGGCCTTGGCCTCATCGTAGTTCTGCTTTGTGGCAGCGCCTGCCTCATAGAGATTTGACACTCTCTGGAAGGTAGCCTCAGCAGCAAGATACACAGCTTCGGCCTGCTTTGCGGTAAGCTCATAAGGCTTGCTGTCAATCTGGGCAAGGACATCGCCTTCGCTTACAAAATCGCCGGCTTTTGCATAGTAGCCTGTGATGGTACCCGAGACGAATGGGACAACAGGAATCATGGCCTGTGCCTCAATGTAGCCATTGAGCTCAAGACTCTCCTCTATGGTTGCGCGATAAGGAAGTGCAACCTTGACGGCAGAGACAGGGTTCTCATAGACCTCCTGCTCTCTGTTGAGAATGAATTTCCAAATCAGGAACATTCCGACGGCGAGAACCAACAACGTGATGATCCACCTCAGAAAACCGAAACCTTTCCTAGCCATGCCCACTCCTTAACCGTTATTTGCTGCCTGCCACTTGATGATGGCAGGACAGATGCCTTCGAAAATCAGAAAATTCAGACAGATCGCCATCTTGTCGGCAGCCAGCCTTCCCCCATCATTGACCCAGACCTGCAAGGCGGACATGACGCCACCGATGAGAAAGGCGTTTAGCATATCCATGTCATCCTTGTCGAAGGATGGAATCGCATCCTTCCAGATTCTGGAGCATTTCTCATCCACAAGGTCCTTCATGCGCTCGACAAACGCGTAATCGCCATTCGCGCTCAACAGGATGCTGCAAAGATCCATGTTGTCCGAAAGGCATTTGAGAAGAATATTGAGAAAATCCCTTGATTTATGTTCTAGCGCATCCATGGCAACCGCGAAATCGAGAAGGAACTTGTCCTCCATCTCCTTTACCATGGAATAGACATCCTGGTAGTGGAAATAGAAAGTTCCACGATTGACATCCACCTTCTCGGTCAGTTCCTTGATGGAAACCTGGTTGAGAGGCTTTGTCTTGAGGATCTCAAGAAGACCCTCACTCAGTTTTTTCTTTGTGTTGCGGACGCTTCTGTTGTTTTCACCACTGGTGTTCATCAGGCCTCCTAGCTCATTACATACCGAAAGACAACTATAATGAACACGATTCTAATTTTCAACACGTGTTGAAAAAATAATCAATGCATTTTTAATACAGAGATGATACGAACCCAACCCTTAGTTCCTTTAGGTCGACCGGTACGAAGGTGCGTAGGTCCGTCTTTTCTTTTTCAATTGATTACAACATAAAGATTTACATATAGGTCATTAGGTGCGTCGGCATGTAGGTCTGTCTTCTTCGGACACACCTCACAACCTACACACCTACAACACCTTTTTGCAATTACTTACACACACATATTTTACATCGTAAAGATACACACCTACAGACCTGCAAACCGGTTGGCCTCTGAACCTAAGGGCTCGACAATCCTGAACCATTTCAAAAGAATGATAGCTTTTGGTAGGATTTTCAGGCAATCAATGCTGGGACAGATAGTGCATCACAGCCTCGAGAACCGAGCCGGAAATGGCCCTGGCTTTGTCGGAGCATGTCAGATACTCAGCCTGCTCCCCTCTTGGGTCAATATCAGCGATCTTGAAGTGTTCTGGAACAGAAAGGCCGTCATGCAGAAGACCTCGTACCATGCCATCGATTGTTGCCAAAACAGGGGTTTCTCCAACTTTGGCAATCACATCACCCTTTTTTACGATATCACCGATATGGCAACAGCCCGTGAACACACCTTCGCATGGAGCATGGATGACACGCTCGACGGTGTAGCCACCGATGTTGCCAGGAATTCCGGTATTGGCCTTGGCTGGGCCTTCGTAGATGAGTTTGGCAAGTTTATGGCCACGGGAGGTCTCAATGACGACATCCACGTCATCCCCAGCACAGAATCCAGGCCCTAGTGCAACGGTCAGTGGAGCCATAGCTCTGTTTGTCCCGAGGTTTCTCTTGGCAATGATGGCATCCACCACAACCGTCGGTTTCAGAAGTTCGATGGTCCTGCCTTCTGGGTCAACGACCACAGGGACCATGCCATCTTCCAGGGTCTTGTGGATATCCTCGATGGCAGTGAGTTTTCCTGTGACACCTTCAATGGTGACGCTTCCGTCGAACATTGCCTGAGCAAAGGACACGGTTCTTCGGATGACGGTCGGCTGGGCAATATCAAGATTCACAACCTTGAAACCGGACTTGAACAGTCGTATGACGGTTGCTGTTGCCAGGTCCCCTGCTCCTCTTACGATGATGAGATTGTCAAAAATGCTATCACTGGATCTTGTCATACAAAACTCCTTTGTCCAAAGCCGCAGTCAGAACCGTCACATCGGACGGATACTTAATGCCTAAAACCATACTGGCGTCGTTTTCATCGCCGCCGTTGAACACCAGTGTTCGGTGTCCTGGGAGGCTGGCCTTCAGAAGGCCTTCGCTGTCCTGTACAAGCCAAGAAAGATAATTCTGGTCTACAACAAGGGGCCGATCATCTCCGAAAACCACTTCGTTTACCGGTTTTCCGATTGCCCAAAGCCCCATCACAGCAATCGTATGGGTGGTACAGGCAGGAACCACAGGATCTCGCTGGGTATGGACTTTTACCGGAAGCATACGCGAGCCGTCGGCCTCACACAGAACAACATCAAAGCGGTCTTTCAGAGCCTCCAGGTTTGTCATCGGAGGGCATGTCCATTTGGCATCCTCTTTCGAGCCGATGGCATAGAATACTATCTGGCCTCTATTTGGTTGGATATCGAGAATGCTATCATCACAGAACACCACATCCTGACCATACGGATGCACATAAGGAGAGCGTACCTTCGTGGTTGTGGTCACAAGAACACGCTTTCCCTGAGATTTCAAATGCTGGGCGAAGTTGCATAGAAGTGTCGTCTTTCCACCACCCCCGGTGATTGCCAGAAAGGCGTGCTCTGAGACGGCATGTTCTGTGAGATATCCATAAAGTTCCATGCCATTATTCTACGTTATAAATGATGGAAATCAAGCCATAAGATGCTATAATGTGGCTCCAAACGTTTGTTTCGAGGCACCTCATGCATTACTGCGCAAAGATTGTTCTTGCCAAATCCGACTACAACTTCTTCGGCCCTGGCGTCAGGGATCTTCTTCTGGACATCGAGTCAGAAGGATCGGTCAAAGCCGCCTGCGAGAAAATGGGCATGAGCTATTCCAAAGCCTGGAAAATGATCCGAACCGTCGAAAAGGCCCTTTCCACAGAGGTAGTGACGCGTGTTCAGGGCGGAAAAAGCGGAGGATCTGCCAGCCTCACAGAGGCCGGAAAAGAAATGCTAAAGCGCTACATGCGCTTTGAGAAGCGCTGCAACCAGGCCATTTCGGAAATCTACGAGCAGGAATTCAACCACTAAGTTCAAACGAACTCGACATCCCGATCAGTTTTTGGCACAACCTCACCGATGAGTTTGCAATATGGCTTGTCCATTTCTGCGACAAAAGCCTTTGCATCAGCTTTAGGCATGAACAGAAGAAGTCCTCCCGAAGTCTGTGGGTCGTAGATGACATCGACAAGCTCCTGCGGAAGTTCCTTTGCGAAACGAACCTTCTCAAAAAGATAATCCTGATTGGTGTAACGGCCCTCTGGGATGAAACCGAACTGGGCCAGTTCTAAGGCACCATCGATGATTGGGATGGATTTTGCATCGAATCGGATGGTGACACCAGAAGCTGCAGCACACTCCTGCGAATGTCCTGCAAGGGAAAATCCTGTGACATCGGTTGCGGCATGCACCTGGTATCTGATGGCGATGTCGCGGGCAACCTTGTTGAGTCTTGTCATGGAGTCCACCGCCTGAGATACGCTCTCTTCGGAAGCTTCGCTTGCCTTAGCAGCTGTGTTTATGATGCCTACACCCAAAGCCTTGGTCAGAACCACAGCATCGCCGACCTTGGCGCCCTTGTTGCTCCAGACCTGGTCCTTTTTCATGAAACCTGTCACGCAAAGGCCATATTTCGGTGTTGGATCTGCAATGGTATGGCCACCTGCGATGACCGCATTGGCCTCTTTGACTTTGGAGATTCCGCCAAGAAGAATCTGCTCCATGACTTCCAGATCCAAACAGGATGGGAAGCACAGCAGGTTCATGGCCACGTTCGGTGTTCCGCCCATGGCATAGATATCGGAAAGTGCGTTGGCGGCGGCAACCTGTCCGAAGATATAAGGGTCATCGACCATTGGAGGAAAGAAATCAACCGTCTGAACGCTTACGATGTCATCGGTCACCTGATAGACAAGCGCATCATCTGCGCTCTCAAAGCCCTCAAGCAGCTTGTCACTGCTCATCAGAGGAAGATTGTCGATGACTCTGTGAAGTTTCTCAGGTGGCAGTTTTGCTGCACAACCGGAGGTCTTCACCATACTTGTCAGTTTCACGTCAGTTTTCATAGATCTTGTTGTATTTCTCTCCCTGAACCTCATACACAGCCTCGAGGTTCTCGTTCACATACTCTGTTTTGAACGGACCTTCGAAGAAGGCACAGGTTCCACAGGAAGAGGATAAAGCGCGAGGAACCGGACGCAAGATGCATCCAGTTCCTACCTTTTTCTTGAATATCATTGCACCATAATGGTTTGCAAATGTTGCAACCATCATTTCTTTGCGCTGATTCTCCACTCTCCCTTTCCTTCTGTGACAGAAACCTCATACTTCATGGCTCTGAGGAATCTGGACACATTCTCCAGTCCTGCGACATGGTCCACCAGGACGTCGATACTAGCAGGATTGTCCTTCACGGCTCTCTTTGTCAAGACGACAGGCTCCGGACAGCTGAGTCCTCTGCAATCAAGTTCCATATCATTTCTCCTTCTTCTTGAATGTCTTTGCACATGCGATACCTACCAGAATCACAAGACAAAGGATGACGGCGACCTTTCCGTTTGTACCAGGACCGCCAACGGAATCAGCAGAACCTGCGACACCGGCCAGAGAGAAGTTATGGGCAAATGCGGCACCCATCAGAAGTCCGAGAACGGTGATGGCGCTGTCACTGTTGCCTTCACCAGCAAGGATGAGCTGTCTGAGTGGACAACCACCGAGCATGGTGCAACCAAGACCTACGACAACCATGCCCAGGAAATTCCAAAGGTGTGCGCTGTGTGCGACAGGCTGGCCTGTGAAACCAAGCTTGAAGTTTCCGGTTGCAAGGTTCATGACAAGTGCTGCCACGAAGATGGCGATGAATCCGAACAGAAGTGTTCCGTCCTTGAGCAGGAACAGATCGCGGAAACCTCCGACCATGCACATTCTTGTGCGCTGTGCAAGACATCCGACGATAAGGCCGGCAGCAAGGGAAATGAGAATTGGAGCGTGCATGGAGCCCGGTCCCTTCTCCGAGAATGCGAACAATGCTGGAACTGCAACGAACAGAATCAAAAGAAGAACGTTCACAGCTGGAAGTGCTGCACCTTCCACGATGCTCTGCTTCTGTGCTCGGCCAAGGGAGAATCCCTTGGAGAGGAAGAAGGAGCCAATTCCGATTCCGGCAGCGAAACCGAGAATACCGACAACGGCATTGAGGTCTCCACCAGAAAGACGCAGGACCATTCTGAACGGACAGCCAAGGAAGACCAGTGCGCCGATCATGACCATGAAGCCGATGCAGAAACGGATCATTGGAGAGGAGCCTCCGCGTGGATTGAACTCCTTGGTAAGCAGGCTGATGAGGAATGAACCGAAGACAAGACCAATGATCTCCGGTCTTACATACTGTACAACACCAGCACTGTGGAGCTTTGTTGCTCCCGCGATATCACGCACAAAGCATGCGATACAAAAGCCCATGTTCTTTGGATTGCCAAGGAGCACGAGAACAATTGAAATGATTCCAATCAGAATTCCAGCGATTGCCAGATTTCGTTTTTCCTTAGATATAGTCATAAGAAACCTTCCTTTTGCTCAATCTTACCATTATTTTTTTCAAAACACAATGAAACTTTTCACATCATTGAATTTTTGGATAAACAATGGAAGTCATGCTATACTATTACCCATGAAGCGCATCTATCTGGACAATGGAGCAACAAGTTTCCCAAAAGCACCTGGAATCGGGGCTGTCATGGCCAAGTTCCTGGAAGAGGACTGCATGAATCCAAGCCGCACGAACAGCGACAACGAATTCAGCGTGTTTGACAGCATGTATGCACTTCGACAGCGCCTGGGCAGGTGGTACAACTGCCCAACGCCAGAGAGCGTCTGCTTTTCCAGCGGCATCACACAGTCTTTAAATATGATCATCAAGGGTCTTTTCACCAAGGATGACCACATCATCACCTCTTCCTGTGAGCACAACAGCGTCATGCGACCACTGGTGCAGGAAGGCATTCCATTTTCCAGGGTCCCATCCACAGCCGATGGATATCTTGTCATTAACGAAATTGAAAAGCTCATTCAGCCGAACACAAAAGCATTGATCATCTGTGCAGCAGGAAACGTCTCTGGAGCCGTTCAGGACATAAAAGCAATTGCTGATATAGCAAAGAGAAACAACCTCATGCTCTTTGTCGATAGCGCGCAGGCCAGTCCGTTTGTGAAACTTGATATGTCTTGGGGCATCACGGGCATCGCCTTTGCAGGCCATAAAGGTCTTCTGGGCCCAGAGGGCATTGGAGGCATGGTACTTCAAAAAGATGTAGCGCTTAAAATCAAGCCGCTGATCAGTGGAGGCACCGGTTCCCAAAGCGATAGCGAAGACATTCCGACCACCCTTCCGGACCGACTGGAGGCAGGAACACAGAACATCCCAGGGATTCTTGCGCTGAACTACAGCACTCAATATGTAGAAGACCATTTTGAGGCTCTTCTTGCCAACGAAAAGGCCATGACAAAACTTTTGTATGAAGGCCTTAACACCATCGAAGGCATCCACATTGTGGGTCCGAGCCTCAACAAGCCTCGAACCTCGGTCATCTCTGTGACATGCTCCAAAATGGACATTGCAACACTTTCGGCTCTTTTGAATGAACGCTATCACATTGAAACCCGCGTAGGACTACACTGCTCACCTTCAAGCCACAAGGCACTTGGGACATTCCCAGAAGGGACACTCCGATTCTCGCCAGGACCTTTCACCACATCGGATGAGATTCAAACGACCATCAAGGCCATTAAGGAGACTCTACATGGATAATTATTACGACAGATTCCTAGAAGCCCTTCAGGAGGGAGACCTTGAGCGTCGCACTGACTTTTGCACAGGTCATGAGGCTATTTACAGAAACGGAAAGCTTCTTTGCGCCGATGCCGACGACCCGATTGAGACCCCTTCCCTTGTGGAGGAGATTAAAGCAGAGCCGCATCTGGTGATGTTCGGCTGTGGCCATGTGGGAAAGGCCCTCTATGACCTTGCGGTACTCCAGAACTGGAAAATCACCATTTTGGACTGCAGAGAGGAGCTTCTAACAGAAGCCTCCTTCCCAAAGGCAACTCGAATCGTAGGACCTTACGAAGAGCTCCTTGCACACGATTATAGCGACTTTCTGGCCCCTTACTATTGCATATTCACCCATGGCCATACCTACGATGAAGACAGCCTTCTGTATGCGCTTAGGCACAAACACAGTTACATCGGCATGATCGGTTCCAAGGCAAAAGTCGCCCATTGCATGCAAAGCATCCGTGACAAGGGCATTACCGATGACATGCTTTGCAAACTTCACACGCCAATTGGGCTTTCCATCAATGCCGTGACACCACAGGAAATTGCGGTTGCCATCATGGCACAGATGATCTCGGTGTTCCGAACAAGCAAGAAAGTGATTACCCTTGATGCCAAAGTGCTGAAAATGGCATCTCAGGAAAGCGGCATTATGGCGAGAATCATTTCTCAGGAAGGCTCTGCACCGCGCTCTGTCGGCTCGATGATTTTCGTCACAGAGCATGACATCCTCGGAACCGTCGGTGGTGGTGCGGTTGAGGAGCATACCATCAATACTGCACGAGAAATGCTCAAGACCGGAAAGGACTTTCTGATTGAACACCACATTCTCACGAGCAAACAGCCTCTTGAAATGACATGCGGCGGCGAAGTGTCTGTAATGTATAAGAAAGTGAACTGAAGACCATGATCACTGGTCCCAGCGAGTACAGCGATTACAGCGAACCCATCGGTCCCAGTGATTGACATCAAGTACAGCGTTTAGTACCAAGAATAAGCCAAAAAAATGAGGGTGTGGCAAAACTTGCACACACCCTCGTATCGTCCGTATCAGACTTACTTGTCGTATCCGATATTGAACTTGATTGTGAAAGAATCAACTGGCTTGTCGCCGAGCTCTTCACCGAACTCCTGCCAGCCGTATGTAGCATCGATTCCGATGACAAAGAGGTTGATTCCAGCACCGATAGACATGTAACCGCGGTCAACACCTGCTCTGATGGTTGCAACGTTGAAAAGATCAACTTCTGCACCAGCATTGAGATGAAGAAGAAGGTCGCTAGCTCTGAATGTCTCAGAACTGAAGTTCTGGATCATGCCGAACATATCAATCAGGTCAAGAGTGACTGTTGGGTGGATGACATACATATCTGGTGTGAATGCGAAACCGAAGTTGAGTGTCCAAGGTGTCTTGACCTCAAAGTCAACTGGAGCGCCGACAATGTGACCTTCTGGAGCTTCCATGGTTCCTTCGCTGAGAGCGTTGACGAGGTCTCCAGCACTTGTGAAGCTCTGCATCTTGTACACGCCATTGAGGTTGTTTGCTGTGACAGAAAGGCTGATCTGATCATTCAGGAAACCGACTGTTGCACCAGCATCGAATGTGATGGCAGAACCGGCCATGATTGGCTGCTCCCAAAGGATCTTCTCTGCAGCATCATCTTCCTGCATGATGGACAGGACATCGTTAGCACCCATGGCCTTGTTGTAGGCCTTGAAGATTGCATGAGCGGAAACACCTGCGGAAACGGAAAGGAGATCTGTGTTGACGACCTTGAGTCCGAGGGCTGCTGTCTGTGCAATGTTCAGTTCAGTGACGAGCTTGAGACTTGCAAGGCTGGAACCTTCGTTGAGAGAGTGAAACTTGGCCTGTACGTTTGTACCAAGTCCGAAGATGCCAAGTCTGACGGCAAAGCCAGCATCCATCTTCATGACCATGTTGTGACCGGTTCCAAGATTCTCAAGAATAGCGAGTGCAAGGTCAACAGAACCATCGGAATCACCAGAGGCGATCTCATTCACAGCTGCCATGGCCTGCTCATCAGAGATGAGAGCCTGAACATTGTAGACTGTGAAAGCGAAAGAAGGAACACTGATGGCAAAGCCACCCTTTCCGAGTGCTGCTGGGTTGGAGAAGAAACTGTCGATTCTGGAAGGATCGGCAAGACCGCTCTGTCCCATTGCATTGAATCTTGCAGATGTTGGTGCGAATGAGAAATCAATGTTGTCATAGGTAGCAACTGGTACAGATGGAACATCTGCAAAGACAGCTGCACAAACCATAAGAACAGCAAAAAGTGCGATAATGATCTTTTTCATGTGTCGTTCCTCCCTCACTTATTTGGAAAGATCTGCCATGATAGCAGAGATGGTACCTTCTTCGTTGACAAGCTTGAGAAGGCTCTGATACTCGGAGTCAACAAGAATGACAGCGGAAACTCCGACAATCTGGAGTCCGTCCTTTGCAAGCTTACCCTCGATAGCGGACTTGAGAAGGTCCTCTCCTGCAGTCTCTGGATCGAAAGTTCCGCCGACGAACTCGAATACTGCATCCATGAAATCATTGGTGTTTGGAAGCTTGAACTCTACGCTGGAACCGAAGTTCTCAAGAGCAGCCTTGTTCTCTGTGACGAATGCTTCAACGACAGCCTTGGAAGCTTCTGGTGCAATCTTGTCTGCCAGTGTGAAAGCGGAGAAGACAATGTAGGAAGCAAGGTCTTCGACGGTGAAGCCAAGATCAACCTGAGCAGTCAGAACTGCATCAAAATCGGCAATCTTCTTAGCATTTGCTGTGTATGGGGAAGCAGCAAGGTCATAGCAGGACTTGAGAGCCTTACACTGAGCGATGAAGCTGTTGTATCTTGCCTCATTGAACTCTCCATCCTTTGTCATAAGGGAGAAGAGCTTTGCGACTGTGACAGAAAGGGACTTCATGTAGGTCTCGACATCGGAATCTCTGCTGACATCTCTGAAAGAACTCAGAAGAACTGCAATGTTGAGGTCTCCGAGAACGTCGACGTTAGCAACTTCGGAAACGACCTTGAGAGTATCAAGAGAACCAAGTGCGGAATCAGCAATTGCCATACCCTCTTCTGTCAGACCATTTTCATCAAGAAGTGAACTGGAGTCAGCAGCAACCTTGTCTGCGACATCGCTTGCTGTCTTTGCGATTTCGTTGAGAACTGCAACAGTTGCAAGTTCTGCCATGGTAGGATTGTCAGAGATCTCAATGGCATCAATGGCAGCCTTGACGTCTTCCAGAAGCTGCTTCTGCTCTTCTGGAGCTGCTGCGATAGCGGCCTCAAGACTTGATGAAACATCACTGACCTTATTCTGAAGCTCTGTCTGAACAGCTGCAGCAGTTGTAGCATCATCTGTGACAGGCTTGGAAAGCTCTTCCTTGAGTGCTTCTGTCTTCTGTGCGGAGTTCTTGACCTCTGCGACAGCGGAGATGATCTCAGCAGCCTTGTCGAGGTCGACAGAACCATCATCAGAAACAGATCCGCTCAGGGACTCTGTTGCGGCCTGAACCTGAGTCATGTTAGCGCTGATGCCATATACGTTGTTTCCCATTTTTCCCATGATGTCACCAAGTTTTGAGTAGACATCCTGTGAACATGAGGTAAGTCCAAGTACGAGTGCGACTACAATAAGTACCAGAATACCTTTCTTCATTATTTTCCCTCCTAGAGGTACGGGCATAACCCGTGTCTATTCTGAATTCAACAATTCATTTTCCTACAGATTCCTGAAGTTGTAAATGAATTGTCATATATATAACAATTTTTTGGCGAAAAAGTGACAATTTTTCTCAAATGAGAGCTTCCGTGATTGGAATGAAGCAAATGCCGACAAGCAATGCAATAATGGTGAGCTTTCTTGAACCGGAAAGTCTTGCTGCAGGCCAAAGTTCATCAAAGGAGATGAACACAAGGATTCCTGCGACGATTGCCATGCATGCACTCAGGATTCCATCCATGGAAGAACCCTGGAAGAACAGGACACCAACCAAGGCTCCAAGAGGCTGAGAAAGACCGACAAGGGCCGAATCCAGAATGGCCTTTGTCCTCTTTCCGCCAGCAGAGCGGACAGAGATTGCCAGTGTTGCACCGATTGGGATGTTGTGAATCGCAATTCCAATGGCCATGCTGATTCCAAGTCTGCTGTCCGAAACGACAGTAACACCAGTTGCAAGACCCTCAAGGATATTGTGCAAGAGAAGCGCTATGATCATACCACGGGAAATGGTTTCACCATGAGCGCACTCACAGTCATCAATGTAGTGGCCAGGCTCCTCTTCGTGGTCGTCATCGTCCTCGTGGTGATGATGTGGAATCACAACATCAAGGACCAGAGATAGAAGCGCACCTGCAACGAAAAGGACAAGCGTCAAAGGAATTCCTAGGGCTTCCGTAGCCTCTGGAATGAGCTCTCCGATTGCAATCATAAGCATGATTCCGGTTGCAAACGCTAGTGAAATCACCTCAAAGGAATTCTTTCTGACATGGCTGACAAGCAAAGCTCCCACCATGGTGGAAAGGCCTGCGACCAAGGTCACCAAAATTGCTACCATAGTTTCTCCTTATGCTTTTACCGTGCGGTTATAGAGTCTGTCATACACAAAGCACAGAGCCACTGCGATGACCGGGAATGCACAATAGATCAAAAACAGCATCGGATAACCGAGATTCTGGATGATGAATCCTCCGGCAAGGACACCGATTGTCTGTGGCAGGTTTGTCGCAACGGACCAGTACAGGCTGGTTGCCAACGAGTAGTGCTCCTTATCCACATTCTGGGAAATGAACTTCATGACACCGATGTGAAGGCATGCAAAAGTAAGTGAATGGAACATCTGAGCGAAGGTGAAGGCATAAATGTTCGGGAAGAAGTAGTAGATCAGAAGTCGGACAACCAGACCAATGCAGGAAAGGAGAATCATGGTGTAAGAGGACACCTTACCCTTCTCCAGAAGCTTTCCACCGATGATCATCATGACAAACTCGCAGAAGGCTCCCAGCGCATAGAAGAATGTGAACTTGTTTCCGAGATTCAGGACCTCTGTCATGTAAGAGGCCAAAAGTTTGTCCGGGATAGCCTGTGCCACTCTGGAAAGGCCGACAATCAGCATCATGAGATAGAACTTCTTGCTGAAATTGCCGAAGGAGAATGACTTTTTCTGTGCAGTTTCCTGTCCAGGTTCCAATGGAAGGTCCCCTGGAACAAAGCTGGCAGCGATGAGGAACAGCGCTGTTGTCAGACAGAAGCAAAGGCAAATGGAGAGGTTGTCGGTCTCAACAGGAAAACCGATAAGACCGAATAGGATAAGAGCCACAACATAGCCCATGGTACCTGCTGCTCTTGCGATTCCATACTGGGAGGAATTGCCTTTGAACATGCGGTTCTGATAGCCGTCAAGCATTGGGTTGATGGACCAATAAAGGCCTGAGGCAATGAAGAACACCACTCCCGTCAGCCATACAGAGCCAAGTGTTGCAGATGGGATGAACAGCAGCACACCGATGGCAGTGATGACGAATGTCATGAGTTTGGTCTTACGTGTTCTGTCCGAGATTCCACAAATGAGAATCGGCACCAGAACAGAGGCAACCTGCCCAATTGCCATCATGACTCCAACAAGGGAGTGAGAGTAGCCTTTGTTGCGAAACAGAAGCTGTGTATATGTGGTCAACGAAATGGTCGACTGGAAGAAAAAGTTCAAAAGCAAATACTTCAACATAACTCAGCAATTATTATGAATAATTCGTCTTTATACAAGAAGAGACCACGGGATAACCGTGGTCTCTGCATCAAACGAAGTGTTTGTGACTTAGCGAATTGCGAGCTCTGTCTCAACGTCGAAGAACTTAGCCTTCTCCATGTTTGGAGCGATAGAGATCTTCTCACCAACCTTGACGATAGCTGTTGGCTCGATTCTACCTGTAATCTGGTTCTTTGCTGTTGCAACGAAGACGTTTGTCTCAGATCCGAGTGGCTCAACAACTGCGACTGTTCCGTCGATTGTCTCACCATCAACAGAAGCGTTGACATATGTGACATCTTCTGGGCGGATACCGAATGTGACCTGCTTGCCGACATATGGCTTGAGGAGCTTAGCCTGAGCATCTGTAACCTTGAGGCGGAAATCACCCTCGTGTACGTAGATGCTGTTGCCTTCAGCCATGACATCTGTGACCATGAAGTTCATTGGAGGTGTTCCGATGAAGCCAGCGACGAACTTGTTGTCTGGGTTGTTGTACAGCTCAAGTGGACCACCAATCTGCTGGATGACACCGAGCTTCATGACGACGATCTTATCAGCCATTGTAAGAGCTTCGATCTGGTCGTGTGTAACATAGATCATTGTTGCCTGGAGTCTGTGGTGGAGACCGGAGATCTCTGCTCTCATCTGGACTCTGAGCTTAGCATCAAGGTTTGAAAGTGGCTCGTCGAAAAGGAATACCTTTGGCTTTCTGACGATAGCTCTTCCGACTGCAACTCTCTGTCTCTGACCACCAGAGAGAGCCTTTGGCTTTCTGTCAAGGAGCTCTTCGATGTCGAGAATCTTTGCTGCTTCCTTAACACGGGCATCAATCTCTTCCTTAGGGAACTTACGGATCTTAAGTCCGAATGCCATGTTATCGTAAACAGTCATATGTGGATACAGAGCATAGTTCTGGAAGACCATTGCGATGTCTCTGTCTTTTGGTGGAACGTCATTGACGAGCTTTCCGTCGATGTAAAGCTCACCACTGGAGATGTCTTCGAGTCCAGCGACCATTCTGAGTGTTGTGGACTTTCCACATCCTGAAGGACCAACGAGAACTACAAACTCCTGATCCTTAACTTCGATATTTACGTCATTGACAGCCTTAACACCGCCATCGTAAATCTTGCAGATATTCTTCAACAATACTTCTGCCATTTGAAACCTCCAAGGTTTTTATCTTATTCGGAGTAATTCTACAATGCGGATTCTTGAGTTGTCAAAGGAAAAGTGAAAATTGTTAGGATTTGATCGATCTCATCAAAAGCGAGATGAATTCGCTAGGCGTTACTGCAGGGATCTCGGATTTTCTGTAGTCCGAGCAGTTTCTGGTGACAATATAATCGACATCTTCCCTTTTTGCGACCTCACTCATGATCGCATCTTCGTAATCTGAAATCGGAGAAGCCAAGGCAGCCAGGCAATCATCCCCTTTGATATCCAATATCCCGATTGCAGTTCGCCACTTCGCGATGGCAATTCGTGTCTCTTCATCGGAATGGAGAAAATGATGCATCAGATAATAGAGATCCGCAAACGATTTTGAGGTAAAGAAACCATCAACGACGCGCATGCAGCACAGGGCGATGACATGGCTGACATCGCTTTCGAACCCACCTCTATTTTGCATATAATCAAGAGCTACGCAGGTATCAATAATAATCCGCATATCGGTCCCTCATGTACTCATCTTTCATCTTTTTGACATCAATATCGACATCCGATGGAAGAATCCCTCGAAGGGAGGATATCGCCTCAATTTTCGCCTTATCAGGACTTGTCAGAACGGCAATGACTTTTCCATTCTTTGTGATGAAAACATCCTCAGAACCTGCTGTCAGCAGATAGTTTCCAAAATTCTGTTTCACTTCTGTTGCTGTTCTGTACATGAGACCCCCTACAAATCCAAACCTATAATATCGTTCGATTTCCAAATAAAATATCGCACGACACATCCAATACGTCAAGTTTTCGGAGATACTTAATGTTATCACACCTGGGTCTTCAGAAGCTCATACATCTCATCGGCGGTAGGAGGACATCCCTTTACGGTATGTGTAAGGCCACGGGTACAGTTTCCGACTCCAACGCCCTCAAAACCCTTTCCTCTGAACTTCTGGCCGATGCAGACCTTGAGCTTAGAGCCTTCCAGAAGCCCTTCATTGTCCAAGCGGTCCAAAGCGGCAATGAGATTTGCATAGCAGGAGCTGCAGGCATCCTGTGCATCGGTGTACTTGGCAAGAATCTGCGCACGGTTTGTCGGCTGAGCGGAGGTTGCAGCTTTGACATCGGAACCATCTACATCCACGAGATTCATATCCGAAAGGTCTGCATTTCCGACGCCCATCTCATAGGCCATACGTACATATGGAACATCATCAAGATCGTAGCCCAGGAACTTCAGAACATAGGAATCGCACAGCACTGGATCTTTGCAACACAGAATGCGGTTGTTTGTGACAGGGTTTCCACCCTCCTCGAAATCCAGATCGCCGCAGATGTTGTCAATGACGATGAACTCGTTGACCTTCTGCGTGACAGCTTTGACAAGTCCTGCAATAGGTCGGTGAAGGCCTTCGCTGTGAAAACGTCTCTTTTCAGGATCACTGATGATTCCTTTGTGGTTCTTGAGTGCACATGTGATAAGAGTCTGGCAATGACCTTTGAGAACCGGAAGGTTGATCAGCCAATCAAGACCAACGATTCGGTCTGTGACCTTGAACGTCTGCCCTCCTCCCTGGATGGCAACATACTTGTCTTTCTTGGTGTTGAAGTATTCGATTCCATGCTTTCTGCACACATCACCGACACCATTGACGCGAAATGCCCTGTCGGTGTCATCGCCAAGCCAAGAGCCTTCCATGAGAAACACATTGGAAAAGCCGTGGTTCTCAAGATAGGTCAGCACTCCATCGACGATTTCAGGATGTGTTGTGGCACCATAAGAGGCCTTGGTTGCTGTGATGAGATTCGGTTTGAGCGCAATCCTTGCGTTTTTGTCGCCAATGATGGAAGAAAGGTCTGCCTTCTCCAAAAGGCGGATTGTCATATTGCAATAGTCTTTGCCTGTCACGTAAAGGATGTCTCTGTCTGTCATCTGAAAGCCTCCAACAGAAAAGCATTATCTCACATATGGGGTTTATGTTCTACCAAGAGATGGAATCTGTGTTGCTTTGTTTAGTCTGTGCAGACTGTTCATTCTGTATAGATTGTTTCTTCTGTATCGACTGTTTTACCTGTTATGCACGAAATAATTGACAATAATTCCTGTTCGGTCTATATTGGGTCCGTTACGCAATGTAAAGTTGCCCAGATGGCGGAATTGGTAGACGCGCTAGGTTCAGGTCCTAGTTCTAGCAATAGTGTGTGGGTTCGAGTCCCGTTCTGGGCAGAAATGGAGATGACCTTTTGGTTATCTCCATTTTTGTTTTTATTGGCAGCTTAATCTTTACAAGAAACACTTTTTTAAGCTCTTTTGGAATGTCGTATTCCAAAAGCAAAAATAGATCTTATTTTTCATCCCCCCCATTTAAAGAATTTTTCACTGAACTGACCCCTTTTAGTGGAACAGGTAATTGATTTAAGAATGAGATTTCAAGTAATTGACTGGAGACAT
>JAKSPE010000010.1 GCA_024405015.1 Sphaerochaetaceae bacterium
GGAACGCTCTTCTACCTCCGTGATGGCAATATAAGTGAAGTTTGGGGCAGAAATGGTGAAATTGTTGATTTAATCTAACTATTAAGAATATTAAATTGACATAATCTTTCTAAAACGTACAAGCAGATAATTATCTCTTTGGTAAAAATATGCATATATGTATATTACTTTGCGCTTTTGCTTGATTTTTCCCAGCAACTAATATATTACTTGAAAATGGCTGCATGCTCGACATACAGCCGTTTTTGGAGAAAAACAAAATGGAAATTAACTATGCTATCGTGGATGAGATCCTTACTGCCTACAATTACAAGCAGCAGTACATCATCGCAATCCTCCAGAAGATCCAGGAACATTATCGATATCTTCCGAAAGAGGTCTTCCCTTATCTTGCACAGGAGCTTGGCATGAGTGAGGCTCGCATCTTCAGCGTCGCCACATTCTATGAGAACTTCTCCCTTGAACCAAAGGGAAAGTATGAAATCAAGTGCTGTAACGGAACAGCCTGCCATGTCAGAAATTCAATCCCAATTCTTGAGAGGATCAGAGCGGAACTCGGACTTGAAGAAGGTCAGAAGACAACTGCTGACGGTCTTTTCACTGTTGAGACTGTCTCCTGTCTCGGAGCCTGTGGTCTTGCCCCTGTCATGATGGTCAATGGCGAGGTCAATCCATCCATGACACCTGAGAAGGCTGTCGAGGTCATCAATGGTCTCAAGCGCAAAGAGGAGGCCTGAAATGCTCAAGAACAGAAAAGATTTTGATAAGCTGGTAAAGAGTCTGTCCGAATCCTACAAGGAAGTGACAAACCGCATTGTCGTCTGCTGCGGAACAGGTTGTGTCGCAGGCGGATCCATGAAGGTCTATGAGAAGCTGCAGGAAATCCTCAAGAGCAAGGGCATCGGCGTGGTGCTTGAGCTTGAGAAGGAGCACTTTGAAGGCGATATGAACGTCACAAAGAGCGGATGTGTCGGCTTCTGTGAAATGGGACCACTGGTAAGAATCGAGCCTCAGGGTTGGCTTTACACAAAGGTCAAGGTTGAGGATTGTGAGGAGATCGTTGAGAAGACCGTTCTCAAGGGTGAGCACATCGAGCGCCTTGCCTATAGCATGGCCGGCAAGATGTTCGCCAAGCAGAATGAGATCCCATTCTATAAGAAACAGACAAGAATCCTGTTTGACCTCAATGGTGTCATCAATGCTGAGTCCATCAAGGAATACATTGCCGTTGGTGGATACAGCGCATTCGTGAAAGCCCTCTTTGAGATGGATCCGGATGTCGTTGTTGACGAGATCGTCAAGTCCGGTCTTCGCGGACGTGGCGGTGGCGGATTCCCAACTGGCAAGAAGTGGCAGCAGGTAAGAGCCGCAAAGGCTGACCAGAAATATGTCGTCTGTAATGGAGACGAGGGCGACCCAGGTGCCTTCATGGATGAAGGTGTCATGGAAGGCGTTCCACACAAGCTCCTTGAAGGTATGATGATTGCCGCTCTTGCAGTCGGTGCCTCCGAAGGTTACATCTACGTTCGTGCAGAGTATCCTCTTGCCGTCCATAGACTTCAGATTGCCATCGCCAAGGCTGAGGAACTCGGACTTCTCGGAAAGAACATCCTCGGTTCCGGATTCGATTTCAAGCTTTCCATCTGCCGTGGTGCAGGTGCATTCGTCTGTGGTGAGGGTAGTGCACTTACCGCTTCCATCGAAGGAAAGAGAGGTTTCCCTCGTGTTAAGCCACCAAGAACTACCGAACACGGACTGTTTGATAAGCCGACTGTTCTCAATAACGTTGAGACATTCGCCAACGTTCCGGCCATCATCAACAAGGGCTCTGCCTGGTATGCCTCCATTGGAACACCAACCAGCTCCGGAACAAAGGCTTTCGCCGTCACAGGAAACATCCGCAATACAGGCCTCATCGAGGTTCCAATGGGAACCACTCTCAAGGAGATCATCTATGATATCGGTGGTGGCATGAGAGGAGATACTGAGTTCAAGGCTGTCCAGATCGGTGGACCATCCGGTGCATGTCTGACCAAGGAGCATATGGACCTTCCACTTGACTTTGATAACCTCAAGAAGGTCGGTGCCATGATCGGTTCCGGCGGACTTGTCGTGATGGACGAGAAGACCTGTATGGTAGAGGTTGCACGATTCTTCATGAACTTCACCCAGAACGAGTCCTGTGGAAAGTGCGTTCCATGTCGTGAAGGTACCAAGCGCATGCTCGAGGTTCTGCAGAGAATCGTCGATGGCCAGGGAAAGGACGGAGACATTGAGCTTCTCGAGGAGATTGCGGATACCGTCAAGTCCTGTGCACTGTGCGGACTTGGAAAGAGTGCTCCGAACCCGGTTCTCAGCACCATCAAGAATTTCCGCAACGAGTATGAGGCCCATATCTATGATAAGAAGTGTCCTGCTGGCGCATGTCAGAGACTCAAGCACTATGTGATTGACCCAGCCATCTGTAAGGGTTGTTCCAAGTGTGCCAGAAACTGTCCTGCAGATGCCATCTCCGGAACCATCAGATCACCTTTCACCATTGATGAGAACAAGTGTATCAAGTGTGGAAGTTGTGTAAGCGGCTGTGCATTCGGCGCAATCAAGGAGGTATGACATGGCAGACAAGCAGTATATGACCATTGACGGTATTCTCACCGAAATCAATGGAGAGAAGAACCTTCTTGAGGTCATCCGAAAAACAGGAATCAAGATGCCTACCTTCTGCTACTACACCGAACTTTCCGTTTATGGTGCCTGCAGAATGTGTATGGTCGAAACCGATAGAGGCAGCCTCGAGGCTGCATGTTCCACTCCTCCAAAAGCAGGAATGAACATCAAGACAAACACAGAGAGACTCAGAAAGTACCGAAAGAACATTCTGGAGCTGATTCTCGCTAACCACTGCACCGACTGTAACACCTGCCAGAAGAACAAGAGCTGTAAGCTGCAGGACCTTGCCATGAGATTTGACCTCAAGGATGTCAGATTCCCGAATACAAGTGCCAAGAAGAAGTATACAGACAATTCCTCCAAGTGCATCACCATCAACAGAGACAAGTGCATCCTCTGTGGTGACTGTGTCAGAATGTGTAACGAGATTCAGGGAGTCGGAGCCATTGATTTTGCATTCCGCGGTTCCAACATGATGATCAGCACATCCTTCTCAAAGCCTCTTGCCGAGTCCCCATGTGTCGGATGCGGACAGTGTGCCGCTGTCTGTCCAACCGGTGCCATCGTCGTCAAGAACGATGTCGACAAGCTGTGGGCTGCCCTTGATGATCCAAACGTCAGAACAACCATCCAGATTGCTCCAGCCGTTCGTGTCGCCATCGGACAGGAACTGAGAATGCATGTCGGAGACAACGTCATGAACAGCATCGTCGCATCCCTGCGAAGAATGGGATTCGATGAGGTCTATGACACAACACTCGGTGCTGACCTGACAGTCTTCGAGGAGACTGCTGAGTTCATCAAGCGTCTGAAAAGTGGCGAGAACCTTCCACTGATCACATCCTGCTGTCCAGGTTGGATCCAGTATGCCGAAAAGCGTCACCCAGAGCTCCTCAAGAACATCTCAACCTGCAAATCTCCAATGGAGATGTTCGCAGCCATCCAGAAGCAGAAGGCAAAGGACGAAGGCCGCAAGGTGTTCCATGCAGCAGTCATGCCATGTACAGCCAAGAAGTTCGAGGCCGCAAGACCTGAGTTCCAGGTGGACGGTGAGCCTGATGTCGATGCTGTCATCACAACCAAGGAACTGATTCGCATGATCAAGGAATCCGGTGTCCAGTTCGATGAGATCGAGCCGGATACAGTCGATGCCCCAACCAACGTCGCCTCCGGAGCCGGTGTCATCTTCGGCACAACCGGTGGTGTCTGTGAGGCCGTTCTCAGACACGTTGTCACAGACAAGTCCAAGACAGCACTCATCAACATCGCAGAGATGGGAGAGCGTGGTCGCGAGGGAATCAAGAAGTTCGATGTCACACTCGGAGACAAGACTCTCAAGCTGGCTGTCGTCAGTGGCCTTGGAAATGCCGAGAAGGTCATCCAGCAGCTTCAGGCCGGAGAGCATTTTGACTTCATTGAGATCATGGCCTGCCCAGGTGGTTGTGTCCATGGTGGTGGTCAGCCATATGCCAAGAGCGAGCCTAAGGCTCAGCGCACAACAGGTCTCTATCGAACCGACAAGACTCTTGCTGTCAGACGAAGTGAGGAGAACCCTTACATTCAGGTCCTTTACAATGGAATCCTGAAGAATCGTGAGCATAAGCTTCTGCATGTTGACTACGTCAAGGAAGAGAAGAAATGATCCGGTTCGATTGGAACTGAATACTCACAAGCCGCACCTTCGGGTGCGGTTCTTTTGTCTGTGCCCCAATGGATTAAAATCCGGATTTGGGCAATACTAAGAAGTATGGCTAGCAAAAGCAGTACATTGGATTTCACAGAGGGTAGTCTCAGCAAGAAGATTATCGCATTTTCCCTTCCTCTGTTTCTGGGAAACCTTTTCCAGCAGCTTTACAACGCAGCAGACTCTCTGATTGTCGGCAATACCCTGGGTTCCCAGGCCTTGGCCAGCGTATCGTCCTCCGGAAGCCTCATCTTCATGATGGTCGGATTCTTCAACGGTGTGGCCATGGGTGCCGGTGTCGTCATATCCAAGTACTTCGGGGCTCGTGACTACGAGCGCATGGAGAAGGCTATCCATACAGATCTTGCCTTCGGTCTTGTCTCTGGCGTTTTCCTGACCATCTTCGGTGTTCTGTTCACCCCAACGATCCTTGCTTGGATGCGCACGCCTGCCGACATCATGGAAGGGTCCATCACATACTTCAGAATCTACTCCTACGGTATCCTGTTCTGCATCATGTACAACATCACGATGGGTATCATGAATGCCACCGGCGATTCCACCCATCCGCTTGAGTATCTGATCATCTCCTCGATCGCAAACATCATTCTGGACCTGTTCTTCATCAAGGTGCTTCACATGGGAGTTGGAGGAGCCGCTGCCGCGACTACTATCGGTCAGGGACTGTCCTTTGTGCTTTGTCTGATTCGGCTCATCCGAACCGATGACGTCTACAAGGTCCATCTGAACCGGATCCGCTTTGATATGTCGCTTCTCAAAGAGATTGTCCGCTACGGTCTTCCGAGTGGTATCCAGAACTCCGTCATTGCAATTGCCAACGTGTTTGTGCAGTCCAACTACAACACCTTCTCCTCCACAGCGGTTGCAGGATGCGGATCATATTCCAAGATCGAAGGCTTTGCGTTCATTCCAATCACCGCATTTGCACAGGCCCTGTCCACCTGCATCAGCCAGAACCTCGGAGCCGGAAATCATGAGAGGGCAAAGCTGGGTTCACGCTTTGGCATCATTGCCTGCCTGGTGCTCTCCGAACTGATTGGCCTTGTGGAGCTGCTGTTCGCACCAATGCTGATCGGCCTGTTCAACAGTGATCCGGAAGTCATCGCCTATGGCGTGCGACAGATCCATGTGGAAGCTCTGTTCTACTTCCTTCTGGCTCTGTCCCATAGCATTGCCGGCGTACTGCGCGGTGCGGGAAAAGCAAAGGTCCCGATGTTCGTCATGCTGTTTGTCTGGTGCATCTTCCGCGTCTCTTACATCACGGTTGCCATGAACATCTCCCATACCATTGAGCTGGTGTTCGCCGCCTATCCGATCACATGGGCCATCTCATCGGTCATTTTCCTCATCTACCTCAAGAGATCCGATTGGGTCCATGGCTTGGAGTGATGCTCGATTGACATCAGCCCTTGCCTTTGGGTAGATTGCTACATATGGAAAACAGCAACAAGGATTTTTTCAAGACCATGGATCTGGCGGAGAAGCAGCTGGATTCATCACTTGTCTATGAAGGTAGACTACTGAAGGTCTACAAGGATAACATCGTTCTTCCCAATGGCCACAAGACAACCCGCGAATACATCAAGCACATTGGTGCCGTTGCCATTGTGGCAATGGACGACAAGGGGAGGGTTGCGGTGGAGCATCAGTTCCGCTATCCCTTCGGATGCGAACTTCTGGAGATCCCTGCCGGTAAACTGGACTATGTCGGCGAAGATCCGCTGAGCGCCGCACAGAGAGAACTGCGCGAGGAGACTGGAATCGTTGCCGGATGCTACGAGTACCTTGGCCCGTTCTATCCGACTGTCGCATACTCCACGGAGGTCATCCACCTTTACCTTGCAACAGAACTCTCCTTTGGAGAGCGTGAGCTGGATGATGACGAGAACATCAATGTGGAGATGGTGGATCTGAAGCTTCTGGTGAAGCAGATTCTGGAAGGAAAAGTTCCTGATGCCAAGACACAGGCTGCACTTCTGAACGTCTGGGCAAGAAATTGTTCCAAATAATCGCAAAAAAGAGAAATAATAGGATGTAAAGTCGTTTTGCTCTGTTATATAGATACTTTTTAGGGTAGAATGCAACAAGGGGAGAACGAAACCAAGGTTTCGCCTGAATATCGGAATCACATTAGAAAAGGATATAAAAATGGATTACGCAAAAGAATCACTTAGACTTCATGCTGAATGGAAGGGTAAGATTGAGGTCGTCTCAACTGTCCCTGTCGCAACAAAGGACGATCTGTCACTCGCATACACTCCAGGTGTAGCACAGCCATGTCTCGAGATCCAGAAGGATGTCGACAAGAGCTATGAGCTGACAAGAAGACACAACATGTGTGCTGTCATCACAGATGGTACAGCAGTTCTCGGACTTGGTGACATCGGACCAGAAGCCGGTATGCCTGTCATGGAAGGAAAGTGTGTTCTTTTCAAGTCCTTCGGTGATGTTGATGCATTCCCACTCTGCGTCAAGACAAAGGATGTAGATGAGTTCGTCAACACAGTCTACAACATCTCCGGTTCCTTCGGTGGTATCAACCTCGAGGACATTTCCGCACCAAGATGCTTTGAGATTGAGAGAAAACTCAAAGAGAAGTGTGACATCCCTATCTTCCACGATGACCAGCACGGTACAGCCGTCATCACACTTGCAGGTCTCACAAACGCTCTCAAGGTTGTCAACAAGACAAAGGAAGAGGTCAAGATCGTCACATCCGGTGCTGGTGCAGCTGCTATCGCTATCGTAAAGCTCCTGCTTTCCGCTGGTTTCAAGAATGTTACCATGTGTGACAGAAAGGGTGCCATCTACGAGGGTAGAGAGGGACTCAACTGGATCAAGGAAGAGATGGCAAAGCAGACAAACCTCGACAAGAAGGCTGGATCTCTTGCTGACATGCTCGTTGGCGCTGATGTCTTCATTGGTGTTTCCGCTCCTGGTCAGGTCACAACAGAGATGGTCAAGACCATGAACAGAGATGCTATCATCTTCGCTTGCGCAAACCCAACTCCAGAGATCTTCCCAGATGATGCTAAGGCTGGTGGAGCAAAGGTCATCTCCACAGGTAGAAGTGACTATCCAAACCAGATCAACAACGTCCTTGCATTCCCTGGAATCTTCCGCGGAACATTCGATGTCAGAGCTTCTGAGATCAATGAGGAAATGAAGATGGCTGCTGCTAATGCTCTTGCAAACCTCGTCAGTGACGAAGAGCTCAACGCAGACTACATCATTCCAAAAGCATTCGACCCAAGAGTTGGAAAGGCTGTTGCAGCAGCAGTTGCAGAGGCAGCAAGAAAGACTGGTGTCGCAAGAATCTAAGTCTGGAATCTTGTTTGATAGGGGACGACCTTCACGGGTCGTCCTTTTTGTTTGTCCATGCATGGAGTCTTCTGTGAAATATGACACCATTGACACCAATGACACCATATGATACTATTCATCTGTTGTCAGAAAGGAGGGCTGCTAGATGGAATATTCCAGGATGTTCGAGAATGAGAATCTTGAATTCAAGGAGATGGTCCCTGAGGATTCCTTGAAATACACAAAGACTGTTGTGGGTTTTGCCAATGGCAATGGTGGACTTCTGGTTTTCGGCATTCGCGATTCTGACCACGCTGTCATTGGAATTCCAGACGACCAGCTGTTCGTCACAATCGATCGGATTACAAATGCCATATCGGACAGTATTGAGCCTCTACCGGATTTCTCCGTATCGATTATGCAGGAAAACGACAGAAATCTCATTGCTGTAGAGACTCGAGGTGGTTCCGGTAGACCATATCACATCAGATCCATGGGCTATGAGAATGGCACTTTCATCCGTATCGGGGGAACAACAAAACTCGCAGAAAAGGAACTTGTATCCGAATGGTATTTTGAAAAGCGCAATGTCAGTTGGGACTCTCTGGAGTATCCTGCTCATGAAATTGGGAAGTCTGAGATGCAAGCCTTCCAAAAGGCCTGCGGGAACACGATTTCTGATTCTATGATGAGGTCTTGGAGCCTTGCCATAGAACATGATGGCAAACGATTTGCCTCCAATGCATTCGCATTGCTCTGCGGCTTTTATGAAGGGGCTCCTATGGTCCATTGCGCTGTATTCCGTGGGAAGACAAGAGGGGAGTTCCTTGATAAGAAGATTCTGGAGGGCTCCTTACTAGACGTCTATGATCAGGCTGTGAAGTTCCTCAAGGCTAATACACGCATGACGGCAAAAATCTCTGGTCAGCTACGCGTTGAAACCCCTGAGATTCCAGATTCCGTTTTGAGGGAACTGGTTGTCAATGCTGTTGTTCATAGAAGCTATCTCAGTTGGCAGGCCTCATACATCGCCATCTACAGCGACAGAATTGAGGTGATTACACCTGGTGGACTTCCTGGTAGGCTCACGGTTGAGAAGGTTAAGCAGGGATTCTCAAAAATCCGAAACAGGACGCTTGCAAGGGTCTTCATGCATCTGAACCTCATGGATGGTTATGGTATGGGAATTCCTGCGATGATTGCGGATCTGAAGAAAAACGGAATGCGGGAACCTCTGATTGAAGAGCTTGAAGACAGCCTCAGAATCACAATTTACCGAAAAGGTCTCTATGACGAGGCTTCTTCCAATGATTTTTCCATGGCCTGTGAATCGAAATGCCTGTATATGACAAGTAAAGACTATGCCAAGGTGATTCTCCAGTTCATTGATGCAAGCCCTGAAATCACAACATCAGAGCTCTCTCAAAAGACAGGACTTTCTTTGAGCACTATAAAAAGGGAGGTCTCGAAACTGCAGTCCTCTGGGGCACTTGTCCGAATTGGCAATAACCGTCGTGGAATCTGGAAAGTTGAAAAATGAAAAAGCTCCAAGCCTAAGCCTGGAGCTCTGAAGTTGACAATTCTTGCAATCAGCACATCTTCTTCTTGATGTCTGCAAGACGATTCAGTGCATCGTAGAGAGTCTCGTCCTTCTTTGCGAAGTGGATTCTGACGATGTTTCTGACATCCTCACGGAAGAAGGAGGAACCTGGGACACAGGCGACACCGACTTTGCGGATGAGCTCTTCACAGAACTCGGTATCGGTCTGACCCTTCTTCATGAATGGACCGATGTCTGCAAGGATGAAGTAGGTACCCTGAGGATCGGTGAATGGAATTCCGATATCCTTAAGACCGTCGGTGAAGATCTTCTTCATATGAGCATAGTGGTCACCGAATTCCTTGTAGTAGCTGTCTGGCATCTCAAGTCCAACGACAGCGGCTTCCATCAGTGGAGCAGGAGCACCGACAGCGTTGAAGTCGTGGTACTGCTTGACGCGCTTCATCAGTGGCTCTGGAGCAATGGCATAACCCAGTCTCCAACCGGTGATGGAATAGGTCTTGGAAAGGCTGGAGAGGCTGACTGTCCTTTCCCACATGCCAGGAAGGCTGTTCATGTAGATATGCTTGTGGCCTTCGTAGACGATGTGCTCATAAGGCTCATCGGTGATGACAAAGACATCGTACTTCTTGCACAGATCTGCAATGATGGTGAGCTCCTGCATGGTGAAGACCTTACCGCTTGGGTTGGATGGGTTGCACAGAATCAGTGCCTTGGTCTCCGGCATCCTGAGGGCATCCTCGAGAACATTTGGGTCAAAGTTGTACTGTGGTGGTACGAGAGGCACGAAAACAGGCTCACAACCTGCCATGAGAGTCTGAGCATAGTAGTTCTCAAAGTAAGGGGAGAACATGACAATCTTGTCCCCAGGGTTTGTAAGGGCGAAGATGGTGTCTACCATAGCCTCAGTAGAACCGATTGTAACGACTTCCTCTGTCTCCGGATCGATCTCCCTTCCCATGAAGTGTCCGCACTTCTTGGCAAGAGCACGTCTGAAGTTTGGAGCTCCCATTGTGATAGGGTACTGGTGAGGGCCAATGGCGCTGATCTCTGCCAGACGGTCTGTAATGGCTTTCGGTGGGTCAAAATCAGGGTATCCCTGGGAGAGGTTGATTGCATTGTTTGCCAATGCAATACGGGTCATTCTTCTGATGACGGAATCCGTGAAATACTGGTTCTTTCTGCTCATTTCTTTCATTGTTTTGCCTCTTATTTCCGTTTGATTGCGAATGATAAACCAATTAAGCGTTTTTGCCCATAAGGAAAGCCTTTTTATTCATCTCCAAGAACTTCTCAGGGACGCTGGCTGCGATGGCATCCAGCCACTGCTGCTCTGTGAAGTCAAAGTGATGGGAAAGCTTTCCCAAAAGTGCAAGGTTCACAGCCTTGGTGCTTCCTGCCTGCTTGGCAATGGCCAATGCATCGAAAGCCTCAAGCTTGATGTTGAGCTTTCCGAGCTTTCCGATGATGTCCTCTGGATACTGGGCGGCTCCTGTGATGACAGGCATCGGATTGATCTGCTGTGTGTTTGTCACAAGGATTCCACCCTGTTTGAGGAACTCGACATAGCGGGCAGCCTCAAGAGCCTCGAAGGAGATGATGAAATCAGCCTGTCCCTTGTCGATGACAGGGGAGTAGACCTTCTCTCCATAGCGTACGTAGGTGACGACACTTCCGCCACGCTGGCTCATGCCGTGGACCTCACTGACTTTGACATCGTAACCCTTTTCCAAGAAGAGTCTTCCGAGAAGCTTGCTTGCAAGAAGTGTTCCCTGTCCGCCGACTCCGACGATCATAATGTTCTGTGTCATGCTCAAGCCTCCTTCTTTCCGATGGCGCCCATTCTGCAGAGCTGGCTGCAGACGGTACAACCTGTACACTGTGTGGCGTCAATGACGGCTTTCTTTTCTACGATGCTGATGGCAGGACAGCCGATTTTCATACAGGCGGTACAGCCAATGCACTTGCTCTGGTCGACGCTGATAGGACCTGGATGCTTGACGGTCTTAAGCAGTGCACATGGACGGCGGGAAATGATGACGGAAGGCTCATCGCAGGAGGTCTCCTCCTTGATGGCTTCATCACAGGCTTTGATGTCATATGGGTCAACGACTCTGACGCGCTTGATGCCGATGGCTCTGCAAAGGGCCTCGAGGTCGATCTTGGCGCAAGGGTCACCCTTGAGGTTGAAACCTGTGGTTGGGTTCTGCTGGTGGCCAGTCATTCCAGTGGTTGAGTTGTCCAGAATGATGACGGTGGAGGCGCTTTCGTTGTAGGCGACGTTGATCAGGCCTGTGACACCACTGTGCATGAAGGTGGAGTCACCAATGACAGCTGCGGTCTTGAGACCTCCGGCGGCACCGGCTTTGTTGAAGCCGTGAAGACCTGAGATGGAGGCACCCATACAGATGGTTGAATCTGTTGCCTTCAGTGGGGCAGTGGCTCCGAGGGTGTAACATCCGATATCACCAAGGACGGTGATGTTGTTCTTCTTGAGTGTGTAGTAAAGTCCTCTGTGAGGGCAGCCGGCACACATGACCGGTGGTCTTCCAGGAATCGGCTCGTCCAGACACTCGCCTGTGTTGAACGGCAGACCGAGTTTCTGGGCCACGAGGTTTGGTGAGAACTCACCCATGTTGCTGAAAAGCTCCTTGCCTGTGACTTTGACGCCGATGCTGTTACAGTGGGACTCGATGATACCGTCAAGCTCCTCGACCACGACAACCTTCTGGACCTTTGCGGCAAAGTCCTGGATGAGCTTGACTGGAAGTGGGTTCACCATACCGAGCTTGAGAACAGGGAAGCGGTCACCACAGACCTCCTTGACGTACTCGTAGCTGGACGATGATGTGATGATGCCCATGGAGGTGTCACAACCGGATTCGACGCGGTTGATGCTACAGGTCTCCGCCCACAGGGAGAGGTCCTTGGTTCTCTGCTCCACGATCGGGTGGCGTCTTCTTGCCATGCCCGGCATCATGATGTATTTGTCTACGTTCTTCTCATATGGCTTTACTGGAAGCTCTGTGCGGTCGGTCAGTTCGACAGCGCTCTGGCAATGTGCGATTCTTGTGCACATCTTCATGATGACCGGTGTATCGAACTTCTCGGAAAGCTCATAGGCGAGCTTTGTGAACTCCAGTGCCTCTGCCGAGTCGGATGGCTCGAGCATCGGGATCTTTGCGGCAATGGCGTAGTGGCGAGAATCCTGCTCGTTCTGGGAGGAGTGCATGCCAGGGTCATCGGCGACGGCAATGACCATACCGGCATTGACACCCGTGTAGGAGATGGTGAAAAGAGGGTCGGCGGCCACGTTCATACCAACGTGCTTCATGCCGCAGAAACTTCTCTTTCCGGCAAGGCTTGCGCCAAAGGCAGCCTCCATGGCGACCTTCTCATTCGGTGCCCATTCGGCATAGATCTCCGGATACTTTGCTGCAAACTCCGTGATCTCCGTACTTGGAGTTCCCGGGTAGCTTGATACGAAGCAGCAACCTGCTTCATAAAGGCCTCTTGCAAAGGCCTCGTTTCCTAACATCAGTTTCTTCATTGTTACGTCCTGTTAACCTGTGATCTGCTGTTCGACAAGATGCTTGCCGCAGTACCTTTCCCTAAGAACCGGCTTTTCGATCTTTCCGGTTGGGTTTCTTGGTACATCTGCAAATATTACCTTTCTTGGGCGCTTGTATCTAGGGAGGTCCTGGCAGAAATCCTCAATCTCCTGCTCGGTACAGGTCATGCCGTCCTTGATGGAGATGATGGCTGCGGCGATCTCGCCCAGTCTCTGGTCCGGAAGACCAATGACGGCGACGTCCTTGATCTTGTCGAATTTTCGGAGGTAGTCCTCGATCTGAACAGGGTAGAGGTTCTCACCACCGGTGATGACGACATCCTTCTTTCTGTCGACAAGGTAGATGAAGCCGTCGGCATCGTACTTGGCCATGTCACCGGTCAGAAGCCATTCACCCTTGAGAATCTCGTCGGTGGCCTCCTGGTTCTTGTAATAGCAGGTCATGACGCCAGGGCCCTTGACGGCAAGCTCTCCGACCTCTTCGCCTTCGACTTCCTCAAGCTGGTCGTTCTTGACGATCTTGCACTCCCAAAGGTAGCCCGGGATTCCGATGGCTCCGACCTTGTTGACGTTCTCGACTCCAAGGTGTACGCAGCCAGGTCCGATGGATTCGGAAAGGCCATAGTTGGTGTCGTACTGGTGGTGTGGGAACACCTTGAGCCAACGCTTGATGAGACTTGGTGGAACAGGCTGTGCGCCGATATGCATGAGACGCCACTGGGACAGAAGGTAATCGTCAAGATTGATTCTGCCGCTGTCGATGGCATCCAGAATGTCCTGTACCCATGGTACCAGGAGCCAGACGATGGTACATTTCTCTTCGGTGACGGTTCTGAGAATCCATTCTGGTTTGATGCCGCGAAGAATGACAGCCTTGGAACCTGCCATGAGGCTTCCGAACCAGTGCATCTTGGCACCTGTATGATAAAGAGGTGGAATGCAGAGGAACACATCATCTCTGCTCTGGCTGTGGTGGTTCTGCTCGGTCAGACAGGAGCTGTAGAGGGCTCTGTGCTTATGCAAAATGGCCTTTGGGAAACCTGTTGTACCGGAGGAGAAGTAGATGGCGGCATAGTCGTCCTGGGTGAGGGCAATCGGTGGCTGATTGGAGGATGCGAACTGGATGACCCTAAGGCAGTTCTCGCAATAGGAAGGTACATCGGCTTCCTTTCCGACGAAGAACATGGTGTGGACCTTTGGAATCTCTGTGGAGATGGCATCCATTCTTGCAATGAACTCCGGTCCGAAGAGCAGAATCTCGATATCGGCAAGGTCCAGACAATATTTGATTTCGTCGCTGGAGTAGCGGTAGTTCAATGGTACGGCAAGGCAGCCTGCCTTGAGGATTCCGAAGTACAGAGGAAGGAACTCGATGCAGTTCATCATGAGGATACCAACTTTGGTGCCTCTTGGGGTCTCTCGGCTGAGAAGCAGGTTGGCAAAGCGGTTTGCCATGTTGTCGAAATCGCGCCAGGTAATCTCCCTTCTGTATGGGGAGTCTGTTGTGCTTTCAATGAGCTTGGCCTCGCGCCAAGTGACAGCCTTGTCACGTTTCTCGGATGGGCTCACTTCCACAAGGGCGATCTCTGAGCCGTAAAGTCTTGCATTCCTCTCAAGGAAATCGGTAATGACCATGTATCTCTCCTCCTGTCCAAGACAGAATTGTTTCCCAGTAAAATCGTGTTTAGATTTGTACAATTTGTAATTATATTAACGCACTGAAGTGCACGAGGGTCAACCAAAACCACCGATATGGCTTTATCAAACCCCATGTTTTTCACTAAAATGTTAAATAAGGAACAAACGTATGAACAAAGGAAATCTGACAGAAGGGCCAATTGCAAAACCGCTTGTGGTTTTCATGTTGCCGCTTCTTCTGAGCAACATCCTCCAGCAGCTGTACAACATGGCCGATACCATCATCGTGGGACGGTTTGCAGGCATTGAGGCCCTCGCTGGCGTCGGTGCAGGGTACTCGCTTTCCAACGTCTACATCACCGTTGCACTGGGCCTAGGAATTGGTGCCTCGGTTCTTGCCGGACAGTATTTCGGAGCAGGTCGCTACGATGACATGAAGCGCACCATCAGCACGTCGCTTCTGACCTTTGTCCTTTCCGCGGTCGTTCTCATGACGCTGTCCCTTGTCTTTCTGAGACAGATCCTGACAGCCCTGCGCGTTCCTTCCGATGCTTTTGAAAGTGCCTACGACTACATGAAGATCATTTTGCTGGGGCTTCCGTTCGTGTTTGCCTACAACGACATCGCATCCACCTTCAATGCCTTGGGAAAGTCCAAATACCCATTGGCTTTCCTGGTGGTCTCCGTGTTCTTCAACGTCATTCTGGACCTGCTGTTCGTCGTCCGCTTCTCCATGGGGGCTTTCGGAGCCGCTCTTGCCACCGTCATTGCGCAGGGCATTTCGGCAGCGCTGTCCTTCGTGCTTCTGCTGGTTGAACTTGCCCATTATCAGGGGCAGGGTAGGACAAGGATCTTTGATGCAAGCCTGGTCAGGAAGATTCTGAACCTTGCCATCCCATCCATGGTGTGCAACACCGTCATCTCATTTGGCATGATGGTGGTTCAGGCTGCCGTCAACGTGTTCGGCTCCGAATACCTGGCAGGCTATGCTGCGGCAATGCGAATCGATGGCATTACCGCCGCTCCTTATGTGGCAATCAGCTCCGCTCTGTCCGCTTTCGTGGCTCAGAACATCGGGGCAAAGAAATATGATAGGATTCCAAAGGCCCTGCATATTTCCACCGCAATCATGGTGGGCTTCACCGTCGTTCTGGGTGGCTCGGTGATCCTGTTCAAGCGACAGATGATTGGAGCTTTCCTTGGCGGCACAGTATCGGAGATTGCCATGTTCGTCGGTTGCGGCTATGCTGGATTCTGCTCGTGGTTCTTCGTTCTTCTGGGACTGAAGATCGTCTTTGACGGCATTCTCAGAGGGGCAGGTGATATGAAACTGTTCATGATTGCGAATGTGGTGAACCTTGCCATCCGAATCAGTGTATCCTATGCACTGTCACCAATCTATGGTGTTCAGGTCATCTGGTATGCCGTTCCGATCGGATGGGCGGCCTGTGTCATCATGGAGGGCATTCGGGTTGCCTCTGGAAAATGGAAGACCATCAAGGCGATGTGAGGAGATTATATGAAGGTTTATTTCATCAGACATGGTCAGAGCATGACCAACATGCAAAAGCGATGTGGAGGGTGGACACAGTGTCCGCTTTCAGACCTTGGAATGGAGCAGGCAAAGAGCCTTGCACCGGTTCTCAAGGATATCCATTTTGACAGAATTTACAGCAGTGACCTTCTCAGAACCGTCCAGACTGCTAAGAATGCCATTCCTGGCTGTGAACCTGAGCAGCGCTGGGAACTTCGTGAAATCGGTGTTGGAAGCACCCAGGAGGTCCTTCATACGGAACTTCGTGAGAAATATGGACAAGCATTCACCGATGCGGTCAAGAATCACGACTACACACCTTTTGGCGGTGAGAACGACCAGATGATCCGTGAGCGCGTGCATTCGTTCATGCGGGAGCTTGAGACCGTCCAGGCCGAGAACATCGCCGTTGTCGGTAGCGAGGGAACCATCCTTCATATGATGACCTATGTGCTTCAGGCAAACTTCAACATCCATAGCCTTCGCATCAAGAACTGCTCAATCTCTGTTCTTGCCTTTGAGAACGGTGCCTGGAAACTTGAGCGCTTTGCCTACACACCAGCTCTTGTCTGAGTTTTGTTTGAAAGGATTGGAAAATGGGTGGGTTTACAATCAGACATGCAGAACCGAGGGATCTTGAGAGAATCCTACAGATCTATGAATATGCAAGGGCCTTTATGACGGCACATGGCAACGAGCGCCAGTGGGCTCGCCGTGGATGGCCACCAGAGAGCGTTGTACGCAATGATATTGCGCAGAAGCTCAACTATGTGGTGGAACATGAAAACGTCGTTGTTGGGGTTTTTGTGTACCTGCAGGGCGAGGATATCGATCCGACCTATCGCAGAATCGACGATGGCGCTTGGATTGGAAGCGGCGAGTACGGGGTGATTCACCGTATCGCATCCTCCGGTGATGTGAAGGGTGTGGGGCGTTTTGTGATGGATTGGGCCTATTCCCAGTGTCCACACCTCAGGGTCGATACCCATGCGGACAACACCGTCATGCAGAACCTTCTTCTGTCATGCGGTTTCAAACGCTGTGGCATCATCTATGTGCAAGAGGACACCGACCCGAGAATCGCATTCGAGAAAGTGTAAGTGCTACAAAAATTGACGAGGCTGTGAGTTCAATGGATTCACAGCCTCGATTCGTTTTGTCTCAGTCCAGCTGAGGAACGGTGATGTAGGAGAGCTCTGTCTGGTACTCTCTCTCGTAGACCTCTTTCCAGACTTCGAAGTTTCTCTGCTTGAGGTCCTCGATTCGATCGCGGTAGCCCAGCTCTGCATTCGGATAGATCGGCTTTTCGATGTGGATGGTGTATTCCTGAATCGGGAAGCCTGCCTCATCGATGTACTCGGAGTCCTTCATGGTGATGAAGCATGGGAGAACCGGAACATTGGCCTTGCATGCGAATACGTAGGCGCCCCTTTTCAGAGGTTTTGGCTTTCGGTAGTTCCACCACATGCTCTGCTCTGGATACACGAGAACAAAGTGTCCGTCCTTCAGAAGCTTGACTGCAGCCTCCTGGAACTTTTTCATCGTCTCAAGGTTGGAGGACAGTGGCAGGGTGTTGCAGTTGCGCATCAGAAAACCGTAGAAGCCTGGGAAGTTGGTGTAGTTTCCTTCGCGGATGACACGGTAGAACTTTCTGCGTGGCTGGTCTGCTGCCTCATAGGCAAGCTGGATGGCAAAGCTGTCAAAGGCATTGAAATGGTTGCAGGTCACAAGGGCACCTTCCTGCATGTTCTTGAAATTCTCAAGACCCTTGATGTCCTTGATGATCAGCTGCTTGTCCTTGACCAGTCGGTCCACCAGCTTGTGTGCCATGCGGAAGGCCATTTTTGTCTTGATTCTTTCACGGATGGTATGGTTGAGGTAGTCAATGTCATCTGGCATCAGAACCGGTGCTGGTGGGTCGTCCTCGACATCCTTGTCAAAGATTCCTTCCTTCTCGTATGCTCGGATCTTCTGCAAGATGGCGATGCGGTCTGCAGCCTGTCTCTTTCGGATGACGTTCAGGTAAGTGTCGTCCTTGTTCGTCTCCTTGATGGCGAGGTTCAGAAGGTTCTCGTAGCCCTTTTTGTCACGCTCACGCTGCTCGTCGGTGTAGGAGTGCAGGTCCTCGAGAATCGACTCGTAGACCCATGTCTTTTTGGCATAGCTGTAGAAGATGTCGGCAAACGGACAGCTTTCATAATGCCATGGCTTGTTGAACATGATGTAATGGATGACCTTTGCTTCCTCAATCGGGTAAGAAAGGGTTCCGAAGACTTCGGTGTTCCATCTCTGGTCAATGAAGAGGGTGTGGTCCTTGCAAAGCAGGTTCAGATAGTCCTCGTCCTGTGTGACGACACAGTCATAGACCTGCAGGATGTTGATGAATCGGTCAAGGACGTTTCGTTCTCGGAAGGCAACACAGTTGATCAGAAGAAGACCGGCATTGAAATACAGGTTGCGGTCAAGACCAAGGCACTTTTCGACGTAGGTGCCGTATTCATCGACCTGGACCATGGCCTGCTCATGGCAAGCGCCCAGGACGTAGTCGGCAATGTCAATGTCAAAGAGGTCTGCCACATCACCCTGAATGATGGTGTCGCTGTCGATGTAGATGGCCTTGTCGAACTCCGGATGCATGTCGGCGATGAAGAGTCTGTAGTAGGTGGTCTTTGAATAGTAGTCTCGAAGTGGGAACTTGTGCTCAATGGACTTGAGGTAGTCGGACACGTCCTCGAAACTGATCTCAAAGCCGTCCCTTTCCAGGGTTTTGACCTTTGCCTGGCTTTCCGGAAGGACATCGGAATGCAAGAAGTGGATCTTGTAAAGGACATCGTCCCTTTTGGCGTTCTCACGCATGGAGTAGAGGGAGACGATTCCGTATTTGAGAAAACGCTCATCAAGAGCAAAGAATACTGGTACTATCTTTCTGTTCATTATCTGTTCCCCTTGTTGAATTCTGCTTTCAGTCTGCTGTACTCACTGAGAATGTCGTCAAACTGTGTGTAATGGAACACTTTGTGCATCTTCTCGACATGCCACTGCTTGATGTTGTCGGTGTGCGGGTATGGCAAGTAGAAGAGGCGCTTTGAGAAATGTCTGACGACGGTGTGCTTGTGCAGAAACTTCTGGTCGTTGAACCTCTGTGGAAGCAGTTTCTTTCTTGTGGTTGATCGGATCAGTGCGCTCTGGTCTGCGAAGGTGAGTTTCTTCTTGCAAATCCATTCCCTTGCTTTCTGGAACAGACCTGTTTCACGACATCGCTTCATGTTGAAGAGAATCACACCTGCATTGATGTAGCGTGGGTTGATCAGATATTTTCCGTAATGGTCGTTTGCAGCTGCATATTCATAATCGGTTACGTCAATGTCGTACAGCAGATGGATATCACGGTTGAACATGATATCGGCATCCAGGTACAGAAGCTTGTCCGGCATGTCCGGTACAAGGTCTGCAAACAGTCGGATCAGGGTGTAAGGGGAGCAGTAGGCGCTCTCGTTCGGGCATCCTGAGAAATGCTTCATGTACAGGTCTGTGACATCATACTTTCTGACGCTGTTGTCTTTGTTGTAGACCTTGACGACCTTGTCGAAGAAGATGATCTGCTCTTCTGTGATAGGAACGTAGTTCTCCTTCAGATGTGAGACATCCATGGTGAAAAGATGGAAGCTGAATGGCTCCTGGGAGTCTGTACGCTTGAGTATGGATAGGGCGGATGTCATAAAGCCGTCAAACACGGCTTCGTTTCCGCAATAAAGGACGTTAACCATTGGAATCTCCTTTGTCTGTTTCCTTCTTGATGTATTTCACGTATTCCACATCCGAATGCTGGGACAGCTGTACCATCTGGTTGTACACGAGATCACGCAGCTGCTTTCGCTGCTCCTTTGCCGTCAGATTCTCATCCGGGAAGAAAGGCCCTTTGATGTAGGTCACAATCTGCGGTCTTCTGCCTTTGCCTCTGTCCTTGTAGGTGTTGACGAAGCAGAAGGTCGGTGCCTTCATCTGAACCGGATAGGCGAAAGACGTCTCTGCAAAAGGTCTGATGTGGGTGTAGTAAGGCCAGATATGGGCCTCTGGGTAGATGACTACCGGATTGCCACGTCGGATTCTTTTTTCAATCGCATTTCGGAAGTTGCGGTAGGCGGACACGCCATCTGGAATCGGAAGTCCTCCAAGGGCAGGAACCATCTTGCCGAACACCGGAACATTCAGGTTGTTCGGATGGATGATGACATAGTTGAGCCTTGGATAGGTCAGACATGCCTGCATGAGGGCATCGCCCATAGGCTGGGTATGGTTTCCGAAAAGGAAGATTCCCTGCTTGCGATAAGGCTTGAGCAGGTCTGCACCGACCACCTTTCTGTGAAATACTAATTTTGTGTACAGGTAAGCGAAAGGGTACATGACGATTCTGTAACAGAAGAACCTACGGACCTTCTTGCCAAAGGAGGAATCATCGTAGTCGTAGGATGCATCGATTGCCCTTGGTGTGGTTTTGAAGGTTGAGAATTCTTCGTTCAGTTCGTCTGTGTAATAGATTACCTGTTGTTCTTTCATTGCAAAGCAGTAATATCATATTTACTAAGGTATGAATATAGTAATGTGTTGCCATTTTCCGCCGTGGGTGGTTGTAACTAGGTGAAATCTGCGAAAAACGCAGCTGTATGCATGATTAAAGCGTGTTTTAGTGTATATTAACTATTTCAATTCCTGGGGTGTTTTCACTACAGAAAACGCATTTCCATTGTGCAAAATCTCCGATTTGCGGCCGTGGAAATCCTAGGTTACATTTCTCCTCGCAAGCTGATTTCCATTTGTCTGCAGATGGTATCGGTGTCGTAGTTCTTGCTGAAAAGGTAGTAGAGTTTTGCAACGGCAGCCTCTGTGGTCATGTCCTTTCCGCTTACCGCGCCAGCTGTCTTGAGGGCGTTGCTGGTCTCATAGGTTCCCAGATGGACGGTACCTTGTGGACACTGTGTACAGACTGTTACAACCGTACCGTTGTCAAATGCGGTCTTGATGATTGGAAGCAGATTCTTTGCGTTGCTAGGGATGTTTCCCGCTCCGAATGTCTCTATCACAACGCCTTTGAGGCTTTGGGTCATGATGCCGCGGAACAGGTCGAACTGGATTCCCGGAAAGACCTTGATGACGCCGATTGGGATGTTCTTGAGGCTTTGGAAACGGAAATTGCTTTCTGGCTTCGGAAGCAGTGCACTTTCATTGAAATTGATATCGATTCCAGCTTCGGCCAGCGGTGGATAGTTCGGGCTCTTGAATGCCATAAGACCATCTGCGGAGTATTTGATGGCTCTGTTTCCTCGCAGTAGTTCGCCACGGAAATAGATGCAGACTTCATTGACTTTCTGGCTGCCTGCGACCAGCAAGGCGGCAATCAGGTTGTCTTTTCCGTCACTGCGAATCTCGAAAATTGGAATCTGAGATCCAGTAATGATGACAGGCTTGTTCAGGTTCTCCAGCATGAAGGAGAGGGCAGATGCTGTGTATGCCATGGTGTCTGTGCCATGCAGAATGACAAAACCGTCATAGTTTTGGTAGTTGTCCGCCACAATCTGCCCGATGCTGTTCCAGTCTTCGACTGTCATGTTTGAGGAGTCCAGCAGTGGATCCATATCCACAATATCCCACTTCGGCATCTTGTCAGAGGACATTTCCGGCATCTTCATCAGCTGTGCATGGAATCTGTCCTGATTCGGCACATAGCCGTTTTCAGTCAGTGTCATGCCGATGGTTCCGCCTGTGTATATGATCAATACTCTGCTCATGGGATCCTCCTCAGTTGTACAGTAAGTAAAATATGGGATTTTGCGGAAAAAGGCCATGTTTTCTTTTTATGATTTTAGCACTATTTTGTATCTGCATTTCCATGTCGCGATCAAGGGTTTGAGAGCGGATTTCCGTAGTTTGTGCTATAATGCAGAAAAGGGATGATACGATGAAGAAGAGAATTCTTTGCCGATTGATGGTTTTGACGTTTGCAGCTCTGCTGCTAGTATCCTGTGACGCGGATAGGCTGCCGAAGAAACTGCGCTATGCTGGTGACTACAGTTCTGTGAAGGTGTCATTTCTGGGCGATAGCATTACGCATGGCATCGATGTTGAGCATCCCTATCCGGAGCTTGTGAAGGCACTTCTAGGCCTCCAGGACGCTGTGAATCTGGGAATCCCAGGTTCCACAGTCTCTAACCTTGCCGGCAAGTCCTTTTACCCTTATGTGGAGCGCTATGAAGCTATTGATGAGGACTCTGATATCGTTGTCATCCAGATACAGGGCAATGATGGAAGCTACAGGGTTCCGATTGGGGAGGACTCCGATGTTGGTACCGATACCTTTAAGGGGGCTTTGAACTATCTGATTCATGCAGTGCAAACCCGATGCCCTGACGCCTACATTTTTCTCATAGGCCCAAATCGGGTCGCCAGTGAGGCTGCCCTTGCTCCATATGCCAATGCCATTGCCGATGTGGCAAAGCAAAATAGCATTGATTATCTGAACCTGTTTTATGAAAGTGCCTCCTATGATTGGCGAAAGGATACTTCCGACGGCGTGCACCACACCCAGCGATATCTTTCCGAGGTTCTGGCTCCGAGAATTGCGAACTACATCATCGATCATTATCGCCGCTAGGTTGCATTTTTTTCCATTCACAAAATGGTTTCTGCAGTTCACTGGTATATGTAGGTGTGACTATCGCAGAATTACGTTTGACTATGTCTGCTTATAAGCAGAGTTTGGAGGCTTTTGTCCTGGAACTTCAGGGAAAAGATCGAATTGAGGGAAGACTTGGGATAAAAGTCCAAAGCGGAACGGCCAGGTACTTCCACGTGGTGAATGGATTGCGTCTTTATCTTCCCAAATCTGAGATGAAGAAGATAACGGCTTTGGCCCAACAGGATTATGAACTTGAGTTAATTAAGGCGTGCAAAGAAACCATTAGGATTCTTGAGCGGTGTCTTGATTTCTTATCGGGATGTAAGGATCCTGATGAGGTTTACAACGAGCTTTCTCCTGCTATTAAGAAGCATGTGAAATGGGTCCGTTTCAAAAGAGTGAATAGCAACAAGTGGATGAATCGACATTATCCTTCTAGGCTCGGTTTTGGGAGGAATGAACCTGTTATCCATGCCAGAAACGGTCTGCGCGTGAGATCGAAGACGGAAGAAATCATCGTGAATCTGTTTCTGGATTATGGGATTCCGTTTCTGTATGAGTATCCGATGCTTGCCGATGGAGAACTCGTATTTCCGGATTTCAGGGTTTTGAATGTGAGAACCGGCAAGGAATACATCTATGAGCACTTCGGTAGGATGGATGATCCGAGATATGTGGAGTCAAATATGATGCGTAAGCTTAGTCTGTACCAAAAGGAGGGGATTTTTATGGGTGACAAGCTTCTTGCAACTTTTGAGACTCTGAAAACTCCTATGGATGAGTTGTATTTGGTGGAATTCATCAAACATTTCTTTTTGTAATGAATCTTGTTTGCCATTTTTGCCGAAAATAGAGTCGATTGGGAGAAATTTTATTCCAAATGGGTTCTAAATGTTTGTTTTGGAACAAATGCCAGTTTGCTCATGTGTATAGGATGTGCATAGCCTGATGGATACCCCTTTCAGGACGCAGCCAGCCAACATGCGCAGGGCTATCCTGCCCGCTTTGTGGCTACGGCTACTGGAATCCACAGGCTTTGCGACAACCAATCCACAATCGCAGTTCCCGATTGTTCGGATGCGGTGTGATGTCTGTGCATTCCAGCCTCCAGAGGGCAAGCGGCCCCTAGGCCTGGCGAAGCCGTTCTGGATGGCGGCCGCAGGTGGCATGCATCAGACCTTATACGGCATAGGAACATGAGGGGAAGTAGAAACAGATTTGATGGAACTTGTCGTGAAAATATAAAAGAAAAGGACCTAGTTTTTAACTAGGTCCTTTGCGGACGACTGGACTTGAACCAGCACAAGATTTCTCCCACTAGCACCTCAAGCTAGCGTGTCTACCAAATTCCACCACATCCGCAGTAGTTCGGTTGAACAATACCGAACATACACTTTATGGCAGATTTAGTCAATACACTTTTTCAAGGTTAGTGAAAAATCCTCCAATCACTGTGCTGTCATCAGCCGATGAGCTTTTCGAACTCGTCGAGGAGGGCAGCGAACTTCTTGGTTGCAGCCTCGACAGGAGCCTGTGTTGACATATCAACACCAGCACCCTTGAGAGTGTCGATTGGGAACTTGGATCCACCAGACTTCAGGAAGCCAAGGTAATCCTCAAGTTCTGCCTTGCCACCATTGAGAACTCTCTCGGAGAGGGCAATGGCTGCGGAGATACCTGTGGAATACTTGTAGACGTAGTAGGCATTGTAGAAGTGTGGTATTCTGAGTCCTTCCATATCGGAGTTCTCCTCGAACTTCATCTCTGGTCCGAAGTAAGCCTCAAGCAGACCTCTGTAGGTCTTTCTCATGGTGGAAGCGGTCAGTGGCTGCCCGTTTTCCTGCTGTGTGTGGCACAGAAGCTCGAACTCTGCGAACATGGTCTGTCTGAAGAGGGTAGCGATGATGTCGTCGATCTGCTTTGCGATGATGTAGGTCTTCATCTCCTTGCTTTCTGCATGGTCGATGAAGTAGCGTGCGACAAGCTGCTCGTTGAAGGTGGAAGCAACCTCAGCCTCGAAGATGGTGTAATCGTAGCAAAGGTATGGGTTGTTTCTCTTGGAGTAGTAGCTGTGCATGCTGTGGCCACCCTCGTGTGCGAGAGTGAAGACATCGCCAAGAACATCCTCTTTGTAGTTCATGAGAATGTAAGGGGCCCCGATGAATCCGCCGCTGGAGAAGGCGCCGCTTCTCTTTCCCTTGTTCTCGTATCGGTCAACCCAACGGTCTGTGGTAAGACCCTTGTAGATTGTCTTGACGTATTCCTCTCCAAGTGGGGCAAGAGCTTCTCGGATGATTTCTGTTGCCTCTTCGTAGGTCTTGTGTGTCTTGATGGAACTTACCAGTGGAACATAGACATCATAATGTCTGAGCTCGTCGACTCCCATGATCTTCTTGCGCAGTGCATAGTATCTGTGCAGAGCAGGGAATGCCTTGTGGACAGCTTCGATGAGACCTGTGTAGACGCTCTTTGGAACATCGTCGCGATACAGTGCTGCATCAAGGGCGGTGTCAAAACCACGGATGCGTGCGTTGAAGATGTCCTGCTTGACGGAACCTGCATAAAGGGTTGCGATTGTCTGCTCGTGCTTCTCATAGGTCTTGTAGAACTGCTCATAGGCGCGGCGTCTGACATCTCTGTCCGGATTGATCATGAAAGAACCCCATGTGCCCTGGGACAGTGGAGCGTCATCGATCTTGCCGAAATCAAGGTCAACGTTAGTGAGCATGCCGAAAGCTCTCTGAGGAGTGCCCTGGAGCTCGGACTGCTTTGCGAGAATCTCTTCCTCTTTTGGGGAGAGTGTGTGGTCCTTCTGGCGGAGGATCTTCTTCAGATAGATGCGGCTCTCGTCAAACTCCTTTGCCTGGATCCATTTCTCAATGTTCTTGATTTCGAGGATTTCTGGGTCCATGTAGCTGACAGATGCGACAAGATCTGTATAGACCTGGGAGATGACTCCCATCTTTCTCTGGTTCTCTGGGTCGTTGGACTCTGCACTGGACTTCAGTGATGCATAGACGTAGACCTGCTCTGCAAGCATGAATGCATCGCTGATCCACTTCATTGCCTCCAGTAGGTTCTCTGGACTCTTGCCGAGAGTTCCCTGGAACTTGCCGGCTTCTGTGATTTTCTTCTGAAGCTTTGCAAGGTCTGTCTCCCAAGCTTCATCACATGGATAGAGGCTGGTGAGGTCCCACTTGTCTGATTCCTGTACCTGACTTCTCAAAGGTATTTCGTTTGCCATATTGTATACTCCCTTTTCAATTTCCGAAAATCTTAGCGATGCTTCTGGCAGCCTTGCCTCGGTGGCTGTAGAGGTTCTTCTCCTCTTCGCTCAGAAGACCCATTGGGCTGTTGCCTTCATCGCAGTAGAATACCGGGTCATAACCGAACCCATGCTCTCCGACTTCGCTTTCCAGGATTCTTCCGCTTGTGGATTCCACTGCAGAGTATGTGTTGTATTCGTTGACGACAACAAAGATGGCACATACGAAGAAAGCCTTTCTCTCACTTTCCGGTTTGCCCTTCAGCATGGACAGCAGAAGCATGTTCTTCTCGTGTGCAGACAGCTGTGGACCGCCATCCTCCGCACCGAATCGTGCGGTCTTGACGCCAAGACGACCAGGAAGAGCCTCGACGATGAGGCCAGAATCATCTGCAATGACAGGGATGCCAAGACCCTTTGCTTTTTCATAGAGCGCAAAGGCCTTCTGACGTGCATTTTCAAGAAAGGTGTCACCATCTTCGGCACAGTCGAAACTCAGTCCCAAATCGGCTGGAAGGAGGATTTCGTGGGCAGGGAAGAGCTGTGACAGCTCATGTCTTTTGTGCTCGTTGGAGCTTGCTAATAGTATTCTCATGAAACTGAGGATAAATCATTTGAAGCAAGTGTTCAACCTTGGAGCCTTGACTATTTCCTGGTCGATTCCGAACTCTTTGAAAGGCTCGAAAGGGTAGGCCTTTACGGTTTTGATGCTGTTATCCATGCTCTCAAAGAGCTTTCCTAGACATTCGTCATTCACCGAGTCACTATCCAGCGCGAGTTGTAGAAGTTTGCGGGTTTCATAGACGGCTGTGGCAATGGTTGACTCCTTGAGGTGCAGTGTCTTTCCCAGCTGTGGGTAGCTGACACGCTTTTTCATGGTGGCTGCCAACTCGCGTGTTTTCTGCATCATGGCTCGGTTGTAGGAGAGCATCTGCTGCAGCGATGCGCTGCTTCCTCCCATGCGTATGGCATTCTCCAGTTCCACGGACCGGATCCAAAAATGGTTGTAGCGGATTTCCATGTATCGTCTGTTGTTGCGCTTCTGCTGATTTGCTTCCGTGATGCCGAACAGATAGTCGGCTATCATGTGCGTCTGCGAGATGTCAAAGTTCAGCAGGGTGCATATGGCATCTATCGTCTCGGTGGAGAGGTAGGGGAGCATTGTGCATAGGAAGATGAAGGTGTATCGCTGACGAGCTGGGCGCACAGAGCAGACATAGCGAAGCTTGTCGGTTGGGCACAGCTCCTCCAGGGAATAGGAGAAATCGTCCTTGAGCATCAGGTAGTCCTCAGGACTCGGCTCTTCGGCGACCGTTGTGCCTTCGTAGGGAAGGTAATGGGTGGTGTAGCAGGCGTCGAACTGGGTCTTTCGTCGAAGCTCCATCATGTAGGTGGCCGCTTTGCTTTCGACTGCGCGCCTGATGTAGGTGCCAAACGAAGCCTTTGTGCTGTCGAACTTGTTGATGATGGGGCGCAGCCTCTTGTCCATGTAAAGGATGAAGCCGGACATCTCATCATCAGAGATGATGGCTCTGACATGCTTCATGAAGTAGATCTCCACAACAAGAAGATCCTTGAGTGTCGAGAAGGCCCTGTCTGCCGTGTCACGGTCACAGTTGATGTCCCTTGCAAGGGCAAGGTAACGGTTCAGATGCTCGTCTATGATTCGAATACTGCTGTTTTCATCTTCCATGAATACCCCTTTCTCAAATCCCACTAGAAAGGGTAACAACGGGAAAACGGAAAGATAAAGAGTTGATTTTTCGCAAAAGGCCAAAATCCGTGCTAGATTGTGTGGTTTTTTTCGAAATGAAGCGGATTTTTGAAGAAATCCATAAAAGATAAGAAATTATTTTTTTAAAAAGAAAAAGCCACAGCGTTTGCCGTGGCTTCTTTCACTTGGATACAGGCCTTAGAGTTCGATGTCGAAATCTGCTGCGATATCAACAACATCTCCACCGATGGCAGAGAACTCCTCAGCTGTCTCAAGATCAGCATCACTAAGATCCAGGTTGTCCAGTCCAACTTCGTTGAGACTCTCAAGTGAAGCTTCGATGCTGCTGTTGAGGCGCTCCTCGTCTTCCTTGTAGGTGTCTACATAATCCTGAAGTTCCTGGTTATGTGCAGTTATGAGCTTGATGTCTCTTTCGAGCTTCTCAATCTCTTCTTTGAGTGCTGCGTTATCTGCTCTGAGCTTAGTGATGTAAGCTGATGCTTTCTTAACTCTCTCCTCAAGAAGCTTCATGTTTTCATAAACTGTCATAATTCAACCCCTATCTAAAATGCTGGCCTGCAAGTTGCAGGCCATTCTTCGGTCAAGCCTCAAGTGCCTTCTTAGCTGTTGCAACAAGAGCGCTGAATGCAGCCTTGTCTTCAATAGCCATGTTAGAAAGTGCCTTTCTGTTAAGCTCGATGTTGGAAATCTTGAGTGCATGCATGAACTGTGAATAGCTGAGACCTTCAGCTCTTACTGCAGCAGAGATTCTAGCGATCCAGAGCTGTCTGAAATCTCTCTTCTTCTCTTTTCTTCCGCGGTAAGCATATACGCCAGCCTTAGCGATTGCGTCCTTTGCGATGCGGTTATTGGTGCTTCTGCGACCATAATAACCCTTAGCAAGATTCATAATCTTCTTGCGTCTGTCCTTGTGTTTGGTTCCGTCTACTGCTCTTGGCATAATTCACACCCTCCCTAAATTAAGCGTAAGGAAGCATGACTTTTGCTTTCTTTGCTTCCACTTCGGAAAGAACACCAGCATGGCGAAGATTTCTCTTACGCTTTGTGGTCTTCTTGGTGAGAATATGGCGAAGTCCCTGCTTCTTGAACATGACCTTGCCAGATCCGGTGACCTTGTAGCGCTTTGCAGCACTCTTTCTTGTTTTCATCTTAGGCATATTGTACCTCTTTATAGCGCCCTGAGGAACAAGAACCCCTCAGCGGCAGCTTTTTTAATCTCCATACGGAGACTATTTGCTCTGTTTCTTTGATCCTGCCTTTGCTGGGCTCAGAAGCATGGACATGTTTCTTCCTTCCATCATCGGCTGTGAATCAACATTGTATATTATCTCTTTTTCAGTAAGGATTTCAAGTATCTTAAGCAGGACTTCCTTTCCGAGCTCTGTATGAGCCAGCTCTCTGCCGTGGAATCGGATTGTTACCTTACACTTGTCTCCACCTGCGAGGAACTCTGCGATAGCCTTTGACTTGACCTCGAGGTCATGTGTATCGATCTTAGGCTGCATTCTGATCTCGCGCATCTTGACGATGGTCTGATTCTTCTTGGCTTCCTTCTGCTTCTTCTCCTGCTCGTATCTGAACTTGCCGTAGTCAATGATCTTACATACTGGAGGCTCTGCATTTGGAGAGATTTCGACAAGATCCAATCCTGCCTCTTCTGCCAATGCCAAAGCATCGAAGAAATTCATGATTCCTCTTTTCTGGTTCTGATCGTCAATGACGAAGACTTCTCTTGCGCGGATCTGTCTGTTGATCCTAAGTTCCTTTGTAGCCAAGCGTACCTCTATGTTTCAATAAACGTTAGATGAAGAATAGCTGAACCTCATGTTCAGCGAACAAAATATATCATAAGCAAATAGCACTGTCAAATATATAGTATGGCTGAACTTGCCGTTTGGGCAGAAAAAAAGCCGTCCATGTAGGACGGCCATTGAACTTCAGTGTTGTACGATCAAGCCTGACCAGCTGAACCGAGAACGTCGATGTTCTTGTGCTTGTACATCTCCTTGAGAGCCTCACGAGCTGGAGCGAAGTACTTTCTTGGATCGAAGTACTCTGGATGCTCGTCAAAGACCTTTCTGATTGTACCTGTCATAGCAAGTCTTCCATCGCTGTCGATGTTGATCTTGCAGACTGCACTCTTGGAAGCCTGTCTGAGCTGCTCCTCTGGGATACCGACGCTGTCCTTGAGCTTTCCACCGTGCTCGTTGATCATCTTGACATATTCCTGTGGAACAGAGGATGAACCGTGGAGAACGATTGGGAAACCTGGGAGCTGCTTCTCGATCTCAGCGAGGATGTCGAAACGAAGTGGAGGTGGGATAAGGATGCCGTCAGCGTTTCTTGTGCACTGCTCTGGCTTGAACTTGTTAGCGCCGTGGCTTGTTCCGATGGAGATTGCGAGAGAATCAACACCTGTCTTGGAGACGAAGTCGATGACCTCAGATGGCTGTGTGTAGTGGGACTCTTCTGCTGCAACATCATCCTCGATACCAGCGAGAACTCCGAGCTCACCCTCGACTGTGACGTCGTGCTGGTGTGCATACTCGACAACCTTTCTTGTGACTTCAATGTTCTTCTCATATGGGAGTGAGGAACCATCGATCATGACGGAAGAGAATCCGTTGTCGATACAGTCCTTACATGTCTCAAATGAATCGCCGTGGTCAAGGTGGAGAACGATTGGGATGTCATAACCGAGCTCGTGTGCATACTCTGTAGCTCCTCTAGCCATGTTTCTGAGGAGGTTGATGTTTGCATAGTCTCTTGCACCCTTGGAAACCTGAAGAATAACAGGTGACTTTGTCTCTACACAAGCCATGATGATAGCCTGCAGCTGCTCCATGTTGTTGAAGTTGTATGCAGGAATTGCATATCCGCCCTTAACTGCCTTGGCGAACATTTCTCTGGTGTTAACCAGACCCAGTTCTTTGTATGATGTCATTTAGGTTTTCTCCTATTCGCAACTATACTAATCAAATAGACATAAATCGTCAATAAAACTGCGTTTGCTTGACGTTAAAACCCATCATTGCTAATCTTTTCGCATGGGAAAGAGGAAACGTGCCATTACAATCATCATGGTCTTGATCTTGGCTGTCGTGTTGGCGGCTGTCTCTTTCTATTTCCTTGTACTTCCAACCTTTGCAATCGTCTCAGATGAGGCCTGGAGTACCTGTTTCTCGACAAGCCAGATGCTCGGACTTCGCGCTTCCTATGCGCTGGACGGATACCGCCTGAAGGTTGTGAAGCTCGGCTCTTCGGATATGTATAACCCGGAGGTGTTCCGAAATGCGCTTTCCAAACTCAAAAGTGACTATGTTGTGCTGGGTCCTGTGGCAAGTGCCTATGCTGTGCAGAACAAGCTGGACGTCAGTTTCATGTTGGAGAACAGTGTGGTTTTGGCCATAGGGGCCGAAGGATCTGACCTGTTTGACTGCCTTCTGCTTTCTGATGAGCGCTCCGGTTGGCTTTCCGCCTCAAAGTCTATCGCACAGCAGACCTCCGCTTCCTCGAAGAATGTCGCACTTGTCTATGAGTCCGATGTCATTTCCTATGCCAATGACATCACAAGCCTTTTCCCCTCCGGTGGTGTCAGTGCGTTTGACAAGTCAAAAAACGGAAACGTGTTCTATCGCAACACCCTGCAGGAGATGGACCGCCTTGGCATCGTGATTGCCTTGTGCCCATATGTCTCCGGCATGGGTAATTTCTTTGACGAGTCCGGTACGGTGTCCTGGATTGTGGATTACCGCTTCCGCTCCGCCATTCCTGCTGCTAACCTCTATGGAACCGTAGGACCGGATCTCAAGAACGTTCTTGCCATCGCAAAAGATGTTGAGAAGGGTAGCTGCACGACACACAATTGGGAGTTCGTCTATGAAAAGGTCCGAAGAGTACTTTGACAGGATATTCGGGGAGTTCCAGCAGGTCCTTGCTGCAATGGGTAGGGCCCTTCCATCGGTGTCCCAGGTTGCTGTCGAAAAGCAGGATCCTTTCAGTGTCCTGGTTTCTACGTTGATCTCTCTTCGCACCAAGGACGATGTTACCATCAAGTCCTCCTTAAGGCTTCTGGACAAGGCCCCTGATGCCAAAACCATGCTGACACTTTCCGAAGAGGAGATTGCAACTCTGATTTTCCCGGCAGGTTTCTACAAGAGAAAAGCCCATCAGATTCTGGAGATCTCCCGCATTCTCATGGACAAGTACAACGGCCAGGTTCCAGCGGATGCTGAGCTTCTGATGCAGCTTCCAGGGGTCGGAATCAAGACGGCAAACCTGACGCTGAACCTTGGCTTTGCCATTGATGCCATTTGCGTGGACTGCCACGTACACCAGATCTCCAACCGAATGGGATGGATTGACACCAAGACGCCGGAGGAGAGTGAGAAGGCTCTTCAGAAAATCATGCCAAGGCGTTTCTGGATTCCGTTGAATGAGCTTCTTGTCACATATGGTCAGGAGATCTGCACGAGCGTAAGTCCAAAATGTTCCCAGTGTCCAGAGTGTGGGAACTGCCCGAAGCACGGTGTTTCAAGAAGCCGTTAACGGCTACATAACTGCTTGTAATTCAAAGAGATGTGCTCAGTAAGTTCTTCCAGTGGCATACCCAGAGTTTGTGCTGCACATGCAAAGGTGTGGATCACATAGGCTGGGCTGTTGTCCTTGCCCCGAAACGGCACGGGTGTGAGGTAAGGGGAGTCGGTTTCCAGAAGAAGACGATCTAGTGGAACCTTCTTGAGAAGCTCTCTGAGATTCTCATTTTTCTTGAAGGTCAGGTTTCCTGCGAAGCTGATGAAATAGTTGTGCTCCAGGGCTGTCGTCATGAGAGCTTCGCATCCGTTGAAGCAGTGGATGACACCTCCCTTGGAAGGGCCAAGGCGCCTAATGACATCGATGGTGTCGTCATCGGCATCGCGGTCGTGGATGAGAACGCACTTTCCCATTTCGCTTGCCCATTTCATCTGAGTTTCGAAAATCAGATGCTGCTTCTCATGTGTGCCATAGTCCCAATAGTAGTCAAGGCCGATCTCGCCGATGAAGGCGGCGTTGTAACGGATGAGGTTTGCCTTGAGAATCTCGAGTTCTTCCTCAATCTGTGAAATGCTTTTGACGTTTTGGATGCCAAGTTCCGGCTCGGTTGGTTTTGTTTCACTCACACCTGCCTCCCAAGGTCCCATAGCGCCGGAAAGGAGGATTTGCGGGTAGTCTTTGAGAAGTTCATAACGCTCTGGAAGGTCATGGTGGTTGCATCCAATGTCGATGCCCCCGATAAAACCTTCAGAAAAGAGCATATTATATATAGAAAATACGTCCATGCCTCTCTGAAGCATGGACTGTGTATGAAAATGTGAGTCTAGAATTCTGTGGAATCTGCCGAAATCAGACATCAGACAAGAAGCTTCTGGTCAATGACCGCGCCATCGGCGGAAAGAAGAACCGGTTTTGTCTTCTCGGTGATGGTTCTGCCTTCGATCAGGATCTTGGCCACATTGCTGTAGGACGGAACATCGTACATGATATCGGTCATGATCTGCTCAACGATGCTGCGAAGTCCTCGGGCTCCTGTCTTCTGGTCGTAGGCTGTCTGTGCGATGCTGTGGATGGCCTCCGGGGTGAACTCAAGCTGGACGTTGTCCAGTTTCATGGTTGCGGTGTACTGTCGGATGATGGAGTTCTTAGGCTCTGTGAGAATTCTCTCCAGATCCTCAACCTTCAGATCGTTCAGTGCTACATGAATCGGAAGTCTTCCGATGAACTCCGGGATGAGACCGAACTTGATCAGGTCATCTGGAAGGACGTTGTCATAGAGGGTAGCCAGGTCCTTGTCCCTGGTATCCACGATGTCCTTTCCGAATCCCATGGAGGATTTGTCGACTCTCTTCTCAATGATCTTGTCCAGACCTACGAATGCACCACCGCAAATGAAGAGGATGTTGCGTGTGTCGATTCTGAGCATCTCCTGGTTCGGGTGCTTTCTGCCACCCTGTGGAGGTACGCTTGCCACTGTGCCTTCGATGATCTTGAGAAGTGCCTGCTGTACACCTTCACCTGAGACGTCTCGTGTGATGGAGACGTTCTCGCCTTTCTTTGCAATCTTGTCCACCTCGTCCAGGAAAATGATTCCGTGCTCGGCGGCTGAGATGTCATCATCGGCTGCCTGAATGAGTTTGAGAAGAATGTTCTCGACATCCTCTCCAACATATCCGGCTTCGGTGATTGTTGTCGCATCGGCGATTGCGAATGGTACGCTAAGGCGCTTTGCGAGTGTTCTTGCAAGCAGGGTCTTTCCGGTTCCGGTAGGTCCCATGATGAGGATGTTGGACTTGTCCAGCTCAACGTTCTCCTTGTCTGCAAGGTCCTTTTCGTACTTGATTCTCTTATAATGGTTATAGACTGCGACGCTGAGGATCTTCTTTGCCTGATGCTGACCGATGACGAACTGGTCAAGATATTCCTTCAGTTCGTGTGGGGTAGGGAGCTTGTCCGGCAGTCCATGGCTGGTTGGCGCCTTGTCCTGCGAACCGTCGTCCTCGTGGAGAATTGATCTGCACTTGTCCACGCAGTTTTCACAGATTGTCACGCCACCTGGGCCTGTGACCATTCTGTTGTTTGCGCTTCCGCAGAAGGAACAGTATTTGTTGTTCTTGCCAAATGCCATATCAGTTTTCCTTTCGGTTCAGAATTGCATCCACGATGTGATAGGACAGAGCCTCATCAGCGGTCATGAAGTGGTCTCTCTCGATGTCGGAAGCGACAGTCTTAGGGTCCTGCTTTGTGTGTCTTGCCAAATAGTCGATGGACAGTTTCTTGAGTCGGATGATCTCCTTGGCATGGATGGCGACGTCAGAGGCCTGGCCCTGGACACCGCCCCATGGCTGGTGGATCATGACTCTGGCTGATGGAAGAATCAGTCTCTTTCCTTCCGTACCACCAGCAAGGATCAGAGCTGCCATGGAGGCTGCCTGACCCATGCAGATTGTGGATACGTCTGGTCTGAGATACTGCATGGTATCATAGATGGCAAGTCCTGCTGTGACGCTTCCGCCAGGAGAGTTGATGTAGAGGCTGATATCCTTCTTGGAATCCTCGGACTCCAGGAACAGAAGCTGTGCCACTACAAGGTCTGCCTTTGCGTCGTCAATTTCGCCGTCAAGGAAAATGATGCGCTCTTTGAGAAGTCTACTATAGATGTCGTAGGCCCTTTCATTGATGCCGTTGCTGTCAATGACGGTAGGTACCAGATATGATGCCGGTTCTCTCATTCAGTTCAGTCCTCTTTCTTTGCTGCTGCCTTGAATGTGTTGCTCTCAAGCAGAAGATCTCTTGCCTTGGCGAACTTTACATCATCCTCAGCGTAGATCTTGAAGGATTCGTAGTTTGGGTTGTCCTTTGTGATGTCGCTGCCGTACTTGGAAAGCTCTTCCTCGAGTTCCTTCTCAGAAACTTCGTACTTCTGCTCTTCCTTGACCTGCTCGATGATGAGCTGTGCCTTGATGTTCTTCTCTGTGTCAGCTCTTCTGCTGTCAAGGAACTCAGCCTTGGAACCACCGTTGGCACCCATGATCTTCATGACCTCTTCTTCAGCCATGCCGAATCTCTGGATGAAGTTCTGCCAATCCTGCTCGAGCTGTGCCTCGATCATGCTCTTTGGAACAGCAATCTCTGTCTTCTCGAGAAGAGCGTTGACAACTGCATCAAGCTTAGCAGCCTTGTTGCTTTCCTCTGCAGCATCCTTGAGGTTCTTCTCTGTGGCTGCCTTGAGGTCTGCGACTGTCTTGTACTCGTCCTTGACGTCCTGAGCGAAATCATCGTCGAGCTCTGGAACTTCCTTGACCTTGACGTCCTTGACTGCAACCTTGATCTTGACTGTCTTGCCAAGGTAGTCAGTACCCATTCCGCTGTCGTCGCCGTATGTCTTCTCGATGACTGTCTCGTCACCCTTGTTCATGCCGACGATGTCCTTGTCGAGCTTGTAGAAGTTGTAGCCCTGACCGACTGTGAATGTGAAGTTGTCACGCTTGTTAGCCTCGATCTCCTTGCCCTCTGCATCGAGCTCGGCGTAGTCGAGTGTTACGATGTCGCCTTCAGCGATTGCACCGTTCTTGGCGATGACCATAGCGTTCTGCTGGCGGAGTCTCTCGATCTCTGCATCAACGTCTGCCTCTGTAACCTCGGAAGCTGCGTACTCAACCTCGAGTCCCTTGTACTCTGGAAGCTTGACTTCTGGGAGAACATCATAGACAACGCTGTATGTGACGTCTGTGTTTGGCTTGAATGGGAGAAGTGACTCCTCGTTCTGAAGCTCAGGTGTGCTGTATGGGAGTGGGCGATCCTTTGCGTCCATGTCCTTGTAGGAGTCTGTGAGGTTCTCCTCCATGAGCTTGAATGTGATCTCTTCGCGGATAGCTGCACCATACTTGCTTTCAATAAGTGATACAGGAGCCTTTCCTGGTCTGAATCCTTTCATTGTGAGCTTCTTGGCGTAGTCCTTGATGCTCTTTGTGTATTCCTCTTCGATCTTTGCTGCGGAAAGTGTCAGTGTAAGTTCTACAGAAGAATTCTCAAGTTTCTTGATCTCCATTTTATTCCTCTCAAAAAATGATAGTAAAATTTGTTGCTAGGATAATATATATAAAACTTGCAAAGAAATCTACTATGCGACATGTATTTTTGACATATGTGTTTAGGACAGTGGCATTCTTGTCGTCAAATCGGGATTTGACAGAGCCTGAACGCAAAAAAAGCCCGCCACATGATGTAGCAGGCTTTCCACTGGACTGTGGGGTGGAAGAATTACTCCCACTCAGCTGTCTTGTGCTCGAACCAGATGTAGTAGCATGTCTTGTCTGGGCCGTTTGGAATGAGGCTGTGGTCTGGACCAGCATAGATGTAGCTGATCTCGCCAGCAACGTGGTGAACCTTCTCGCCATCGACGTCCATGAGAATGTCAGAACCCTCGAGGATGACGTTCCACTGGTCAACAGATGGGTGACCCTTTTCGACTGTACCTTCGCCAGCACCAACTCCCTTGACGACACCGCAGAGGAATCTACCAGCCTGGCCTGCGCTCATGATGGACCAGCTCATTGTGTTAGGACCCTTACAGGACTGTGTGTATGGCTGACCGTTTGAAGCTGCCTTGAAGAATGGCAGGATGGAGTGTGTCTCCTCATAGTGCTTCCAGTCGGACTCGACCATTGCGGAAACGAACTTGACATACTTCATGTCTGTTGCTGCGTAGATGCCGTAGCTGTCGTTGGCCCAGTCTGGGCAGAAGAAAGAGAGTTCCTTGATGTTGAAAGCTTCTTTCTTTGTTGTGATGTAACCTGTTCCCTCTACGAAGCAGTAGAAGACGCCGCAATCTGCGAAGAGCTGTGGATGGACTGTTGTACCAGCCTTGATCTCACCCTTGAAGCAGCGAACAAGCTTGTGTGTTCCCTTGAGAACCTCGATCTCTCCAAATCCGTTTTCAATAACAGGACGCTCATCATTCTTAACTACAGGAACTGCCATATTATCCTCCTAGGCAATGTGTGTTTTTATCAAATGGAAAACCGTCGTCGCAGGACATCTATCCCCAACAAAAAGTAATCCAGAAAAATTATTCCATGATTGATTTGAAAATACAAACGGAATAACTTGCCATTATTTTAAATGTTTTGCTTTGCCGCTTCCATTTGTGCCTTTCGTTCATCGAACTTCTTGCGCCACTTTCCGGTGACGAAATAGGAATTGGTGAAGAACATGGCAACAAACCATCCGGTTGGGATGCTCATCCAGACACCCTTTGCACCCAAGTAGTGGGAAAGGATCTTTGCTGCTGGGATTCTGACGACCCACATGGCTGTGATGGTGGAAATCATGAGAAGCAGTGTGTTTCCGGTACCGACGGACAGGCCCTGGATGACCTCCTGGAGGGAGTAGATGACATAGAACAGGGAAACGATTCTCAGGTACTCGATACCAAGGGCAATGACCTCTTCGTCGTTTGTGAACAGCATGATGATCGGTCTTGCGAAGGTGAAGAGGATGATGGTAAGAAGGACCGACACAAATACACCGAACCAGACACTGGCACGGATGGCCTTTCGCACGCGCTCAGGTTTCACGGCACCCAGGTTCTGGCCGACAAAGGAAGCCAGTCCGTTTCCAAGGCTGGAGATCGGGGTCTGCACGAAGCCATCGATTTTGGATGCGACACCGAATGCTGCGATGGTGGCCTGTCCGAAGACGTTGACGGTGGAGGTGATGATGGTGTAACCGCCCCAGTAGAAGGTTGCCTTGAGGCCCGATGGCATACCGATCTTCAGGCTCTTCTTGAGGGACTGGCTGTCGAATTTCAGATGTCGGATGTCGGTTCTGAAATGTGGATACTTGATCTGGAACACGGCATAGGAGACCAGGAACGAGATGCCTTGTGCCGTCAGGGTTGCCCAGGCGGTTCCCTCAACACCAAGACCAATGAATCGGATGAAGACGTAATCCAGAAGAATGTTCAGCAAGGTGGAGATCACCAGGATGATCAGTGGCATGGTGGAGTTTCCGATTCCACGGTAGATGGAGTTCGAGACGTTGTAGCCGACAAGGAACAGTGTTGCAAGGAAGGTGACGCGAAGGTACTTGATGGCATCGCCCATGATGGTTGCCGGAACGCGGATCCAGCGGAGAAAGGTTGGGGTCATCACGAATCCGAAGATGGACAGGATGACGGAGAACAGCATGAAGAAGCAGTAACCGGAATCAATGGCCTTGATGACCTCTTCATTGTTGTGGGTTCCAAAGCTCTGGGAAATGACAACGGAAAGTCCCAAGGTGATTCCTGTGAACAGTGAAATCGAAAGCTTTACGACCGGCATTGTGGCACCGACCGCCGCAAGTGCCTCGGATCCCAGGAGATTTCCGACGATGATCGAGTCTGTGATGCTGTAGATCTGCTGGAACATGTTTCCCAGCATGAGAGGAAGAGAGAACAGGATGATCTGTCTTCCGACCTTTCCTTCTGTCAGGTCCATTTTGAACTCCTTCCCTTGATGAGGGCTACTAAAAGGTTCCAAAGAGGAATCAGGATGATGCTGAATGAGAAGAGCACGCTATGAAATGGTGCTCCCAAGATGCCGAACTGTACGGATGCCGCGATGGACCATGGCACGAATGCCGGCATCTCAATGGCGCTGTTGCCGATGTGGCAGGCAAGCTTCCGTTTGTCCGAGACGATGGAATCGGAAAGCTGATGGGTCAGAATCACAGAGAGGGTCTGACTGCATGAGACGATGGAAACCAGGGTGGAGATCAGAAGAACCGCCGGGAATTCCCCGATGCGCTGTCCGAGTTTTCCGGTCTTGGTTGCCACCTTGTCAATGAATCCCATCTCCTTAAGGATGCCTGAGCAGCAGGAGGAGAAGGCGACGGTCAGAAAGGATCCCACCATGGATACCATGCCGCCTCCGCTCATGACGAGGGCAAGTTCGCCTTCTGGATGGAAGCCTTTGACGGAGATTGCGGCGATCTGGAGAACTGGAATTCCCTGCACGAAGAATGTCACCAATATGGCAAGGACTGTGCCGATGATCAGGGCTGTGAAAAACGGGATTCTCACAAGGATCATCGCAATCATGGCAACGATTGGAATCGCATCCAGTGCCGAAAGGTTGTAGCTCTGCTGCAGAAGATAGCGCAGCGATGGGTCATAGGCAGCCGTTTTGTTGCCGATTCCCAGAAGGACGCAGATTCCCGTACTGATGAGCACCGGAACGGCCATGGTACGGAACATGTCCTTGGAATAGTCGCTGAACTTGGTGTGGGTCAATTCGGTGATGAGGATGGCGCTTGAGGACAGTGGGGAGCAACGGTCGCCGATGAAATCTCCAGCGACTACAGCACCGGCAATGAGTGCGGTAGGGAATCCGATGCCCGATGCAATGGCCATGCACACAATGCCGACGGTAGCAGAGGTTCCACTTGAGGTTCCTGTACAATAGCAGACAAGGGCGCTGAGGAGGAACGTGCAGACCAGAATCGACTTCGGGCTGAGAAAGCGTATAGCATGATAGACGATGAAGGCTGTGCTGCCACAGGCTCTCCAAAGTCCTGTCAGAATGCCGATGAAGACGAACAGAAGCAACACTTTCCTGACGGTCTTCAGACCGCGCAGAGACATGGCCACCGTCTCCTTGAGGGACTTTCCCTTTACCAGGGCATAGACGAACAGCTCCAGGAAGATGACTGCAAGTCCATAATGGATTTTCAGCCCCGTCACGGAACATACGACAAGAGGAAGGATTCCCATAAGTGTGAATAAAATCGTAAACGCCACGAGTGGCATCATATCCAAAGTTGTGAGTGGCTAGAACATCGCAATGGGTGTTTTGCAAAACATCGCTATAAATGGTAAAATTTTACAAAAATCATATGTAAAATAATGAGATATTCTGCAATAGATGATTTGAAAATTATTTTGGAGGTCTTATGACATCTAGAGAAAGAGTTATGGCAGCTTGCCACCATCAGACACCAGACAGAGTCCCTTGCGATACATGGTTCAGAGATGACGTTCGTGAGAAGTTCATGGCTTGGCTTGGAATCGAGACAGAAGAGGAGCTGAACAAGTTCATCGGTTCTGACCTCAGAACAATCGGTTGCAAATGGAACAATCCGGAATACGACGCAAAGTGCAATGGAATCCTGGGAGACCATGTTGAGCTTACCGGCGGAAAGTTCATTTTCCACGAAGACGGCATTTTCGAGGATATGTGGGGAGTTCTTCAGCGAAACGGTAAGGACGGCCTTTACACAGAGTGGGTCGGCGGACCTTTCACAGAGATTGAGGATGTCGAGGAACTTGACGACTTCAACTGGCCAAAGATGGAATACATCGAGTCACAGGAGTCTGTGAACAAGAGAGTCCAGGCACTCAGAGCCCTTGGTGACTATGCCATCCAGGGAAGTGTCTCAAACCCATACAAGCAGTGTTGGCACATGAGAGGAATGGAGAATTTCCTCTGCGATACATTGGTCAACGAAGAGCTCGCCATTGAGATGATGCAGCGCCTTGGCAAGTACTACAAGGAAATGGGCTGCCGTCTTGTCCGAGCCGGTGTCGATATCATGAGAATCGTCGGTGATATCGCAACACAGAACTCCCTTCTGTTCTCACTGGATGTCTACCGCAAGGTCATGAAGCCTGTTCTTCAGGATATGATCCAGGCTTTCAAGGCAATCAATCCGGATCTTCTGATCTTCTTCCACAGTGATGGATGTCTGGACATGGTCATGGATGAGCTTATCGATACAGGATTTGACATCATCAACCCAATCCAGCCGGAGTGTATGGATGTCTTTGCAGTCAAGGACAAGTATGGTGACAAGATCACAATGCACGGAACAGTCTCCATCCAGGAGCTTCTGCCACACGGAAGCGTAGAGGATGTCCATAGAGAAGTCCGAAAGATCATCGATTACTGCGGAAAGGGCGGCGGACTGATCATCTGTCCTGCAAACCTGATCCAGAACGATACTCCAATGGAGAACATTCTTGCTTTGTATGAGGAAGTCAACGGACATCCTCTGAGATAAACAGATATGGATAACGTTCATTTTGAATACATGGATTTTGAACCGGATGTGGATCTCTTCAAGGAGGAGATCCACTTTGATATTCTGGAGGATGAAGCCGTCGAGCAGGTGGAGTATCTCATTTCCTATGCTCGTGAGCACCTGAAGCCGTCATTCGGAGGCATTTACCTTACTGTTGATGATTACAAGGACCTCGCCGAAGGCGCTTCTGTGACCTTCGGTGGCAAGACCTTGGAAGGTCTTCCTGTCGCAAAACTCAAGGGTGCTTGCCATGTGGCTCCTTATTTTGTCACCTGCGGAACGCAGCTTGAGGACATGGATGCCTCCTCGATGGATTTCATGGCTCCATTTTGGATTGATGTTCTGAAAAGACAGTCCTTGTTCTTTGCCAGAAAGAAAGCTTTTGACTATTACCGCGAGGTTCTTGGCTCCAAAGTCATCTCCAGCATCAATCCGGGCTCCGGAAACGTCGGATACTGGCCGGTAGACCATCTGAAACCTCTGTTTGAGCTGTTCGATGAATATGGCTGCAGAACCGATGTCTCATTATCTCCTAATATGTATATGATGCCGAACAAGAGCGTCTGTGGAATCTTCTATGCTTCCGAGAAGGAGATTTACACCTGCTCAGAGTGCAGGCGTCAGAACTGTCCGTCAAGAAGGGCTCCCTTCGCCGGATGACTTTTTGAAGGACATGATGATTGTCGCTGCCAGGACCAGTGCGATTCCCACATAGATCAGGGATGGTGATTTCTCACCCAAGAAAAGGATACCGACAACGACAGCTGTGATAGGCTCGAAAGCACTGATGATACTTGCGATTGGGCCTCCCACATCTTCTGTTCCGAATGTGAAGGAATAGAAGGCAAGGGCTGAGATGAGTGGGAAGATCACAAAGGCCCAGATTGGTGGCTTTGCCATTGCGATCGGTTTTCCGAAACCGTTGATCAGACACAAGGTCAGTGCGAACATCACGGAAATCACACACTTCCAGAAAACAAGTACAGTAACAGGAATTTTCGAAACGCTCTTGGTGTTCAGCACAAAGATGTGGCTGGCAAACATGCAGGCGGACAGAACGGCAAGAACAATGCCCAGTGTGCTGGTTTTGCCTGAGATGTTTGATGTGACCAGGACGACTCCCACGAAGGAGAGGATGATGCACAGAATCAGTTTGAAGGAAAGCTTCGTCCTTCCGGTGATGGAGTAGGATAGGGTGACGAAGATTGGGTAGGTGAAGTGCAGAACCGTTGAGAGGCCTGACGGGATGTAATTGTAGGAAGAGCTGAGAAGCAGGGCAGTACAAGCGCTGGTGGCACCGACGAGGAAAGTGTCCAGGACCATTCTTCGGTCCTTGAAGATGGACATGACGCTTTTCAGCTTCCCATCAAATGCCATGATGATGAGAATGACGATTCCGGCTCCTCCAAAACGGACGATGTTAGAAGTGAAAACCGAAAAGCCATAGCCTGTGATGGCGTATGTGAAAAGTGGTGAAAGACCGAATAGAAGCGCTGAAAGTATAGTAAAGAAGAAACCAACCATGGCCAAATAGTAGGTCTCGAAATGCCATGCGTCAATTGAAAACCCACACACGATAAGAATTGAAAAAAAAGAGCAAGTATTTTGCATTGACGGTAAAAAAAGTGACAAATACACTCAAAAAGTAATGTGTACCTTTGTAAAGGTACGCATCAAAACCCACTTAGGAGGAAAATTATGAAGAAATTTTTTCTTGTTCTTCTGGTTGCAATGACCGCTTTCTTCGCTTTCGCTAATGGTGGAAACGAGGCAGCAACAACTGCACCTAAGGCAGAGAGATCCAATTCTCCTGTCACATTGACACTGTGGAACAGCTCACAGACAATGGTCGATTTCTATGAGGCTATCTTCCCAGAGTTCCAGAAGCTCTATCCGGAAGTTGAGAAGCTCGACATCCTTTACATGCCAATCGCTGACTTCGTTAAGAAGCTTGCTGTTGTCCTTCCAGCTGGTGATGTACCAGATATCATGGAAATCGAGGACAGCTGGGCAACACAGTATGTCACAGCCGGTTACTTCGATCCTAACACAGACGAGCTCAACGCTATCGTTGATCAGATGCAGCCAGCTTTCAAGGGCTGTCTCACTTACAACGGACAGATGTGGGGTGTTCCAAGTGCTCCATTCAACGAGATCATGTTCTACAACCTCGACATGATGGCTGAGGCTGGAATCGATCACCTTCCAGAGACCTATGAAGAGCTCATCGAAGATGCTATCAAGATGACAAAGAAGAACGCTGACGGCAGCATCGACGTTTCTGGTTTCTCCATGAGACTCGGTGGAAACCCATCCGGTACAACACAGAAGTTCTGGGTTCTCGGCCTCCTCGCAAACGGTGTTGACATCTATGAGGAAAGCAAGACACAGCCAGGCAAGTACCACTGTGGTTTCGACAACGAAGGCGGTTTCAACGCTCTCAAGCTTTACATTGACATGCTCTACAAGTACCAGGTAGATGATTCTGCTAGCCTTAAGGACACAGCAGCATTCTCCGCTGGTAAGACAGCTATCAACATGAGAGAGCCATCCTCTTCTGTCAGCATCCAGAAGAACGGTCCAGATATCAATTGGACAACTGGTCCAATGCCAAAGGGACCTGCCGCTCACCAGACATTCCTTATCACACTCAACCTCTACATCCCAAGAGATGGTCAGAACAAGTTCTATGCTAGAGAGTTCGTCAAGTTCGCAACATCAAGAGAGAACTTCGAGAAGCAGGTTCGTGAGAGAGGCGGTATGAGCCCATACGTTGACTGTGGTCTCACAGGTGGTGTTGAAGTTGATCCAAGAATGGTCGGCGCATACACAATCCCAGAGGGCATGACTCTCAAGTCAGTTCCAGTTCAGAACGCATATGACCAGGTTCAGATCAGAATCGGTGAGATGCTCCCTGAGATCTTCGCAGACAAGTCTCTTGCTGGCAACGACGAAGCTATCTGGGCAAAGCTCCATGAGATGGCTAAGGTCGTCAACGATGCTTACAAAGAGTACGACGAGTACGCTGAGTGATAATCGGCTAATGGTTGGTGCCTTTGCATTCTTGAGGATGCAAGGGCATCGCCTTTTTTAATTTTAAAGATTTTGATAATCGGAAGCGAAGACCTCTGTGGTCTTGGTTTTGCGAATTAGAGGAGTTTTCAATTGAAACAACTCAACAAACAGAAAACACAGAACTACATCTTTGCATACAGCATTCTGATTCCTATCATGGCGCTGTTTACAATCATTAGATTCTATCCGATCATTTCCACTTTCATTACCAGTTTCTATAAGAAAAGTATGATTCGTCCAGGTCAGACATTCATCGGCCTCGAGAATTATATCTACGTCCTCAAGGACCCTGAGTTCCTGAAGGCTTTCGGCAATACCGCATTCATTGCCTTCTTCTCCGTTGTTCTCAGCGTCATTTTCGGACTGTTCCTTGCTGTCAAAGTTAATGGGAAATCAATCAAGGGAATGTCCATCTTCCAGACACTCCTGTTCCTGCCTGTCATCGTATCAATGGTTCCTGCTACACTCATGTGGCAGCTTCTGTTCGATTTCAATGTCGGAGCTATAAATTACATCCTCAAGGCTATGAGCCTTAAGCCAGTCAACTGGATCAACGATATCCGAATCGTTCGTTGGCCAATTATCATCATCTCTGTTTGGAAGGAAATGGGTTACAACATGATGATCTTCTATGTTGGTCTCAAGGCTATCAACAAGGAGCTCTATGAATCAGCTGACATGGATGGTGCAAACGGATGGCAGAAGTTCAGATACATCACAGTTCCACAGCTCAAGCCTGTCACACTGTTCGTCTCTGTCATTTCCATCATCAAGTTCGTTAAGGTCTTCACTCAGGCAATCGTTCTTACCTCTGGAAGCCAGAGTGCAGGTAACATCCTGAAGACTGCCGTCTATTACATCTATCAGCAGGGCTTCGCTCTCCATTCCATGGGTAGAGCTTCCGCTGCTTCAATCATTCTTCTTGTCATCGTCCTCGTCCTGACATGGTTGCAGATGATGATCAGTAAGGAAAAGGATTGAGAGGGGAGGTAGAATATGGCAAAACAACTTAAAGTCAAGAGACTGCATGCTAGTGATTACATCACACTTGCATTGTTCTTCATTCTTCTGTTCATTACTATCTTCCCACTTCTGTGGATGTTCCTCACAAGTATGAAGAGTTCAGCAGAGATCAACCTGCCAAAGCCAACCTTCTTCCCGAAGCAGTTCTATGGTGAGAACTACCACAAGATCTTCACTGACAAGTACTTCCTTGGTTATTTCAAGAACAGTGTCATCGTCGCAGTCAGTGTTACCATCATTGCTGTTGCCGGTTCCATGCTCATGGGTTATGTGTTCGCAAAGTTCAAGTTCCCGTTCAAGAGCCTGTTCTTCTACATGATCCTTCTGACTATCATGATTCCTTCTGAGTCCACAATCGTACCTCTGTACACATTGGCCCGAAACCTGAAGCTGCTCAATACATATCGTGGTATGATGCTTCCGAGTATCATCAGTAGCTTTGGTATCTTCTACATGAAGCAGAATATGGAACAGATTCCAGACTCCCTCATTGAGGCAGCCAGAATCGACGGTGCAGGAAACCTTTACATCTTCCTGAAGATCATCGTTCCACTTTCAACTTCTGCTATGTCAGTCCTTTCACTGCTTCTGTTCCTGACAGAGTGGAGTGCATACCTCTGGCCACTGATCATGGCATCCAAGAAGGAGATGTTCCTCCTCGAGATCGGTCTTACCTATCTCCAGGACGAGTACATCATTGACTATGGTATGATGATGGCCGGTTGTGTCGTCGCTCTCGTACCAGCTCTGATTCTGTACATCTTCTTCAGAAACAACATCATGGAAGGTGTTGCTTCCTCCGGTATCAAGGGTTGAGTTAAACCAAAACAAACGATTAAAGATGGGAAATTTTTGGATTTCCCATCTTTTTTTTGTCCTTATTGTAATTTTTTGCTGAATGTGTTTAAATTTTTGCTGGGGACGGGACTGATGAAACTGATTATTGGTAATGATTGCAAAAACATTCCTCTAGAGAACGATCAGAGCATTCTTGATGTCTTGAAGCTCACCTATGGCATTACCTGTCCATGTGGCGGAAACGGCAAATGCGGAAAGTGCAAGGTCAAGGTCCTCGAGAAGGAAGGCGATACGCAGTGGAAAACCGTCCTCTCCTGTATGACAGGTGACGTGTATGCCGCGGATGCCAGTGCTCTTATCGCAAATGCTTCTGCTTCTGCCACAGTGCAGGAAACGTTTACCTCTGAAGGGGTCTCCTTTGCCAAGGACCTGCCTTGGAGCGGCTATTCGATTGCCGTTGATGTTGGTACCACAACACTTGCCATGTATGTCATTGATGGCAAAAGCGGTAAGGTCGTCAGCCGAATCTCCGCCCTCAATCCGCAAAGTTCCTTTGGAAGCGACGTCATCTCAAGAATTCTCTATTCCTATTCCCAACCAGGTTCCGACAAGATCATCCAGAAAGTGTTATCGGATAAGCTGGCACAAATGATCCGGACAACGATGGGGACCCTTTCCGAGAATTGGACAATCGATGGTATTCAGATTGTCGGAAACCCGGCAATGGTGTATCTGCTTGCTGGAATCGATGCCCATGAATTGGGTGTTGCCCCATACAAATTGAGCGTGAAAGAACCTTTTGTGAAGGATTCCAAAGAAATTGGCATGGACCTGGACCCCTCAGTGCCTGTCTATTTTCCAGGTTCTGTTTCTGCGTTTTTCGGCTCGGACCTCACATGTGGCATGGCTGCCACAATTGATTTTGCAAAGGGTGAGAGTTTCATCTACACCGACCTCGGTACCAATGGTGAAATCGCCGTTTCGGACGGAAAGCGCATTCTGTGCTGTTCCACGGCGGCAGGCCCTGCCTTTGAAGGTTCCAACATCAGCTGTGGAATCGGTGCCGTAGAAGGTGCGTTGTGTAGCGTAGAGCTCAAAGACGGTGCCTATGTCACAAAGACCATTGGAGGGAAGGCTCCGATTGGAATCTGTGGAAGCGGTATTGTCGATGCCATGGCCGTTCTTTTGGAAGACGAAACCGTAGACATCACCGGAAGGATGGAAGGGGATTCTGTCTCGTTGGCACAAGGTGTTCAGTTCACCCAGAAGGATGTCCGTGAAATCCAGCTTGCAAAGTCTGCCATCCGTGCAGGAATTGAGGTTCTTTTGGAAATGCTGTCCTTATCCTATGAGGATGTGGACAAGGTTTATATCGCAGGTGGTTTTGGCAGTTACATCCGTATCGAAAACTGCATGAAAATCGGTATGCTTCCTGAAATGGACATGTCAAAAGTCGTCACGTTGGGGAATGCTGCCGGTAAGGGTGCGGTTGCACTTGTCCATTCGACGGAGGCTCAGAATTCATCTGAGGATCTTCGCCTCAGAATGGAGTATGTGGAACTGTTTGATTCAGCGTCATTTCAGGGTAAATATGTGGAGCACATGCTTTTCGGAGAGGAGTGATTATGGATAATGATGTCATAGAGAAGCTTGAGAAGATTGCGTTCCATTATGAGAAATCCACGGGAGTCCGCTGTCGCTTTGTCCAGGATCTGGACAACGTGATGAAGAGGATGCCGATGGAATGTGCTGATATGGAAGGGTGTAAAGCCTGTCATCTCAAGGCAATGAATCATTCCGAGGTGTTCGGAGGCAGCTACATTTACCTTTGTCCAAAGGATCTCATGTTCTGGGCAAGTCCCGTTCTGAAGAATGGGGTGAATATCGGTTCCTTCATTGCTGGACCTGTCATCTCCGTAGATCCGGAAGAGCTGGAGATCTATGATAAAATCAAGGATATGAACATCAAGGAGATTTCTCCTGATGTTGCTTACAGCTATTCCAGAATCCTTTTCATGTGCGCATCCTTCATGTTCTCAGATTTCAACCAACAACTGATCAGCCACGAGTCTGGGTTTGATTTCCAGTCCAGAATTGTAGAGTCCCTCCGAGATCTCAAGGATAACAAGCTGGCAAATGGAGTGAGAAGTGCCATGCTGTCTTTGGCCACTGCCATAAAGAGCGGCAACGAGAAAACCTCAAAAGACCGATTAAGTGACTGCATCTCCATCTGCATCTCCAATTTTGGTGTCACATTGTCGGACATGAAGGGCTGGGCTCCGATTCTTGTCAGTGGCATGCTGATGGGTTCCTTCGAGGGAAATTCTGATGAGTCTTCCGCCTGCTCGGAGGCCCTTCATACCATCAAGGCTATCAATGACTCCAATAGCGATGAAGAGATTCTGGGTCTTCTGGATGTGCAACGTGGTAATTTCTGCAAGAGAATATCGTCGGATCTGATGGATCAGGGCCTGAATCCGCAGATCATCAAGGCCATCCATTACATGCAGAACAACCTGGCGAACCCAATCTCCGAATTCGATGTGGCCAAGCATGTCCAGCTGAGCGTCAGCCATTTCAGCAGACTCTTCAACTCCACATGCAACATGTCTTTCTCCAAGTACCTGAACAAACTTAGAACCGAACGGGCTAAGGAGCTTCTGATTGCAACAGATATCTCCATTCTTGAAATCTGCGAACTGACAGGTTACGAGGACCAGAGCTATTTCACCCGTATCTTCAAAAAATATCAAGGTATGGCACCGAATGCTTTCCGAATCAAGACAGGTAAGTTCCCAAACCAGGATATTGAAATACACAATTGATGGAACGTGGGGAATGCACTGCATTTTTTTCACATAAAAGGCATGTTTTTACAATCGTCAAGTATAACTCATGATGTAAACTTGATTTGCAATAGCAAAATAAGGAGTATCTATATGGCTAGTTTGGTTGAAGTTGGCACACTGGTTCAGTCCGGAAAGGCAAAACTTGTACGTCAGATGACAAATGAATTGCTTAGCAGTGGTTTTTCTCCAAAGCAGATCCTTGAGGAAGGATTCCTTCCTGCAATGGGTGTTGTTGGTGAGAAGTTTAAGAATAATGAGGTTTTCGTCCCTGAGGTTCTCATTGCCGCACGTGCAATGAATGCTGGCATGCAGGAACTGCAGCCATATCTTCAGGGTGGAGAGTCCATCGAGCGTGGTACTGTCGTTCTCGGAACCGTCAAGGGAGACCTTCACGATATCGGTAAGAACATTGTCGGCATGATGATGAAGGGCCGCGGTCTCAAGGTTGTCGATCTTGGTACAGACGTCTCTGCTGAGAGATTCATCGAAGCAGCAATCGAGAACAACGCAAACATCATTGCCTGTTCATCCCTCCTCACCACAACCATGAAAGAGATGGAAGTTGTCGTCAAGGAAGCTGAGAAGGCCGGAATCCGCTCCAAGGTCAAGATCATGGTTGGTGGTGCTCCAGTTACACAGTCTTTCTGTGATGCAATTGGTGCTGACCGCTACACAGCTGATGCAGCATCTGCTGCTGAAGTCGCTGCTGCTTTCTGCGCATAATCAACGATAGGTATCTCTTATGAATATGAATGAATGGTTGAACGGTCTCCGTGAGCCAGGTGTCTATAAATGCATGCCGATTCTCACTTTCCCAAGTGTGAGTCTTCTTGGTTGTAGCGTTAAGGATATTGTCACAAACTCTGATCTTCAGGCCCAGGGCATGAAAGCCATCTCCGATCGGGTAAAGGCTTCTGCTTGTGTCAGTTTCATGGATCTTTCTGTGGAGGCTGAGGCATTTGGTTCTGAAATTCGATTTGCAGACAATGAAGTTCCAGTTGTCACCAAGCCACTTGTGACAACTGTCGAAGAGGCAGAAGCTCTGACCGTTCCGCAGGTTGGTGCAGGACGTACTGGCCTTTATGTGGATTCAATCGCAAAGGCCAGAAAGCTGATCAATGATCGTCCTCTGCTTGCTGGAGCCATTGGACCATTCTCCTTGGCTGGCCGTCTGAATGACGTCTCTGAGATTCTGATGAACTGCTACGATGACGAGGATCTTGTGCATGCTCTGATGAAGAAGGTGACTCCGTTCATCATCGATTACATCAAGGCTTTCAAAGCTGTTGGTGCCGATGGAGTCCTTCTGGCTGAGCCTCTGACAGGTCTTATGTCTGCCGATATGGCAGCAGAGTTCTCTGAGCCATATGTGAAGCAGATTGCCGATGCTGTGATTGATGATTCCTTTGCACTGATCTACCACAACTGTGGAAACAATGCTGGTGGAATGCTTGATTCCATCCTCAGAACTGGATGTTCCGCTTATCACTTCGGTAATGCCGTAGACATGAGAAAGGTCATCGCTGAGGTTCCTGCCGACGTAATTGTCATGGGTAACGTAGACCCAGCTTCCCAGTTCTGCAATGGAACACCGGATTCTATCCGTAAGGCAACACTTGATCTTCTTGCCGATTGTGGAGCTCATGCAAACTATGTCCCATCTTCAGGATGTGACATTCCTCCACATTCTCCATGGGAGAACATCGATTCCTTCTTTGGCGCTGTCGCTGATTACTATGCAAAGTGATTGAGCCTAGAAGAAAGGAAAAGGCCACTGCATACGCGGTGGCCTTTTTTGTGTCCTAAGAGTTTTTGTTAGGCGTTTGTCATCTGCTGCTTGAGTGTGCTGATGAAGCTGTCGTTACAGCCACAGCATCCGCCAATGTAGGAGACGAAGTCCAGAGCTGGAGCAACTTCCTGAGCGAACTGCTCTGCGGTGTAAGGGACGGTTCCTGTGATTCCCACGGAGATCGGCTTTCCTGCATTTGGCTTGAAAATGAGAGGAAGGTCTGTGTATTCGCGGAACTGCTTGATGATTGGTACGGCAGAAGCAGGTCCCAAAGAGCAGTTGAGTCCGATGGCATCTGGTTTCAGAGGGGAGAGACCCTCGACGACATCCTTGACGGACTGTCCCATAATGGTCTTTCCGACTGGCTCGAAGGACATAGAGCAGAAAACAGGAACGTCATAGCTCTTGGCGACGCGAAGAGCGACCTTCATCATTTCCACATCGATGAATGTCTGAAGAAGGATCAGATCTGGTTTCTCTTCCATACCGGCACCGATCTGCTGTCTGTACTGGTCTTCGACCTCTTCCTCTTCCAGGTCTCCATATGGCTCCATCAGCTGGGAGAGCGGACCAACGGAAAGACAGACCTTGACGTCTGTGCCTTTCACGCTTTCTTTTGCGATTCTTACGCCGGCTTTCACGACTTCGGCGATATCGAGCTTGGATGCTCTTTTGACGGTGTCAGGGTTTGCACCAAAGGTATTGGACAGGATGATCTTGGCTCCGGCCTCGATATATCTTTTATGTAACTGGCTGACAAATTCAGGATGCTCAATGTTGTAGATCCAGACAGGAACCTTTTCAACGCCGCAAGAATCGGCGATTTCCCACAGGGTTGTTCCTACTGCACCATCCAAAAGGACTGGTTTATTTGTAGACATATGTAATTCTCCTATTCCTATTATTTTACTGTATGATATGGGTCGTCAATTACAATATTTTATCAATTTTGGTGCATTTTAGTAATCGATTGGAAATAAAAAACCGGAAAGAACTAGGTTCCTTCCGGTTTGGAAGCAGCAGACGAGGATCGAACTCGCGTAGGCCACCTTGGCAAGGTGGTGCGTAACCACTACGCTACTGCTGCATGACAAGAGTGTTTATAGCATTTTTGACAAACTTGCGCAATAGCTACCAATAATTTTTTTTGTGTTGTATGGAATTTTGGTTTTCTGCCCGAAAATCATCGTTGTCTCTCGGTGCTGTTGTTGTATAGTTTTTGTCTTTTTACTATACTGTTGCCACAATCGAATCGACGGGATTTAAGCTCTACTTGCTCCGTCCGTAAAGAAAAGCTAAAGGAGGCGAAAACATGACTTTGTTTTCTACCGAAATGGTCAGTAAGTACCATCCAGACAAGTATGCAGATCAGATTTCTGATGCTGTTCTCACCACCATCCTGAAAGATGACCCAAAGGCCCATGTCGCATGTGAGTGCATGGTCAAGGACGATGTCGTCATTCTGGGAGGAGAAATCACCACAACTGCCACACCTGATTACTGGGAGATTGTGAACTCTGTTGCCACAAAACTCGGCTACAGCGTCAAGGAGTTCAGAAACTACATCAACACACAGTCCCCACAGATCCAGAACGCTGTTGATTCAGATGAGAACGTCGGTGCAGGCGACCAGGGAATGATGTTCGGCTATGCCACAAAGGGCGGCAAGTACTACCTCCCTTATGGTCAGGAAGTTGCCATCGATATCATCAAGGCCATTGAGGACGATATCCGCGACAATGCAGACTCCATTTTCCAGGGCGATGCCAAGACACAGGTCACAACAGATGTCAGTGTCCCAGGTTATGAGAAGCCAATTGATACTATTCTTGTTTCCGTTTGCCACAAGGAAGGTTACACCCTTGAGCAGGTTCAGGATTATGTGAAGGCACTTCTTGAGAAGAAGGGCATTCCACAGGCCAAGAGACTTCTTCTCAATCCTGCAGGTATCTGGACCATCGGAGGCCCAACCGCTGACTGTGGTCTCACTGGAAGAAAGATCGTCTGTGACCAGTATGGCGGTTACGCTCCAGTCGGTGGTGGTGCATTCAGCGGAAAGGACCCTTCCAAGGTTGATAGAAGCGCTTGCTACATGGCTAGAAAGATTGCTGTTGAGATGGTGAAGAAGTATGGCTTTGAGGAGTGCACCGTTCAGCTTGCCTATGCCATCGGCGTCAGCGAGCCTGTATCGGTTAGCGCCATCGGCACCAAGGCAGACAACACAACAGTTGATGTTGGTGAAGAGGTCAGATCTTCCTACAACCTCACACCAGGTGGAATCATCAAGACTCTTGGTCTGACAGAGCTTGACTATGCAACCATCGCTGGTGGAAACCACATGATCCAGTTCGTCTGATCAGAGATCGGTATACTTTGTTGATTTGCCCCGTGCTTTGTCCACGGGGTATTTCTTTTCATTCTGGCGGATCTTTTCGAGAATGATTTCATCCAGATCCAGATGACATGCATCTGCCATCAGAATGCAGTAGTTGGCCACATCGGCAAGCTCTTCGCGAATCTTATCCATTCTGCTTTCTGCCGAGACGTCACTTCCGGACCACTGGAATACCTCCAAAAGCTCAGCTGCCTCAAGGCTGATGGAGATGGCAAGATCCTTTGGGTTGTGAAACTGCTTCCAGTCTCTGTCATCTCTGAATTTCAAAACGGCATCTCTGACATTCTTATCCATGTGGTACTCCTTGGCCTGATTATAGCATCACAAGGCATGTGTGGCTTATTCATTTTATGGTGAGTACCACAGAAATGAGTTTTTTTTCGTATTTTTGTCGTCTTTTTCGACAATTTCGGTTTTTTTGAGGGTTTTTTGTCGTGTTTTTCCTATGCCTTCTGTCCCTTTCCAAAACCATCTGACAAAGAAGAGGGGCCAGTTACGGCCCCAAAGCAATGAAAAAGAGGAAAATCAAATGTCCAGCTCGACTGGAACAAAACCAAATTTGGCAAGATCGAACAGGCCCATGTCTGTGATCTTGATTTCCGGAATGACCGGAAGGGACATGAAGCAGAGCGTCATGAACGGGTCAATGTCGTCATGGATGCCAAGCTTCTCTCTGGCCGTTTTCTGGATGCTGGCAAGTTTCTGTGCCACCACCTCACCAGGAAGGTCTGTCATAAGGCCTGCAATCTCGTGCTGAACCGATTCCAGAACCTTGCCGTCCTTGACTACCACCATGCCACCGCCCAGGCGAACAAGCTCGCCGACGGCAACTTCCATGTCCTTGTCGCTGTCACCGGCAACGATGACGTTATGGGAATCGTGGGCAACCGACGTGGCGACGGCTCCTCCCTTTAGGCCAAAGCCCTCAAGAAGTCCGATTCCGATGTTGCCGGTGCCATGATGGCGCTCGACCACCGAGATCTTGACGATATCATCGCCGTTTCTGTGCCAGATGCCGTTCTCATCCAATTGGACCTTTGCCTGTGACATGGCAGTGACGACAGACCCTGGAAGAATCTTCATGGTTCTCACGTTCTCGGACTTGAGTTTCAGGGCAAAGCGCTTTGCTTCATAGTCCTTGATGTTCATTTTTCCGCTTACGTTTTCAGGGGAGACATGCTGTGTCTGAACCAGGTATTTTTTGCTCGAGGCGACATGACTTCCTGCGGTGTAGACATCCAGAACCTTCATGTCCTTGTCCAAGGAGGAGAGGAGCACGAAGTCCGCTCTGCGACCTGGGGCGATTGCGCCACGGTCAGACAAGCCAAAGCATGTGGCTGCATTGATGGTTGCCATGCTGATTGCCACAATCGGGTCAACTCCCGCTGCAATTGCCATGCGGATGTTGTTGTCAATGTGACCGATCTCCAACATGGTTTTTGCCTGACAGTCGTCGGTGCACATCAGACAGCGCTCTGCGTTTTTGCTATCCACTCCCTCGAGCAGGTTTAGAAGATCATGACAGACGGTTCCCTGGCGCAGCAGCACATACATGCCGCGTCGAATTCTGGCGCGAAGGTCTTCAGCGGTAGCACATTCATGGTCGTTGGCGATACCTGCACAGCTGTAGGCATCAAGGCCATGCAGAAGGCCAAGGTAATGGCCATCGATGACCTTTTTTGCATTCTTTGCGACCATGATCTTCTCAAGCACGGCATCGTCAGCGTTGCATACACCAACAAAATCCATGAGTTCTCCAAGTCCAAGAACCCTTGGATTGTCGATTCTGCTTGCGATGTCCGTTGCGGTAAGCTTGGCTCCAGCGTTCTCAAATGGGGTAGCCGGAACGCAGGAAGGGAATTGGAGGAACACCGAAAGGGGAAGTCCTTCAGAGGCCTTGAGCATGTAGTCAAGACCATCGACGCCACAGACGTTCACAATCTCATGTGGATCCGCAACGACGGTTGTGGTTCCGCATGGGATGACAAGACGGGAATACTCAGCCGGGGACAGGTGCGATGACTCGATATGCAGATGGCTGTCGATGAAACCTGGAGCCATGTAGGCACCATTGGCATCTACCGTCTTGTAGGCTTCTGGAAAAAATGGTCCTCCAAAACCTGCAAACATGCCGTCTGCGATATAGACTTCACCTTGGAACACTTCCTTGTTAAAGACATCAAGTATGTTGCAGTTCGTGATGCAGAGGTCTGCTGGGGCTCTTCCTGATGCTACTTCAATGAGATGTTTCAGCTGATTCTTGTCCATTTCATATCTCCTGATCTCTTTGAAAAACTGCCGCAGGCGAACCCGCGGCAGTGATCAACTCTTAAGGTTCAACATCCATCAAAGGGTGTTTACGATGATTTTGACGATGAACAGTCCGAAGACAACCCATGTCATTGGGCTGATTTCTTTCACCTTTCCACTGAATGCCTTGATGATGACAAAGAAGAGGATTCCGAACATGATACCGTTGGAGATGCTGTATGTGCAGACCATCATGAGGATACACATGAATGCAGGAATTGCTTCTGTGAAGTCAGACCAGTCAACCTCTGTGACAGGAGTGATCATCATGACACCAACCAGAATCAGAGCTGGAGCTGTTGCGGCGCTTGGAATGGATCCGAACAGTGGCTCGAGGAAGAGTGAGAGGATGAAGAGGACTGCAACAGTGAGGGATGTCAGACCTGTTCTTCCACCTTCAGAAACACCAGAAGCGCTTTCAACGAAAGTTGTGACGGTTGATGTTCCGAGCATGGCACCGACGGTGGTTCCGACTGCATCGGCGAAAAGTGCTTCCTTGCAGTTTGGAATGGTTCCATCAGCCTGGATCATGTTTGACTTTCCGGCACATCCGATGAGTGTTCCGACGGTGTCGAACATATCAACGAACAGGAAGGTGAACATGACGATGATGAAATCGAATACGGATCTTCCGCTTGCAAAGATCTCCTTGAATGCGAATTCGCAGAAATATGGTGCGGATGGCAGGTAGGAGCCGCCAGCATAGGCTGTGACGCCGAATGGGATTCCAATGACGGTTGCGGCAATGATACCGATCAGAAGAGCTCCCTTGACCTTCTTGGCAAGGAGAATGCCTGTGATGATCAGGCCGAGGACTGTGACGATACAGGCTGGGCTCTTGATCCATTCTGGGTTGAGGTCAACAAGAGTTGCTCCACCAACGACAAGACCTGCATTCTGAAGTCCGATGAAGGCGATGAACAGTCCAATACCAGCACCGATAGCCTTCTTGAGGCCGGTTGGGATGCTGTTGACGATTGCCTCTCTGACGTTGCAGATGGTGAGAAGAAGGAAGATGATACCTTCAACAAAGATTGCTGTGAGAGCGAACTGCCAGCTGTAACCCATTCCAAGACATACGGTGTAGGTGAAGAATGCATTCAGTCCCATGCCAGCGGAGAGTGCGAATGGCAGGTTTGCCAGAAGGCTCATGACCAGACAGGCGATAGCAGAAGCGATTGCGGTTGCTGCGAAGACCTTTCCGAATACCATTCCGGTTCCAGTGGTCAGGATTCCTGGGTTTACGGCAAGGATGTAAGCCATTGTCATGAAGGTTGTGATACCAGCCATGATCTCGGTCTTGACATCTGTTCCTCTTTCCTTGAGTTTGAAGAATTTTTCCATGGTCAACTCCTTTATTGTGGTTATTTGACAATGCAATTCTAGAACGGCATTTTTCAGTTGTAAAGAAAAAAATGATTTAAATCGCAATGAAAAAGATGACCATTGCGGAAAACATAAATATAACAGATAAAAATTGAGTGAAATTTCTTTGTTGAACGTGAGTCGCCTTTGGGGCTATTATGAATTCATACAGGATGATTCCCAGATTCCGCCCCAAAGGAAGATCCCATGACTCATGACACTCTATTTCAATATTATATGAAGCGTAGGACTGTGTACGATCCAAATAACCGCCCTGATTACACAAAGAGAAGGACCTTCATCTCCGTTCCGGTTCCTGAGAATCTTGTGTTGGAAGAGATGCAGATGGCAGGGGTGGACGGCGAGCTGATTCGCCACAAGAATGCTCCTTCCAAAAAGGTTGTCCTGTTCATTCATGGGGGATCTTTCACCAGCTGTGACAAGGGCAGCGACAGATCCGTCTGTTTCTATATTGTTCTGCATAGCGATCTTGATGTGTACAACACCAACTATGCTCTCGCACCGGAGCATCCGTTCCCACAGGGGCTTAATGATGTCTACAACGTGTATCTGAGCCTTGTTGCCGACTACGGCGCCAAGAACGTCATCGTCATGGGCGAAAGTGCTGGTGCGACCCTGGCTTTGGGGCTTTGCAACCGCGCCAAGGCAAACGGTGTGGCTCTTCCTGCCTGCATTGTCCTTTTATCTCCGCCGGTTCAGGCCGAAAAGTCTCTTCCAAGTTACACGGCAAATTACGATACCGACTGCATGGTAAGCAATTTCCTGGAGGAAAGCTGGGCAGAGTATTTCCAGACAACCGATCCTGAGGTTCTCTCCAGTGCAGAGGCTAGCCCAATCAACGGAGATTTCACAGGCTTTCCACCGACGGTCGTCTTTGCCTCCGACAGCGAAATCCTTTTGGATGATGCCCGCATGCTGGAAAAGAAGATGACCGAGCAGGGTGCCTACTGCGCTCTCGAAATCGGACACAATCTCATACACGTCTATCCGATCTACGTAAACCTCCCAGAAGGGAAGCAGGCCATGGATCGGGCGCTTGCCTTCATGACACGCGCCGTCCATTGACAGCAGAATTTCCTGATGCTTGACGATTTTTCACTTCGGTGATATCTTTTTGATATCATGATGATAGGAGGTATCACATGGAAAACAGAAATATCCAGGAAAGAAGACTCAAGACTTTCAATGGTCTTGTTGCCCTCGTTTTGATCATCGCAGTCCTTGTCCTTTCCATTGCACTCTTCATTTGTGGAGCTGTTGCACTTGATGAAGGAAATTACGCAGGAGCTATCGCTCTTGTCGCATCCGCATTCCTTTTTATCGCATCCCTGATCTCATTCAACGGCCTTAAGGTTCTCAAGCCAAATGAGGCTTTGGTCCTTTCCCTGTTCGGTAAATATCATGGCACCATCTATGAAGCAGGTTACCATTTCGTGAATCCGTTCTGCTCTCCAATCTATCCGAGAAACAGAGACGAGGAGGCTGCTGCCAAGATGGTTGAGGCTTCCAAGAATAACAAGAGCCAGACCATCACCGTTCCGAAGAAGGTTTCCACAAAACTTTCCACTTTTGTGAACGGAAACCAGAAGGTCAACGACAAGCTCGGAAACCCAGTCGAGGTCAGTGCCATCGTCATCTGGAAGGTCGTCGATGCCACAAAGGCCGTCATCAATGTCGACAACTACACCGAGTACCTGTCCAGCCAGACCGATTCCACCATCCGAAACGTCGCAAGACTGTATCCATATGATATTGTCAGCGATGGTGATGATGGCAATGCAGAGGCCGATGAGACAACCCTCAGAGGATCGGCTGTCAAAATTGCCAACGAGATGAAGGAAGAGCTTGAGAAGAGAGTGGAGAACGCCGGTATCGATATCATTGAGGTTCGCCTGAACCAGATCGCCTATGCCACCGAGATCGCAGCTGCCATGCTGCAGAGACAGCAGGCTGTCGCCATCATCGCTGCAAGAAAGAAAATCGTTGAAGGCGCCGTGTCTATGGTTGAAATGGCTCTTGAGAAGCTCAAGGAGGATGGTGTTGTTGACCTGGATGAGGAGCGCAAGGCTCAGATGGTCAGTAACCTGCTTGTTGTCCTTTGCGGAAACAAGGAAGCCAATCCTGTCCTGAACACCGGTTCCATCTATTAAGGTACGCTATGGCAGACAGCACTTCTTCCAAGAAACAGATTCCTCTGCGGCTTTCAGCCTCGTTGTACGATGAACTTGCCCGATGGGCGGACGATGACTTTCGCAGCATCAACGGCCAGATCGAGTACCTTCTGACGCAGGCTGTGAAAGAGAGAAGGAAGAAGACTTTCAAAGAGAAAACAGATGACTGATTGCAGTCGCGACCCCGTCCTCAGTGACGGGGTCTGTTATATAGTCGACCGTGTTCTTTACGCACTGTTCGGCATTTCCCATTCCAACGGAGAACCCTGCGGTCTTGAGCAGTTCCAAGTCGTTTGCACTGTCACCGAAGGCAATGATGTTCTCGGCTTTGCAGCCAAGGCTCTCACACAGTTCCAATAGTCCATGTGCCTTGGATACTCCCTTGTAAGAAATCTCCATGGAGGCATCCTCGAGCATGCAAGGGTTGACCGGAAGAGTCCTCTCCAGTTCTCTTGCGGCAGCTTCCTGATTGGCGTTGGACTTGAAGAAGCACTGGATCTTGTACACATCTTTTGCCTGACGGCGAACATACTGGTGGGAGAAGAATCGGATCTTTCCCTTGCGTACGGATTTTGTCGTTTTTCTGTGGGACTTGTTCAGGTAGTTGGTCCTCCTTAGAAGTCTCAGAAGAAAGGCTGGGGAGGCAAGCACGTAGCCGTTGTAGTATACAGCGGTTTTTGCCCCATGGCGCCTGACGGTGCACAGGGTGTCATAGGCAGTCTTTGCATCAATGGTGTGCTCGGAAAGCACATTGCCGGACTTGTCTGTCACAGAGGCGCCGTTTGTGGTGACCCGATATTGGAAGCAGTCCAGAACATTCAGGGGAATCTGGGAAATGTCACGTCCGGTTGCTACCGTTACCGCGATGCCCATCTTTGCGAGAGTTCTGAGTGCTTTTTCGACAGCTGGAGACAGATAGCCATCCTGCAGGGTTGTACCATCCAGGTCAAAGGCTGCGATTCTGATGCTCTTTGGGTCAAAATTCTCAATCATGCTTCGCTCTACTCGTTTCTGTTGTTGATGAATCGGATGTAGTCTGCTTCTACCAGAGGCGGAGAGAACAGAAAGCCCTGGATTGTGGTGGCTCCCAGATCGGTGACGACTTTCAGCTGCTCAGTGGTCTCGACACCTTCCACGACAGGAATGAATCCGATTTGCAGGAACATCTTGATGGTTGATGCCAAAAAGGTTCTGCACTTCGCATTGTCGGCAAGAAGGCTCTTGTCGATCTTGATGTCTCTGAACGGAAGCTTCAGGACCTGAAGGACGTTGGCAAAACCTGTACCGTAGTCGTCGAGGGCAAAACGGAAGCCCTTGGCGTTCATCTCGGTCATGAAGTCCAGAAGAATCTCCGGATGGGTTGCCGCTGAGCTTTCGGTGATCTCCAGGCAGATTCTGCTAGGATCCACGTCGTAGGTCTCGACGATGGATGAAATCATCTGGGCTGGGTTGTGGTAGAACTCTGCGGCGGAGAGGTTGATGTGAAGCAGTTTCACCTCAGGGTGTCTGCAAAGGAATTTGCAGCCTTCGGTGATGACGTAGGTGTCGATGAAGGATGCCATGCCGCACTTTTCGACGATTGGGATGAACTCAACAGGGGAGACTGCACCAAGATTCGGGTCGTTGTAACGCAGAAGTGCTTCAGCAGCGATCAGGGACTTGTCTGTTGTACTGATGATTGGCTGGAAGCAAAGGTAAAGGCCTTCGCCTGTCTTGAAGGAGCGTCGGATGGACTCCTCGATGATGTGTCTTCTTCGCAGTCTGGCCAACAAGGTGGAGTCAATGACAAGGTGTGCCTTGTGGCCTCCTCTTGTGTTGTCGAGGGCGATGGTCTCGTCAATGAGAGCAATCATCTCTGAACCTGAGAACTGGATGGAGGTGTTGGTCTCAACGCAGATGACTTTTGCAAGAAGGTCAATTGAGACATTGCCGACCTTCCACTTTTTCTTGAAGCGCTCGATGACTGCGTTGGAATGTCGCTCCAGCTCCTCCTTGTCCTTTGCAATAATGAAGAATCTGGATTTTGAGAGTCTGAATGCCCAGGTTCCTGTCTTGGAAAGCTTGAGCAGGAACTTTCCGACGGCAGCCTCCAAAATGGTGTCGGCTTTTGCCCCGCTTCCGCGGTCGAGTACATCAAGGCCATCGATGTCAACGACGGTGAGCATAATCTGCTTGCCTCTGGAAAGTGATGCGTTCAGGAACACCTCAAGAGCGGAGCCGTTGAAGACTCTAGATGCGCTGTCGAGCATATCCTCTGGGTTCTGGAGAATCATATCCATAAGCATGATGGAGATGGTCATGGCCATTCCTGTGAGAAGCAGGTCGGTGCGGACCATCTGGAACAGCGATGCGGAAACGATGACGAAGACGAACAGCAAGATGGTTCCCTTCTGCTTGGCGGACAGACTGTTTCTGAAATAGATGACCAGTGCCACAACCACTGCGAGGTAGAAGAACTCACTGATGTAGAGTGTCATGAACAGGATGCCACGAGCATACTGCAGACTTCCGTCAATTTCTGTAATCTCAAAAATCAGGTGAGTGAACGGATTGATGAACTGCAGACCCAAAAAGACTGCGGCAGGAATCAGAAGCGCGATGAGACCTGGTTTGGATGAATAGGACTGTCCGGCGACATGGATGACATAGGAACACATCAGAACAGGAATGATGATCTGGAAACAGAAGAACAGGTTGTTCACAGCATAGGTGATCCAGAGCGGAATCTCATTGACGTAGACCAGTGTGAAACAGCCCAGGACATCAAGTGCCATGTCCGCAATGCTGCAGAGCATGATTCCCGTAAACATACTGTTTGTTCTAGATGGGAACCTCCGCATCGTAAGGTATTGGATGACCAAACAGGTCAATATAATCAGCGAGCAAAGCTCGTATTGGAATTGAAACGTCATTTTTTCATATCTCCTCAAGTCTGCGTGTGGTTGAACAGACCGATTCAAATTAAATATATAATATATTTTTTAATATGTAAAACAAATATTTTCAAAAGCCATATAACATTAGCGTGGATAATGGCGGAAAATCCGAAAAAACCGAGCCCATCTGGAATCTCCATGTGATTTGTTAAAGATTGCCTAATGATGAATTCTGATGTATCATTTGGCCATGAAGAAAAGACAGATCAAGAAAATCATCGGTACTTACTATTGGGATACTGACGAGGATATCATGCTTCCTCCATCAGTAATGAAGCAGGAATTCAAGGCTGAGGAAGTCTTCTACAGCAAGGCTTTCATCATCTCAAATCCTGAGAAGGCACTTGAGTTCCAGAAGGCCATCGAAGAGAGAATCAAGGCTGAGACTCAGAAGGCTCAGGAGCTTGCTGACCAGCAGTGAATCTCAGAAGATGAACAATCCATAAGGGGAGAGGGACCGCAGTAGCGGTTCCTTTTTTCGCGAAGGGAGGAGAAAATGAAAAAGACAAATCTTGAAGTCATACAGATCATTTCCAAGGTCCTTGGAATCATTGCCAAAGTTGCAATGATCCTGTGCCTTGTCGGCATCATCGCCTGCATTGTCGGTGCAACCGTTCTTGTCACCGTGAACATCGTCTCCACGTCTGCCGTGCAGCAGATTGAGCAGGAAAGCCACTACACCATGTTGGCCCTGATCGGCACCTGCCTCTGTGGCATGTTCATGAGCCTCAGCGGTTTCCTCCTTTCCAGACTTTGCAGAAACTACTTCCTCATGGAGCAGCAGTCTGGCACTCCATTTACCGAAGAGGGTGCAAAGTCCTTCCGTAGCCTAGGAATTGCAAGTGTCGTCATTCCTATGGTGGCAGCTCTCATCTGTGCCATCGTTTCAGCCATTTTCAATTGCGATAATCTCATCAGCTATGACTTGAGCATCGGAACTGGAATCGTCATGATTCTCCTTTCTTTCGTCTTTGCCTACGGTGCGGAACTTGAGCAGGGAAAGGCTCAGGACAAGAAACCTGAAATCGAAGGCTGACCATGAAAAGACTGCTGCTTATCGTTGTTCTCATTCTGGCGTTCGTGGTTGCTCTTACGGCTGTCATCGTCTCCAGAAATCCAGGTTCCAACGGGGTGATGTCCCTGTATAAATATGACAATGCCTCCAAGTACACGGCAGGTCCAGGTTCTGTGGATGCCTCTAAGGTCAGTGACCTTCATGTGGATTGGGTCTCCGGTTCTGTCACAATCGTGGAAGGGGATGTCTCTAGCGTTCGCTTCGATGAGTCTTGTAAGACAACTTTGGATGCCAAGACCTGTATGTATTGGTATCTTGACGGATCCACACTTCGAATCAAATGGTGCAGAAGCGGTCTTTCCAAAGCAAGCCACCAGTCCTCCAAGGACCTTACAGTCGTTGTCCCAAGAGGGATGCTCCTGAATTCCCTTGAGGTAAGCAGCGTCTCTAGTTCTATCTTAAGCAAAGTTGATGCCCTAAATTGTAAGGTCAATGGGGTCTCCGGTCCGGTTAGCCTTGACGGCTCCTATGCCGATTCCGTGACGGTGAACAACGTAAGCGGATCGGTGAACCTTTGCTATGGCGTGTGCCCGAAGAAGGTCAGCATTGATGTCGTCTCAGGAAGTGCCGTTCTTGCCATCCCGGCCCAGAGTGGTTTCACCGCAACACTGCATAGTGTCAGCGGAAAGTTCTCCTGTGACATTCCGACTTCCGTCAATTCCGGCAAGTATGTGGCAGGGGACGGCAAGGCCTCCATCAAAATGGACAGCGTCAGCGGATCTCTGAAAATCCAGGCAAACTGAGCAGTTTCACAGAAACATGCGCCAATTGATGTTTACAAAAGGCCCAGAAAGTGATATTGTTGATTTATCACTTTAGCACACTAAAGCAATGTAGTAAAAGTTGGAAAACAGCTGTGCATTGCACAAGGGGTATTCTATGAAGAAACTTTTGGTTCTGACCGTCATTTGCCTCATGGCAATTTCAGGTCTCTTTGCCGCAGCCGCAGCAGAGTCCGCAACAGATAACAGTCTCAAGGCCGTCACTGACAAGGGCACATTCGTACTTGGTCTTGATGATGCATTCCCACCTATGGGTTACCGCGATGAGAACAACGAGATTGTCGGATTTGACATTGATGTTGCTCGCGAAGTATGTACACGCCTTGGCGTCAAGCTTATCTGCCAGCCGATTGACTGGAATTCCAAGGAGCAGGAGCTTGCCACAAAGCAGATCGACTGCATCTGGAACGGTTTTACCGTTACCGATGAGAGAAGACAGAGCATGACCTTCAGCGATTCCTATGTCAAGAATGCTCAGGTCGTCATCGTCAAGGACGCTTCCACCTACAAGACACTTTCTGACCTCGCAGGCAAGAAAATCGGTCTTCAGGCCGGATCCTCCGCAGCTGAGGCCGTGGATGACACTCCAGAGTTCAAGAAATCCATCAAGAGCATCGTCGAGTTCGAGGATAACCTTACTGCTCTCATGGACCTTGAGATCGGTGGATGTGATGCCGTTGTCATGGACCTCCTGGTTGCAAACTTCGCCATCCAGCAGAGTGGAAAGGCCTTCCGCATCCTGGACGAGTCTCTCGCCGCTGAAGAGTACGCCATTGGCTTCCGCCTTGGTGAGGTTGCTCTTGCCGATGCCGTCAACGCAAAGATGGCTGAAATGGCTGCCGACGGAAGTCTGGCTAAGATCTCTGAAAAGTGGTTCGGCGCCGATATCACAATCATCGGAAAATAATCGGGTAGGGTAGCAAAAGATGGGAACACTGCTGGTTCAGATGCTTGATGCCACATTGGTATCATTGAAGATCTTCGCATTGACACTGGTCTTTGCCATGCCGTTCGGCTTTGTGGTCGCAAAGGGCAGAATGAGCAAGATCAAAGTCGTGTCGGGGCTCGTCAATGTGTACATCATGATCATGCGTGGCACACCTCTGATCCTGCAGCTCATCTTCTTCTATTTCGCACCGTACTATATCTTCAAGGTCTCGTTTGATCGATTCACAGCCTGTATCTTCGCCTTTGTCCTGAACTACTCGGCATACTTTGCCGAAATCTACAGAAGTGGCCTGCAGGCGATTCCAATCGGTCAGCACGAGGCCTGCTATGTCCTTGGCCTGAATCGCTGGGATGAGTTCATCCAGGTCAAGCTTCCTCAGGTCATCCGCATTGTCTGGCCAAGCCTGGGAAACGAGGTCATCACATTGGTCAAGGACACCGCCTTGGCACAGACCATTGGTGTCGCAGAGCTTTTCCGCGTTGCCCAGAATGCCTCAGCCAGACAGTTCTCCACCATGCCGATCTTCATCGCTGGCGTCTTCTATTTCATCATGAACGCGGTGGTGTCCAAGTTCTTCGATTTCACCGAAAAGAAAATCAGCCGTTACTGATGCGTTGCTGACAAATGTTTGGCAAAAGACTATAATCCGTTTTGCTATGGCACGCATCGAATCAGACAAAAGCGATTTCACAAAGGGTAGTATCCCAAGCAATATCATTAGAATGGCCATCCCAATGACGGTTGCCGTTCTGATTAACTCTCTTTACAGCATTGTCGACAGAATCTATCTTGGCCATATCCCAGGAGCAGGTTCCTTTGCCCTCACCGGCATTGGTCTTGCCTTTCCGATCATCACACTCATCACCGCATTTCAGAACCTTTTCGGAAACGGTGGCGCACCGCTTTTTGCCATGTCCAGCGGAAAAGGTGACAAGGACCTTGCCCAGCGTTATCTGAACAACGCCGCTTTCATGCTGGTTCTTTGTGGTGTGCTTCTGACAATCGTCAGTTACCTTGTGAAAGAGAAGGTTCTTTGGCTCATCGGCGCCTCTGCTGACACCTTCGGCTATGCCAATGACTATCTGGACATCTACCTCATCGGAACTCTGTTTGTCATGGTTTCCTTGGGCCTGAATCCTTACATCAATGCACAGGGCTATGCCAGAACGGGAATGCTTACCGTTCTCATCGGTGCTGTGGTGAACATTGTGCTGGATCCGATTTTCATCTTCGTTTTCCACCTTGGCGTCAAGGGTGCTGCATGGGCAACCATCATTGCCCAGTTCATCAGTGCTCTGTGGGTCATTCTGTTCTTCTCGTCCAAGAAGACACCGATTCGAATCTCCTTCAAGGGCTTTCGACCAGAATTGGGCCTGATTGGTAAGATCGCAGGTCTTGGCCTGACGGAGTTCTGCTTTGCCATCACCAACAGCGCCGTTTCCATGGTCTGTAATGCAAAGCTTCAGTTCTTCGGTGGCGACGCATGGGTCGGCACCATGACGGTCATCTCCTCGCTTCGTGAGGTGTTCCAGTCCCTGATGCACGGTGTTACCGGTGCCTCCAGACCGATCATCAGCTACAACTATGGTGCCAAGTGTTACGACAGGGTCAAAAGCTGCATCAATTGGATGTTCAGCATCCTGATGACTTATTTCGTGCTCATGTGGGCGGTTCTCATGCTGTTCCCAAGTGCTTTTGCATCGCTTTTCACCAACGAGGCCGATGTTCTTGCCTGCTGTAAGGTCGGTATCCGACTGTACTTCATGCTGCAGTTCTTCATGGCTTTCCAGTGTGCAGGTCAGAGCACCTATACAGCCTTGGCCATGCCAAAGCATGCGCTGTTCTTCAGCCTGTTTCGCAAGGTGATTCTGGTCATCCCAATCATTCTGGTTCTTCCGAACCTGTTTGGTCTTGGCGTTAAGGGAATCTTCCTCGCAGAGCCGATCAGCGACATCATAGGCGGTCTTGCCTGCTACACAACCATGAGAATCGTTACCCGAAAAAAACTCAATCCAGAGAGCGTTACAGCTGCCTGACGGCTTTTGCCATACGCTCCAGGGCTGCCTCGATGTGAGAGCGGTCTGTTCCGAAGTTGAATCGTACAAAATCCTCGTAGGCATCACCGAACCATAGGCCATAGTTCATGGCCACATCTGCCTTGGTTCCGAAGAAGTGTGAGACGTCCATTCCCTGTGGAAGGCGCTCTCGGATGTCCCGACAGTCCACGAAGGTGATGAACGATGCCTGTGGCATGACAAAGCGCATCTTAGGAATCTCCGCCTTCATGTAGGAGCAGACGAACTTGGCGTTGCTTTCCAGCATATCCACAAGCTCCATGAGCCAGTCATAGCCACCCTGGTAGGCGGCAAGTGCTGCTGTTCCGGAAAAGAGGGAAGGGCCTTCAAAGTGGATCTGATGCAGGCGTTTTGCAAACTCATCGCGAAGAGCTGGGTCTGTGAAAAGCGTCACGCTCATGTGCTCGCCTGCGATGTTGAATGTCTTGGAAGGTGCCATGAAGCAGATGGCGTTGATGCCGCATTCATGGGCAAGGGCCAGAAATGGTATTTCCACAGCACTTTTGTAAGCCAGATCTGCATGGATCTCATCGCAAAGGATAGGCATGTCATGCTTTTTGCAGATGGCAATCACGCCCAAAAGCTCCTCACGTGTCCAGACTCTGCCCGATGGGTTGTGTGGAGAACAGAAGCTGAGCATCTTCTTTCCTGGAAGGGCAGCAATTCGTTCAAGCTCTGCCAGGTCCAGGCTAAAGCGGGCGTTTTCGCGGTCATAGGAAAGGGCCCAGTGATGGATCTTGCGGTTGTGGTTTTCGGCAATGGCCACAAACGGACGGTAGGCTGGTTTTGGGATAATGATTTCATAGTCCGGATACATCTGGGTCACAATGCTGATGCTGGTCAGAATGCCTGGGGAGACGATGGCATCCTCGGCACAAAGGTCAAGGTTGTGTCGCTTTTTGGCAAAATCGCAGAATGCCTTCGGAAGTTCTTCAAAACCAGGGTAGCCGTAGGTTCTCTGGCTTGCGACTTTCAGAAGTGCCTCCTGTACCGGTTTCGGGCTTTCAAAATCCATGTCCGCGACCCAGAACGGTTCGGCATTGGCATTGCCGCAAAGGTTTAGAAGGTGCTTTGGGTTGTACTTTTCACTGTTGGTGCCTTTGCGCTCCACTCGTTCAATCATGGCTCTCCTCCTTAAGCAGAAGCAGAAAATCCTTGTAGATACCAGGATCTGAGCCTTCGATTTCCTTGGCTCCAACGCACTTTTCGTAGAACTTGGCAGGACCTGCGCTACCGATGATGGCATAGGCATAGCCGACGTTTCTCATGTCGGCAAGAGTCTCCACCAGAAGTGCCTTGCCGATGCCAAGACCCTGGTACTCCTTTCGTACAGCGGTAGGGCCGAAGAAGTTTCGGTAGGTGCCATCGTAGCAGGCAAAGCCGATGACTTTGTCCTTGATTGTGGCAATGAAAAGGGAAACCGGTTGGCGAGAGAAGCAGACATCTGCCTCGCCCTTGGCATAGACGGACATCATGTTCTCGACCTCTGGCAGAATCACATATTTGTCAGGTGTCATGGCACGTCTGATATGGATGCCCTTTGCTGCAAGGTCATTCTTAAGCTGTGTGATGTCTGGAAGGTCCAGAAGGGAAACCAACATGTCTTTGCTCATAAAAAATCCTCTCCAACTAGGGAGAGGATATCATCATTTTGCCAAGAGATAAAGGAAGGCTTTTCAGTTTTCCAATGCGGCCTTCACAAAGCCCATGAAAATCGGATGGACCTTGGTTGGTCTGCTCTTGAACTCTGGATGGTACTGGACACCGATGAAGAACGGATGCTTGTCCTGAGGAATCTCAACAGACTCAACGAGTGTTCTGTCTGGGGACTGGCCGCAAAGGACAAGACCTGCTGCCTCGTACTCGCTTCGGAAATCGTTGTTGAACTCATAGCGATGTCTGTGTCGCTCCTGGATGCTCTGCTGTGCATAGAGCTTCTCAAGCAAGGTTCCCTTTGTGATGTTACAAGGGTAGGCGCCAAGTCGCATGGTTCCGCCCTTCTGGACGCCTTCCTGGTCTGGCATCAGCGCAATGACCGGGTGCTTGGTCTCCGGATCGAACTCACTTGACATGGCATCCTTCCAACCGAGGACGCCACGGCCATACTCGATGACGGCAATCTGCATACCAAGGCAGATGCCAAAGTATGGGGTCTTGGTTTCACGTGCATAGCGGCAGGCATTGATCATACCCTCGATGCCTCTGTCTCCGAAGCCTCCTGGAACCAGAATGCCCTTGACGCCGTCCAGCATCTGCTTTGCCTTGTCGTAACTTGTGATCTCTGTGGACTCGACCCAGCGGATGGACAGGTTGCACTGGTTGTAGATGGCTGCATGGTGAAGAGCCTCAACGACGGAAAGGTAGGCATCATGCAGTGCGGTGTATTTCCCGACCATGGCAATCTCTACGTTCTTGTCGGATGCACTTGCGGATTCCACCAGGCTGCACATGGCCTTCCAGTCTGTCATGTTGCACTTCGGGGTGCGGATTCTCATCTTGGAGCAGACGATGTCATCGACTCTCTGCTCATGCAGCATCATTGGAACCTCATAGAGACTGTCCAGTGTCTTGTTCTCGATGACGCAGTCCTGGTCAACGTTACAGAACATGGCAATCTTGTCCTTGATGGACTCCTCGATCGGCATGTCACTTCGCAGGACGATGATGTCCGGGAAGATACCAAGGCTCTGCATCTCCTTGACGGAGTGCTGGGTTGGCTTGCTCTTGTGTTCCTGGCTGAAGTTCAGGTATGGCACCAGTGTGACATGGATGTAAAGTCTGTTCTGCTCGCCGACCTCGTGACCGACCTGTCGGATGGCCTCCAAAAATGGCTGGCTTTCGATGTCTCCAACGGTTCCACCGATCTCGGTGATGACGACATCGGCATTGGTCTTGTTACCGACGGCGTAGATGAATTTCTTGATTTCGTCTGTGACATGAGGAATGATCTGGACGGTTCTTCCCAGATACTCACCGGCACGCTCCTTGTGAAGGACGTTCCAGTAGACCTTTCCGCTTGTGAGGTTGGAGTACTTGTTCAGATCCTCATCGATGAAACGCTCGTAATGTCCGAGGTCCAGGTCTGTTTCGGCACCATCTTCGGTGACGAAGACCTCTCCATGCTGCAGTGGGCTCATGGTACCTGGGTCAACGTTCATGTATGGGTCGAGCTTTTGAGCTGCGACCTTCAGACCTCTGTTTTTCAGAAGACGACCGAGACTGGCTGCGGTGATTCCTTTACCCAGTCCTGAAACGACACCACCTGTAACAAAAATGTACTTGGTCATGATGTGCACCTCAAAAAAAATATGGAAAAAGAAATAAACCACATGGCACGTCTTTGTAAATAGAAACAAAACTTTTTTTTGAGTTTTTTTTTGAAACTTGTTCGAAATCGCATCCATATTGACATAAGTCTTCGGGTCGATACAATTCGAGGTAGTACTAGTTGTCAGAAAACACAAAGGATTCAATCGATATGGCTATGACAAATCGCGAGGCATTCAGAAAGGGTTTCAAGGCCGGCATCCCAATCGGACTTGGCTATTTTGCCGTCGCTTTCTCTCTTGGAATTGCCGCAAAGGCCGTAGGACTCAATGCTGTACAGGGTTTTATCGCAAGTGCTCTCAACATAGCCTCAGCCGGTGAATATGCGCTGTTCACACTGATCGGTGCCAGTGCAACCATTGTGGAACTGATTCTTGTCACACTGGTGGCCAACGGCCGCTACATTCTCATGAGCTGTGCCTTGGGCCAGAAACTGTCCCCAGAGCTTTCTCTTGGTCACCGATTCGGTGTGGGATTCTTCATCACCGATGAGATCTTCAGCCTCTGCGTTTCCCAGGAAGGGTATCTGAATCCGTTTGTCAGCTACGGCGCCGCCGCATTCTCCGTTCCGATGTGGTCGTTGGGAACCGCCATGGGTGTCATTGCAGGTGAGATTCTCCCAGTTCGCGTCGTCAGTGCCTTGAGCGTTGCACTTTTCGGTATGTTCATCGCTTCCTTCATTCCACCAACTCGCAAGAACAAAGTCCTTTTGGGAGCCATTCCATGTTGTTTTGTCCTAAGCTTCATTGCCTCAAAACTGCCATGGGTAGGGGACCTTTCCGAAGGAAGCCGCTCGGTTCTGCTCACCATCATCATCGCATCGGCTTTGGCCTTTGCCTTCCCGGTGAAGGATGAGCCAGAAGATTCTGCCGTAGAGGGTAAGGAGGTCACAGAATGAACGCCTACGTCTATATTCTGGGAATGTTTGTCGTCACCCTTGCCATTCGCGTGTTGCCGTTGATGATTCTGCGAAAGCCAATCAAGAACCGATTCCTTCGCTCCTTCTTCTACTATGTGCCTTATGTGACGCTGTCAGTCATGACATTTCCTGCCATCATCAATGCCACACAGAGCCCGCTTGCTGGCGCTGCAGCACTGGTTTTGGGAATCGTCTGTGCCTGGTTTGGCGCAAACATGATGACCGTCTCCGCAACCTGTTGCGTGATTGTCTTTGTTCTCGAGTTCTTTGTTGCCTGATTTCAGCTCAATTTCTCAATGAGCCTTTCCAGAGGGATTCCGATGATGTTGGAAAAGCTTCCCTGAATCTCTTCAATGATCTTGTAGCCGTTACTCTGAATTTTGTAGGAGCCTGCTGCACCCATCGGGTCTCCGGTTTCGACATACCAGGTGATCTGCTGCTCGGAAAGCTCTGCAAATCTGACTCTTGAGACATCCGATAAGGTGGTGACCTCCTGGGTCTTTGGCTGGTAGACCGAAAGGCCTGAATAGACCTCATGCCAGCGACCGGAGAAGGCGCGGATCATGCTGTAGGCATGGCTTTTGTCCTTCGGCTTTCCCATGAGCTTTCCATCCAGAAACACAAGTGTGTCGATTCCGACTGCCACAAGGCTTGGGTCAAAGTCAGCGCTTTTGAGATAGCTGTCCAGTTTCTGACGGGACAGGGACATGACCACTTTCGCAGGCTCTGTCTCGTTACAGACTTCAACGATATCCTGCGGCTTTGCGATGACCGTAAGGCCTGCATGCTCCAGAACCGATCTGCGGTTTGGGGACTGGGAAGCCAAAACGATTTTCGGACAGACTTCCTTGAGCTTCTGTTCCAGCTGTGGATCGACAATCGGACATTCTTTCATGCTATGCTCACTTTCCCTGCTGCTTGCACCAGATTTTCATGACAAGCCAGTTCGGAAGGAATTTGATGAGGCGAACCTGCATTCGGACAGGGAAGCCCAAAATGGAGACCAGTCTGTTCCGTCTGAGGTCTTTCATGGCTTTGTCCACAACCTGTTGTGAGGTGTAGAATCTATCGTAATACTTGATGGTGTCATCGTGTACCGCAGTGTCAAAGAACTCGGTCTTGATCCAGCCTGGACAGACGCACATGACATGGATGCCCTTGTCCTTGAGCTCTACGGAAAGGGATCTAGAGAAACTCAGGACATAGGCCTTGGATGCTGCATAGACGGCAATGTAAGGCACTGGCTGCCAGGAGGAGTTGGAGCCGAGGTTGATGATCTTGGAGCCCTTTGGCATGTATGGGATGCAGATGTGGCACATGGCGGTAAGGGCCATGTCGTTGAGCCTTGGAATTCCCACCTGGGCAGCTCGGTCCATTTGGTCAAAGGTTCCGAAAAGGCCATAGCCTGCAGCATTCACAAGAACCTGCACTTCTGGTTTTTCCACTTCGAGTTTATCGGCAAGTTGCTGGATGCTGCTGTCCAAGGAAAGGTCCAAAGCCAACGGAACGATCTGAGACTTGCACTGGTTTGCAAGGTCCTGAAGTCTGTCGGCTCTTCGGGCAATCACCCAAATCTGCTCTGGCTGGAACTCTTTGTCGATTGCATGGACGAAATCCCGTCCCATTCCGGACGATGCGCCTGTGATGATTGCGATTCTCATTTCTCTCTCCTATGGACTTTCAGGTAAGATGATGTCAGTTTTTGCAGGTGATTCTGGCCACAACTGCAGGCTTTCCATCTTCAAAGACAAGACCGGTATCAATGATGTTGCCGCTTCGGACAATCGGCATCCTAAGCATATCACCCTCATGGGCCGATGCTTTGAAGATCACACAGATGTCCTGGATGTCCATCTCGTCCAGTTCCTTGGTGGTGAACAGTCCCAGCAGGGCTCTGACATAGGCGGTGTTGTTCATATGCATCCCCATGTCGGTGTCTGAGGAGCTGACTCGGTATGGACCGCGCACCTCATCGGTCTGCTCGGAAAGTACAATTCTTGGGAAATCCTCAAGGTCAACCGTGTCCTGGCAAAAATCAAAATCGGTAGGGAAGACGGTTGCGATGTTGGCAAGTCTTCCTGTGTTGAAGTCCATGACTGCCCACTCGGTCTTACCTTCGGCGACAAGCTGGCCCTCGCAGGTGAGGCGATAGCATCGGTCTGTTCGAAGGGAACCCGGCTTCATTGGCCATGTCTCGGCTGTCATCATCTTGCCCATTTCCGGTCTGTTGTAGAAGTGGACTCTGGTTTTGACCGTAAGCCAGAACTGGTTTCTGCTTACGAGAACCGCCTGGTTGATGCCAAGAACGGTGGCATGCTCGTTGGCAAGGTCCATGAAAGTCTTAAAGACATCGAATCGGCCAAGCTTTCCTGTGTGGTCACAGCTGCTTGGCAGAACGGCAAGCTGGGTTGTGTTCTTGTTAATCGGTTTCATAGGTTTCACTATAGTGAAATCGGGGCTCTTGTGATAGATGGGTGGAAATCGGAGTGTCTGACGTGGTGTTCTCTTGTTGAAATGTCTACCAAAAGAGCCAGAAAGGGGCATTTTGGTAGAAAAAATCTACCAGTAGGTCCAATTTTGGCCTTGCTGGTAGATGTGTATGCGTTGTGCGCTGCGTTTTGGGATTTTAGAATCCTTATTTGGCTTTTGCCTTCAAGGCCTTTCTCTTTTTGGCATCCTTGATGAACACTGGAATGTAGAAGAGGGCAATGAGGCTGAACGCCAAGGCGAAGATGATCAGAAGGTAGATGAACCAGTGCCATTTCTTCTTCAGAACCAGTCCAATCGGAGTCAGGTAGGAGAACAGGAAGTTTGTTGTATGTTCAACGCTTACCAGAGTGTCTGCATTGTAGACGGCATGGCCGAACAGTGAGTTGATGTAGATGGAGCAGAAGAACAGAGCTCCCAGGATTCCCAAAGTGTACCAGTAGTACTTGGTTTCGTAGTGGACCTCGCCGGACATCTGGATGTAGATGCCCAAGGTGATCAGCATGGTATGGTAAAGGAATGTCTGGTAGGCGATAGGGTGGATAAACTCATGTCCAAGTGGAACGGTGGAACCCAGAACGCTTGGAAGGGCCAGTGCAAAGGCTGCTCCCAGTGGAGCTGTTGTGGAGAGGAATGCCAGAACGATTTCACGCTTTTTCCCTTCCTTCATGAAACGGCACAGGAAAATGGTGATGATCTGCAAGGAGCACAGGTGAAGTGGAATGTGGTTTGTCTCAAGGTACGGATAGTACATGGTTCCGTCGGCCGATGGGACGATTTCGATGGTGCCGAAGACCTTGATGATCTCGGAGACGACGCACACGATGCAGCATGCGGTAAGGACATCCTTAAGGGACGGCTTTCTCTTTCGCATGTAAAGGACAGGTCCCACAATGAGGACTGCACAGATTGCCAGCCAGATGAAATGGTTTGTCTTGAACATGGTGTTCTCCTTGGGCTCTGGCATCTGCAAACAGATGCCGATACCATTACGATAAATGTAACATTTTTCATAAGATTTTGTTACGATATCTATGTTGCATTTTCTCCAATATCGTTCAAGAATGGGTAACGGTGGAGGAAACAAATATGAAAATGACATTCCGTTGGTTCGGCGATGGATTCGATTCCGTCACACTGGACCAGATCAGACAGATTCCTGTAGTGAAGGGTGTGGTGAGCACACTCTATGACAAAATGCCAGGTGTCGTATGGACACAGGATGAGATTCATGCGCTCAAAAGCCGAATTGAAGGCAGCGGCCTTACCCTTGAGGGAATTGAGAGCGTCAACATCCACGACGCCATAAAGGTGGGAAACCCGGAAAGGGACCAGTATATTGAGAATTACATCAAGACCCTGGAGAACCTCGGAAAAGAGGATATCCACATGGTCTGCTACAACTTCATGCCGGTCTTTGACTGGACGCGAAGTGACCTTGCAAAACTGCGAGAGGACGGCTCTACCGTCATGTCCTACGACCAGGAACTTGTGGACAAAATCAAAGTCGATGATTTTATGAACCACATGACCGAGAAGTCCAACAACTTCCGGCTTGCTGGCTGGGAGCCTGAGAGAATGGCACACATCCGTGAGCTGTTTCTGCTGTACAAGGGCCTGGATTCTGAAGGCCTTCTCAAGAATCTCTGCTATTTTCTCAATGCCATCATGCCGGTGTGCGACAAATACGACATCAATATGGCAATGCATCCAGACGATCCGGCATGGCCTGTGTTCAACCTCCCGAGAATCGTAAAGGACAAGGCTGATATCGAACGACTGCTTTCCAGCGTCGATAATGTCCACAACGGTCTTACCCTGTGTACCGGTTCTCTGGGATCCAACCCAAAGAACGATATCCCTGAGATCATCCGCGCCGCAAAGGGCAGAATCCATTTTGCTCACATCCGCAATCTCCGCTATCTGGGCGAGGGCAAGTTTGATGAGGCTGCCCATGCCAGCTGTGACGGCTCCATGGACATGTATGCCATCATGAAGGCCCTGTACGACACAGGTTTTGACGGCCCGATCCGACCAGACCATGGAAGAGCCATCTGGGGAGAGGTCTCCATGCCAGGTTATGGCCTGTATGACCGAGCCCTCGGATGCAACTACCTTTACGGCCTTTGGGAAGCCATTGACCGCGGCAGCATAGACAGGTGACACATGGTCTATATCGATCGAAATGGCCTGACCGATTTCTGCAGACAGGTTTTCCGAACCATCGGATTGTCGGAAATCGAGGCCGATGACAGTGCGAAAATCCTTGTGGATGCCGATGCCCGTGGCATTGCAAGCCATGGTGTGAGCCGTCTTCAGCGCTATGTTTATGGCATTCAAGAGGGTGTCATGGTCAGCGGTGTGAAGCCAACTGTTTTGCGGGAGACTCCAATTTCCTATGTGCTGGATGGAAACGGTGCCATGGGACTGAGCCTTTCCAGAACCACAATGGATACCGTCATCTCCAAAGCCAAGGAACACGGGGTGTGTTTTTCCAGTGTGCGAAACTCCAACCACTTCGGTATTGCTGGTTTCTATGCCGAGATGGCTGCCAGACACGACATGATTGGAATCGGCATGACAAACACAGCTGCTATGGGTGTGCCGACATTTGCCCGTGACCCATATTTTGGAACCAATCCGATTGCGGTGGCTGTTCCTGCCTCCAACGGACGGATTTTCTGTCTGGATATGGCAACCACAGTGGTGACACGTGGCAAAATCGAGATCCATGCACGCGAAGGCAAGGACATTCCATCGGGCTGGGCTGTTGATACGACAGGACATGGGACCAACGACCCTGTTAGGCTCATTGAGGACATGCTGTATCTCAGAGGCGGTGGACTGATGCCTTTGGGAGGCGAGGGCGAGATGCTTTCCGGATACAAGGGCTATGGCCTTGCCACCGTTGTCGATATCATGACGGCACTGCTTTCCGGAGGACCTTTCGGACGGGATGTCATGGACAGTGAGAACACAAGCGCCCGAGTATGCCACTTCTTCGGAGCCATTCAGCTTGACCTGTTCCGCGATCCTGAGGCGTTCAAGGCCGATATGGGCAGAATGCTGGATGAGCTGAATGCACTGCGACCAGCTGAAGGTTGTGAGCGCGTCTACTATGCCGGTCAGAAGGAGCATGAGGCCGAAGAAAGGTCCTGGAAATGCGGTGTTCCTGTGACGGAAAAGCTGTATGACGAGCTTTGCGGCATTGGACTTCAGATTCTTGGCAGGAAACTGGAACGACTGCAGTGAGAACTGATAGGTAATGGTCATTTCATGATGACAATATCTCTCATTTGGAATATACTTTTAGTAATACGATATCGATTATTCGCTTCAAAGCAATAAGGAGTTTTTATGGCAGAGACAAGACCATATGTTTCATGGGATCTCATCAACAATTTCATGATTGATGTTTTTGAGAAGTACGGTGTTCCAAGAGAGGACGCTAAGATCTGTGCTGATGTTCTTCTTGAGTCAGACCGCAGAGGTATTGAGAGCCACGGCTGCAACAGATTCAAGCCAATCTATCTCGACAGAATCAAGAATGGAACCCTTCTTCCTGTTACAGAGTGTGAGATCGTCAAGGACACTCCAACCACAGTGGTCATGGATGCTCACAATGGTATGGGTATGGTCGCTTCCTACAAGATGATGACAATGCTTATCGAGAAGGCCAAGAAGTACGGTATGGCTGGTGGTACAATCTTCAATTCCACACACTACGGAATCGCCGGTTACTGGACAACAATGGCTGAGAAGGCTGGTATGGTCGGTATCTCTGGTACAAACGCAAGACCATCCGTTGCTCCTACATGGGGCGTTGAGCCAATGATGGGTACAAACCCACTGACATTCACAATGCCAACCGATGAAGAGTTCCCATTCAACTTCGACTGTGCAACATCAACCATCCAGAACGGAAAGATCGAGTTCTATGAGAGAATGGGTAAGGCAACTCCTGCAGGACTTGTCGTCAACCGTGAAGGTGAGACCATGACAGAGTCCGGAAAGATCCTCAAGGACATGAGAGCCGGTCAGGCTGCTCTGTGCCCACTCGGAGGACTTGGAGAGGCAACAGGCGGTTACAAGGGTTATGGTTTCACAACAATTGTTGAGATTCTCTCTGCAGCACTTGCTGGTGGCCCATACATGAAGGACCTCAATGGTAAGGACAAGGACGGAAATCCTCAGATGTACAGACTCGGTCACTTCTTCATCGTCATCAACCCAGAGTTCTTCATGGGTGTTGAGACTTTCAAGAAGACAGCTGGTGGCATCTGCCGCGGCCTCAGAGAGTCTGCTAAGGCTCCAGGCGCAGAGCGCATCTACACAGCAGGTGAGAAGGAGTATCTTGCATGGCAGGACAGAAAGGACAAGGGTGTTCCAGTTGGAGATGCCATCCAGAAGGAGTTCATCCAGCTCAGAGACGAGCTCGGTCTTGACTACAAGTTCCCATTCGAGAAGTAATTCAACTTTGAGAGTTCAGACAGCACAGGCAGAAAGCTTGTGCTGTTTTTTTATGCGAATCTGCACGAAAAATATTTACAAACAAAAACGATTTCATTATTTTTTCTCCCATCAAGAAGGTATGAATAATGAAAGCGGATGACTTGTATGCAAAATTGCACGGTACCGAGCTTGGTGACAGGATCAATGCCATCAACACCATCTACGAGGATCTGGAGAAAGACCAGAAGCGCTTTTGTGATACCTTCAACATCACCTGTAAATCCGGATGCGGCAGCTGCTGTGAAATCTTTGTTCCTGACATGACACGTGCTGAGGCCGAGTACATGGCATTGGGCCTTGCCTCTGAGGACAGACATCAGGAGGCTTTGGATATTGCCGCCAACTGGAAGCCGGAAACACAAACCTGCCCATTGTATCGCTCCGATACACCATTTCATTGCTCCGTCTATCGCTGGAGACCTCTTGTCTGCCGTCTCTTTGGCGCCTCTGCTGTTAAAGGCAAGGACGGAAAGCCACAGTTCCGACATTGTAAATGGAATCAGGTTTCCCAGGAGCTTTCCACTCAAGAACTTGAGGCAAAGCTGGAAGATGTTGTTCTGATGAGCGACTATGGCATGCGCCTTGAGCAGTGCATCGTCGCCGACAACCAGAGAGAACTTCTGCCACAGGCTTTGGGAAGGGCAACCTTCGAGCTGGATATGATCTTGCGTTATGCAAGTGGCAGCGAAGAGGGCGATGGTGGCATGGATGTTCCGCCAGAGTCCCATCCGTCGGCATCCTGAGCATTCGCAAAGAATCCCTACAAATCTGCTTACTATTTTCTCTGAAAGTGCTATCATCCGCTCAGGTAGGATTGTTACGATGATTGGATTAGGAACATTGATCAACACGGGAGCCATTGTTGTGGGAGGCATTGCAGGCGCAGTCTGCGGCCGTTTCCTCAAACCAAGGATCCAGGAGACGCTGAATATGGCAAGTGGAATCAGTGTCATGTTCATCGGCATCGCTGGTGCAATGTCCGGGATGCTCTCTATCAGTGAAGGAGTCCTTTCCAGTGCAAATTCCATGGTCGTCGTCATCTGTCTTGCCCTGGGTGCTCTGTTTGGTGAGATTCTGAACATCGAGCGCTGGTTTGAACTTTTTGGCGAATGGCTCAAGAAAAAGACCGGAAATGCCAATGACAACAATTTCGTCAACGGTTTTCTTAC
>JAKSPE010000011.1 GCA_024405015.1 Sphaerochaetaceae bacterium
AAAGAACTTCGATGAGTTCTACCGCAGAGCCGTCGAAGAGTATGGCGTCAACTATATCAAGGGTCAGGTCGGTAAGGTCATTCCACAGCCAGACGGAAAACTTCTGGTGCAGGGTTCGGACCTTCTGGACAACAAGCAGATTCTCAAACAGGCCGACATGGTTGTTCTTGCCGCTGCCATTGAACCGAATCCAGATGTGCGAAAGATCGCAACCATGCTGACTGCAAGCATTGATACCAACAATTTCCTCACCGAAGCCCATGCAAAGCTTCGTCCGGTCGAGTCTCCAACCGCTGGCATTTTCCTTTCTGGAGTCTGCCAGGGACCAAAGGACATTCCGGAGACCGTTTCCCAGGCAGGAGCTGCCGCCGTCAAGGCTATTGGACTTCTGGCCAAGGACAAGCTGATGACAAACCCATGCACCGCAAAGCCGGATGAGCTGATGTGCAACGGCTGTTCCCAGTGTGCAAATGTCTGTCCTTACGGAGCCATCTCCTATGAGACCAAGCTGATCAATGACCACGGCATCAAGGAGAACCGAAGAGTTGCAGTCGTCAACTCCGCCCTTTGCCAGGGCTGTGGTGCCTGTACCGTTACTTGTCCTTCCGGAGCCATGGACCTTCAGGGCTTCTCCAACAGACAGATTCTTGCGGAGGTTGATGCAATATGCCGATGAACAACGATACCGAATTCAGACCTAAGATTGTGGCCTTTTGCTGCAACTGGTGCAGCTATGCAGGAGCCGACCTGGCTGGAAGCAGCCGTTTGGCTTACCCGGCAGATGTGAAGATCATTCGTGTCCCATGCTCCTGCCGCGTCAATCCGATGTTCATTCTTCGCGCCTTCGAAAAGGGCGCCGATGGTGTGATCATGTGCGGTTGCCACCCAGGAGATTGCCATTACACATCCGGCAACTTCTATGCCAGAAGAAGAATGACACTGCTGTTTTCCATGCTGGACTACATTGGCGTGGAGAATGGCCGAACAAGAGTGGAGTGGGTTTCCGCTGCAGAGGGCGTGAAGTTCTCACAGACCATGAACGAGTTCGTCGCAAAGATTCACAGCCTTGGAAAGAACGTAAGATTGGAGGACCTCAGATGCAAGAACTGATCAATCGCGCAAAGCAGCTTCTTTCAGACGGCACTGTCGCACGTGTCCTTGGCTGGAAGGCTGGAGACATGACTTACAACCCAGAGCCTGCTTTCTTTGACAATGTAAAGGACCTTGAGGAGCATTTCGTCTACAACGGATTTTGCGGTGCAAATCTCAGCAAATACATGATTGAGGCTTCCAAACTTGAGGGAAAGACCCTCGTTTGTCTCAAGCCATGTGATACCTACAGTTTCCAGCAACTTCTCAAGGAGCACCGCGTTGACCGCGAGAAGGCCTACATCATTGGTGTGGGTTGCAAGGGAAAACTCAATATCGAGAATATCCGAAAGGCCGGAATCAAGGGCATTCTCAGTGTTTCCGGCGCAGAACTTTCTGATGCATGCGACCAGCTGACAATCACAACCCTTTATGGAGACAAGAGCCTTCCTTATGCCGATGCAATGCTGGAACGCTGCAGTGTCTGTAAGGGTAAGGAACATAAGATCTACGATGAACTTCTTGGCGATTCCAAGGAGACAAAGAGTGCAGACCGCTTTGCTGAAGTCGAGAGAATCGAGAACATGTCCGCTGAGGAGAAGTTCGCCTTCTTCCAGTCCCAGCTCAGCAAGTGCATCCGCTGCAATGCTTGCAGAAACGTCTGTCCTGCATGCAGCTGTCGCAAGTGCGTCTTTGACAGCACCAAGTTCGACAGTTCCCAGAAGGCAAATGCCGACAGCTTCGAGGAGAAGATGTTCCACATCATCCGTGCTTTCCACGTGGCAGGACGCTGTACCGATTGCGGTGAGTGCAGCCGCGTATGTCCACAGGGCATTCCACTACATCTGTTCAACCGCAAGTTCATCAAGGACATCAACGAGCTGTATGGCGAATATCAGGCAGGCGCTGATATCGAGGCCAAGGCACCTCTTACAAGTTATGTGTTTGAGGATGTCGAGCCATCTGTCGTGGCACAAAGGAGCAGATCATGAGAAGAATTTCCATTGAGGCATTGCCGAACCTGTATGGCAAAATTGCACAGAGCATGGATCTGATCCTCCCTGTCAAAACCGCCGACCAGACAAACTTCAGCGTATGGTCCGATGGCTGTGAAGTGGATCTTCAGACCCTCAAAACCGTCAAATCCCCAAAGGATGCCTTCTTCCCACAGAGCGAGACGCTCTATACCGTCAAGAAGGAGAACCGAAAGCTCAATGTCCAACCGCAGGCACTGAAAGACCAGGATTTTGTGGTCTTTGGCATGAAGGCCTGTGACCTTCAGGGACTTGCTGTCTTGGACAAGGTCTTCTTGGCCGAGCCGGTCGATACCTTCTATGCCGCACGAAGAGAGCATGGCGTTGTTGTGACCCTTGCTTGTCGTGAGCCGGAGGAGTCCTGTTTCTGCAAGGTCTTTGGTGTGGACCCATCACAGCCAAACGGCGATGTGGCAACCTGGATTGTCGACGGCTACCTTTACTGGAAGCCTATCACAGCCAAGGGTGAGAAGCTGACAGAACTTGCCAAGGATCTGTTTGAGGATGCCTCTGACGATGCCGTAAAGGCCCAACAGACCAGTATCCAGGCAATCGTGGAGAAGCTTCCTTATGCAAATCTTTCCCTGAATGGTTGGAATGGGGACGCTCTTGATGAGAAGTTCAATTCCAAGGTCTGGGAAGAGCTTTACAAGCCATGTCTTGGCTGTGGAACCTGTACCTTCGTTTGTCCGACCTGCCAGTGCTATGACATCAAGGATTACGATACCGGTCACGGGGTGGTCCGCTACCGCTGCTGGGATTCCTGCATGTATTCTGACTTCACCATGATGGCTCATGGAAACAACAGAAACAGCCAGATGCAGCGTTTCAGACAGCGCTTTATGCATAAGCTTGTCTATTTCCCAGCCAACAATGACGGTATGTATTCCTGTGTCGGATGTGGAAGATGTGTCGAGAAGTGTCCTTCTTCTCTGAACATCGTCAAGGTCATCAAGGCCTTTGAGAAAAAGGAGGAGACCGTATGAGCGATTGCTGCTGCAGCAAGAACTACACTCTTGATACGTTGATTCCGCAGGTCGGAATCATCACGGATATCCGTCAGGAGACCCCTGACGTCAAGACCTTCCGTGTGAATGCACCAGAGGGTGGAAAGCTTTTTGAGCACATGCCAGGCCAGTGCGCCATGGTCTGTGTACCGGGTGTGAGTGAGGGCATGTTCTCCATCACCTCCTCACCGACAAACAAGGAATACCAGGAGTTCAGCATCAAGAAATGCGGAATTCTGACCGATATGCTTCATAGTCTTCAGGTTGGTGATGAGATTACCGTCCGCGGACCATATGGAAACCATTTCCCTGTCGAGGACAAACTCAAGGGAAAGGATCTTCTGTTCATCGCTGGTGGAATCGGACTTGCACCGCTGCGTTCTGTCATCAACTACGTTCTGGATAACAGAGCTGACTATGGAAAGGTCGATATCGTCTACGGTTCACGTTCTGCAGACGATCTTGTCCAGCTCAAGGAGATCCAGGAGAAATGGATGAAGGCAGAGAACGTGAATGTCTACCTTACAATTGACCGTGAGCAGGAAGGTTGGGACGGTCACGTAGGATTTGTCCCGAACTTTGTGAAGGAACTTGGTTTCACCACAGACAAGACCGCTCTCATCTGCGGACCACCAATCATGATCAAGTTCGTTCTTGCAGGACTCCAGGAACTGGGATTCTCCAAGGACCAGGTCTATACCACGCTGGAATTGCGTATGAAATGCGGTATCGGAAAGTGCGGACGCTGCAACATCGGATCCAAGTATGTCTGCAAGGATGGTCCTGTTTTCCGTTGTGATGAGATTGACGAGATGCCAAACGAGTATTGATGGCAAAGAGGGGTTTTAAAATGGGAAAAATGGTTAATGTTTATTTTTTCGGAAAGAAATACAGCGTTCCGGAAGAATTGACGATCATGACAGCAATGGAATACGCAGGCTATGAGCTCAAGCGTGGCTGTGGATGCCGCCACGGTTTCTGCGGAGCCTGTGCCACCATCTATAGAATCAAGGGAAAGAATGAACTTAAGACCTGTCTTGCCTGTCAGACTCAGGTACAGGATGGAATGTACATCGCAAGCATTCCTTTCTTCCCAACCGACAAGAGAACCTATGAGATCGAGGACCTCAGACCAAACCAGCAGGTCATGATGGAACTCTATCCTGAAATCTACAGCTGCATCGGATGCAATGCCTGCACAAAGGCCTGCACCCAGGGACTGAACGTCATGCAGTACATCGCATACGCACAGAGAGGGGACTTTGCCAAGTGTGCAGAGGAGTCTTTCGACTGCGTCAGCTGCGGTTGCTGCTCGGTTCGCTGCCCGGCCGGAATTTCACATCCGATGGTTGCACAGCTGGCAAGACGCCTCAACGGCAAGTATGTGGCTCCAAAGTCTGAGCATCTGGAAAAGCGTGTTGAAGAGGTCAACAGTGGTGCTTTTGACGACATGATCGAGGCGATTATGCAAAAGCCTATCACAGAGCTCAAAGAGCTTTACAACAACAGAGACATTGAGAAATAGGAGATTTGAACATGTATAGACCATATCCAGATAGCATGATGGAGTCTGTCGCAAAAGTTGAAGCCTCCAGAAAACACAGAATGGAAACGGAGCCAAGACGTCTGACTGCCGAGGAGAAGGACAGTCTTCTCAAGGCTTTCCATCCAGACTACAACCCAGATGCCTTCGCTGAAATCAAGGTCGGACCAAACAAGGGCCAGAAGGCTCCTTTGGAGCTGACTGAGATGCTCCATTCCACAAGCCGCATCCTGCATGAGAATATCGATCTTTCAAAGATCGACTACGACGTAGACGTACTGGTCATCGGCGGCGGTGGAGCCGGTAGCTCCTGTGCCATCGAAGCCCACAATGCTGGTGCAAACGTCATGATTGTCACAAAGCTTCGTATCGGTGATGCCAACACCATGATGGCCGAAGGTGGTATCCAGGCTGCAGACAAACCAAACGATTCACCGCTTCAGCACTATATCGACTGCTTCGGCGGCGGACATTTCGCAGGTCGTCCTGAGCTTGTCAGAAGACTTGTCATGGAGGCTCCAGATGCCATCAAGTGGCTCAATGACCTCGGTGTTGAGTTTGACAAGGAAGCAGATGGAACCATGGTGACCACACATGGTGGTGGAACCTCCAGAAAGAGAATGCATGCGGCAAAGGATTACTCCGGAGCAGAAATCATGCGTACTGTCCGTGACGAGGTCATCAACCTGGGAATTCCAGTGGTGGAGTTCACTTCTGCTGTTGAGCTTCTCAAGGACGAGAAGGGCCAGGTTGCAGGTGCTGTTCTTCTGAACATGGAAACCGGTGACTACAGCGTTGCCAAGGCAAAGACCGTGGTCATTGCCACAGGTGGTGCCGGACGAATGCATTATCAGGGTTTCCCAACCTCCAACCACTACGGTGCAACAGCCGATGGCCTGGTTCTCGGTTACCGCGCAGGTGCTCCTCTGCTGTATCAGGATTCCATCCAGTACCATCCAACAGGAGCTATCTATCCATCCCAGATTCTGGGTGCTCTGGTGACAGAGAAGGTCCGTTCCGTTGGAGCCCAGCTTGTCAACGCAGAAGGTGAGGCTTACATCCATCCGCTGGAGACCCGTGACGTCAACGCAGCAGGTGTCATCCGCGAGTGTGCCGAAGGTCGTGGAATCGATCTTCCTGGTGGTTCCAAGGGCGTATGGCTTGATACTCCGATGATTGAGATTCTGGGTGGAGAAGGTACGATTGAAAAGAGAATCCCTGCCATGTTCCGTATGTACATCAATTACGGAATCGACATGAGAAAGGTCCCAATCCCAATTTATCCTACTCTGCATTACCAGAACGGAGGACTGGAGATCAATGGAGACGGTTTCACCAAGGTCATTCCGAACCTCCTTGTCGCAGGTGAGGCAGTCGGAGGAATCCATGGTAGAAACAGACTCATGGGCAACTCTCTGCTTGACATCATTGTTTTCGGACGAAATGCTGGAAAGAAAGCGGCGGCAAAGAGCAAGGAGATTGTTCTTGGAACACCTAGCCTTGACCATATCAAGAATTATGATGTTGAACTGAAGAAAGCCGGCTTGGATACTGGTGTCGTTTCACCAAAGCTTCTTCCAAGCTACGCAAACCATAAGAGATAATCTGGAGAAAGGAGACATAAAACTATGACAGATTTACTGGAAGCATTGATGATTCTTTGTTTTGGCTTCTCATGGCCAATTTCCATCAGAAAGTCCTGGATCTCAAGAACTGCAAAGGGAAAGAGCCTCTTCTTTGAGTTCTTCATCTGGATCGGATACATTTTCGGTATCATCCGCAAGTTCTTGCTGATCTCAGCAGGAAAGGGTGACGGATGGCTGTTCTATCTTGCCTTCTTCTTCTACTTCCTGAATCTCATTGAGATCTCCATTGATATGGGTCTGTATTTCAGAAACGTGAAGCTTGATAAGGCCAAGGAAGCCTAATTGGAGGCACACAATGCGCGAGATTAACGTAGCAACATTGACAGATGTCGTTGAACGACTTTGCATTGAGGCAAATGTACACCTTCCACAGGATGTGAAGTGTGCCATCAAGAACTGCAGAGCCTGTGAGGATGGAAGAATTGCTCAGGGTGTTCTGGATAACATCATTGAGAACTATGAGATTGCAGACAAGGAGTGCGTTCCAATCTGCCAGGATACCGGAATGGCTTGCGTCTTCCTTGAGATCGGTCAGGATGTCCATCTTGTCGGTGGCGACCTCACTGATGCCATCAATGAAGGTGTTCGTCGCGGTTATACCAACGGCTATCTCAGAAAGTCCGTCGTCAAGGATCCTGTTCGCCGTGGAAACACTGGAGACAACACTCCGGCCATGATTTACACAGAAATCGTTCCTGGCGAGAACATCAAGGTAACTCTCGGACCGAAGGGATTCGGTAGCGAGAACATGAGCCAGATTCGCATGTTCAAGCCTTCTGCAGGTCTTCAGGGAATCAAGGATTTCATTCTTGAGGTTGTTGAGACTGCTGGTCCAAACCCATGTCCTCCAATGGTTGTCGGTGTCGGTATCGGCGGAACATTCGACAAGGCTGCTTTGCTTGCCAAAAAGGCTCTGATGAGACCTATCGATTCCTCCAACCCAGATCCATACTATGCAGACCTTGAGGTGGAGATGCTTGAGAAGATCAACCAGCTCGGAATCGGTCCTCAGGGATTTGGTGGAAAGACCACTGCAATTGGCCTGAACATTGAGACTCTGCCAACCCACATTGCTGGAATGCCATGTGCAGTCAACATCAACTGCCATGTCACAAGACATAAGACGGAGGTGATCTGATGACCAGAAAAATCACATTGCCACTTACTGAAGAGCTTGCAAGAACCCTCCACGCTGGAGATGAGGTTCTTCTTACTGGAACTATCTACACATCAAGAGATGCTGGCCACAAGCGCATGTGCGAGTCCTTGGCAAAGGGAGAGCCTCTTCCTTTTGACCCAACCGATGCCACAATCTACTACGTCGGTCCAACTCCTGCAAAGCCAGGTACGGTCATTGGTTCTGCAGGTCCTACCACCAGTGGTCGTATGGATGCCTATGCTCCAACCATGATGTCTGTCGGTGCCAGAGGAATGATCGGAAAGGGCGCCAGACTTCCTGAAGTCGTCGAGGCTATGAAAAAGTATTCTGGTGTCTACTTCGGTGCTATCGGAGGCGCAGGTGCCCTGTTGGCAAAGTGCATCAAGAAGTGTGAGCTGATCGCTTACGAAGATCTTGGAGCTGAGGCCCTTCGAAAGCTCTATGTCGAGGATATGCCGCTTGTCGTCATCATTGACTGCGAGGGAAATAACCTCTACGAGATCGGAAGAAAGGAATACCTTGGCAAATAATTGCCTTTGTTCCCCTTTTGAGGGCTGCTGCAATGCTAAAAGGCTTGCGGTAGCCCTTTTCTGTTTTTTTGTGAATCCCCATATGGCCTTTGAAGAAATCCCTGCGCATTCTGCAAAATACATCTATGTTGCAGAATGAATCCCAAGACGTTATCATTTACGGGATATTCGTTTAGAAAGGAACATTGCATGAAGAATCCGCAGAGAGAGCAGCTTGATATTGATAAACTGTTTGAGCAGGAAATGGCAAAGGCTGAGACCGATTCCTTTGCACTGGTTTTCCGACTGGTGCTGAAAGAGAATCTGCTCATTCCCCTCCGAATGCATGATTATTTTGAGATTCTTTATGGGGAAAGGCTGAAAGGGCGGATTGACTATCGTCAGCTCATGCTGTCTTTTGTTCTTGAGCATGTTGTGAAAGGTAACCAGGAATATCTGATTCAGCATCTTTTGCCAGAGAGACTTGCCTCGTATCTGATCTACCAGAACGATTTCAGTGGATATTTCCACATGTACAGAGAAGGCAAGGTCTATTGCTGCAGATTTGTGATCCGGAAAATCGGTCCTACACCAGAGAATATTTTCATTGGAATCGAGCTGAATGCGAAAGAGCCTAGAACCGCAGATCAGATGGATTGTGGCATCAGAGTCGTCGTGTTTGAGAAAGACGACGTTCTCAAAAAACTTCTGTCTCCTGGCTATGAAGTGTATGGAGCAGATAGCATCCAGAACGTTCTGGATGTACTTGCCGCCCGAAAAGGCCGAATCACATCGGTTCTCACAGGAGGTGGCCTCTCGGAGTCCGAAGTATTGGACCTTCTGCATGCGATAGGGGAAGGCGAGGATGCTCAAAAGGTTCCTGTCCTTGTGACAATGCTCGAGCAATGGGAACGAACGGAAGCGGACTTCCTTGCTGCGGGAGCCTTTGATTTCCAGTATCTGCCTCACAATGTCCAGGTGATCGGCAATCGGCTTTCCAAGGTGCATGAACTGAAGAACAAGTCTGCACTTATATCCAAAATGGAGAAGGACGGCGTCACCGGCCTTTACTCGAGAGAGTTCTTTACGCGCTATGCCACAGAGAAGATGAAGGATGATCTTGAGACCGAGTACTGTTTCCTGTGTGTGGATATTGAAAACTACCAGATGTATGTGGAGAAGTTCGGTGAGGTTGTCGGCAATCTGGTCATCAACCACGTCTCGAACTGCATCAGAAGAATCTTCCCGGATTCCCTGATTGGTGGACGGATCTCTGACGATGAGATTGCCTTCCTTCTTGAGAAAATGCCGTTGGAAAACCCAGACGTGCTATCCGAAATCCGAAAGAACGCTCCGATTCCAAACCTTTCCGTTAAGATCGGAATGGTTCCTGCAAATGCATCCATTCCTGTGAAGAACCTTTATGCCAATGCCTCAACTGCCATTTCCAGCATCCGAATGAAATATGGGGAAACCATTGCCGAATACAGCGATGCCATGCGCATGGACAAGCAGAAGGAACTGCGAATCCTGGGAAGCATGGAGGCTGCTTTGGAACAGAATCAGTTCTCCATCTATTACCAACCGAAGCATTGTACGGAAACCGGTAGGGTCTGTGGTTCAGAAGCACTTGTCCGTTGGACCCATCCGGAATATGGATTCATGAGTCCAGGGGAGTTCATACCGGTCTTTGAGCGAGTAGGTTTCATCCGTGGCCTTGACCGCTATGTGTTGACAAAGGTCTGTGCCGATCTTGCCAGATGGAAAGCCATGGGCCTTCCTCTGATTCCTGTCTCGGTGAACCTTTCCCGAAGAGACTTTGAGGATGAAGATCTTGCCTCCTGGATCATCGACCGCATCAAGGATTTCGGACTTGAACCTGGCCTTGTCCATATTGAGGTCACAGAGTCCGCCTTTACAGACAGCCCTGAGATGGTCATATCCGGAATCCGTAAACTGCATGAGAATGGCTTTTCCGTCGAGCTGGATGATTTCGGTTGTGGATACTCTTCGCTTACGGTGCTCAACAACATGGATATTGATGTTCTCAAGATTGACAGAAGCATCATTCTCCAGGATTCCGAGAACCAGAAAAGGAGTGTTCTGGACTTCTGCATCCGACTGGCCAAGGTCATGGGCCTTAAAACGGTTGCAGAGGGTGTAGAGACCGAAGCTCAGCGAAGACGCCTCAAGAAACTGCAATGTGACATGATCCAAGGTTTCTACTACTCAAGGCCTTTGCCAGTTAGCGGATTTGAGAAATATCTTGTGGCGACAAAGCCTAAGGATTGATTCAAGTGGGACAGAAAAGACCGCTTGTTTCCTACCTGATGCTTATCGGTGCCATGCTAATCTTCGGGTCTGCCCTGATGAGTGAGATCCGAATCGGTAGGCGATGAGGTCTCTTGGCTTGGAATCTGCAGCTCTCGCTTGAGAAGCTCAATCATGATTGAAGTATTGAGACGCATGGCATCCATTGGGTAAATGCTCTTGATATAACCGTGAAGGTATCTGTCCTTGAAAGCCTCGATGATGCATTCTGTGCTTTCGCCGGCTCTGATGTGGCAAGCGATGAACTGGGTGACGTCAAGGTTTGCCTGCCTGATATTGCCAAGGTAGATCTGTGTCTGCTGCATCGTCAGAAGTCCCAGATGTGGGGCAATGACATGCTTTATGTCCAATGCAAGAACCTTGTCGATGGACTTCATTGTGCAAGCATAACCTACAAGAAACGATGCTGTGATGGTGGTTTTCCCATCATAGACACCAAGCGTCTCGCTGGAGAGTAGCAGTCTCTTTTGCCTGCAGTAAAACCCGACAGAACACCTGGTATGGCCTTCCAGTCCAAGGACCTCAAAATCCATGTCTCCTGCATGGATGATGTCCCCATCCGTTACAGGGATGTCCACACGAAGCTCATCGCCAAGAAACTCATAGTCTTTGAAGCCGCACTGCTTGGCATTGCTCTTGTCCAATTGCTTCATGGTCTGAATGGCACCGGGACGTGTGAACACATAGGCGGCATATGCATGGGCAACAATCTTCACGGAAGGGAAAATGCGTCGGATATAGGCGCTTGCCAAAGCGTGGTCATAATGGGAGTGGGTGAGTAAAATGTAGTCAAGGCTGCGGTCTTTGAGCACTGCCTTTATGTTCTGTGCAATGGCAAAGCCTGTGAAGCCGAATCCTGAGTCATAGAGGATTGCCGTCTTTCCATCGTCAATGAGAAATGCACTGTCTCCCGGGTTGCTTCGAACATCAGTAACGCTTATGTGGTCCATGGCATGGATTTTAGTGAAAGACAGGGGAAATTGGTAGTGGAATCGGAAAACCTTTGGAGACTCCTTCTGTTGATAAAACATATTGACACTTGTCTATATGTTTTTCTATCATATAGACAATCATCTATATGAGGTGCTTATGACAGAAGATAAGATCAGTGAAATATGCAAGGCACTCGGAGATCCGAATCGTCTGAGGATCATAAAGCTGCTGACAGATGGACAGGCATGTGCCAATGATCTGCTTGAGAAATTCCAGATCACACAACCGACATTGTCGCATCATATGAAGATCCTTTCAGAAACGGGGCTTGTCACATCCAGAAAAGAGGGCAAGTGTACCTATTACTCAATCACATGCTGTATGTTCAAGGAATTCAAATCCTATTTCGAGGCGATCTCCTGCTATAAGGACAGAGCCAAGGATTCTTCTGGGAACGAGCAGTCCTGCTGCCATTGCGGAGGTAGGTGATGGTTTGGGATTTCATCCAGAACGAGCTTCTGGGGATGAGATGGCTCAAGGCCATCATCTATGGTTTTGTGAACCTTTGCGGCCTTGATACGGAAAGCCGCATAGGGGGAACGGTTGCTTTCCTCTTTCTTGATCTGACGAAGATTAGCATACTGCTTTGCTTTCTCATATTCCTCATCTCCTTCATCCAGACATTCTTCCTCCCGGAGAAGAGCCGTAGGATTATGGGACGTTTCGGCGGTCTTGGGGCAAGGGTCATCGGAGCTCTGCTGGGTACTGTGACTCCATTCTGCTCCTGTTCCTCCATACCGATCTTCATGGGCTTCACTGCTGCAGGGCTTCCTCTTGGTGTGACATTCAGCTTTCTGATTTCATCACCTATGGTTGATTTGGGAAGTCTGGTGCTTCTTATGAGCATATTCGGCTGGAAAGTTGCTGCCCTTTATGTTCTCTTCGGACTTGTCATTGCGGTTTTGGGAGGCACCGTGATAGAGCACCTTCATATGGAAGACCAGATAGCAGAGTTCATACGAAACACAATGGCTGCTGATCTGCCGGAAATTGAGGTCACATTCAAGGACCGTGTGAGAAGTGCATGGAGTCAGGTTGTCTCCACATACAGACGCCTGATTCCATATATCTTGGTCGGTGTGCTGATTGGGGCCCTGATCCATAACTGGATCCCTGAAGTCTGGGTTACGTCCGTTTTGGGTACCAGAAACCCGTTTGGTGTGATACTTGCGACAGTGTGCGGCGTGCCGATGTATGCGGATATCTTCGGATGCATACCGATCAGTGAGGCCCTTCTTGCAAAAGGGGCTCTTCTGGGAGTTGTCCTGAGCTTTATGATGGCTGTGACAACACTCAGCTTCCCGTCGCTTGTCATGCTTGCCAAGGCCGTCAAGCCAAAGCTCCTGTGTGTATTCGTTGCGATATGCACGCTTGGAATCATTACAGTAGGATATCTCTTCAATCATTTGCAGGGGTTGATCATATAGTCAGAGAGAAGGAGTAGACAGAATGGAGATTAGATCAGTGAAGATCTTGGGTAGGGAAGGATGCCGCAACTGTTCCGGAATGCATAGGAACGCTCAGGAGATCCTTAAGGAGAGGAATATCGATGCAGAATGCATCCACGTCACAGACTTGCAGCAGATTATGGCTTTTGGAGTAATGAGCCTTCCAGGTCTTGTCATCAATGACAAAGTCGTAAGCTACGGAAAGATCCTTTCAAAAGAGGATATCAGAAAGTACCTGGGAGCTTAAACGATTTCTTAGAGTTCAACCGTCTGACCAGGTCTGACAATCAGCTTTCCAGGGCCTTCAAAGGCATCGGCTGTTGCCTGGTCAAAGGTTGTGCCCGGTTTCATGTGCACAGGTACGGAGTGCTTTGCCCCAATCAGTCTTGCACAGGCGCTTGCCTCGATGACATCCATGTTGAAAAAGCCGTCTGTCGGCAAAAATGCGTAATCTAGGGCCATGGCATGCATGTTTTTCATGTAATCGGTTGTTGAGGTGTCTCCGGCCAGATAGACCTTGCTACCATCAACTTCAAGAATATAGCCGACACATTCTGTGATTTTGTGGTTCTTGTTCTGGGCAGGGACTGCTGTGATTTTCACACCGCACTCGGTCACGGTCCTGTAGTTGCCGTCAACAAGCATGTCCGATGCACGAAGTACCTTGGTTGTGTCCTTGCAAGGGACGAGCTGGATCTGGTTGTGGTCCGGATGCTCATGTGTGACAAGAACAAGATCGGCTTCCTTGTCGTAGCCTTCGCCTGCGAATGGGTCGATGTAGATCACGACATTGCTGGAGGTTTGGATTCTGAAGCTTGCGTGTCCCTGAAAAAAAAGTGTTGCCATATGATATCTCCGATAGTGATGATAATCCAAAATTTACAAGAACAGAAGGACTCTCCTATGTTATCATCGTCTTTAGGGGAAGAAAAATGAGAAGAATTATTGGATTTGCTTTGGTGGCTCTTGTGCTCTGCCTTTTGACATCCTGTATGACAATTCTGGAAACCGAGCCGACAATCATCGGCGGATGGTCAGCGACAGAGGGTGACTGTACACGTAATCTGTATTTCACAGAAGACGGATATTACGTCATCGAGGACGTGCTTGATGGGACCGTTTACAGTACCTTCGGAATGTACGAGGCATTCGGAACAAGTCTTTATGTGGACGGCGACTATGACTGTGATTTCGTCCTTGACGGAAGGACACTGATTTTGGGTGAGACCTCATTCCGAAGGACAACAAAGAAGGCCCAGAACAATTCGGACAAGCTTGCAGGCGTATGGGAGAATGACTATTACATCATCGGTTTCGCCACGGATGGTCTTGTGGTTTCCCAGGGCTCATACATGAACTGCGGCACATATGAACTTGATGGTAACTGGGTTGAGACCAATGGCTACTCTGACGAGTATCTGATTGTGAACAACAACCTGTATCTCAAGGGCTTTCACTTCGTTAAGGACTATGACTCAATCAGGCTTGTGCGCAAGTCCTCTGGTGGAAAGAACAAGACTGGTATGGATATCCTTTGCAACAATGGTCCTTGGTTCTATCAGGATCTTGGTTCCTATGACCTGTCAGGAGTCGTCTACTCCTTCTCAAACAGTGGAAGTTTTCAGGGAACAGACTACTTGAACGGAAACGCCGGCTCCACAAAGCATGGAACCTTCACACTGGATGGAAACAGAATCCGACTCAGTACAGGTGGCATCCTGATCTTTGCATACATCGACAGCACACCGTTTGGGTACACGTGATATGAAAGATCGCCTTTTTGCGCTGCAGGATGCAGAGTATGCCGATTTTCAGAGCAAACTGACACCCAATGTGCCAAGGGAGCGCTTCATTGGGGTTCGCGTTCCGGCTGCAAGGAATCTGGCCAAACAGATCATGAAAGAAGGCAAGCCTACAGGATTTCTGAAAAGCCTTCCCCATGACTATTTTGAAGAGGACATGCTTCATGGCCTTCTGATCTCCCAGATCCTGGACTACGATGAATGCATCCTTGAACTGGAGCGTTTTCTGCCGTTTGTGGACAATTGGGCTGTGTGTGACACCATGTCACCAAAGGTGTTCCGAAAGCATCGGACAGAACTGCTGCAAAAGATTCCCGAATGGATCTCCTCCGATAGGACCTACACCTGCCGGTTCGGAATCGGAATGCTTATGGCCCATTTCCTGGACGAGGATTTCAAGCCGGAGTATCTGGAACTTCCTGCGATGGTGAAGTCGGAAGAATACTATGTCAGAATGATGGTTGCCTGGTACTTCGCGACAGCTCTTGCAAAACAATGGGACTATGCAGTGAATTATCTTCAGGACAATCGTCTTGAGACGTGGACGCACAACAAGGCCATCCAGAAGGCCTTGGAAAGCTATCGGATAACAGCGGAGCAGAAGGACTATCTGAGAACCTTGAAAAAAAGGGATTATAGAAAATGATTGAGCTTAGACCATTGGAGAACTGTGATAGAGACCAGTTTGTCATGGATAACCAGGAGGCCTTCAACTATGGGGCCATGGAGGAGTTCGGACTTCGGGATGACCACTTTGAGGAAGATGGGGAAATCATCTCTCGCCAGACCATTGAGGCTTCCATCGATGGCGGGCAGGCATTCCGAATCGTTCAGGACGGCCGTATCGTAGGCGGCATGGTGCTGAATGTGAACGGTGAGCATGGAGATCTGGAGCTCCTGTTCGTTTCTCCAAAAGAGCATAGCAAAGGCATAGGCTATGCTGCATGGTGTGAGGTGGAAAGGATGTTCCCGGATGTGAAGCTCTGGGAGACCTGCACCCCTTATTTTGAGAAGAGAAACATCCATTTCTATGTCAATCGCTACGGATTTCACATTGTTGAGTTCTTCAACTCCCATCATAAGGATCCGCATGACCCAGAGCCGGGAGAGGGCAAGGGTGATGATTTTGACGGCATGTTCCGTTTTGAGAAGGTGATGAAAAGATGAGATTTGGTCCGATTATCGTAAAGGACAGGCAGAATAGGGATATCTTGCTTCGCAGTGCAGAAGTTGAGGATGCTGCCATTCTTGTGGAATATCTCAAGAAGACGGCCACTGAGACGAGTTTTCTTCTCAGGGAGCCTGATGAGGCTGAAGTTCCACTTGAGAAGGAGGAGTCTTTCATCAGGTGGAACCTAGAGTCCCCAAAGGACCTCCTGTTGTTGGCCTTCCATGATGGCCAGCATGTCGGAAACTGCTCGGTTTCGGGTAAAGGGGCCCTTCGACGGGTTTCCCACCGATGTGAGCTTGGTATTGCGCTTTATCAGAGATACTGTGGCTGTGGAATCGGGTCTGTCATGCTTGAGACGGTCCTTGAGGCGGCAAGGTCCATGGGCTATGAACAAGCGGAGCTTGAGGTTGTTTCGGACAACAGAAATGCTGTTCTGCTGTATGAGAAGCATGGTTTTGTGAAATGCGGCCTTGTTCCAAACAGTATGAGATATTCGGATGGCACCTACGCAGATGCCATTCTGATGGTGAAAAGGCTTTAGGGGGATTTCATGGAGCTTAAGAGACTTTCGTATGACCTGAGCGTGTGCAGGGTTTCATCTATGGCGGATATCGATACTTCGGCGGAGTTCTTCTTCATCGGAAAGACGGATGAGGAACTTTCCCTCGTTTGCCGAACGGAGGATTGCCCAGAGAAGACTGCTGCGCGTGAGGATGGCTGGAAAGGCTTTCGCATCCAGGGGGTTCTGGACTTTTCGCTTGTCGGAATCCTGTCCAAGATCTCAGGCATTCTTGCGGACAACAGAATCGGGATTTTCGCTGTGTCCACGTACAACACCGATTATGTTTTGGTGAAGGCTCAGAATTTTGATAAGGCTATGGCTGTACTTCGTGATGCCGGCTATGAGGTTCGATGAAACATGAGTAAATACGATACTCTCTGGAACTACATCGCAAATCGTATGCAGGATAGTTTTCTTCTCTCCTTTGAGGAGATCGAAAAGATCTGCGGCTTTCCGATTGACCATGCGTTTCTGACGTTCAAGAAAGAGCTTCTGGCCTATGGCTATCGGGTAGGCAAGATTTCGATGAAAGAGAAGAACGTGGCATTTGAGAAAGTCTGATTGAGGAGGGTGAAATGATGAAGGATGAATGTGTCATCTGCGGCGCACCGCTTGAATATCTGCAAAAGGATGTTCTTATGACGTGTGAAATCTGTCATAAGAGTGAATTCAGCAAGACTCGATGCACCAATGGCCATTATGTGTGCAATGACTGTCATACAAGCGGTATGGATGCGATTTTTGGTGTTTGTCTCAATGAGACGTCAAAAGATCCGATTCTCATCATCCGCAAGATGATGGCTTTGCCATTTTGTCATATGCACGGTCCTGAGCACCATGTCATGGTAGGATCTGCCCTTTTGACTGCCTATCAAAATGCCGGTGGTGACATTGATCTCAAGGCCTGTTTGGAGGAGATGATGAAAAGAGGCAAGTCCGTGCCAGGTGGAGCTTGTGGCTTCTGGGGTGCTTGCGGAGCGGGAATCAGCGCTGGCATGTTCATTTCCATCATCACGAAGTCCACACCGCTTGCCAATGAGCCGTGGGGTCTTTCCAACAGAATGACAAGCAAGTCTCTTGATGCCATTGGAAGTGTAGGAGGGCCTCGTTGCTGTAAGCGCGATTCCTATCTGGCTATCCTCAGTGCCATAGACTTCGTCAAAGAGCATTTGGGGATTCAGATGCAGGCGTCTTCCATTACGTGCATCCATTGCGGTCAGAACAACCAGTGCATAGGAATGCGCTGTCCGTTCCATCCAAAGGCCGTTTGAGGTTGAACTAGAGCCTGTTTCCGATGCATTTGAGCATGATGCGGAATGTCTCTGTATTCTTGATGACTGTGCCTTCTGGGTAATTGTCCTTGAAGAATTGCTCAAGTATCTGGCCGTGAGCGAAAAGATACACAGGTGTATTGGAATGGTTGGTTCTGCTCCAGGCATAGTACAGGGTGTCTCCATCCTGTTCTGTCACGCTCTTTCCGAGGTTTTCCGATTCGCTTATGGCAAGACCTCCTGTCTCGTGGTCTGCTGTCACGAGTAAGACGGTATCGTCTCTGTCTTCCATCCAGGTCGCGATTGCCTTGACCGTTTCGCTGATGCTGACCATGCTGGCAAGCATTCCATCAACATTGTTTTCATGGGAATACTTGTCGATGTATGCCTGCTCCACCATCAGAACAAAGCCATCTGGATCGCTGTCCAGGTAATCCAAAGCAATACTAACGGCATCTTCCAGCGCAATTGGTGCGTCCTTTGTGGCCATATCAAAGATGGCGCAGATCTTGGAAGTTCCCTGTGCGGCTTCGCCGAATTTTTCAAGATCATCAACATAGAGGTATCCTGCATCCTGAAGTCGTGCGGTCTTGTTCTTGCCGGCAGAGGATGGGATTCTGGATGCGCAAAGAAGGTCTACGTTGCTGGTCAGCTGTGTATCGAAGATCTGGCTGTAATCGTCCCTTGATGTTGCATGTCCGGAAAAGCCTGCAGGGGTTGCACCTGTGAGGCCATCTGTGGTCACGATGCCAGTGGATTTTCCGATATGCTTTGCATAGTCCATAATTGTATGCAGCTCATTCATGGCCGGGTCCACTCCTACATAGGAGTTTATGGTAAGCACACCAGTTGCAAGGGCTGTAGCGCCAGCAGCGGAATCGGTGGTGTCCCTTTTTCCCGATGCTTTCACAGAGTCTGTGTTTGACAAAACCTTGTTCCAGCCATAGAAGGAAAGACCATCTTTGATGTAGGCATTTCCGGCATTCACATGGTTCTGTCCCATGCCATCGCCGATGACGAGTATCACATTGCGAATTGGTCCTTCTTCCTTTGTGAAGTCCAGAGAACTATAAGGATGGATCTCGTGTTTACAGGAAACGAGAAGAACGAAAATGGAAATGGCCAGTACGATTGCTTTGATTTTGCGCATAGGTGAATTATAGGGTTTTCTTCTCATTTTGCCAAATGCACGTTGCTGTGCTATCATCTAAACGTTCCGGTGCCAATGCGCATCGATGAAATGGAGAGCTGCGATGAAGAGGGTACGTATCACCGTTATGAGAATGGCCTGCTACGAGGATCTGATGCAAAAGTATGAGAATCCCATTGAGCATGCCTGTGAAATGAGACTTGGTCAGACGTTCATCTCCGAGAATTGGCAGAAGCCTGAAGGTTTCTGTGACAGTGCCTGGGATAGCATCTCTTCGTTCGTCATGACCTTGGCCCATGGTGGGCAGGATATCTATGACGGTTGGATGAAAAACCCAAGATCGGCAATGATCTCATGCAATGACGGTTTCCGACCTGTCAGCTTTTATCTTGAGGCACTGGACGACTGATGAAATCCGAGATTCAGACCTTCCATTACGAAAATGGCGATTTGCAGCGTGTGCAGGTTGTGAACTTTGAGGACTTCGGCAAACTCCGGTTCACACGACCTGACTATGATCCGCAGTCCTTTGTGCGTCTTTGCAGCCTTTTTCGGGATTTCATCATCAAAAAGTATGCGAAAATCTTTGGCAAAATCGTCATTTTCCGCCTGCCGGATGACGAGAATGTTCCTTTTGATATGGAGCACTCAACCTACGGAAAACTCTATGACCCCTTGGTGGCTGTGAACATGGCTTTTCGCCGTTCTGTGCACTCCAAACACAGAAAACTGGTGTTTTTGGACGAGACTGTGAAGTCCTACTTCCAGAGCCTCGAGGCCTCTGGGGACCTTGTGGTGGTGGAGGGTAATCGCGACAGCGTAAGTTTTCTGTCGTTCGGCAAGGGCATGGGATTTCTGAGTCAGGTAGCAGAGCAGGCACAGCTTGCCTTCAACTGCTCGTTCTTTGTGATGGACATGTTCGATTGTGCAACCGTCTTTGACCGTGATGGCGTTCCTTTGGGACTGGCCCTTCAGGATGGCAAGATTCTCAATCCTCCTCAGTTTGGACGAGAAGCTCTGTTTGTTGGCTGTGATGGAAGTGTTCAGATCCGAAAGCCTGACATCCGACAACTTGTGGTTACTGTGGACGGCATTGACTATGAGCACACAAAGGGTTGCACCTTCTATACCAGACCAGAAAGGCGAAGAACGCCAAAGGGCAAGACCGATATCGTTGTGGTGGACAGCCGCGTTGTGGCACTGAACCCAAAGGGACACAGTCCGATTCCTTGTGGTGGTTTTGTAATTCAGTGCGAGAACGAAGTTCCAGAGATTTCTGATACCAGGGTGACGTACAAGGGCTATGACGATGCGATTTTCGCCGTTCAGGTGGGAAACAGCGCTGTTGTGGATGGTAGACCTACCGATCGCTTCCTGTCTCCGTTCTACAAGATCTGGAATGTATTCTCCACAGCGTTTCCGCCTTCGCTCTATCCGATGGACTATGAGCATGCCAGAGCGCCTAGAATCGTGTTTGGCGCTGATGCTGACGCAAAGCCTATGGTGATGTGGTTCGAAGGTGCCGGGAAGTTCGGCTATGAGCAAGGCAAGGGAAGTTGTGGCGCATCACTTAGTGAATGCGCCAAGATCGCCAAGGCTCTTGGTATGCAAAATGGGGTTCACCTTGATGGTGGAGGTTCCGCCCAGATTCTGCTGGGTGCAAAGCGCAGTCTTGCGCTTTCCGATAGGCGAGCCGACGACTTTTCAGAAGTCGAACGTGCGATTCCTCTAGGGCTTTTGTGGAGTGACAGTGTATGAGAATTCTGGTAAGTGCGTGCCTATTAGGTGAAAACTGCAAATACAGCGGAGGAAACAACAGAAACCAGAAGGTTCTGGATTTTGTAAAGGGCCATGAGGTTATACCGGTATGTCCTGAGGTTCTGGGAGGTCTTCCGATTCCTCGGATTCCGTGTGAGATTCGCTGTGGTATTGTGACAAATCGCGAAGGCGTAAGCTGTGACAGGGAGTTTCGAGCCGGCGCGCAGATGGCACTTGAAATTGCAAAAAAGCAGAAAGTGGACCTTGCCATTTTGCAGTCAAGAAGTCCATCCTGTGGAGTGAAGCAGATCTACTCCGGTAATTTTGATGGAACTTTGGTGGAAGGCTCCGGGGTGTTTGCTGCCATGCTGAAGGAAGCTGGCATCCGAGTGATCGATGCTGAGGATTTGGGTTAAAAAGGGGGAGAGATATGAAGATTTTCAAGGGTTTTCAGAAAGGTGTGAATCTTGGTGGATGGATTTCACAGTTCGCCAAATACGAGGAGGAGCATTTCAGAACCTTCATCACCGAAAAGGATATCCAGTACATCGCTTCCCTTGGTTTTGACCATGTGCGTGTGCCGGTTGATTACAATGTGCTGGAGGATGAGGAAGGCCATATCAAGCCAAGTGGTTTTGGTTATCTGGAAAGTTGCAGATCCTGGTGCGAGAAATATGGTCTTAACATGCTCATTGACCTTCATGAGTGCTATGGCTATTCCTTTGACCCATTGAAGAAGGATATGGACCGCCGTAAGTTCTTCTATGATGAAGCGCTGCAGGCACGATTCTTCGCTTTGTGGACGGAGATTGCAAACCGCTTCAAGGCTTACCCGAACCAGGTTGCATTTGAGCCGCTGAATGAAGTTGTGCTGACAGAGGTCGTTGATGCCTGGAATGAGGTTGCCACAAAGTTCGTGAAGCTGATTCGCTCCATTTGTCCGACTTCCTATATCATTATCGGTGGTGTCAACTACAATGCGGTTCTTAGTGTTCCGAAACTTCGATTCCCAGTTGATGAGTACACCGTTTACAACTTCCACTGCTACGAGCCTCATATCTTCACACACCAGGCAGCCTACTGGGTGTTCTACATGCCATCGGATTTCAGAATCGGCTACCCAAAGACCATTGCGGAGTACCGAGAGGCAAGCCGTAAGCTTACCGACGATGAGACGACGGCAATCTTTGCAGAGAGCACCGGAGAGATTGGAGTCGACTTCTTTGACAAGATCTTCGCTCCTGCCATTGAGGCTGCCAAGAAGGCCGATGTGCCTCTCTATTGCGGTGAGTACGGTGTCATCGATCTTGCCGACAATGAAGACAAGATTCGCTGGCTCAATGACATTCATGCCGCATTCCGCAAGTATGGAATCGGTCACGCACTTTGGAACTACAAGGAAAAGGACTTCGGTTTTGTGGATGAGCGATTTGTCTCCATCAAGGACAAGTTCATCCAGTCTCTTTGAGACACGTCATTTGCTATAGGGGAGAATCGGGAAATGGATTACCGCGTACATAACAATAAGAGAATTTCACGACTGGGCTTCGGATGCATGCGTTTTCCGAAGGTTCCTGGAGATGACTATCGTATTGATGAGATGCGAGCTCAGAAGCTTCTTGAGACCGCCTATGAAAGTGGCGTCACCTATTTTGATACTGCTTGGCCTTATCACAACAAGACCAGCGAGGCTTTTGTTGGAAAGGTTCTGTCCCAGTACCCAAGAGAAAGCTATGCGGTAGCAACCAAGATGCCTGTAGGACTTGTCAAAACCTTGGATGAGGCCAAGGACGTCTTTGAGACGCAGAAGGCCCATCTTAGAACAGATTATATCGACTACTATCTTCTTCATGGTATCAACTATGAGAAATGGCAGATGGCAAAGAGTACTGGCATCTATGACTATCTTCTTGAGAAGAAGGCCAAGGGCGAGATCCATAACCTGGGATTCTCTTTCCACGGTTATGCCAAGGACATCGCAAGAATCCTGGATGAGGGATCCTTTGATTTTGTCCAAATTCAGCTCAATTATGTGGACTGGGAGATGCAGAATGCAGAGTTTGAGTACAACGCAATCGTCTCCAGAGGCCTTCCTGTCATGGTCATGGAGCCATGTAAGGGTGGTGCCTTGGCAAACCTGCCTTCTGAGGCTGAAAGCCTTCTGAAAGCTGCCCGTCCTGAATCTTCCATTGCCTCCTGGGCTATGCGCTGGGTCGCTTCCCACGATGGAGTCATGGTTGTGCTTTCCGGTATGAGTGACGAGGCGCAGACTGCGGATAATCTGAAGACCTTCGACTCTGTGGAGAAGCTCTCTTCGGAAGAGGAAGCTTTGGTTTTGAAGGCAAAGGGGATTTTCCTCAGCTCTCGTACCATCGGCTGCACCAAGTGCCAGTACTGCATGCCATGCACAAAGGGTCTTGTGATTCCTGGCATCATTGCCTTGTATAACAAGTACCTTCTGGACCATGATGCGGCTGCTCTCAAGAAGGAGTATGAGGCTCTGCCGATCAAGGGTAGTGATTGCATTGCCTGTAAGGCCTGTATGCCAAAGTGCCCGCAGTCCATCAACATCCTGGAACACATGAAGCAGATCGACCGCACCGCCAGGTCTCTGTAAGTTAAAAAAATAAGTAGTTGTGAAAGTAGGTGCAGATTTATAGAAATTTTACTTGAAAAATTTTTTACAATGAGCATATAATACTTTTGAAATAAAATTTTAGGGGAGTTGCTATGAGAAAAGCACTTGTTTTGGTTTTGGCAATTGCAATGGCATTTGCACTTGTTTCATGTAAGGAAGAGGTTACTGAACTTACCTATCAGGAATACCTGGCTGCTATGACTTTAATGGACTTCGCTGAGGAAGCAGAGGATATGTATGAACCTCAGATCGATTTGAATGGAACTTACAATCTTGCAGAAATTTTTGACAAGTATTCTGTTGGTGAGATGTACGATGATTATTTCCTTGAAGGTATCTTTGCCAATTTTGATATTTTCGGCGTAAAGGCTCCAGCAGATTTTGCAGAAGCATGCGATACAGTGTATGAACAGAATCCTGTCTGGAGAGACTATTACGAGGATTCCATCATGAAGGCTACTGGAACTCTCAAGGTTGAGAACGACAAGGAAAACGGTGTAGTCAAGTATACTCTCAATGCAGTCTATACTGGTCTTGAGTATCTCGATAAGGAAGGGGAAACTCAGAAGGATGCAAATTTCAGACTTGCAATTTCCTATACATATGAGGAAGTAGAAACTGAGTACTCATATGTCACAAAAGTTACTGGAATTAAGGTCAACGGAAAGAATATCCCTGATGTTGAAGTGGAATATGGTAAATCAACTATGACAATCAAGTACAATGGCCATTCCTACACTGGTCCAATGATGTGGAAGTAATTGCAATCAGGTAACTGAGTAAACAGAACGGCTTGCTTCAAACGAGGCAAGCCGTTGTTTTTTGTCCGAATTGGATGTTGGAATGTGACTTTGTCAGTCCTTTGCCTGGATGCCGAACTCCTCTGGTAGGAATCTTGGGTTGACATTCTCATGGGTGTTGATGACCGATGATGCCAGTCTTGTGCCGATGACGCAGGCTTCCTTGAGTGTCTTTCCGTAGGTAAGGCCGACACACACGCCGGCAAAGAAGGCATCGCCACATCCTGTGGTATCAATGACATCTGTCTTGATGGCAGGAATCATGCCGCTTTCCCCTTCTGATGTAGCATAGACGGAACCCTTTTCACCCATTGTGACAACCATCTTCGGGATTCTTGAGGTCTTGACTCGATCGGCAAGGACTTCTCTCATCTGTTCTGGTGTGAAATCGGAATAGTCTTCGGAGAAGTAGATACCTGCTTCCTGCTGGTTGCAGACAAAACAGGAGGTGGATTTGATGAAGTCTCTTCGCTGTACGGCAATGGACATGTTGGAAACCAGGGAATAGACGGCCTTGTTGTGCTTTTGTGCTAGTTGGAAGACCTTTTTGACAATCTCTTTCTCAATATCAATCTCGATGGCAATGCTGTCGGCCTGGCTGAAGATCTCATCGCCGTGCTGCTCAAGAACATCCAAAATCGGCATGAGGTCTGGTCTGGAGGAGACGGAGGCTACAACATCGCCTGCGTGGTCAAAGACGGCAAGCCATGTTCCCATACCACCCTTGATTTTCTGGATGTATCTGGTGTCGACTTTGTGTCTTTTCAGCTTCTTGAGAACGTCCTCTCCCAGTGGGGTATCATCGACAATGCTCAAGAGTGTTGGTTTGAGCTCGAGGTTCGCAATATCCTCTGTGAGGTTTCTTGTGACGCCTCCATGGATGGTGTCGATGGCTCCTACGTTTCTTCCGCCTGGAATGTAGGTGGAAAGGGAATAACCCTTGATATCAACAAAAATGGCTCCAATTGCAACGATTCCCATGAAGTGCCTCCCGATGTGTCCATTAAAATGAAATCGTTTTCATTTGTAAAGGAAAAAATAGTCGGAAGACTCTTGTGTTGTTTTTAAATTTAGGATATAGTCCTTATTAGGAATTAATCTTAATAAGGATGCGACATGGAAAGGCGAAACACAATTCAGAAACAGCTTGTGCTTGATGCAGTAAGTAGCCTGGCATGTCATGCAACGGCAGAGGAGGTCTATGCTTTTGTCGCCAAGGATCATCCGAGTGTTGGAAAGGGTACCGTCTACCGCAATCTGAATATCCTGGCTTCGGAAGGGGCGATTCTGAAGATTGAGGTTCCAGGCAAAGCCGAGCATTTTGACCATAATGTGCACAGTCACTATCATGTGGTCTGCGTGAACTGTGCGAGGATGTTCGATGTGGATATGGAGCCTCTTTCTGACATGAAGCAGCGTATCCGAAACACCAACGGGATTGATTTTCTGGACTATGATCTGGTATTCAAGGGCATTTGCCCAAATTGCAAAAGATAATTATATTTAAATTAAGGAGATAAAGACATGGCTAACAAGTATTCAGGAACCCAGACAGAGAAGAACCTCCAGGCAGCATTCGCTGGAGAGTCACAGGCAAGAAACAAGTACACATACTTCGCTTCCACAGCAAAGAAGGAAGGCTACGAGCAGATCGCTGACCTTTTCCTCAAGACCGCTGACAACGAGAAGGAGCACGCAAAGCTCTGGCTCAAGGAACTCGAGGGAATCGGTGACACAGCTCAGAACCTTGCAGAGGCTGCAAACGGCGAGAACTATGAGTGGACAGACATGTACGAAGGTTTCGCAAAGACAGCTGAGGAAGAGGGTTTCAAGGCTCTCGCAGTCAAGTTCCGCCTCGTTGCAGCTATTGAGAAGAGACACGAGGAGCGCTACAGAGCACTTCTTCACAACATCGAGGCTGAAGAGGTCTTCAAGAAGAGTAGCGTAAAGGTTTGGGAGTGCCGCAATTGTGGTCACATCATCGTTGGAGAGAAGGCTCCAGAGGTTTGCCCAACATGTGCTCATCCAAAGGCATACTTCGAGATTCACCTCGAGAACTATTGATTTTCGCTTGAAATCATCTATGCGCCATGGTCAACGCCATGGCGTTTTTTATTTTGCTTTAAAGGGCTATTCTCTTGTGCCTGATTGGCATAGAATCTGTTTGACGTGAGGTTTTGACATGCAGACGACATTTGACACACAGCATATTGACTGGATTTTCTTTGATGTCGGCTGCACTTTGGTCGACGAGTCACATGTCTGGAAGCGCAGGGCCCACGAACAGTATGAACTGGAAAAGGATCGTCTTGTTTCCCTGGGTTTGGATGAAGACGGCCTATATCGCGCCATTATGGAAGGCTATGCGGTTCCAGGTACCAAGTATCGCCATACCGCAGAACGTTTGGGATTGGTAACGTTGGCTCCATACCAAACCGAGCTGGAAACGCTTTACGACGGCGTTTTCCAAATGCTGCGTTCCCTGAAAGACTGTTATCACCTGGGTATTATCGCAAACCAGAGTACAGGGCTTTCGGAGCGTCTGAAAGGCTATGGGATTCTGGATCTGTTTGACCTTGTGGTGTCTTCTGCGGACATTGGAGTCAAGAAGCCTGCTCCTGAAATTTTCCAGTATGCTCTTGAAAAAGCTGGCTGCAGTGCATCGCGCTCAGTTATGGTAGGCGATCGGCTGGACAATGACATTGAGCCTGCCAAGGCATTAGGCTTTCATACCATCAGAATTGTTCAGGGTATCTCCAGTGGCCAGATGCCATCGCGTCCTTCCGAGGAAGCCGAGGTCACAGTCCATTCCATTTCTGAGCTTTCTGAGGTCTTTCACTGAATTTCACTTTTTTTGAGCTGATTTGAGGCTTGCGTATTGAAGTTTTCAATTTTTACGATGCTGTTTTCCCCATTTTTGGTGAAAAGGCATGAGAACATAAGAAAAGGGTGCAACTTCCATTGCGTTCTGTTGCACCCTTAAACCTGTGAACTTGTTGTTACTCTTCGATCTCGACGATTCCACCTTCCTTGATGGTAATGGTCATGTCATCTTTCACATCGTTCAGAAAGTCTTCGCCCAGAGAGTCAATGACCGGCATGTGGCTGTCGTTGAGCCAGACATCCTGCAAAATCGCACCTGCTGCAGCCAGTGAGTCAATCGGCTCAGAGAACAGCATGCAGGCTGGCTGACGACCCATTGCGCAAGCACAGTACAGGACAAGGCCTCCTGTTGTGGATCCGATGGTTCGTGGAAGGCAAAGTGCCTTTCCTGCCATCTGCTTTCCATAGAGGTCAGGATTGTTCTGATCTCCACAGGTTGCTGTCTTGTCTCCGAACTGGAGGGCTTTCTGGAACGAAGCCAGTGTGTTGAGTCCATTGTGTGATACTACAGCCTTTGCAGTAACCGTACCTTTGGCAACTATTCTTCCTTGATACTGCTTCATCAGTTCTGACCTCCTGTAATGATGTTCAAAAGCTCTGCATCTTTGTAATACCTGGCAGAGGTGTATGTTCTGAGCTTGTTGGAGGAGGTGATGGTTGGCACCTTCTGGCAAATCGGGTTGTTCATGTACATCAGTGGACAGATGTAGGAAAGAACGACACCTTCGTCCATGAGAGTCTGGTACTCTGGCTCTTTCTTGAATGCTTCAATGACATCTGGAGCTGTTGTGAAGACGGTAGGGACAACCACTTTCTTCTTTCCGTTCTTTTCAAGAGATTCCTTGATATCGGCTGTCCAGCGTTTGAGCTGGGCCATGGAAAGGTGAGGACATCCGATGAAACAGATTTTCGGCTTTGCATCTTTGTTCTTCCAGATGACAGGGTAGCTGTCATAGACACGCTGAAGCTCTGCATCATCGATGACATATTCCTTGGCACCTTCTGCAATCAGAGATCGTCCTGCTTCAACCGCTTCTGGAGTGATGTTCTCCACATGGTACAGACCTACGGCACCGTTAGATGCGGTGGCAGCTCCAAAGTCCTTCAGATAGGCCTTTGCGCTGTCATCGAGCTTTCCGCCAAGCCACTTGTCCAGACCTACGATGTAAGGGACGTCTTCAACGACCTTCATGCCTATGGCAGAACCTAAGAGCTGGGCTTCTGGCATTTCGGAGGTCTCGATTCTGACGACCCAGGTGGCCTTTCTGCCTTCATCCTTCAGAAGACCGAAGGAAGGCACAAAACCTGCGATGGAGCCCATGATATCGATGATTCCGCTGTTTCTGTTGCAGCGTGCACCCAGCACGGAGTTGGCATAGACGACAGCACTGGATTCACTCCAGGAAAGGACTTCGCCCTTCTTTGGGGTGTTACCAACCTCGTCCATGTAGGCGGTGCAGGTGAATGCGTTGTCGTTCAGAAGTCCAAGCTTTTTCAGCTGCTCTTCATATTCCTGCTGCTTTGTATACATGAAGTTGTTGAAGACGAACTTCTCAATGAGGTTTGCAGGAACATTCTTGTCCATTGGCCTTGGGTCCACAGAGAACTTCTGGCCGGAAAGGGCATCTGAGGCGATGAGCTCGTCCAAAAGCGTATACACGGAACCAAGGGCCTTGAGGCCGAATGATGTGACAAGGTGATTGTATTTTGATGTGACAGGAACCATTTCATCGGCTCCGAACAGTTCTCCATAGCGGACCAGGGTCTCCATGACCTTGGCCTGGGTTTCTCCCTTTTTGCCATCCAGGATGGCTTTCTGCTCTTCTGTGAGTCTCATGTATCCTCCTCAGATCTTCATGGCGACTTCATAAGCGCGCCAAATTGCGGATTTCAGGTTGCCTACCTGGTTGCAGTCACCGACAAGATAGACGTTCTTTGCCTTAGGTGCGATTGGGGTAGGGATGTATCCTGCCGATGAGATGACGGAGTCACAGGCAATCTCCATTGTCTTTCCGTCCTTGCCCTTGACGGTGATAGATCCGTCCTTGACCTCTGCAAGTGTGGTCTCCAGATAGACTGGGACCTTCTTCCACGCAAACCATTCTCTGAGATAGGAGGAGTTTGCAAGACAGACTCCCTTCTGGGAGACAAGGTCGTCCTTCATCTCAACGATGATCGGCTCGTGGCCTTTGAGTGCGAGTTCATAGGCAATCTCACAACCGGTGAGGCCTCCGCCAATGACAGCAACCTTCTTTCCGACCTGCTTGCCGTTCAGGTATTCGCAAGCCTCGACCATTTTCTCGTAACCTGGAACCCGTTTGAGAAGTCTCGGTGTTGCACCAGTTGCGACAATGACAGGATCCTTTCCGAATTCAGCGATGTCCTTGACCTCATCGTTGTACTGGACGGTGATTCCAAGCTTTGTCATTTCGCGTCGATACCACTGCAGAAGGGCTCTGAGGCTTCCCTTGTAGGACTCGGAGGAGGCTGGGATGAAGGTTCCGCCAAGAACATCGGACTTTTCGTGGATGACAGGGTTGTGGCCGCGAAGCTTCAGGACTCTTGCTGCCTCCATACCGCCGATACCACCGCCGATGATGTGGACGACCTTCGGATTGGAGGTCTGTTTGATGTAGTGCTTGTTCCACTGCATCATCTCCGCGTTGACTGCACAGCGAGCAAGGTGCAGGGAATCGGAGAGATTCTGATCGTTTGGAACACCCTTGTAATGGCACATGTTGAAACATCCGTTGTGGCACTGGATGCAAGGACGGATATCCTCTTCTCGGCCTTCGATGACCTTTGTGAACCACTGAGGGTCTGCAAGGAAGTTTCTGGCAAATCCAACACCATCGATCTTGCCTTCTGCAACGGACTTTGCTCCCGCTTCGACAGTCATCTTTCCGGCACAGACTACTGGGATGTCAACGAACTTTCTGATGTGCTCGACATACTCGAGGTTGCAGTTCTCCGGCATATATACAGGTGGATGTGCCCAGTACCAGGCGTCGTAGGTTCCGTTGTCACAGTTGAGCATGTCATAGCCTGCATCCTGTAGGAACTTGGCGGCGATTTCAGATTCTGCCATGTCACGGCCGGCTTCTACGAAGTCCTCTCCTGGAAGTGCTCCTTCGCGCATTCCCTTTGTCTTTGAGACGACGGAATAGCGTAGTGAGACTGGGAAGTCGGCACCACATTCCTTCTTGATTGCCTTGACGATTTCAGCTGCGAAGCGATAGCGGTTCTCAAGGCTTCCACCATATTCGTCAGTTCTCTTGTTCACATAGTGCAGAGTGAACTGGTCAAGAAGATATCCTTCATGTACTGCGTGGATCTCTACGCCATCGACACCTGCGTCCTTGCACATCTTTGCGCTCTTTGCGAATGCCTGAATGAAGAATTGAATCTCCTGCTTTGTCATCTCTCTGGATGGAAGCTTGTCACTCCATCGGTTTGGGGAAGGGGAAGCGGAGGCTGTGATCTTGTCCAAATCCATGACTGGTTTGGAAAGGACCCTGAGAACAGGATTGTTGTATAGGGTCTCCATCATCTCGGAGACGGTAAAGGATCGTCCGAATCCTGCTGTGAGCTGAATGAAGAGTTTTGCACCTGTCTTATGGAACTCCGGCATCCATTTGGCAAGGTCATTGAACATCTTCTTCTTTTTGTAGAGCCACTGGCCGAACATCGGGTTATAGACTGGTTGGCAGCCAGGAAGCAGAAGTCCACAGTTGTTCTCTGCCACCGTTTTGATGAATCGTGCGCCATCTTTGTCGAAGTGGTTGACCTCCATCCATCCGAACAGGTCTGTTCCACCCATAGATGTGAGTACGATGCGGTTCTTGATTTCCACGTTTCCGATCTTCCAAGGGGTCAGAAGCGGTTTGAGTTCATCTTTCATAGGCTTTTCTCCTTGTCCCAATTGTAACCCAATAATTGGTTATTGCATAACAAAAAAGAACTTATTGGAAAAACCTGTGAACGTAGCAGCATCTCTTGGCCTTTCTGGTGATTTGACCTTTGTTGACAATTTTGTACATTTGCTATAGAACAACGTGGCAATCTGGAGGGTAATTATGGAGCATCGCAGAAATCGCGCAATCATCATCGGATCAATGGTAATCGTCTTGGCTTTGCTTGTAGTGTGTGTGAGTTGCTGTGTGCTGGACAATCAGAGCAGTTTTACAGGAAGCAGTGTCAAGAACGCTGACCGCTACACACTGGACTTCTCCGTTATGAACCAGAGCGATAGCCATGTTCTGACCTGCAAGGAAGGGGACACCCTTCATGTTTCGTTCTCTATTGCCAAGGGCACTGTGGATCTTCTGATCGGCATGGAGGGTCAAAGCCCAATCTATCGCGGAAATGCCATTTCAGACGGCGATTTCGGTGTAGTGGTGTCTCAGTCTGGCGATTACAAGATCACCGTCAATGCCAAGAAGGCTGCTGGAAAGCTTGAGGTGAAGCTCCAGTGACGGTTTGTTTGCCCATAAAAAGAGAAAGGCTGCCATGGAACGTCTGTTCCGGCAGCCTTTGCCTTTCTTGGGCAGAACTCAGTAGAGCTTAGCACCTGCTGGGATTGCGTCACTGACCATGACCAGGTTCAGCTTCTCCTCACCGTTCTCTGTGTGAACAGCAGAAAGGAGCATTCCGCAGGAATCGATTCCCATCATGTTTCTTGGTGGGAGGTTTGTGATGGCGACAAGGCTCTTTCCGACAAGCTGCTCAGGCTCATAGTAGGCGTGGATGCCGCTGAGGATGATGCGGTCTGTGCCTGTTCCATCATCAAGAACGAAGTGCAGAAGCTTCTTGCTCTTCTTGACTGCTGTACATTCCTTGACCTTGACGACACGGAAATCTGACTTGGAGAATGTCTCAAAATCAACATACTCTGTGAAAAGAGGCTCTGTCTCAATTGGTGACTTCTCAACAACTGGAGTCTCTGCAGCTGCCTCAACAGCAACTTCTTCCTTTACCATTTCTTCTGTATCCATAATGCTTTTCCTTTATGACGATTTCGTTGGCTTTATCATACAACGAAAGGCGGGGGATTTCATATACCTTTGTCGTTTTGGAAATGCATACTTTGGTGTAAAATGGAGGCGTTGTGACCTTGAAGGGAGGATTAAACATATGGATAGAAGAACAAAGTGGACCTATTGCATTGGTGCTACGGGTAGGGATGCCGCCTATGCCTTGGTGAGCATGTTCCTGATGCTGTATGTCCAGTACACCATGAACCTGACCACTGCACAGTTTGCGGTAATCAGTGCGATTATGGTTCTATGCATGGTCTGGGATGCGATAAATGACCTTCTGATGGGAATCATCATTGAGAATACAAACATGGCAATGGGCAAGTTCAAGCCATGGATTCTCATCGGAGCCATCACAAACGCCCTTTGCATCGTCGCCCTGTTCTCCATCCGACCTACAGGTTGGGGTTTTGTTTGCTTCTATTCCATCGCCTACCTTTGCTGGGGAATGACCTATACCATGAACGACATTGCCTACTGGGGCGTTCTTCCTACACTTACCTCAGATGCCAGACAGAGGGATAATCTTGTCACCATCATGGGTGTGTTCATCTGCGTAGGACAGTTCCTTGTCGGTGGAATCGTGCCTATTGTGGTGGCGGGAAATGCAGTTGTGACCTATCGCGTCATTGCGATGATTGTCGCCGTCTCGCTGGTGCTGTTTCAGGGACTTACCGCTTTCGGAATCACAGAAAATGACCGTTTGCCAAAGCAGAAGCAGCTTTCTCTTAAGGATATGTTTGCGATATTTGCACGTAACGACCAGCTGGTCTGCATGGGAATTGCGAATCTGCTGTTCAATGTGGGATGCAATCTGCTGATCATTTTCGGCGTGAACTTCTTCTACATCGAATATGGTTATTCTGATGCAGGTGATCTTGTGACGCTTTTCACCGTCATGTACGGTCTTGGAACGCTGGTGTCCCAGGCCTTGTACGCAACCATCGCCAACCGATTCACCCGCCTTCAGATTCTCAAGGTTGTCATTGTAGTCCTGGTTGTGGGCTATCTTAGCCTGTTGGGATTCGGCTATGTGCTTCCTAAGAACCTGATTCTTCTGAATGCTGTTGGTTTTGTGATTTTCTTTGCACAGGGTCTGTTCAATCTTGTGAACATCGTCATGATCAACAACACCATCGAATACGATGAGGTCCGTTTCCAGGAACGCCATGATTCCGTAATCTCCGCTGTACGTTCCTTCAGCGTAAAGCTTGCAGGTGGCATCAACCAGGGCATATCAACCCTGACGTTGATTGTCAGCGGAATCTATGTCATGAGCCAGAACATCTCAGCACTTGAGATTCAGGTCGGTCAGGGTAGTACCACAACGGCAAAGGCTCTGGAGCAGGCAAATGGCTATATTTCGATGGTGACAGGTTCCCAGGCTCTGATCTTTCGCCTTTGCATGGTCTGCGTTCCACTTGTCACGCTAGTGGCTTCCTATGTGCTGATTCGAAAACGTTACAGAATTGACGAAAACGAGTATGCAAGCCTTCTTGCGAAACTCGGAAGAGATTACTAGTCTTTGCGACTGCGTCCAATTAGATACTGAATCAATTTCCACACACAGACGGCAGCAAAGGTGATGAGCGTCAGAAGCAGCGCCAGTGCTGCTGCATCACCCCAGAAGCCTTGTTCTGCGAGGTTCAGGATTTTGATGGATGCAAGCGGGGTGCCGAATGACACAAGGAAAATCACAGCACTCATGGTGCCGACACCGCGAATGAAATCATAGATGATGGAATTGGAGATGCCGTTTCCCACGATAGGGACCAACACGGCATAGAGCACTTTGACTCTGGAGGCTCCCAAGGAGCGGGCGCCTTCATCGATGCTCGGTTTGATCTGTGAAAAGGCAGAACTCAGGATTCTGTACGAGAACGGCATAAAGCCTACTGCGATGGCAATGACGATGAGAACCGCTGAGTTGTGGTAGCCAACCTTTGTGGATGCAAGTGTGAAGGCCAGACCAAATAGGGTGCCAGGTACTGCCGCCGGAAGCTGTGACAAGGTGTCGATGGTTTTCTTGAGCGGGCAGTTTGTTCGGTAGACCAGATAACTTGCAACCAGGGCGATGAGGGTACTGAGCAGGGCTCCTTCCAGGGCAAAGGTAAGGCTGTTTCTGATCTCCTTGGTGCATTTGGCAAGGTTCTTGATGTGATTCCAGGTAAATGCTGTGTTCACACCCCAGATTTTCTGGAAGCTTCCTGCGATGATTGAGGCAAACTGTGCCAGCACACAGGCTGTGATGAATAGGCAGAAGAGGGTAAGAAGCACTCTAGTAGCTGGATGTGGGTTGGAAGCCTCTGCTTCCGAGGAGCGGCCTCCGATGGTGGCAGTGCGCTCCATATCCCGTCTTGCCATGCGGTTTTGCAGAATGAACAGAATCACGGAAGGAATGACCAGGAAAAGGCCCAAAACAGCACTGAACCCACCATTTACCCAACCTGTGAGCTGCGTATAGATCTCAACGGCAAGAACGCGAAAGCGCCCTGCAACCAGCATCGGATTCCCAAAATCGCTCATGACAGAGACGGCAATGAACAGTGCAGAAGAGGTGATTCCCGGCATGGAAAGCGGAAGGATGAGCTTGAAGAAGGTTCTGACCTTTCCCGCTCCCAGGGACTGTGCTGCCTGCTCCAGGTTTCCATCAATGGCGCTGAGAGTCTGTGAGCACATCAGGTAGGCTACCGGGAAGAAACACAGTGTCTGTGCAATCAGAAGGCCCCAGAATCCATACAGGGAAACATCAAGGCCCAGGACCTTTGAGGTGATGAAGCCGTTCTTTCCCAAAAGCAGGATAAAGGAAAGTCCTCCGACAAAAGGCGGGGTGATCAGATGAATCAGCGGTATCAGACTGAAGAACCTTGCGCATGGAATGTGGCCTCTGACCACTGCGTAGGCGTAGATGTAGCCGATCAGGACGGCAAGGAATGTAGAGCACAGGCATTCATACAAGGTGTTGAGTGCGGCTTTCTTCCAGATTGCAGACTGGGCCACCTGCACAAAATCGGATGCACTTGGTGTGAGAAGGACGCAAATCAGCGGAAAGGCAATGAAGATGGCCAGAAACAGGCAGACCCCCGTCCACACAATGGTGAGCGAGGGACTTGTCTCGAACCTTCTTCTGAATGCGCTTGTTATCTTACTGTCTCTGTCCATTTCTTGAGAACGCTATCCTTATCCTGTGCAGCCTTGTCCGTATCGTAATCGATGAGATCAAGGTCTGAAACGGCAACCGATCCTTCGGCTCCCTTTGCATCTTTGTTTACCGGAATGGTGAAATCAATAGAGCTCATCAGCTCCTGAGCTTCCTTGGAGAGCATGAAGTCCACGAACTTCTTGGCGGCATCCATGTTCTTTGCACCCTTGAGAATGGAGATGCAGTCAACATCACCAACGGTGTGTGCTGGAGCGATCATGGAGACGTTGAAGCCTTCTGCTCTGTACTTGGCGATGGAGTGGATGTATGCGATACCGATGGTGTACTCACCGGTTCCGACAAGCTTTGCAGGTGCGCTTCCGCTGTCAGGGAACTGGCCAACAAGTTCTGAGAGGCTTGTCAGGTATTTCCATCCTTCGTCCCAACCGCGGTTCTGCAACTGGCCTTCCACAAAGAGGTAGGCTGTGGATGAGGAGACAGGGTTTGTCAACACGATTTCACCCTTGTATGCTGGGTTCAGCAGATCTTCCCAAGTCTGAGGAACCGGGATGTTTGCGAACTTTGCCTTGTAGCGGTCTTCGTTGATGCCGACGCCAAGGGTGAGCACACAGAAACCGGTCCATGTGGAATCGCTGGATTTTGCATACTCCGGAATTCCTGCAGCGGCTGGGGACCTGTACTTCTCAAGTGCGCCATCTGCATCCAGCTGGATGTGGTAGGAGGAAGCTCCGCCCAAAAGGATATCGGCCTGTGGGTCTGCCTTTTCGGCCATGACTCTGTTGACGAGCTCTCCGGTTGTGGCACGAAGGAATTCAACCTGGATTCCTGTCTGCTTTGTGAAAAGGTCAACAAGAGCCTGGGTCTCCTCCTCATGGATGATGGAGTAGATCTTCAGTGTCTGAGGTTCCTTTGCCTGTTCTTTCTTGCTGCAGCTGACAAGCAAAACCGAGAATGCCAAAATCAAAATGACCAAAACTTCTGTTGTTCTTCTTTTCATGGCTGATAAGGTAGTTTTAATCTGTATTTAAAAAAAGATACAGTTTTTAGATTTTTAATGGGTACAGTTGTCACAGGGTACTTGGGATAATTGTTTTTATCGATAGAAACGGCTATGATGGCCCTCATGGAAAAGAAGGTTGTTGCTGCGCATGTGCTGGCTTTTGGCACCATGCTCATCTGGGGAATGTCATTCATCATATCAAAGATCGCTCTCGATTATCTGACTCCGTTTCAGATTCTGTTCTGGCGTGAGATTGTCTCGATTCTGAGCCTGTTTGTCATCTATCCCAAGATCCTTCGCTGGCAGGGATGGCGCATTGAGCTACAGCTCTTCCTTGCATCCGTTTCCGCTATGACCGTCTACCAGCTTCTTGAAAACTATGCTGTGGCTTTCACAGAGGCTTCCAATGTGTCGGTCATCGTTTCCACCGCTCCGTTCTTCACTATGCTCGTTGCTCGCATGTTGAACAAGAGTGAGCGTTTCAAACGAACCTTCTTCCTTGGTTTTGTATGCGCAATGGCGGGAATCTGCCTGTTCTCCTTCAATGGTGCAGAGCTGAGGCTTGGCCTTCTGGGCGACCTTCTTGCACTGATTGCCGCATTCTCCTGGGGCTTTTACCAGTCCATCGTCAAGAATTTGTCCGACAAGGATATTCCGCAGTTCTCCATGACCAGACGCATCTTTGAGTATGCTGCGTTGACACTGCTTCCTATTGAGCTTTTTCAGATTTCAAGCCAGGAGCTTCATAATCTCTTTGTTCCGCAGTCTCTCTATTGCATCATCTTCCTCGGCGCCATCTGCTCAGCTTTGTGCTACCTGACATGGAATTTTGCCATCAAGATGCTTGGCGCCATCAAGTCATCGGTCTACATCTATCTGAACCCTGTCACAACGCTTATCGGTTCTGCCATCGTTTTCTCGGAGCGCCTGGGCTGGGTTTCTCTTGTCGGTGTCGTTCTGACCATGGCAGGTCTTGTGATCTCAAATGATGATGCTCTTGAACTTCTTCATTCATTGAGAAGAAAGCAGGGCTGAGTTTCTATTTGCATTGGATACTTCTCAATACCATGTGATTGTGGGCAGTCGGTGCACAATGGCTGTACACGCGAACCCACTGCAAAAGTATTCCAAAATGACTTTTTTCGACTTGTTTGGTAGATTTTTTCTCCCAAAAGCGTCCAGTATCAGCAATATGGAATACAAGACCTGATAGAAAACAGATTTTGGCTGTTTATTAGGGCAAAAGAAAAGCCATCCCGAAGGATGGCTCAAAGCAAGGCAAACTGTAATCAGTTGTTCTTGATGTGGACATCGAGCTGATTGAAAGGAATGACGATGCTGTTCTTCTCGAACTCGACTCTGATGCCGTTGAGAAGATCGAAGTAGGTATCCCAGTACTGAGCTCCCTTTGTCCATGCTCTCATTGTGACCTTTACGCCGTTTCCTGCACCGTAGTCTGTGATGCGAGCAAATGGAGCTGGATCCTTGAGAACCTTCTCGTCTGCAGCACAGACACCGAGGATGATCTCTCTGACCTTCTCTGGATCGTTTCCTGCAACAGAGAACTCGAGGTCAACACGGCGAAGATCCTTTTCGGAGTAGTTCATGATGCTGCCGCTGGAAAGGGCTCCGTTTGGAATATAGACAACCTTGTTGTCGAGTGTGACGACCTTTGTGTTGATGATTCTGATATCCTCAACGATACCGCATGTTCCCTGAGCCTCGATGAAATCACCAAGCTTGAATGGTCTTGTGACGAGAATCAGAACACCACCAGCGAGGTTGGAAAGAGCGCCGTTGACAGCCAGTCCGACACAAACACCAAGGGATGCGATAAGAGCTGCCATTCCGCTTGTGTCAATTCCGAGATAACCGACGAGACAAGTGCAGACGACAATCTTGAGAAGGATTCTTGAAAGGTAGGAGAGTGTCTGGACGAGAGTCTTATCCTGACCCTTTGCAAGAAGCTTCTTCTCGACCTTGCGAGAAACTACATTGATGACTCTGAAAGAGATTGCGAGAATAACGAGTGCAATGACAAGTCTGACGCCTGTTGTTGCAACCCAGTTAGTGAGATTGCTGATGAAATCTTCCATTACATGCCCCCAAAACTAAATTGTGAATTTAACAGAGAAAATGTATCTCTGATGGCTATGCTTAGGCAAGCGGTCTTCTGAAGATTTCTTGGTTTGCATATACGCAAGGATGTTTTGTGTAGTACACTCCAAGATATGGAAATGGACTCAACGCCATCGCGTTTTCCGCTGACGATATCAGGCAGGTTGCCGAAAAGGAGATGATATGAAAAGGATTCCGATTCTGATTGATACTGACCCAGGTGTGGACGATTTCTTCTGCATCGCTGTTGGTGGCGCTTTTTCCGAAATCTTTGACCTCAGGGCTGTCACGACCATTGGTGGCAACAACTATACCGAGGTGACTACCCAGAATGCACTTGATATCCTGTCATTTCTGAAAGTGGATGCTCCTGTAGCAGCCGGTGCTACAAGATTTCTGACACGTGAGTTCGATGAACCTGCCGCAAAGTTCCATGGATCAAATGGCCTTGGAGGGCTTGCGATTCCGCATAGCCCGAACAAGGCTTCCAGTCTGCCTGCATGGGAAATGATGTACAAGGTCGCATGTGAGTGTGAAGGGGAGCTTGTCATCGTTACCGTCGGTCCTGAGACCAACCTTGCACTTGCCATTCAAAAACATCCGGATATGGTCGGCAAAGTCAAGAAGATCCTCGCCATGGGCGGCTCTACAACATTCGGCAATATCACCCCTTATGCGGAGGCCAATATCGGAAATGATCCATTTGCCGCAAAGATTGTCTTTGAAAGCGGAATTCCTGTGGATATGGTGGGCCTGAATGTCACCCATATGTGCCCGACCGATGAAGCACTGTTTGACAGCTTCAAAAAGGATGCGCGTCAGGATGTCATCGATTTCATGAGAGGTCTCATCCGGTTCCGAGCTTTCCAGCCGATTCTACATGATGCCATTACAATCTCATCTCTTGTAGATCCAGATTTCATCCAATGGAACGTTTGCAATGTGCATGTGGAGACCGAAGACGCGGAGCATTTTGGCCAGACGGTTATGCAAAGCGGAACCATGCACCGCGTGGCCGTAGGCTGCGAAAAGGAACGTTACTACAAGGTTTTTGAGAATATGATCAACCGCTATCGCTGAATGAGAGGTTTTTATGAACAAAAAGAAGCTGATTGGTATTCTGAAGAATGAGATGATTCCTGCTATGGGATGCACAGAACCTGCTGCTGGAGCTCTTGCAGGTGCGAAATCCAGGGAAATCCTCGGGACTGCAGACATTTTGAAGGTCGAGGTCTTTGCCTCTCGCGATATGGTCAAGAACGCCATGGGTGTTGGTCTTCCGAACTGTTCCCTCAAGGGTATTCTTGCTGCCGTTGGTCTTGGAATCGCTTGTGGGGATACCTCGAAGAAACTCAGTATCCTCTCTTCCATTTCAGAGGACCAGATTCGATTTGCAGAGTCGTTGGACTCTACGCTTACTTTGGTCAGGGATGTTCCACCTCTTTATGTGAAAGTAAGACTTGAATCCGCAACCTCCAGCGCAGTCGCCACAATTTCGGGTGAACATGATCGCTATGCCTATCTGGAAAAAGATGGTGAGGTTCTGTTGGATCTGCCTTTGTCGGTAGAGTCTCAGAACGCAGAGACCAGTGACAGGAATACTCTGTCACAGTTGTCCCTTTCTGATATTGTGGCGTTCGCAGATAAGGTGACGGCCAAGGATGTGCCGTTCATTCTGGAAGCGGTGGACGTGAACATGGCCATTGCAAAACATTCCATTTCTGGGAACTATGGTCTTCAGGTTGGTAAGACCATGGCTGGTAAGGTCCGTGCAGTGCCGAAAAGTCTGGATGAGGCCTTCCGTCTGGGCTCCTCCCTCGCCGCAGCGGGAAGTGATGCGCGTATGAGTGGATGTTCCATGCCTGTTGTCATCAACAGCGGAAGCGGCAACCAGGGTATTACCGTTACGGTTCCAGTGAAGGTCGTATCCGACTTTTTGGATAAGACGGAGAACGGTCTTGTCAAAGCTGTCTGTGTCAGCGAGCTCGTTGGTCTTGTGCTGACGGCCAGAAAGGATCGTCTGTCTGCCCTGTGTGGAGCTTTCACCGCATCAATCGGAACGGCTTGTGCCTATTGCTATCTCCTTGGTGGTCGCGAGTCCGAGATGGACTATTGCATCAACAGTATGGTCGGAAACCTGACAGGTATCATTTGTGATGGTGCCAAGAACACCTGTGCCCTTAAGATCTATTCCTGCCTTGAAGCTGCTGCAATGAGTGTGAGTCTGGCCTTCCGAGGTTTCTATCCTGGCAAGGAGAGTGGAATTGTCGGAGAGACCAGCTGGGATTCCATCGATTCCCTTTCTCGAATCACCAAGGAAGGTATGGAGTCAACGGACAAGACGATTCTTGAGATCATGATTGAGAAGAACTGCTGAAGCATGCAGCAAACGCACATTGTCCATCCCATTGCACCTCTTTATGACAAGAATTCGCGTATCCTGATTCTCGGAAGCTTTCCGTCTGTCAAATCCAGGGAGCAGGGCTTTTTCTATGGGCATCCACAGAATCGTTTCTGGCCACTTCTGGCAAGGATTCTGAATGAGACGGTGCCTGTGACGATTGAGCAGAAGAAAGCGCTTTTGCTGTCGCATGGCATTGCCTTATGGGATGCCATTTACAGCTGTGATATTATGGGTTCCAGCGACAGCAGTATCCGTAATGCGGTTCCGACAGACCTCAAAGGAATTCTCGAAACGTCGCAGATTTCCCGCATCTTCTGCAATGGAAGCAGCGCTGGCAGGTGTTTTGAGAAATATCAGGAGAAGGCCTTGGGTATGAAGGCTATGGTGCTTCCGTCAACAAGTCCTGCGAATGCTGCGTGGAGTCTGGATCGGCTTTATGAGGTGTGGAAATCGATTTTGGCGTGATTGACAAAAGGCTCTATCTATTGATTTTTGTCGTACCAGTTGCTCTTCTTAGCCAAGAGACTGTAGAATCGTGATAACTGAGAATCAGGAGTAAAGAATGGAGATTTACAAGGAAGTTGACCTGCAGGATTGTCCGCTGTGCCATGGCCCTGGAATCCTTGAGGAGGAGAACGGCTGGTGCTTCTATGTCATGTGCATGGATTGTGGTTGCCATACTGCAGAGGTTGAATACAAGAGCCCAGATGGACGCCTTGAGGCTGCCAAGACAGCTGCACTGCGCTGGAACCTCGGAAAGGTCCTCAGAAGCGATCCTGGTGAGTGAGAACTGCATCAGGGTCTTATGACACCGATTTTAGGCTGCTCAGTTTTGGGCAGCTTTTCTTTTTCCTTTTCTGTCCTGATATTCCCTGACAGCAATCAGGACCAGAAGCGTCAGTGCAAAGTAGCCGCTGAACGGATAGATGGTGTTGATGAGGCTTTTGAAGTTGGAGACGCTTCCTAGAAGGAAGGTGAGAACTGACAAAACCAGGGTGATGAGAATGAACTTGCGTGTTCGGTCTTCTGCGAAATGGGCTCCGATGCTCCAAAGCATTGGGATGCTTGCCGAATAGATTCCCACAAAGATTGTCGCTGCCAGAATGGTGGCCAAAGTAGGGCTGATGGTCTCAATCAGTGCAACGGTCGGGATGTCTGTCGCATAAATCTGAGGAAGGTTCGACAGAAGTCCCAGGTTCTGTGCAAAGATGGCAAGACCGAACAGGACTCCGCCCAAAGCACCACCGATGGTGGCTTCTTTCTTGCTATTGGCTTCGCAACCGACTCGACAGCACATGATAATCAAGGCAAGGGAGTTGAAACTTGGATAAAGGATGCTGGACCAGAGCCAGCCACCTTTGGTCTTTGTGATTTCAAGTGTCATGGCCTGCTTTGCGATGTCTGCGAGACTAGGGGCTTTTGGAATGAAGCTTATGACGCCGAACACGACGGTAACCAGAGCCAAAGCAGTTCCGATGAAGCTGATCAGGTCCATGAATTTCGCCAGCCCCAGCGATACGGTCAGAAATCCCAAAACAACCAAAACGGTTCGACCAATGACCTGTGGTACGCCAAAGCATTGGTAAAGGATTGCTCCGCCTCCTGAAACCATAATCACATAGATGCCGAAAATCAGCAGCTGAATCAGAAGCTCAATGACCTTGCCCAGTCTATTGCCGTAGTAGAACTGAAAGGTCTTGATAGGAGTGTCCAGCTTGTGGTCATGACCATGGCGCAGGAACATGGCTCCCATCCAGGCGAAGAACAGTGTGGAGATCACCGTTCCGGCAATGCTCAGGATTCCCTGTGCAGAGAAGAACTGCATGACCTCCTGACCAGTTGCGAATCCGCATCCGATGCCACCTGCGACGCATACGCCTGCAAGTCTGAGGACATTAGGAAATCTGACGACATTTGTCTGGTCTGCCATGTTTGCCTTCTATTTGCGGGAATACTTGGTTCTGAGATAGACGGCCCAGCGCTTGAAAAAACCGTGTTTGACTTCGTTCTTGGCGTCCTTTGCCGCTTCGGTCTCAGAGATCTTGGCATTCACATGCTTCATGTCATCCCAACGTCTGACCAGCCACATGTAGAGGTCTGCCTCGGTCTGGCCCGGGAACTCTGCAAGAAGGTGTTCCTTGCGGCTGGCTTCCACGATTTTGCTGTAGACGTTGTCGTACCAGCTGATGGCGCCTTCCTTGAACGAGAGTTCGCGCTCGAGCCCCTGGTTTGCGTAGTACTTATGCACAAGGATGTGGTTGACCATCTCCGGGTAGGAACCTGGAGCGGTGAAGACGATGTCTTCCATCGGGAGGTAGGTTGGATTGTACTGGTCCAAAAACCTCTTTCTCTCGTATGCGACGACGCTCTTTTTGATCTCATTGATGGTCATGCCTTCCTTGAGCTGAATCTTGGAATTCAGTTCAACGACTTCTGCATCAATGTAGGCAACGCCCTTGGATCGTGCAACGGAGACTCTGTGGTTGCCGTCTCTGACAAAGTAGACATCACCGATCTTGTAGACCGAAATCGGAGGAAGTGTCACATCGTGAAGTCGTGCGGCATCGATGCGCTCCCAACGGGTTCGCAGCTCGTGGTTTCTCGGGTAGAAGGCTGAGGAGAAGTCATGGTAGCGGTTTTCGGAGCCGATGATCTTGTTCACCGCAATGGTCTGCATGCCTTTGTAGGACTCTGAGTCCGGCTTGATGAGTTTTGTGACCTCATAGAGCGACAGAAGGTCCGGATGCTTCCATCGGAATGTGGAGAATACGGTCTGCAGGTGCGCATGACGTCTGGCTTTGTCAAAATCGATGGATGTGTCTAGGTTCTCAATCATTTCGCATCTCCTAACGTAGAGTCGTCGACCATATAGCTTCCGAAGATGTTGATCACCTTGGTGTTCTTGTACTGGGTGACTCGGTTTGCGTTCTGGTCCAGAAGGTGGACATGGCCATGCAGCAGGTACTTTGGCTGGTATTTGTCCATGAAATCGAGAAAGCAGTTGAAACCTTTGTGGCACTGGTCCTCTCCATCGCCGATTCCTGCAGGTGGGGCGTGGGTGATGAGGATATCCACATATCTGCCATACTTGCGTTTATTTCGCATGAGCTTGTAGCCAAGTTTCCAGATTCTTCGTTTCATCTGTGCTTCTGAGTACTGGCTGTCGCCTCCGCTGTAGAGCATAGATCCACCAAGACCTGCGATGATCAGGCCTGTCTTCTTGTCTCTCATGCACTTTCCGTCAAGCATGAAGCCATAGAACTTCTCTGTCATTTCGCTGGAGAGGTCCAGGTTGCTTTTCTCCTTGAGGACGTTTTTGCGAAAATCCTTGAGGTTGTGGTTTCCGTAGACGTAGTAGACGTCCTTTCTGAGCATCGTCGTGAGGTAGTCATGGCTGTCCAGAGGCATATCACCACAGGACAGGATGAGGTTTGTGCCCTTGTAGATCTCAGCAACGGACGGAGAGAATGCAAGGCTGCTTGTCGTATCTGAAACGCATAGTATCTTCATACCTTGGTAGTCTATTGCTTAAGGTTCATCAATTCAATCACTCTTTGGCTTTCTGGGTGTTTGAAGGATTTGAAAAACGTAGTATCATCCAGTTAGCCGAAGGTCGGTACATAAGACAGGAGGGTGGTCATGGCAGATATCCGAATTACACTTGAAGAGCTTGAGAAGACACTTGCTGAGAAGTTTGAAAAACATGGAATGACAAGGGAAGATGCCTTGAAATCCGCAGGGATCTTTACACGCAATGCCGCTGACGGCGTGATTTCCCATAGCATTCTCCGTGTCAAACGCATGGTGGGGCATTGCGATTGTGGCATCATCGTGCCTACCAACATGCCGATTCTGGTGTCCGGGTTCTCCGCTGTCGAGCGTTACGATGCAAACAAGGCCCCGGGAGTGCTTTCCGCTGGTTTCTGCATGGAAAGGGCCTGTGAACTTGCTTCCCAGTATGGAATCGGCATGGTCGCGCTTGCCCATGCAAACCACTGGATGAGAGCTGGCTACTACGGCTGGCTTGCTGCAGAGAAGGGCTACGTGGGAATGTGCTGGACCAACACCTTGCCGAATCTCCCTAGCTGGGGAAGCATGGAAAGCAACATCGGAAACAATCCGTTTGTGATGTCTGTTCCATGCAAGGACGGCAATCACATGGTCCTGGATACCTCCATGGCACAGTATTCCTATGGAAAGCTTGAGGTTACCAGAATCGCCGGAAAGACACTTCCTACCGATGGTGGATACGACGAGAACGGCAATATCACACGTGATCCAGGTGCCATCGAGAAGACTCGTCGTCCACTTCCTATGGGATTCTGGAAGGGCTCCAGCATGTCCATTCTGATTGATGCCACTGCCGCACTCCTTTCCGATGGTGCCAACACTGCCAGTGTTGGACAGTATATGAAGGAGAACGGTTGTGACGAGACTTACGTGAGCCAGGTCTTTATCGCAATCGATCCGAGAGCACTCGGAGAAAGCCATTTCCAGGAAATCGAGAAGTCCATCAAGGACAGCATCCACAACGCAAAGCCAATCACAGAGGGTAAAGCAAGTCGCTATCCTGGTGAGAATGTGCTCGCTTCTCGTGCAAGAGCAGAGAAGGAAGGCATTGTCGTCAGTGAGGAAGTCTGGAACAGCATTTTGGCTCTCTGAGGTTGGTATGTTGCAGGATATTTCACCAAGTCGATACAACAACGAATTCAAGCCACGCCAGCCGAAGGACGGGGATGGTATTCTGGTTTTCGGAAAGAACACCGTTTTGGCCAAGGCCAGCGACAACGTGCTCTCAATCCCACGATTTCCGCTTCTGAATGCGTCAATTGATGATTTTCTGTTCTGCATCGACGATGTTGCTTTCTATTGCCCAAAGGGTGAAGTCAGCCTAGAGGGCTATGAGATGATGTCCACGCGTGCTGTGTTTCGCATGCTTCCGAAAGAACTTCCGTTTGCTGTGACAACAGGCTATCACATCTGGTCCTGGAGACATTATCACAAGTTCTGTGGCGTCTGTGGTACCACTTTGCAGCCTTCGGAGCGTGAGCGCGCCTTGGTGTGTCCAGACTGTGGCCATACCATTTATCCAGACATCCATCCGGCTGTGAACATCGCAATTCGTAATGGAGACAGGCTCCTTCTTGCCAAGCATCAGGGAGTCCGAAACTCCTTCTATGCCCTGATTGCAGGTTTCATCGAAGTGGGTGAGACTGCCGAGGACACCGTCAGGCGTGAGCCGATGGAGGAAGTTGGACTTCGGGTCAAGAACATCCGCTACTTTGGCTCTCAGCCTTGGGGAACTGCGGGGAACCTGCAACTTGGTTTCGTCTGTGACGTCGATGGCTCCGATGTGCCTCATATCGATGAGTCTGAGATTGCAGAGGCCAGATGGTTTGAGCGCTCAGAGGTTCCTACCGAACTTGGAACCCACAGCATCACAGGTACGATGATTGAGGCTTTCCGAAGGGGCGAGATATGAAGATGTTTCTCACAAGCTCCCCGTTTCTGGAGAGCAATGGGAATATGAATCGGGCCAATGGCTTTCGAAGAAGGCTTGTCTGTGCTTCCAGAGGGTGCAAACGAGGGCTTTTTGTCGCATCTGATCCGACAAACCATGAGCGCAATGTGATGCACCTTACCGCGTTTGTGAGCATGCTGGAAAGCGGTGGTATCGTTTTGGATGGTTTTGAGATTCTCGATGACAAGACGCGAGAGCAGACAGAAAGTCTTGTCCGCAGTTCGGATTTCATCATCCTCTCAGGTGGGCATGTTCCAACCCAAAATGCATTTTTTGAAGAGATCGGGCTCCGAGATGCCCTTTCTGGATTTGACGGGGTGATCCTTGCCATCAGCGCAGGGTCCATGAACAGTGCCACAACCGTCTATGCCCAGCCGGAGGAGCCGGGGGAGGCGGTGGACCCATTGTACCAGCGATTTCTTGCGGGTCTAGGACTGACCGACATCAACATCCTGCCTCATTATCAGGCAGTCAAGGACGAACTTCTTGATGGTCTGAGACTGTACGAGGACATTGCCTTCTCGGACAGTATGGGAAGGCATTTCTATGTGATGCCGGATGGCAGTTATCTGTATCGCGATAGCCGTCGTCAGATCATCTATGGTGAGTGCTATCTCATCCAGGATGGGGTGATGGAACAGGTGTGCGGGAAGGGGCATCGCATCAGCGTCTGATGGGATTTCCGAAAAGGCTGCTGCGGACAGTATCGGGAATTTGTCTTTACGCACACGTTTGCGCTGATAAGTGTAGAATACAAAAGACTTTCTAAGTGCATTTTTTTTGGGAAAAACACGAGTTTTTTCAATTAAATTGAAGATATATGATGATGTTTTCAGTTTTTTTTATTATTATTTAATTGGTTAGGCACCACTGTGCCTTGCCGCTTGAAGATAGTTTTTCAATAAGGAGAAATAATATGGCAATCGATTTGACAGCTTATGGTATCACAGGCTCAACCGAGATCGTTTACAATCCATCTTACGAGCTCTGCTACGAAGAGGAGATGAAGGCTAACCTCACAGGTTATGAGAAGGGCCAGAACACAGAGCTTAACGCAGTTAACGTTATGACTGGTATCTACACAGGTCGTTCCCCAAAGGACAAGTACATTGTTATGGACGAGAACTCAAAGGACACAGTCTGGTGGACATCTGATGCCTACAAGAATGACAACCACCCACTCTCACAGGAGAACTGGGAGACTCTCAAGAAGATTGCTCAGAAGGAGCTCTCCAACAAGAGACTTTTCGTTGTCGATGCTTTCTGCGGTGCAAACAAGGATACAAGAATGGCTATCCGTTTCATCGTTGAGGTCGCATGGCAGGCACACTTCGTCAAGAACATGTTCATCATCCCTACAGAGGAAGAGCTCAAGACATTCGAGCCAGACTTCGTCATCTACAATGCTTCCAAGGCTAAGGTAGAGAACTACAAGGAGATGGGACTCAACTCCGAGACAGCTGTTGCATTCAACATCACAAGCCGCGAGCAGGTCATCATCAACACATGGTACGGTGGAGAGATGAAGAAGGGTATGTTCTCCATGATGAACTATTACCTCCCACTCAAGGGCATCGCATCCATGCACTGCTCTGCTAACACAGATATGGAAGGAAAGAACACAGCTATCTTCTTCGGTCTTTCCGGAACAGGTAAGACAACCCTCTCAACAGATCCAAAGAGACTTCTCATTGGTGATGATGAGCACGGTTGGGATGACAACGGTGTCTTCAACTTCGAAGGCGGCTGCTATGCTAAGGTCATCAACCTCGACAAGGATTCTGAGCCAGATATCTACAACGCAATCAAGAGAAACGCTCTGCTTGAGAACGTCACAGTCGATGAGAACGGCAAGATTGATTTCGCTGACAAGTCTGTCACAGAGAACACAAGAGTCTCTTACCCAATCAACCACATCGAGAAGATCGTCCGCCCAGTCTCTGCTGGTCCAGATGCAAAGAACGTCATCTTCCTTTCTGCTGATGCATTCGGAGTTCTCCCTCCAGTATCCATCCTGACACCAGAACAGACAAAGTACTACTTCCTCTCTGGCTTCACAGCAAAGCTTGCTGGAACAGAGCGTGGTATCACAGAGCCAACACCAACATTCTCCGCTTGTTTCGGACAGGCATTCCTTGAGCTCCACCCAACAAAGTATGCTGAGGAGCTGGTCAAGAAGATGGAGAAGAGCGGAGCTAAGGCTTACCTCGTCAACACAGGTTGGAACGGAACTGGTAAGAGAATTTCCATCAAGGATACTCGTGGAATCATCGACGCTATTCTCGACGGATCCATCAACAAGGTTCCTACAAAGACAATCCCACACTTCAACTTCGAGGTTCCAACAGAGCTTCCAGGTGTCAACCCAGCTATTCTCGATCCAAGAGACACATATGCTAAGGCTGAGGACTGGGAAGTCAAGGCACAGGATCTTGCACAGAGATTCGTCAAGAACTTCGCAAAGTATGAGAGCAACGAGGCTGGTAAGGCACTTGTTGCAGCAGGTCCACAGCTCTGAGTCTGATCAGAACAGCGTACTGTTTGATGCTTCCATGGTTTTCCGTGGAAGCATTTTTTTCTAATCTTTATGGTAAATCTTCCGTTCTATGGTGTAGAATCCTAAGGAGGAGTGAATCGATGAACGAAGCGGAAAAGAGATGGAAAGAAGACTACAAGGCCTTTGATGAGGCTGCACACAAGTTTTTTGGCAAGGAGATGGACAGTAAGACCTACAAGGGAATCTCCGGTGGCTTTGGCAGCTACGCTCAGCGTGGTGGAGAGGTGAGTATGCTCAGGCTCCGACATACTGCGGGTAGAATGGACAAGCAGAAGCTTGCCTTCCTTGTATCTGCCATTGACCAGTATGCCATCGACAAGGCCCATTTCACTACTTGCCAGGCTGTTCAGCTTCATAACCTAAACGAGAAGGCTGTGACCGAACTTGCCGTCAAGGCACTTTCTGTTGGCATCATTACCCGCGGTGGCGGTGGAGACTTTCCTAGAAACACCATGATGTCACCACTTGCCGGCGTTGAGGTTGGTGAGCCGTTCAATGTCCTTCCGTATGCTCTTGTGACAGGCGACTATGCTTTGGATATCGTGAACCGAAAAAAGATGCCTAGAAAGCTCAAGATTGCGTTCTCCTCAACTCCGAACAACTATCCACATGCAACATTCCGAGATCTTGGATTCGTCGCAAGAGAAGACGGGAAGTTCGATGTCTACGGCGCTGGTGGCCTGGGTAACCGACCGATGTTTGGTGTAAAGCTTGCCGATGGCATTGAGCCAAACCAGGTTCTCTACTATGTAGAGGCCATGTATGAGACCTTTGTCGCCTATGGTGACTATGAGAACAGAGCCCATGCAAGAACACGTTTCATGCAGGAGATCTGTGGTGGAGCAGAGCAGTTCAAGGAAAAGTATCTGGAAAAGCTCAAGGCCGTCTACGAAGCAAAGGATATCACCATAACAGCACAGATGATCGACAAGGTCATGGACAGCGGTTTTGATGAGAAGGCAATTGCCATGAAGGCTGCCAAGGCCACTGCTGACCCAAGCATTCTCTGTCGTCGTGTCGTTGCTCAGAAGCAGAGCGGACTGTATGCGGTCAAGTACCATCCGATTGGTGGATCGCCGGACATGACAGTCTTTAGACGACTTTATGAGACCATCAAGGATATGGAGCAGGTTGAAATCAGACTGTGTCCGGATGAGTCTATCTATATCATCAATCTGACTTGCGATGAGGCACGCGCTGTCATGACAGCAACAGAGGACAGCGCCAAGACTGCCTTTGAGGAGTCCGTGGCCTGTATCGGTGCTTCCATCTGTCAGCAGGGTGTGCGCGATAGCCAGGCTCTTCTGAAGGCCTGTGTGGAAATGGAGCGCGCTGAAGGTTTTGCCGATGGCGTTCTGCCGCAGATTCACATCTCTGGCTGTGTCTCCTCCTGCGGAACCCATCAGACTGGCGTCATCGGTTTCCATGGTGGCGTAAAGCTTGTGGACAAGGTTCCAACTCCTGCCTTTACACTTCATGTGGGAGGTCGTGATCTTCAGGGACAGGAAAAGATGGGAGAGCAGGTTGGCGTGATTCTGGAAAAGGATATCCCAAGTTTCCTCAAGGAACTTGGAAAGGCTGTAGAATCCAGCAGAAAGTGCTTTGACGCATGGTATGCTGCAGATCCAGAAGAACTGAAGGCAATCGCCCAGAAGTATTTGGCATAAACAATCAAAGAAACAGTATAGAAGAGGGTGCGATGGTGTTCTGTCGCACCCTTTGTGTTTGATTGCATCTGCTTGAGGATAAAAAAAGGATCTTCACGGAAAGTTCGGGGCATCTCAGTACTGCAGCATGAGAGTATATGGTTTCTCCATTCTGACAATTGCAAAAATACAACAGAAACAGCTCATTTTTTTCCCTTGTGAGGGAAAATTTCTTTAACAGTTCATGAGAATTATCCCAAATCCACATGGGTGCAGACTGTACAAGGCCTGATGCATGTCCCTTTCAGGTCGCCATGTCGGCCTCGCTTGGGTTATCCTGCCCCGCAGGCCTTAGCAGGCTTCCATTTTTATCAGGGTGCTGTGTTTTGAGTAAAAATTAAGAAAAACTCCTGCATTACGCTGAGTTTTTGAAAAAATTTGAGAAAAACTCATGCATTGTCCCAAGTGAAAAGATCAACAACACAGTAAAGGACTCCTGGTTCTGTCTTTCCCCGAACTTTCCGTGAAGAGCCTAAAAAAATCGGGTTCCGAAATGGAACCCGACTTTTGTTTGTGGCGTTTCTCTTACAGAACTCTGAAAGCGTCGCGACCAGCATACTTAGCTGTATCACCAAGCTCTTCCTCGATTCTGATGAGCTGGTTGTACTTTGCAAGTCTGTCTGATCTGGACATGGAACCTGTCTTGATCTCACCTGTCTCGAGAGCGACAACGAGGTCAGCGATTGTGCAGTCCTCTGTCTCACCGGATCTGTGGGAAACGACAGAAACGTAACCGTTTCTCTTAGCGAGGTCGATAGCCTCGAATGTCTCTGTGAGAGTACCGATCTGGTTGACCTTGATGAGGATTGCGTTTGCAACACCCTTCTCAAGACCCATCTTAAGTCTGGATGCGTTTGTGACGAAGAGGTCATCACCAACGAGCTGGACCTTGTCTCCGATTCTGTCTGTGAGGAGCTTCCAACCCTCCCAGTCATCCTCTGCCATACCATCTTCGATGGAGATGATTGGGTACTTCTCGCACCATGTTGCCCAGAGGTCAACCATCTGTGCGGATGTGAGCTTCTCGTGTGTTGTCCACTTGAGCTCGTAAAGACCTGTCTTCTCGTCGTAGAGCTCAGAAGCAGCTGGGTCAAGAGCGATCATGAAGTCTCCATCTCTACCTGCTGTGTAACCAGCCTTGGCAATAGCTTCCATGATGACTTCGAGAGCCTCTTCGTTGGACTGGAGGTCTGGAGCGAAACCACCCTCATCACCAACACCTGTGTTGTATCCCTTAGCCTTAAGGACAGCCTTGAGGTTGTGGAAAACTTCTGCGACCATTCTGATTGCTTCTCTCATTGTAGGAGCACCGATTGGCATAACCATGAACTCCTGGAAGTCAACCTTGTTGTCAGAGTGTGCACCACCGTTGAGGATGTTTGCCATTGGAACTGGGAGTGTGCAAGCCTTGTAAGCGCCAAGGTACTTGTAAAGTGGCAGTCCGAGGTAGTCAGCAGCAGCGTGTGCAACAGCCATTGAAACTGCGAGAATTGCGTTAGCACCAAGCTTACCCTTGTTTGGTGTGCCATCAAGAGCGATCATTGCGCGGTCGATTGCAACCTGATCAAGTGCATCCATTCCTTCGATTGCTGGAGCGATGATGTTGTTAACATTGTCAACAGCCTTGAGGACACCCTTGCCCATGTAGCGCTTCTTGTCGCCGTCACGAAGCTCAACTGCCTCATGAACACCAGTGGATGCTCCAGATGGAACAGCTGCACGGCCGAAAGAACCGTCTTCGAGTGTGACATCAACTTCAACAGTTGGATTACCACGGGAGTCAAGAATTTCTCTTGCGTAGATCTGATCAATAATGCTCATTATAGAAATCTCCTTAAATGAATTTCCGAATTTATATGTCTATATATTCGTCATAAAGGTTCAAAAAGTCAATAAAACACTAATATATAAGTTCAAAATCAGGCCTGTATCATGCTTTGGAGTGTGGATTTGGGGTTAATTTATGTATCCATAAAAATTAGATTGAGAATTTGCGGAAAATTATTTCACAATATGCGAAAATTGAAGTTTATAATATAAATGGTACATGGTTTATGATGAGAGGTCGCGGTCTGCGTGAAACTATCGTTCAAAGGGGTGCCTATGGAATATGAAAACTTTGTTTTGAAAGGAAATATCATTTACAGCAAGTCTCAGTCTGAACTTGGCTCTGTCGTACAGGGCTATCTGGTCTGTAAGGACGGCTTGTGTGAAGGTGTGTATGAAGCTCTTCCACAGCGTTTTTCCTCATTGCCTCTCAAGGATTTCGGTAATGCTCTGATTGTTCCAGGACTTGTGGATCTTCATGTCCATGCACCGCAGTTTGCCTATCGTGGAAACGGAATGGACCTTGAGCTCATGGACTGGCTGAACACCTATGCTTTCCCGGAGGAGAGTGGCTACTCAGACCTTTCCTATGCTGACAAGGCCTATGGCATCTTTGCCGACAGCATCCGAAAAAGTGTGACGACCCGTGCTGTCGTTTTTGCTACGCGCCACAGAAAGGCAACCGAGCTTCTCATGGACAAGATGGAGGCCTCCGGCATCGTTTCCTACATTGGAAAAGTCAACATGGACCGTCTTGCTCCAGATTCGCTCAAAGAGGAGAGCGCAGAAGAGTCTGCAAGTGAAACAGTTGCCTGGATTGAGAATGTTGCAGGAAAATATCAGAACACAATGCCGATTCTGACACCTCGATTTGTGCCTTCCTGTACCGATGAACTTATGGCAAAACTGGCTCTGATTCGGGCAAAATACAACCTTCCGGTGCAGTCCCATCTGTCCGAGAACCTAGGTGAGATCCAGACGGTGAAGGAACTTGTTCCATCCTCAAGATTCTATGGGGATGCCTACGATATGTATGGCCTTTTCGGTGGTCCTTACAAGTGTGTCATGGCTCATTGTGTACATTCGGAGGATGAGGAGATTTCCCTCATGAAGCAGCGTGGCGTGTTTGTCGCACACTGCCCGGAAAGCAATGCCAACATCGCAAGCGGTATCGCACCTGTCAGAAAATACATGGAGGTCGGACTGAATCTTGGTCTTGGCAGTGACATTGCTGGCGGTGCCTCACTTTCCATGTTCAGCGCCATTGTGCAGACCATCAAGTATTCGAAGCTTCGCTGGCGACTGACGGACCAGAGTCTGAAACCTCTTACGTTCGCTGAGGCTTTCTATCTTGGCACAGAAGGTGGTGGAAAGTTCTTCGGTAAGGTCGGTTCCTTCAAGTCCGGTTATGAGTTTGATGCGGTTGTTTTGGATGACAGCAAATATCCATGTGCACACGACCTTGATCCAATTCGTCGACTGGAACGCCTGGCTTACGTTAGCGGCGATGACAATGGTGTTATCTCCAAGTTCGTGCGTGGAAAGCAGATTTTGTAACGATTCATCCAGGCGGGTTCTATTCGGCCTGGGATTTGTTAACTGAACCTTTCCGTTCCGTTTCCCTTCGGTTATAATTCCCATGAAGGGAGACTTTGCTATGTTCAATGTGAAAGACCAGACTCGTGATGAACTGATGCTGGAGAGGGGACTCGCCAGATGCGGATATGACTGGTGGTGGCACTCATTTACCGCCAGGAACGCACAGACCGGAGAGGAAAGGCCGTTCTTCTTTGAATTCTTCGTCTGCAATCCTGCCCTGGGTGGAGACAATCCTGTCTTCGGTCAGCTTCCAGAAAACAAAGTGCAGGGAAGAAAGCCATCTTACCTCATGGTCAAAGCAGGATCTTGGGGCTCTGATGCAGCACAGCTTCACCGCTTCTTTGCATACAACGATGTCTCCATAAACGCCAAAGCCCCGTACAGCATCAAGGCCGGGGACTGCTATGTGGATGAGTTCTCGTCATCTGGCCATATCTGTATCACCGATACCGAAGCAAAGGACCATCCAGAGTGGATGTGTGATGGCGGTGAGATGAGCTGGAACCTCAAAATCGATAAACAGGTTGCCTTCAATGTCGGCTATGGTGCAGGAAAGCTGTTTCGCTATCTTCAGGCGTTTAACATGTTCTGGCATGCGCAGGGAATGAAGACTTTCTACACTGGTGAAGTCTATTGGAAGGGCGAGAAGTACATTGTAGAGCCAGAGACCTGCTACGGTTATGCGGACAAGAACTGGGGCAAAGATTTCACTTCTCCATGGGTGTGGCTTTCCAGCAACAACCTAGTGAGCAAAATCTCGGGCAAACGGCTGAATGACAGTGTCTTTGACATCGGAGGAGGTTGTCCGAAGGTTGGCCCGATTGCCTTTCAGCGAAAGCTGCTTTCGGCGTTCTGGTATGAGGGTAAGGCCTATGAGTTCAACTTCTCCAAATTCTGGACCCGCACAAGGACGGTCTTTGACTGCCGAGAAACCGAGACTCAGATTGTGTGGCATGTGGAGCAGAGTACCTGGACCAACCGAATGGTCACAGACATCACCTGTGAAAAGAGTGATATGCTGTTGGTGAACTACGAGGCTCCAGATGGGAAGAAACGTCATAATCGCCTATGGAACGGTGGAAACGGCATAGGAACCATCAGCCTTTATCACAAAGGCCAGCTGATTGATACCGTGGAGGCAAGGAACATCGGCTGTGAATATGGAGAGTATGATCGCTGATCAGCTTTCCTGGGAGGCCTTGTACTCGGCAAACTCGGCAGCGAACTTGGCATCCAGCTCCGGAAGTACTTTCTTGAGGTTCACGACACGGCCCTGGTCGTTGATGTAGCAGTGCTTGGATGTGGCAACAGCGCTGAGCTCATCGCGTGTTGTGTTGTAGAATTCATAGGAGACCTCCTGTACAACACCGCTGTATCGTGTCACTGAAACGCGAACCTCGACGATATCGTTGAAATGGACCGGTTTCTTGTAGTCGATGGAAAGGCCTGCAACAGGGGAGGCAATGTGGTTCTCTTCTGCCTTGTCGTAGCCGTAACCGAGAAAGTCCATGTACTCGACACGTGCCTCTTCCATCCACTTGATGTAGTTGGAATGATGGATGATGCCCATCTTGTCTGTCTCGTGATACTGTGCCTTTCTCTTGTATGCGTACATGTGAAGCCTCCATGTTGACATCTTCGCGTAATCTGTCATAAACACATTAATCATTTTCGATTGATTCTTCAACCTCAATTGGGTAAAACTGTCCATAGGAGAAGGCAAATGAAAGAGATACCAGTCAAGGAACTCACCATCAATCCGATGGAGATGATTGCACACCGCTGGATGCTGATCAGCGCTGGTGATGAGAAGGCAAGTAACACAATGACAGCCAGTTGGGGTGGACTTGGTTCCTTGTGGGGCCATGGTGGCGGACTTCCGGTGTCAACCATCTATGTGAGACCGCAGCGTTACACAAAGAAGTTCATTGATGAGCAGGAGTACTACACCATCTCCTTCTATCCGCAGGAGTTCAAGGAAAAGCTGGGTTATCTGGGATCCCATTCCGGCAAGGATGAGGACAAGGTGGCGAAGGTCGGCATGAAAACCGTTATCGACGGTAAAGGTATCTGGTATGAGGGTGCAGAGCTTGTGATGGTCTGCCGAAAGCTCTACCGATCTCCGATTGTGGAAGAGTGGTTCATTGACAAGACAATTGTGGAAGACTGCTATCCAAACAGAGACTTCCACGACATGTATGTCGGTGAAATCACAAGAGTTCTGGTCAAGTGAACAATGGCTCTAAGTCAGACGTTGCAGAGGATATTGAAGTAGACTACAGACGAATAGGCTCCTGAATAGGTTCCGTCTGTGTTGTTTATCGCATCTGGAATGCTGATATGAATTTGCCCATAGAAGTCAATCTGGCTGAAGACGTTGCCATAGCGGTCTGATGTGGTTGTCATGTTGCCAAGAGGCACATACTTGTTGTTTTTGACAGTGCCTCCATTACCACTTACGGCATAGTAATCCGTTCCATCGTATTCAATTAGCTTCTGGGTTCCATCCTCACTGTAGATGACGATCTTGTAAGGGATGGTCTTTGTTCCGCCGATCTGTTTGAGGGTAAACGTGGAGGAAGCCGTTGTCGTGAGCGGGCTGGAAGAGGCATAGATGTAGACTTTGCTGTTCCATGTATAGGCTTGACCGGAACCGTCATCCTTATAGGCGGTTGTTCTTGGTGTCGTATGCAGCTGAAGGGATCCGATGTTCAGGGTGTTCCCAGAACCTGCCAACGCACGAATGTTGATGTTTGTGGTGTTCTCATTTGGTACAACATAGAGATAAGCCTCATCCTTTATGTTGTCGGCAGATCCGTAGTAGCCTCTGAGTCTGAATATGGTTGATCCGTTATGTGAGTATCCGTTGCAGGTTTCTGTGCAGGCTGCACCGTCATCTGCACAGGTCCAGGTGACATAGATTGTTGCGATATAGTCATCCTTTTCGGCAAGGTGCTTCAGAGCCTCGGTATCAAGAGGATCCATACAGATGAGAAAGTCCACCCAATAGTTCACAACCGTATCAACTTTCATGGTGGAATCCACGTACTGTTTGGCACCATTGGCTATTGGTGTGTACAGGGTAGCAGAACCGGTTGCCGCTGTGTTCGGGAAGTATTCGGTATCCAGAAGTCCATAACCATTTGTGTAGGCTCCACTGCTATTCTGTGTCAAGGTTCCACTTGGAACCCACTTGAGTCTTCCACCACCTCCAGAGGCAGTTGAGTTATAAACCGGGTTGATGGACATGGAGAAGTTGCGGTACTTGGTTGGGTCGGACTGGGATATGAACTTGCCATCGGTTTCAATGGTGAGGATGAGTCTGTGCGAGATTTCGGAGACACCGAACTGAGCGACATAGTTTGTACTGTTGTATGTTCCGTTTGCATTGGACTGGTTCCATGCGACGTCGACTCTTGGTTTGTATATTGTCTTGCTCAGGTCAATTGTCAGGTTGTTCTTTGAGACCATCGTCGAGTTGTTGAACCAGATTCTTGGACCAGTGGTTGCAGCAAAGAGCAGTGAGACGGAGAGTATCAGTAGAATGGTCAGAAGAGACAGACGTTTCATTTCAGTTCGACTCCAGTTCGAATTTTATGGTAGATGTGTATGTGCCATCCACGTTCACAGGGTCGTCAATGGACAGTCGGAAGAACATGCCTCCGCTTTTTATGGTGCAAAGCCCTGCATTCGGATTGTAAGGGACAATCGGAATCTCGATGCTTTTCGGACCTCCAAGTGTTGAGGTTGTGCTCTGGCATATCTTTGTGATGTCACTTGTAAGCGTGTTTCCATCGTTGATGTCATAGTGTACGGCAAGCTCATAGTCAAACTGGACTTCTGGCATTGTATCATGACAAAGCTTGTCATGGGTGATGGTGATGTGGGCTGAAGTCCTGCCACTGTAAGATGCATTGAAGGAAACCATGACATCAAAAGTGCCGATCTTGAGGCCTGGTCTTGTCAGGGGAACGTTTGTTGGGGCAATCAGATAGGTATTGTTCTTGTTTCCGGTATCGTTGTAGTTCAGGTTGATGCCATTCGGGTCAGGCCAATCGGAAGAATCAAGAAGATTTGTCAGTGTTACATTGAACACCTCGTCATAGAACCCGGCAATTTCCAGTGAACTTGATTTGCGGAAAGCTGCAAATGCGGAGCAGGAGAGGAGCAGGACAATTACAATTGCCATGATAAAACGTTTCATCTCTGCACCTCTCAGTTTACTGTGTATGTGACCGAGACATTGCAGGTGTAGTCAAAAGTGCCTGCAATGTACTTTTCGTAGTCTTTGATCTGGATTTTGCATGTGCCGGATCGGATCCACTGCGAATCTGTAGGGAAGTTGGATGCCACCGCGCCAGTGTATTTGATGGAGTTCTCCGTATTGAAACCGTTGATGTAGACGGAACCGTCCAGATTGTCCAAGGCTTTCGAGAAACTTGCGCCGCCTGAAATCTTAAAATTGTCGGCCGATGTGGTCTTTTCTCCAATCATGGTTGTGTTCTTGGTCATGGTGATGGTATAGGATGGCTGATAGAAGTAGCCATTGACATAGGCCTGCAGCGGAAAGAATGTGAATGTGATGGAAGCGCTGTTTCTGGATGTCCCGGTGAGTGTCCAGCTGAATACTTCCTTCGCTGCTGTCGTGTAGTCATCTGTCAGGTTCACGTAGGAGGAGAGGAGGTTTCGGTTTTGTCCAGTGACGGATTCCGTCACCTTGAAGTCCACAGAGGAATCGGAACTCATGCTGTTGTAATAGCCGTGAATCTGCATTGTCTGTGTGAGGCTGAAAAGAGGAAGGCAAATGAGTGCTGTCAGGGAAATCAAAAGTACTTTTCTCATTCGACACTCACCTCAAACTTCAGATTTGCGCTGAAATCTCCGGCAGGGAAATCCTCAACCGTCATGGATGGCCCGCCAAGTTGTAGCATGGCAAGGAGATTTGCTGTGAAAAGAGTGTTGGAACCTCGCTTGATGGAGATTGTTCCAACGGTAGATGTATAGGTATCCTCTTCGGTTCCGACTTTCAATGTGCTGAAGGAATCTCCATTGTAGAAGAACTCAAGGTTGTATGGTATGGCCAGCGCCCCGTTTGAGAGGGGATCAGATGAGAAGGAGATGCTGTGTTTTCCAAGCTTGTTTGTGGAATAGCTTACGCCAAAAGCCTCCTGGACATCGGTTGTGATCTGCATTTCTGCGGTAGTGATCTGATGTGTCGGATCCTGGTAGGAGGTGAAGAAGACGACGGAATTGTCCTGGTTTGTATGGACCCAATGGAAACTGAATTTGTAGGTGTTGACCTCGGCGTATAGACTCAGAAGTGACAGGAAAGCAAATAGCAATGTGCATTCTATCCTTTTGCGTCTCATCGGTTCATATGCCTCTTTTTACCATACAATACCTAGGAATATACTGCTTTGTTTCCTTGCTGTCAAAGACTTTAGTGAAAAAATGAAAAAAAATACACAAAAAAAAGGCGTCGTCTTGATATTTTTTTACAAGTGTTTCGTATGGCTAGATACGATCCGTGACGACATGGACATAGATGTCAGAGGTATACTGGCCGGATACCAGACCGTCGGTATTGATGGCTGTTCCGTCGGATCTTGTGGACGGGATGGAGACGGTGATCTCTCCATTGTCTGCCCAGCGCACCAAGGTCTGGTTGTCCTGGTCATAGGTCAGCTGGGCAGGGACCACCATGTAGTTGTCTGAGGTGCTGGCTTTTCCGTAGTAGTCGGTGCCATCATAGGTGACGGACTTTGTCGTACCGTTGTTCGCTTTGGATCCCTTTGTGGAGGTTATGGTTGCCGTGAACGGCACGGAGTTGTGGATGGTATCTCTGTAACTGACGCTTCCGTTTGTTCCGATATGTCTGAGCTTGAATTCGCCTGGATCGGATGCGATTCCGTTGCTTGCACTGGAAAGGAACAGGGAAACGGTTCCTGACGTATCACCTCCATATTTGACGGTGGAAGTGAAACCGTAGGTGGCAACAGACTGGCTGGAACCGGAATCGATCATCTGTGCAATATCCAAGGTGTTCGCGGACGAGAGTTTTGAGACGGTCATGATGATGGATGTGGTATTCGGGTCTGTATTGATGTTCTCGGATTTGTAGTAACCCTGCAGATAGACGTCAAATGTCTCGGAGACGTCGCCGCACTTGATGGTGACCTCGAGAATCGCCGTGTAGTAGGAGTCTGTCGGTGTCAGGTTGTATTTCTGTCCATCGGATGCCTGTACGGTATTGGTGTCAGTATTGACTGCCGGGTCCATGACAAGACAGACATCCCACCAGATTGCATCGTAGTCCTTGACGATGGACGATGGAATCGATGTGGCGTTTGATCCTGTTCCCAGATTCGCCTGGTTTCCGAAATGCAGAGAATAGCCAGGGACGTCCAGGTCCTGTCCGGCTACCGTGTAGGATCCTCGGGCAAACAGGTCAATGCCGAATGGTCGTTTGTAGCGGTCATCCAGAATGTATGCCCATTCTCCGGAGACCAGTTCTGCTGAAATCTCAACGGCTGTGTTCTTGTCCTTGATGTGATCAATACCGATAACGGCGAGAATCTGGTTCTCATAGTAATAGTTCGGGCTGGTGGCTCCTGCAGACTGCGGGGAAGCACCGTTGTAGTTCGCAGTGGCGTTGTGCTGTGTGAAGTATGTTGCGGCGAGGTCTACTGTTGTGCAGTGGGACAGCATCTTGATGAAAGGCTGTGCATCTGCAGCAAAAGCCGATGCCAGAACAGAGAAGGTGAAACATAGAATCGCAATGGCTTTTCTCATATCAGGCGCCCTCCAATGTCAGCACCACATCGCCATAGTAGTAACCGGTAGGCCATGCTTCCTTTTCGGCGGTGGAGTATTCGTAGAGCATGATACGCACATCCTGGTCCAAGGAGATGACCGGAAGGGTCTCGTTGTCGACTGCTGTGGGATTGGTGATGGTCGTCACATGATCCTGACTGTCACTAGGGACTGTCACATAGTCAACGGTTGTTGTCGTGTTGCCGCTTGCATCTTCTCCGTCGTAGCAGAGTCTGAATGTCATGTAGTAGTTTACAGACACCGATGCGTCCGAGTCGCTCTGAAGAGGTGTTGCGTTGAAAATCAGTTTGACGTTGGAGAGGTTCGTGGCGACGGACCAACGGGCGATCTCCCTTCCAAGTCTCTTGTCAGCCTGATAATTGATATCATTGCCCATGATGTTGAACGGAACACCGATGGTGCTGTTTGCATTCGACTCAATCGGGGTGATTGTCGCGATGCAGTAGGTCTTGATGAAGCCGTTTACCTGAATTCCCTTTGTGAGTGCTGTGTTATAGTTGGCACCGAAAACGGATGCACCAAGGAGGAGTGTCATGATTGCAGTGATGAGTCTTTTCATTTCTTTCCTCCTTAAACCGTTGAGATGGTGATTGTGACTGTTGTCACATAGTCTGTGTTGGCGCGCAATGCCTCGTAGTCACTTTCTGTGATGCTGAGGCCGAAATTCGCGGTTCCGGAAACGGCATTTGTTCCAGTGAAACCTGGTAGGGTGATTCCGCTTGTTGATGGCATGGCCGTCGCATTGGACCATGTTCTCACATTATTTGAATTGTTTTGTGTCGCTGTTCCTGTCTGGATGGTTTCCGCAGGGTTGAATACCAACGTGTAGCTTGTGTTCTGATCAATGGAATAGGTCCCTGTAGTGCTTCCGCCAATCTTAAGCGATGGTGTGTATCTGGCAAAGGAATAGTTCCTTCCTGTTTTTTGATAGTAGGTGGAGCCTTTAACCTGACTCAGTCCGCTTGTGGAGAATTTGTATGTCACAGGAACGGTGATGCTCTTGTCGTCCTGGTTCACAAGCGGGGTGAACTTCACGCCAATGCTGATTGAATTCTTGAGGTTGGAACTGACATAAATCGAGAATGCCTTGTCGATTGTTCGGTTTGAGCTGATTTTTGATGAAACATCAAAGATGCTTGCGATTCCGCTGATTGCAGTACCATTTTGGTTCTGCGTATGGTCTTTGATTGTAATGGTGTATGCGATATCCGGAAGAGGTGCTTCCTTGAAGGCAGAGACCTCCATGGAACTGGAAGCGGATTCCGCAAAGCAGCAGAGAAGCAGGAGAAGGGATAATGCAAGGGTTGTGAAGGCTTTTCTCATTGCGTTGTCACCTCCACCAGAATCGAGCCTGTGAATGTTCCCACGGCATAATCTTCAATGTAATTGGTGAAATCGAAGGAGATCGGATAATAGAAGGTATTTACCTTGCTTGCATTCAGGACCTGTGCCCCTTCGAATGCGATGGAAACACCGTTGGCATCATCCACAAGCAGCGTATTGTCGGTGCTGCTCGTCTCAAGAACCACATAGTCTTCGTCAAATACCATTGCCTTGTATCGTCCGAGAAACGTCGGATCGGATGGGTCGTCGCTTCTCATCGGAAAGAAGGTGAGATTGAGGGTGTAGTCGGTAGCTTTGTTGGTGTTCACGGCAAGAAAGACCTGCATGGAATCGGTTCTTTTGCTCAGATCCAGCTCGTAGGTGGTGATTGCCTTCTTGCTTGTGTCTGTGAAGCCTACTTCCACATATTCCGGCACATACTTGTTCAATTTGTATCGGAACTGGATGTTTCCCGATTCCGCCGCAATAAAGCCGGTGATGACAAAGAGGAAGATAAGGATGGACAAGAAACGTTTAGTAATCATTTCATTTTTCCACGTCCATACGATATTCGGAAGTGGAAAAAATGTCAAAGAAATTTACTAAATTTTTTTCAAAAAATATATTTATTTGCGGAAAAATCTTTTAATGCATTGCAGTATAAGAAGTTGCTTCTGTTTTACTCCCACGCAAATCCGCTGAAAACAGGCTTCCCGGAGTAGCGGAATGCAGAGGTTCTGCCTTCCAGGACATCCAAAACGGCATCACGCATGGCTTCCTGCTCCACTTCGCCAGGGTATGTGGAAATCGGTGCAATCCATGAGCATTTTCGTTCAATCATCTGCGGGATGTCGTCATAGCGGACAAGTCCACCTGTGAGCAGAATCGCATCGACCTTGCCGTCCATGGCTGCTGCCATAGCTCCGATTTCCTTGCAGATCTGATAGACCATGGCATTCCAGATGGTGGTGGCTTTTACGTCACCGTCTTCCATCATCTTGTGGACCGTTGCGGCATTGGAGGTTCCGAAGTGGCTCACAAAGCCACCGGAGCGGGAGCACATGGTGCGAATCTGCTCTGGGGTATGGGTTTCGGCATAGTTGGCAAGCTCCATGGCTGGGATTGTTCCCAGTCGTGTCGGGGAGAATGGTCCGTCGCCGCCAGCGCCCTCGGTGCTGTCGATCATCTTGCCGCCCTGGTGTGCGGTGATGGTGATTCCGCCATCGATGTGGCAGACGACGAAGTTGCAATTTTCGTAGGCCTTCCCAAGCTTCTTTGCATGGATTCTTGCGATTGCCTTCTGGTTCAGCACGTGGGTCTGGGCTCTTTTGTAAAGTCCTGCGATTCCGGTGATTCTGGCGTAGTCGCAAAGTTCATCGACGTTGGTTGGGTTTACGGTGAACATCTTTCCGCCATACTGCTTACAGAACTCGTTGGCAAGCATGACACCAAGCTTGGCAGGGTGGTCGCTTCCACCTTTGTCATCGGCTGTGTCGCGTACCAGAAGGTCATCGATCTCCATGACGCCTTCCCCTTGGGAATAGGCACATCCGCCACGTCCTACCCAGACATCGATCGAGGTGATGTCAATGTTGTGTTTCTCTAGGATCTCCCGAATGACCTGGGCTCTGAATGGAAGCTGGTCGTTGGCGGTTCTGAACTGCAGAAGAACAGGTGCATCGTGGAACACACTTTCTGTGAAAACGCAGTCTCTATCATCAAAAACGCTGATTTTTGTGGATGTGGAACCTGGATTTATGACAAGCAATCTGAACATGGGTGTACCTCTTCTGGTGGACGATGATAGCACAAAATAGCAAGCATGTCCCACCTTGTTTCTGTAAACAGAAATATACTTATCACAAAAGCACTTATTAAACTAGGTTTAATTGAATGATATCCGCAGCTTCAATTGATTCGCGTCATATTTTTGTTATAATATCAACACATGATATACGATATCCAAAGGGGTAGCCTTCTCAAGAGGGCTTCTGCATTTCTGCTGGACATTATTCTCATCGCAATCATAGCAGTCGGTTTCGCTGCACTCTTTTCATACATCTTCCATTACGATAACTACAGCAAAACCTACACCGATAAACTTGAGCAGTACAGCAAACAGTACAATGTGAACTTTGACATCAGTGCTGCGCAATACAACAGTTTTACCGCTTCGGAAAGGGTGAACTGGGATCGTGCATACAAGGCTCTCATCGAGGATGGCGAGGCAATCAGGTCCTACAACGTCATGGTCTGGATGATCGTCTCTTTCACATCGGTCTCGATTCTTCTTTCTTATCTGCTTCTGGAGTTTGTGCTTCCGCTCATTCTCAAAAATGGCCAGACCGTCGGAAAGAAGGTCTTCGGTCTTGGGGTCATGCGTTCCAACGGTGTCAGAATCCAGGCCGTTTCACTGTTCATCCGAACGTTTCTCGGAAAATGCATCATCGAGACAACCATTCCAGCGCTCATCGTGACCATGATTTTTCTCAATACCATAGGACTTGTAGGCCCTGTCATCATTGGAATCATCCTGATTGTGAACATATGTTTCATTCTTTTCACAAGAAACAGGAACATGATCCATGACTACATTTCAGATTGTGTCGTCGTGGACCTTGCCAGCCAGCTGATCTTTGACAGCGAGGCTGAACTGATTGAATACAAAAAGAAGGTCGCTGCTGAACAGTCGGCAAATAGCGAATACTGAAAAAAAGGATACGAAAATGAAAGTTGAGTTACAGAATTTGACAAAGATTTTCCCTAGCAGGAACAAGAATGCAAATGAAGAGGTCGTTGCCGTCAACGATTTCACATTCACAATCCCTGATGGAACACTTGTAGGTCTTCTCGGACCTTCCGGTTGTGGAAAAAGTACCACGCTCTACATGATCTGCGGATTGCAGAAACCATCCAGCGGAAAGATCTTCTTCGGCGATGATGATGTCACTCAGCTTCCACCGGAGAACAGAGGTGTCGGACTTGTTTTCCAGAACTACGCACTGTATCCACATATGACAGTCAAGCAGAACATTCTGTTCCCGCTTCAGAACCTCAAGGGCGCTGACAAGCTTTCCAAGGAGCAGATGCTGGAAAGGGCATACGAAGTTGCAAAGATCGTCCAGATCGACAACCTCATGGAAAGAAAGCCAAGTGAGCTCTCCGGTGGACAGCAGCAGCGAGTGGCCATTGCAAGAGCCCTGGTCAAGATGCCAAGAGTCCTTCTTCTGGATGAGCCGCTTTCCAACCTGGATGCCAGACTCAGACTCCAGACAAGAGAGGAGATCAAGAGAATCCAGCGTGAGACCAAGATCACAACCGTCTTCGTCACACACGACCAGGAAGAGGCCATGAGCATCTCTGATATGATCGTTGTCATGAAGCTCGGTGTCGTACAGCAGATCGGAAAGCCACAGGACGTCTACAGCAGCCCAGCCAACCTGTTTGTCGCCAAGTTCCTTGGAACACCTCCAATCAACGTCTTCAACGGCTGCGTCAAGGGTGAGAAGGTCTACATCGGATCTGAGGCTGTCGCCGATGCCAAGGGTATTGCAGACCAGGAAGTCTCCATCGGTATCCGACCTGAGGGCTTTATCCTCAAGGATGACGGACCATTTACCGTCAACCTCTCCAACGTTGAGGTCATGGGCCGAGATGTCAGCATTGTCGCAACACATGAGTGCTCCGCAAACCCAACCATCCGCGCAATCATCGATGCCGACAACGTCATTGCAGACGACGTCAAGACCGTCCGATTCTCAATCAAGCCGAACAAGATCTTCCTCTTCAACAAGGAAACCGAAGAGAGAATCTACGTAGAGGGCAAGTGATATGGCAGATAACAACATGGTAGAAAGCAGGCATCCTTGGAAAGCCTGGCTGTATCTCGCACCGGCACTTGTGCTTCTGGCCATCTTCACCGTCTGGCCAATCATCAACACCATCCGCATGGCCTTTTTGGAGAACTATAGCGGTCTCAAGGCTGTCGGTGGTGCAACGTTCAAGTTTGGTATCGGTAATTTCACCAAGGTCATCAAGTACAAGAAGTTCGTGCAGTGCCTGAAGAACACAGTTCTCATCTGTTTCCTCACCGTTCCTATCTCAACGGCTTTGGCACTTCTCATCTCTGTGGCGCTGAACTCCATCAAGTGGTTCCAGAAGCCTCTGCAGACGATCTTCTTCCTTCCGTATGTCACAAACTCCATCGCTATCGGTATGGTTTTCGCCGCAATGTTCAACATTGTCGGAAGCTTCTATGGAACAGAGAACCAGCTGATTGTAACCGCAGGTATCATCAACAACGTCATCCAGTTCTTTGGAGGACAGCCGGTCAACTGGATCAACTACGGCTCCTCCTATGCCGCTAACATTGCGGTTATGACCATCTACATTGTATGGAATGCTCTTCCATTCAAGATTCTCATCCTTCTGGGTGGCCTTCAGAGCGTCAACAAGCAGTACTACGATGCTGCAAAGGTCGATGGCACCTCAAAGGCAAGAATCTTCGGAAGAATCACCGTACCACTTCTTTCCCCAATGATCGCCTACGTCGTCATTACAGGCTTCATCGGAGGATTCAAGGAGTACACCAGTATCGTCGGTATCTTCGGAGAGTCCATGGGTCCAGCCGACGATGCCAAGAGACTCAACACCATGGTCGGATTCGTCTACGATTCCCTTTCCACCAACAACCAGGGTAGAGCCAGTGCCGCAGCACTGATTCTGTTTGGCCTGATTCTTGTCGTCACACTGCTCGAGCTGTATGTCAGCAAGAAGAAAGTCCATTATTGAGGAGGTCCGGCATGTCTAATATCACAACAATGCAAGAGAAGAACATGCAGAGGGAAGTCCTCAGACAGAGGATTCTCGGCATCGCCTTCAAGGTTCTGGTCTACGCTTTTCTGCTTCTCATGGGCGTCATCGTACTGTTTCCGTTCTATTGGATGATCAACTCATCCCTCAAGACACTGGATGAGTACCGCATGAGCGTTCCGACATTCTTCCCACATGCTGTCATGTTCAGCAACTATGTGGATGCCTTCCAGACCGCAAGTCTCGGAAGACTCTTTCTGAACACCATGTATGTCGGTCTTGTCTCAACAATCCTTTCTCTGGTCATCACCATCCTGTCAGCTTTCGCCTTTGCAAGGCTTGAGTTCAAGGGCAAGAACGTCCTGTTCGCAGCACTGCTTGCCACGATGATGATCCCAGGTGAGCTGTTCACCATCACCAACTACATCACCGTCACCAATTTCCATTGGACCAATACCTACACCGTACTTATTGTTCCATTTCTGGTCAGCATCTTCTACATCTACCTTCTCAGACAGAACTTCCTCCAGATTCCAAACGAGCTGTATCTGGCTGCCAAGGTCGATGGAACAAGTGATTTCAAATATCTTTGCAAGGTCATGATCCCACTGTCACTTCCAACGCTCATCTCCATCACCATCCTCAAGATGATGGGTGCCTGGAACTCCTACATCTGGCCACGACTGGTTGCAAATGACGCAAACCACAGAATGATCACAAACGGACTGCGAAATGCATTCACCGACACAACAGGAGACGTCAACTACCCAGTGCAGATGGCTGCTGTCGCAATGGTCTCATTCCCGCTGTTCCTTGTGTTCGTATTCCTCAGAAAGTATATCATGAAGGGCGTAAGCCGCAGTGGTATCAAGGGTTAATCGGATTTTGGGCCTTCGGGTCTGAATATAGAACTGTTATTTCTTTTATAGACTAAAAAGGAGAAAGAAAATGAAGAAAAATCTTCTTGTCGCTATTCTTCTGGTCGCTACCATCATGGCTGCATTCTGCCAGGGTGCTCAGGAGACAAAGCCAGCTGCAAACACAACACCGGTCGCAGCTGCAAACGGAAACATTGCTGAGGCATTCCAGGTTCCAGCAAATGGTTATGACGGAAGCGCAGTTACACTGAAGTTCTACCACACAATGGGAACAAACCTCAGTTCTGTTCTCGATGACTACATCGCAGAGTTCAACACACTGTATCCAAACATCACAATCGTTTGGGAGCAGGTCGGTTCCTATGATGATGTCAGAGACCAGATCTCCACAGAGATCTTCGTTGGTGGCCAGCCAAACATCGCTTACTGCTATCCAGACCACGTTGCTCTGTACAACATGGCAGGTGCTGTTGCAACACTCGATAACCTGATCAACAGCGATATCGTTGTCACAAGAGCAGACGGCACAACAGAGACTCTCGGACTGACACAGGAGCAGAAGGACGACTTCATTGAAGGTTACTACAATGAAGGAAGACAGTTCGGTGACGGACTTATGTACTCCATGCCACTTTCCAAGTCCACAGAGGTCCTTTACTACAACAAGACCTTCTTCGATGCAAACGGCATCAAGGTTCCTGCAACATGGGCAGAGCTCGAGCAGGTCTGTGCACAGATCAAGGCAATCGACCCAGAGTGCATCCCACTTGGATATGACTCAGACTCCAACTGGTTCATCACCATGTGTGAGCAGTACAAGAGCCCATACACAAGCGCAACTGGTGACCACTATCTGTTCAACAACGAGCAGAACATCGCTTTCATCAAGATGTTCAGAGACTGGTACCAGAAGGGTTACATCACAACTCAGAGACTCTACGGTGCTTACACATCCGGTCTCTTTGTTGCACAGACAGGTACAAAGAGCTACATGTCCATCGGTTCTTCCGCTGGTGCTACACATCAGAGACCAGCTGCAAATGCTGATGGCTCCTACCCATTCGAAGTTGGAATCGCAACCATCCCACAGGTTTCCCAGTCCAACAAGAAGGTCATTTCCCAGGGTCCAAGCGTCTGTATCTTCGACAAGGCTAACGCTCAGGAAGTCGTAGCTTCTTGGCTGTTCGTCAAGTATCTCACAACAACTGTCGAGTTCCAGGCTGAGTTCTCAATGGCTTCTGGTTACGTTCCAGTCATCAAGTCTGTTGGCGAGAACGAGATCTATGCTGACTTCATCGCAAGCGCTGATGGTGGCACATATGTCTCCGCTCTCTCTGCAAAGGTCTGTCTTGAGCAGGAAGAGGCTTACTACACATCTCCAGCATTCAACGGTTCCTCTACAGCTCGTGACCAGGTCGGAGCTCTTCTTTCCAAGTGTATCACACTCGCTGATGACAAGAAGATCGCTGAAGCATTCGAGGATGCTATCGACGAGTGCGAGTACGCTAACTAAGAGTTACCATGCAGAAGCTCCTTTCAGTCCTTGCAATCATCCTTTTGGGTGCTAGCCTCTGCTTTGCAGATGGCGTGGCTCATGACTATGCCTCCGATGTCAGACTCGATATGAACTCTGACACCGTGAAGCAGGTCGTTACCGTCCGCACGTTCGTCGATGGTGACACCACCCATTTCAATGTTCCTCAGTCCATCAGTGCCAACGGTGTGCTGAAGGCAAGATTCATTGCCATCAACACGCCTGAGTCCACCGGTAAGATTGAGGAATATGGAAAGAAGGCCTCCAATTTCACACGTGAACGCCTTTCCCAGGCAACTTCCATCATCATCGAGTCCGATGATGGTCAGTGGAACCTTGATTCCACCGGTGGAAGACATTTGGTGTGGGTTTGGTATCGAACCAGTGAAAGTGAGCCTTATCGCAATCTGAACATCGAGATTCTGCAGAATGGACTTGCCATCGCATCATCAACAGCCAACAACCGTTACGGCAAGGTTGCCACAGCAGCCCTCAACGCCGCAAAGGAGCAGAAGCTGAACGTCTTCTCGGGAGAGAAGGACCCTGATTTCTACTACGGACAGGCCGTGGAGCTTACCCTGAAGGAGCTTCGCTGCAACGTCGAGCAGTACAACGGAGTCAAGGTTGCATTCGAGGGTGTCATCACACTCAATGACGGATCCAGCGTCTACCTCGAGGAGTTCGACCCAGAGACCGGTCTCTATTATGGAATCTCCGTCTTCTATGGGTACGGCCTGAACGGCAAAGGTCTTGATATCCTGTCTGTCGGAAACAGATCGCGTATCGTCGGTACTGTGCAGTACTACGAAGTCGGCGGTGTCTATCAGGTCTCCGGTCTCACTTACAAACAGATGAAACCGAAGGATCCAGGTAACATCCAGAAGATCAGTGACGGACATGAGGCTGCCTTCGTGCTGACCTCACCAAAGGATTTCGCTTCTTCCAAGGTGACTGTTGAAACTTCCGATGGCATCAAGGAATACGATTATGCATATCTTGCCTTGGATACAAGCGTGGAGATGCACAATCTGCAGGTTAGGGGAATCTACACAACCGATGACCCTACAAGTTCCTCTTATGGCGCCATGACAATGACCTGTTCTGCCGATGGTTATGACATCGTTGTCAGAACAGCAGTCCTTGCGGATGGGAACCGAAACCTCATCACCAAGGATGCATACCTCGGAAAGACCATTAACGTTCGTGGAATCGTTGACTACTATTCCGACGGCTACCAGGTCAAGGTCCTGTCCGCCAATGACATTACGATAATCGAATAAGGAAAAGACTATGAAGAAAGCATTGATCGTTTTACTTATGGTTGCACTGTGTGCCTCACTCTTTGCTGGTGCAGGTCTCGCAAATGCAAAGGCCTTCGTAAAGGCCAACTATGACAAGAGCTCAAAGACAAATCCAGCTCCAAGAACAACAGCTGACTTTGAGGTTTTCGACCACATCGTCATCAAGAACGTTGACTACACCATCGCATGGTCAACCGATACAGAGTTCGTCAAGGTTGTCGCTGGTGAGAACCACGTCGTCAAGATTGATATCGATGAAGCTGCTCCTGCAGAGATCGTCTACAACCTGATTGCTGTCATCACAGACCCAACTGATGGTGCAACAGAGACTCTCAGCATGCCAAAGACACTCCCACAGGGCCAGGTCAACCCATCCTACGAGGAGATTGCTCTCAATGCATACACACTCGCAGTTGATGAGGTGACAGCCAAGGAAGTCAGACTTTGCGGTACAGTCGTTGCCATCCCAACCGTTTACAGCGAGCAGTACAAGAACATTACAGTCAACATCCAGGTCGGAGCACTTTCTGACAACATCATCCAGTGCTACAGACTTTCTGGTGAAGGCTGTGCAGACCTCAAGGTCGGTGACAAGATCACTGTTGAGGGAAAGATCAAGAACTACAAGGGAACCATCGAGTTCGACAAGCCTGTTCTCGTAGGTTATGGCGACCTGCCAAACCAGAGCGCAACTGTTGATGCAGCTTACCTGCTTGCAGACGGCGAGGTTATGAAGGGAACTCAGATTCTCATGGGTACCATCGATTCCATCCCAACAGCATATGATGCCAAGTACGGCAACATCACAGTCAACATCATCCCAACCGGTGATACAAGAGTTGTCCAGTGCTACAGACTCAGCGGTGGAGCAGACCTCAAGGTCGGTGACACAATCGCTGTTGTCGGTACCATCAAGAACTACAAGGGAACCATCGAGTTCGACAAGGCATGCCAGATGGTCAAGCCAGAGAACATCTCAAGCGTCAAGACTCTCTTCAAGGCTTACGAGCTTGAGGACGGAAAGGCTCTCGAGGGCGCAAGACAGGTCACAGGTACTATCGTTTCCATCCCAACCGCTTACAGCGAGCAGTATGGCAACATCACAGTCAACCTCGTAACTGATGGTCTTGAGGCTTATCAGATCCAGGCTTACCGCCTCTCTGGTGGTGCAGACCTTGCTGTCGGCGACACAATCACAGTCTCCGGTATCATCAAGAACTACAAGGGCACCATCGAGTTCGACAAGAACTGCACTTACACAAAGTAAGTTCTGTTTCCTTTTGGAAATCAGGCTGTCGTGAAAGCTGATCTCATTTGATTGACTGGGCGACAGCCTTTATTTGTCCACAGATGTCAATAGACATTTTCAACTAAATACAGGCCGCGATT
>JAKSPE010000012.1 GCA_024405015.1 Sphaerochaetaceae bacterium
TGCCCCTTCCAGGACGCCATGCCGGCCTCGCTTGGGCTATCCTGCCCCGCAGGCCATGGCAGGCTGGAATGAACAAGCATCACACCGCCTGCCCACAATCGCAGTGGCTTTTTCTCTTATGCCTGAGCAATCATCTGCTTCAGCTGTGGAATCTTCTCCAGGGCGAACTGGGCTCCCACCTGCTTGATGATCTGTCCTGCCAAAAGCGATGCGATGGTGCCGCTCTTCTCAACGTCCATGCCGTTGCACAGTCCATAGAGGAAACCTGCTGCATAGGTGTCACCAGCGCCTGTGGTGTCTACCGGTGTCTCAGGACCCTGGACCGGGATTTCGAAGATGTGACCTTTGTGGCTTATGAAGGAACCCTTCTTGCCGTTCTTGACGATGGCTGTCTCACACAGCTTTCCCATTGTCTTACAGCACTCATAAGGGTCGTAGTTGTCAAACATGATTCTGGCTTCTTCCTTGTTGGCGAAGACAACATCGCAGCTTTCTTTGATCAGCTCAAGGAAGGAGTCGTGATAGCGGCCCACAGCGAACGGATCTGCGATATCGAAGGAGATTGCAGTTCCGTTTGCCTTTGCGATTTTAAGGGCCTTTTTGATGGCCTGCTTCTGATTTTCCGTATCCCACATGTAACCTGTGAAATGGAAGTAATCGGCATTGGCCACCTCAGATTCCACCACGTCATCGCTATTAAAGTCGCGGTTGGCTCCGAGGTATGTGTTCATGGTCCTTTCAGAATCCGGTGTGATGAGGATGATGGAAGATCCCGTCACATTCTCAGAGACTGCAAGGTTGTCTTTGACGCCCAGGGCTGTCAGACGCTCGCGGTAGATGGCTCCGTACTCGTCAGAGCCGATCTTTCCGGCAAGTGTCGTTTCTACGCCAAGGGCGCGCAAGGTGATGATGGTATTCGGACAGGATCCGCCACAGGAGAAGGAAGGCTGCTTCTTGCTTTTGATGAACTGTGTAAGCTCCAGACGCTTGTCCAGGTTAATGAGGTTCATGGTGCCTTTGTGAAGGCCAAGGGTCTCGAGGTCATCATCAGACACACTGACGATGACGTCGATGAGAGGATTTCCAATTCCGTAGACGGTTCCTGTCTTATCCATAGGAGTTTCCTACCTAATCAGTTGAAGTTCACGATGCAAGGATCGTAGCCTTCTGGGGCTTCGAATCCGAGAAGCTCGATACATGTTGTTGCGATGCTGCTGATTCCAAGACCTGTTGCAAGCTCCTTGGAGTACTCACCGTTGTAGCATGGGTCGAAGAGGATGCATGGTACTGGGTTGAGGCTGTGGCTTGTCTTTGACTTTGGCTCGCCGTTTGACTTCAGTGACACCTCTCCCTTCTTGTTGTGCTCGTACATGTCATCTGCATTACCGTGGTCAGCTGTGATGAGCATGATACCACCGGCCTTCTCAACGGCATCCTTGATTCTGCCGATCTGGAGGTCCAGGCCTTCCATGGAGCAGACAACTGCCTCGAAGACGCCTGTGTGACCAACCATGTCACCGTTAGGGAAGTTCATCTTGATGAAGTCCCACTTGCCGCTTTCGATTTCAGAAATAACTCTGTCAGCGATCTCTGCACACTTCATCCAAGGTCTCTGCTCGAATGGAACGATATCAGAAGGAATCTCAACATATTCCTCAAGCTCTTCGCTGAACTTGCCGCTCTTGTTTCCGTTGAAGAAGTAGGTGACGTGACCGAACTTCTGTGTCTCGGAGATGGAGAACTGCTTGACGCCGCATGCGCAAAGGTATTCAGCCATGGTTCTGTCAATTGCAGGTGGGCTGACGAGGAACTGTGCTGGTACGTGGAGGTCTCCATCGTATTCCATCATTCCGGCATACTCGACCTGTGGAACGCGCTTTCTGTCGAACTCTGCAAGTTCCTTTGCCTCGAATGCCTTTGTGATCTCAAGGGCACGGTCTCCACGGAAGTTGAACAGAATCACGCTGTCGTGGTCCTGGATGGTTCCAACCGGCTGTCCGTTCTCTGCGATGACAAATGGAGGAAGGTCCTGGTCGATGGCACCGGTTTCAGCTCTGAGAGTTGTGATTGCCTCGTGTGCATCCTTGAACTGGCGGCCTTCACCAAGAACGTGTGTCTCCCATCCCTTTCTGACCATATCCCAGTTTGCGTTGTAGCGGTCCATGGTAATGACCATTCTTCCGCCGCCTGATGCGATTCTGCCGTCAAAGCCGTCGGTTGACAGGTCGGAAAGGAACTGTGCGAACGGATCGAAGTAATCAAGAGCGGATGTCTCTCCAACGTCACGTCCGTCAAGCAGTGCGTGGACACGAACCTTCTTGACGCCGTCTGCCTTGGCACGAACGACCATGTCCTGGAGGTTCTTGATGTGGCTGTGGACGTTACCGTCGCTCAGAAGTCCGAGGAAATGGAGTGTTGAACCATTGTCGATTGCATTTTTGACAAGTTTCTTCCAAGTTGGGCCATCGAACATTGCACCAGACTCAATGGAGTTTGCAACGAGCTTTGCACCCTGTGAGAAGACTCTTCCACATCCCATTGCATTGTGGCCAACCTCTGAGTTACCCATATCTGCATCGGAAGGAAGTCCTACTGCTGTTCCGTGTGCCTTGAGCTTTGTCCATGAGCATGTGTTGTAAAGGTTGTCCAGGTTCTTTGTCATTGCCTGCTTTACAGCGTCGCCATCCTCATACTTGCCGAATCCGACACCATCCATGATGACCAGAACAACTGGTCCCTTTCTTGAGATCTTTCCAGACTTTGCTAGTTTCTCGACCATTTTTCTATTCCTTTCATCTTCTCTTGGAAGACAGTAAAAATAATAACAACATCAATGTGTTTGATAAAGTTCCATCAAAGAGGCTGTGTTGCCTCAATGAGATACTGCTTTGCATCCTCGTTTACCATGTCAATCAGGACTTCACGTACCCATCGGTGGTAGTCATCGACCATGTCGATCTCCTCCTGGGTGAGCATGTCCTTGACGATCAGGTCTCTTTCATATGGGCAGGCGGTCAGGACCTCGAAGGTGTAGAACTGACCGAATTCTGTCTTCATTGCTTCGGTGACGGCAACAAGGTTCTCGATGCGAATGCCGTGCTTTCCTTCCTTGTAGAGGCCCGGCTCATCGCTGATGACCATACCTGGCTGCAGTGCAACCGGAGCTCCTGTTCCCTGTGCGGCAGAGACTCTTTGTGGGCCTTCGTGCACGGAAAGTCGGAATCCGACGCCGTGGCCCGTTCCATGGAAGTAGGACATTCCCTTCTGCCAGAGGAACTGGTGGGCAAGAACGTCCAGCTGGTGACCGCTTGTTCCTTTTGGGAAAACCTGTGCGGCAAGTGCCAGATGGCCCTTGAGAACCAGTGTGTAATCTTCCTTCTGCTCCTGTGTAGCCTCACCAAAGAGCAGGGTTCTTGTGATGTCTGTTGTTCCGCAGGTGTACTGTCCACCGGAGTCCAAGACAAGAAGGCCGCTTCCGGAAATCACCTTGTCGGTCTCCTCTGTTGCGCTGTAGTGGACAACGGCACCGTGCTCGGCAAAGCCTGCAATGGTGGAGAAGGACGGTCCGAGGTAATCCTCTTCCATCTCTCTCTCGTCAGAAAGTGCCTTGGCGATGGAAAGTTCTGTGAAGTCATATTCGTTACGCTTGACCATTGCCAGGAAGTTCACCATGGCAACACCGTCAAGGATGTGTGCGATTCTCATGCCCTCAAGCTCGGCTTCGTTCTTGACGGCCTTGAGGTCTGTGGAGTACTCACGGCCTTCGGAGACCTTGACACCACTTGCCTTGTCCAGGCCGTTTTTCAGTCTCATGTTGATGCGATCTGGGTTTAGGCGGACGGTGACGTCCTTAAGGGTAGCCAGTTCGTCCTCGATGGCATCGTAAGGAAGAACCTCATAGCAGTCTGGTGTAACGTCTGTGAAACGAGCCTTAGGGGTAAAGAGTTTGACGCTATCTGGACCAATGAGAAGGTGTGCGAGGAAAACCGGTGTGTCATCGATGTCGGTACCTCGGAGGTTCAGCGTCCATGCGATGTCGTCCAGGCTTGAGATCAGATGGTAGTCTTCGCCGGCTGCCTTTCCGAGGGCTCGGATATTCTCGATTTTCTGTATTGGGGAAAGGCCGCAGAGCTCGTCATCCATTCTTGTGACAGGGTTCTGTGGCATCTGAGGACGGTCTGTCCAGATGTTGTCCAGAATGTCTGCAGTTGCCTGGATGTTGATGCCCTTTGCGTTGTAACGGTTTTTTGCGCTGATCATGAGGGTCTCTGCGGAGATTCCGACCTTTTCGCCATGGGAGAATTCCTTGGCAAGGAAATCCACTGGGCTGGAAGCCTCTGGTCCATCGACCTTTCTCATTTCAAATGTGGTTCCGGCAATCTGTGCGGCACACTGGACGAAGTAGCGGGAATCGACCCAGATGAGGGCCTTGTCCATGGTGACGATGACCGTTCCAGCGCTGCCGGTGAAGCCGCTGATCCAACGTCTTGCATGCCAGCGGTCGCAGACATACTCACTCTGGTGTGGGTCTGTGCCGTTGATGATCCAGGCCTTGAGACCTGCTTTCTCCATTTCGCCTCTCAGGGCGCTTACTTTCTCATTTATGTCCATTTTTCTTTCCTTTCCCTTTTTTCTCAGGGAGGATCGGCTTTGATTTGAGTGCAAAGATGATGACCGCCAAGCCACCGACAATCATGAGAAAGCACAGAATCTGTCCCATGGATATGTTGAAAAGTGACTTGAACAGGGCAGTCGGTTCCTTTTCCTTTCCCAGTGCAATGATGAATCCGAGCTGGCTGTCCGGCTCTCTGAAATATTCGATGACAAAGCGTACAAGGCCATAGCCCATGAAGTAGGCACCGGTAATGATGCCAGGCCCGTTCTTCTCTTTGCGCTTTTCGGCAATCGGTTTGACGACAAACCAGATGACAAGCCAAAGGAGGATTCCTTCAAACAGCATTTCATAGAGCTGGGACGGGTGTCGTGGAAGGTTTACATAGGAGCCTGCGCTGTAAGGCATGCCAACCTTGTCGGCGATGTCTCGTACCCACTGGATGTTTGTGGAGAACCTTGGAGCGTCCGGGAAGACCATTCCGATGCCGCTGGTTGTGACACGGCCCCAAAGTTCGCCGTTGATGAAGTTTCCGAGTCTTCCGAAGGTGTAGCCCAATGGGATACCTGCCAGAAGATGGTCAGCAACGTCAAAGAAGTTGTATTTGTACTTTCTGCAGAACAGCACAACGCCAAGAACGCCTCCGACGGCACCGCCGTGATAGCTCATGCCAGGAAGACCGACAAAACGTCCATTCATGAACGGCCAGAAGATGCGCCAAGGGTGTGTCCAGTAATACCAGGAGCCCTCGTAGAAGAGGGTGGAGAACAGTCTGGCTCCAAGAAGCAGAAAGCCGACACCATAGCAGAAAAGGGTCAGAGTATCGTCGACGGACATGCTCTTGACGGCCCCTCTGTTGCACTGGTAACGGAACAGGAGATAGGCGGTAGCAAATGCAAAGAGATACATGACCGCATACCATCGGATTGGCAAGAACGGTACGACTTGAGGTGATATCCAATTTGGGAAGTTCACGAACATCTGCATATATAAGGATGATAGCACAATTGAAGCGCAAACGTATAGAACAGGTGTTGAAAATGGCCATTGCAAATGTGTATTTTCAGTGTTGTACATGCTTTTGTGAGACTACATGGAAAAAATGGTGTATATTTTGCGTATGAAAAAAGCAGTATTAGTACTAATGGTTTTGATGGTCGCTCTGACGGCTTTGGTTGCAAACGGCACGCCGGAAGAGCAGCAGATGTTCTTTGACAATCTCATGAAGAGCACTGCGCAAAGCTATCAGTCCAGTTCCAATGGGTACGTTGCAACCTCCACGGGTTCCGAAATCATCTCCCGTGATATGGCAACTCTTGAGAGATTGTACCAGTATGTCGACAAGAACTTCCTCTATGACATCGACTACGATGCCGTCTACGAGGCGATGGCCACCGCGCTTTTTGACACGCTGGGCGACAAATATTCCTACTACGTCAAAGCCGAGGAGTCCGATGACTACGAGGAGCAGGTGACCGGCACCTATGGCGGACTTGGCATCTATTTCTCAAAGACCTATCAGGAATATCAGGATCCGGACGATGAGAGTACCATCTACTGTCTGATCACCCAGGTTTTCCCGAATACCCCAGCCTCACGGGCAGGACTCAAGGCTCAGGACTACATTATCGCAATCGATGGCGAGTCTGTCGTGGACCTTGATGCCAATGACTGTGCCAAGAGAATGAAGGGTATTGTCGGAACCACTGTTGATATCACAATCAAGAGAAACGATGCGATTTTCACGGTCACTATCAAACGTGAGATCATTGTTGTGCCGACTATCGAATCCTGTATGATCGATGACAAGGTCGGCTATCTGGTGGTGAATGAGTTCTCAACCGGCACCGATTCCTCCATCCGAAGAGCTCTGGTGAAGATGAACTTGGAAGGTATGGAGAAGCTGATCATTGACCTCAGAAACTGCCCAGGCGGTGATGTGGATGTCTGTCTGAACATCGCCGATATGTTCATCACCGATTCCGAGATTCTGACCGTTTCCTACAAGGATGCGTCAAGAAACGTCGTGTATCGTGCCACACCAAATCTTGTGGTTCCGCCTGAGGTTGAGGTGGTTGTCCTTATCAACGGTGGTACGGCAAGTTCAGCCGAGATCCTGTCCTCTGCACTGCAGGGAAGCGGTAGAGCTGTTGTCATGGGAAGTACAAGTTACGGCAAGGGCATCATGCAGATCGTCTCATCGTTCGGAACCGGCTACACCTCCCTTACAACAGCAAGCTTTGTGGGCCCAAGCGGAGATACCATCCACAAGGAAGGTGTGAAGCCTGACCTTGAGGTGGAGGAACTTACCGTCTTGGACGAGGAACTGGATGCCTACACCGAGCTTTTGAAGAGCAAGAAGGTCGATGACTTTGTGGATGCCAATCCAGAGTACAGTGCAGAAAATGTGTCCAAGTTCTCCGAAGAGAATGCTGATACTGGTCTCAGAAAGGAGATTCTGGATCTGGTTGCCCGCAACGAGTACTACTCAAGAATGATCACCGATGACGTTCCGGTAGCCGATGTCGTTTACGACAACGTGCTCAAGGCTGCCTATGAGTACATTCAGAATTACGAGATTGTTGGTGGGAAAGTAGTGAATTTCTAGTTCTTGAGCCCCTCTGAAAAAGGAAGGACCTGCCCTATGGCAGGTTCTTTCATTATAAGAAGATAAAAGTTTAAATTTTTTTACTGTGCTATTTTTACACACACTATTGCACAAGTTATGCACAACCTTAGACACATGGTTGTCAAATTGTCATAAAAGGGGCTGTTTTGTATGGTTCCCAGTTTGGTACTAATCACATGAGTAGTAGATTGTAACTCTTTGTAATATAAAGAATTAAAAACCAAGCGCAGCTAGGTGATTTGTTTAAAAGTTATATAAGAATTATTGTTTTTTTGTAGTGTGAAAAAGCGCCCAAAAATAGGGTATTCACATAAGTTATGCACAAGTTATTGACAACTGGATTCCAGGATTGTCTGAACAGCTCCAATCGCGTAAATCGATGCAGTTTCACATCTTAGGATGTTTGTTTTCAGCAAAACCGCCTTGAATCCGCCCTTCAATAGAGCCTGGCATTCTTCTTCCTCGAGTCCACCTTCAGGTCCTACCACTAGTGCTGTGCTTCCGTCAAAACCTCTGACACAGGAGAAAAGGTCGCTCTGGTCCTCGGAAAGGCGGGTCTGATGCAGCACAAGGCCAAGGGTCGGAAGACCTTCGCTTCTTGCTGCGAAATCCTTTGGGATGTCGGCGATGTCAATGACGCCTGAGACCTTGGTCGGCACAATGGAGCCGCTTTGCTGAATGGCCTCTGTGACAATGGCATCGTAGCGAGAAAGTCTGGATTCCTCCTTGCCTTCCAGGTTGGCAACACAGTTTCGGCTTTTGACCAGGACAATGTCGCGCACGCCAGCCTCGGTTGCCTTTTTGATGATGTCATCGGCCTTTCGTCCCTTTGGCAGGCATTGGTACAGGGTGATGCGCTTAAGGGGTCTTTCCTCTGGAAGTGCATCGGTCTGCTCCTTGATCTGCTCGGTTTTCTCTGCGCTGAGGATGCAGCTGCTTTTCATGACTTTCACAATGGTGAGATTCCAAAGCTCTCCATCGCGGTCCCTGCCCATGACGCACTGTCCTTCCTTGAGTCTGAGGGCGCGGATGAGATAGTTGAAGTCCTTGCCTGTGAGCTCCAGGGAGGATCCTTTGTTGAAAGTCGGTGGAAGCAGAAAAAGTCTCATGCCTAGATTATGTTGCAATTGGGTGATAAAAACAATCCGATTGTCTATTGTGGTGGTATAATTGTGCCTTGTGGAGGTTCACATGACAATTCCGCTTTCTGAGTATCCAAGACCGCAGATGGTCCGAGACAGCTATATGTGCCTGAACGGCAGATGGGAGCTGACATTCCTATCCGATGGCGAAAAGGCCCCTGTGTATCCTATTATGGTTCCGTATGCACCGGAGTGTGAGTTCAGCGGCGTCAACCGAACGCTGCAGGCCCATGAGACCATGCTCTACAGCAGGCATGTGGATTTCCCGGAGCCTGTGGATTTTTCCAAGGAGCGTCTTGTCCTTCACTTCGGTGCGGTCGACTACCGAGCCATTGTGTACGTTGACAAGAAGCAGGTCTGTGAGCATATCGGCGGCTACCTTCCGTTCAGTGTTGTCTTGGACAAGGCATCCTTTGATCTGGATGTCAGCGTGCAGGACCCAGGTGATACCAAGGAGATCTCCCGCGGAAAGCAGAGTTCCGAACCGGGCGGCATCTGGTACCCAAAGACAAGTGGTATCTGGCAGACGGTCTGGATGGAGAAGGTTCCCATTTGCCATGTGACAGAACTGTCACTGAGAACGGATTTGCAAGGTTTCTGGATTACCGTGCATACGAGTGAGAAAACGGCCCAGAAAGCCGTTTTGACGCTTTGTGGAAACGAGTATCCATTTGACACCGAAACAGAGTACCGCGTCGATGTCCAGGATGCGCATCTGTGGACTCCAGAAGATCCTTATTTATATAACTTTGATATAACTGTCGGAGAAGACCATGTCCATTCCTATGTGGGACTGAGAACCTTTGGAACCGGAGCGGACAAGAAGGGTAGAAAAGTGCTGCTTCTGAACGGAAAGCCTTATTTCCATCATGGTCTTTTGGACCAGGGGTACTTCAAGGGTGGCTTTTACACACCGATGTCTGACCAGGACTTCATCGATGACATCCAGCGCATGAAGGACATGGGCTTCAATACGCTTCGAAAGCACATCAAGGTGGAGCCTCTTCGCTGGTACTACCATTGTGATCGGCTTGGCATGCTGGTGTGGCAGGATATGGTCTCTGGCGGTGGCGTCTACCGAAAGTCCACCGTCTCTGCCCCTCTTGCCATTGGGTCTTATCTGAAAGACAACCGCTACGATCTGTTTGCCCGCGAGGATGCGCACGAAAGGGAAGTCTGGGAGACGGAGTGCTATGCCATGGTCCGACACCTTTTCAACTGTACCTGCATTGCCATGTGGGTTCCTTTCAACGAAGGTTGGGGACAGTTTGACAGCGTTAGGGTCACAAAAAACATGCTTGCCATCGACAGCAGCAGAACCATTGACCATGCCTCGGGTTGGCACGACCAGGGAATCGGCGATTTCAAGAGCCTTCATGTCTACTTCAAACCGTACCGCTTCAAGGCCGACAAGAAGGGAAGGTCTGTGATTCTGTCGGAGTTCGGCGGCTATGGTTACGATACCAACACCACAGCGCAGAAGAGCTTCGTCTACCGTTCCTACCAATCTCCCGATGACCTGACCGATGGTATTGTGAAGCTTTACGAAAAGCAGATTCTCCCTGCAAAGCGCAAGGGCCTGGCTGCAAGCATCTACACACAGGTTTCCGATGTCGAGCAGGAGGTCAATGGACTGTTGACCTACGACCGCAAGATCATCAAGGTCCGAGTAAGCCGTATGGCAGAAATGTCAAAGAAACTGCTGGAAGGTGATATCAACTGAACTTTCTGTTGTTGAACTTCTTCTCGTCAATGAGCTCCTGATAACGACCCAGAATGGTATCCATGAGCTCTCCGTCCCAAGGCATTGGAATGGTCTCATATGCCTTCTGCTCCATTTCCTTTCTCTTTTGCTCAGGAATGGCCAGAAACTCCTTTATGGCTTTGGCCACGTCCTCGTTTGTGTTGTTGCAGACGATGCCGTTCTCGAGGTTCTGGATGACCTCCGCGGTGCAGGAGCCTTGTACGGCAAGGCCACAGGTATGCTGTGCGGCTGCCTCTCTGAGAACCATCGGAGCATTATCGTAGATGGATGGAAATACAAATAGTGTGGCAAGTGAATACAGCGCATCCAGGGCTTCCGCATCGGTGATATGGCCTGTCATGACGGTGTTCTCTGTGATGTTCTGATCCGCTATGAGTTTTCGGATGGCTTCTTCATCTGGTCCCAGTCCTGCTATGACAAGTTGGAAGGCAACGCCGTCTTTCTTGAGAAGTCCACAGGCTTCGATGGTTCTTTTGAGGTTCTTCTTCCAACTGAGTTGCCCCACATAGAGAAGTACCGGGATGTCCGTTCGGATCTTGTAGCGGTCTCTGACTTCCGGAACCCTTGCAAGGTTCAGGACTCTGCGGTTGGTCCCGTTCGGCATTGTTCGCATCCTGCCCTTGAATCCATATTCTCTGAGTGTTTCCCCTGTGCCGTCAGATACGGACCATACTTCATCGCATCGGTTGTAGAAGTCCGCGACAATCTTGGAGCCGAACTTGGCCACCGTCTTGATGCCTGTAGCCTGCAGAAAGTCATCGTAGAACTTGGTATGAAAGGTTCCGACAAGTGGTACGTCCAGTTTTTTTGCCCAATGTGCACCGATGTTTCCTGCAAAGGCAGGTCCATGGACATGGCAGATCTCAAACGGAATCTGCTTCATTCTGGAGGTGAAATGAGGATCAAGCCCTTCGATTCCGATTCGCCATGGAAGTTTCTTTGAGAGTTTTACAGAGGTGAAATCGACAATCTCATAAGGAAGACCGCCTCTGTAGCCTGTGTTGTACTGAGGGGTGATGACGTAGACTTCGTTTCCACGCGCGCTCATGGTCTCAGCATAGGCCTTCATGACACGTCCTACTCCGTCAAATACCGGAATGAAGGACTCTCCAAACTGACCAATTACCATAGGATAGACTCCTTGATAATGAACACTTTGGAATTACAGGATCACTGAGTTCCTTAATGTCATTATCATCAGTATGATTGCCCCAATCGCAAACAGTGCTGTTCCAACTGTAATATAAGCAAAGGATGTGAAGACGGCAACAAGGTAGGAGCCTACAATCATCATGATGGTAGCGACCTGTCTGAGAATCCAGGATCGCTGCAGATCAGAGGCGATGAGAATCAGATGGGCAATCACCGAAAGGACGCACAGAATGGTGAGTACTACAAGTGGTGCAGTCATGCTCCAGACACCTAAGACATCCTGTGGTGCAGGTAAGGTGAGAGACAGAAAAAGAACGCCAGCCCCGCCGATGAGCATGAAGCGGTTAGCGGCACCGTGTTCGTTGTTCTGGTTGAACAGCGAGAATCCAAGGACAGAGAAGAACATCATGAACTGTGAGAACATGACGAGTCTGACATTGACCCTTGGTGGCAGGATGCTCCAACCGGTCAGTCTTGTGAAGAACGACAGGATCTGCATCTCTGTCAGGGATGCAAACAGAAGATACAGAATGGTGAACAGGTTTCCAGGATTGTTGATGGAAACGTTGTTCTTGTAATAGGCAAGAGTCACAAGTACAAGCGCTACAATTCGAACGACTGTCGCAATGTAGGAGACGGCACCAGAACCGTCGGTAGAGACGACGATTCCATAAACGGAAATGCCGATTCCGATGAGAAAGGCGAGGGTTTGGAGTGTGACAACCAGAAAGCGCAGGAATCTGCTGTTCATCAGACGGTATCCTTTTCTCGGATGTAGCAGTCTGCCTTGAGCTGGTAAGCTGTGAAGCTTGTACCAAGACCTGCAAGCAGAGTGTCGAACATGAGTGCGAGTCCGTTCAGAAGCGGAAGGATTCCGATGATTGCGAATTCGGCACCAGAGATGTCAATGTTCAGAAGAGTAAGAGCAAAGGAGGATGCGAATACCACCTCAAAACCAGCGTGCAGGCTGCAGATGAAGCTTGCCAGCGTACATGCCAAGGCAATTGTCATGACCTGTACGGAAGTTGGCATGCTGCCGTTTACGGCAAATACGATGGAGCATGTGCAGATGGTTGAGATGAGGGCGCTTCCACCCTTTGTGATGATACTGTGGATTGGAAGGGCTGTTGAGACGACCTTCTTCTGGATGCCGAGGTTGATTCTGCAGTCGGTGTAGAGTGCAGGCTGGCTGAACATGAAGTTCACGGAGAAGAAGGCGGCGGTAGCTGCGGAAAGCAGTCTACAGATCTGGCGGTATGGGTTTCTTCTGAAACCTGTTGCAATGGCATAGACCAGAGGAATCACAACCAGAAGACAGCCGAAGAAAGCGATGACGCAAAGGAGGATGAACTTCCAGGACTCGAAGACGGAGCCGTCGGTCCAAAGCTTTTCGTACCAGGTCCCGGAAATGAAGAACACACCGACCCAAAGGAGCTTTGCGATGTTCTTTGCAAGTCGGAACATGACTTCGCTGATGGAGTTCATGGTGATGTATGCCGGTCTGACGATTTCAGAGGTTGGTCGGATGGCATAGCCGAAAACGATTGCTACGAAGATGATTGGAAGCAGACAGTCAGTTGACTTGATGAGGTTCACAAATGCATTGACGGAAAGTGGGTTGGCATCCCCAAGTCTATGGAAGGTTGCACTTGCCAGATCCTGGTACAGCACAGCCGCATCCTCTGCGGTCTTTGGAAGGGTTGAGGATGTTGGGAAGGCAGATGGGTAGGAGCGGAAGATCAGTGCGCCTGCAACAGCAAGGACCACTGAAGTGAATAGGGCCCAGAAAATGGAGGAAAGCCAGACGAATCCGTTTTCTCCTTTCTTTCGTGTCAGTGATGCTGTTCCTGCTGTCATTGTGAAGAAGGCAAGTGGGAACACGATAAAGATACCCAGTCTCATCACAATGTCGGCCATAAAGGTCATTACAGAGCAAAAGAGCGCATTGTCCTTGAATACCAGCTCAAAGGCCAGTCCCATAGCAGATGCAGCCAAATAAGTTAACCATGTCTTCATAGTAACAAGTATTATATTTTCAATGCGTAAATGTGTCTAGTTCGACAGCAGGTTGTCCAACTGATACTGGGCATCTGCACAGCGTCTGAGCCAACTGTCCATTTCCTTTCTCATCGCAAGCTCGCTTTCCTCTGTGATCTCATCCTTGGCGGACAAGGCACGGCTTAGGAAGGAAAGGTACATGCACTCCTGGAAGGACTCACCACGGAACCAGCGGACTCCCTGGTATTCGTTTCTTCCAATGAGGTCCAGGAAGGTTCTTTCTGACAGAAGCTCCTGTACGCTGGCAATCTGCTTTACTGCAAGGATGGCACATCGGGTGGTGATGGCCTCTGGTGCATCGAAGAAACGGTCAAGCTGCAGAATCTGGGAGATGCGATAGACGTCTTCCATCTTTGCGTTTGACTGCATGAACGGCATCACCAGGAAATAGGCTGCAAAGGATGTGACGATGTCATCGTCCATGATGGTGTTTGCATTGGAGAACACCTTGAAGCTGCAGACTTCATCCAGTTTGCCCAGAAGATCCACAATCGTCTGCGGTCTCATGACATGCATGTTCAGTCCAAGCTTTGCAAACAGGGTTTCCAGCTCCTCCATATAGGTGTAGCAGGAACCTAGGCTCTGCATGATGTTGCGTCTGTGTGAACTGGTACCCTTGCCCTGCAGCACAGCCTTCAGGTCTTTGCGGAACTTCTGTCCCTTGATTTGCTCAACAGCCTCGAAGAATGGCTCAAGGTAAAGGACGCGAATCTCATGGTCGAGGTCTGTGATTCCATGGCCCTGGTACTTTTCGTAGAGTCTCTCATAGACTCCATCGATGTCCTCAACCTCGTAGATGTTTGTGAAAACTTTTGTCTCATATCCGTTCAAGGATACTCGCATGCCCTCTTCAAACAACTTTGCTGACTGGTAGAGATAGGTCTTTCCATTGTTGAAATTCTTGTAGACGAGGAATCTTCGGATGCCGCGTTTGAGTCTGAGGCTCTGTGCCAGAGAGACAGTTTCCATTCTTCGTTCGGAGCCGTCTTTGACGAGCTTTGGAGCGGACAGGTTGATCTTACCCTCCACATGTTCGTACTGGTTGTTGTACAGCACAAGGGCCATCTGGTTATCGTCTCCGTTGGTGTAGGCGAATACGGAATCCTGGACCTGACCGTCGTTAGCGATGACATCGAAAATCTGGAAATAGCGGGATTCGGAGAAAAGTCTACGCATCTTCAGAAGCGGGAAGATTCTTCTTTTATGCTCTTCAATGAGTCCTTCGTTCTCCTTTTCGTCCCAGTAGGCTCTCTGGTACTCCATGCCGTACTTTTCTCGGAAGCCTTCAATCTGACCGTGTCCGAACATCGGAAGACCTGGAAGTGTGGCAAGGAGTGTACAGACGCCAAAGTACTTGTCTGCATCGCCGAACTGTGCAATTGCGGTATCCTCATCAGGATTGTTCATGAAGTTCACGTAGCGCTTGAGAATGTCCGGGTCAAAGGCGATGGTGGCCTTGATGCTGTCGCGGTACTTCTTGTTCTCCTGGTTCTTCAGCATGTGCATGAAGGCGCTGTTGTAGACTCTGTGCATTCCTAGGGTTCTGACGAAGTAGCTTTCCATCATCCAGAATGCCTCTGCCAAAAGCAATGTATCAGGAAGTTCGGAGGATATGCGGTCGACCACTTCTCTCCAGAACTCATTTGGGATGCTTCTGTTGAAGTCTTCCTCGGTCATGCCATAGGAGGTTCTGCCTGCAATGTCTCCGCCTGTTCCTGGCTTTGGATACCAAAGTCTCTGGATGTGTCTCTTGGCAAGGGTCATTGCGGCATCGAAGCGGATGATCGGGAAGTTTCTGGCAACCTCCAGAATCTGCTGGATCACAGCTTCTCGCGTCTGAGGATTCAAAAAGTCCAGCTGAGCGGTGTCGTTCCATGGCATGGTGGTTCCATCGTTTCCATGGAAGATGTAGGAAGTCTCTCCTGTGCGTTTGTCGACTCTTTGGAAGGTGACGGCGGCATCGGTTCTGTTGTAGTAATGGTCCTCGATTCTCACATCGATATCCGGATTGTCGGAAAGGTTCGGACCGTTGAAGGAGTAGGATGGAAATGGAGGGTAGGACTGCTGCATGAAGTAGTCGCTGTGGTTAACCATCCAGTCGCTGTCAAGTCCGGTATGGTTTGGCACCATGTCACTTGCCAGTCTGATTCCACGGCTCCAACAGCGTGAGCGCAGATTGTTCAAGGCTTCCCAACCACCGAGTCTGGAGGCAATCTGGTAACCTTTGAGCGAGTAGGCTGAGGATTCTGCATCTGGGTTTCCACAGAGGTTCTTGATTCTCTTTGAGGCTGGGCTTCTTTCCCAAAGGCCAATCAGCCAAAGGGCGGTGAAACCTTCGTCTCTGAGCTTATCAAGCTCCTGGTCTGGAATCTGGTCGAGTCTGCTGATATCGGTCTTGTACTTCTTGGAAAGCTGGTCCAGCCAGACAAGAGTGCTCTTTGCCATCATGACGACATTCGGCATCCAGTTGCGGTCTGGGGTGAAAGACTCGATCTCCTCGGAACCTGCGGAGCCTCCGCTTGTATAGTTTGGAACCTCCATCGGGCCGAATCCGCCGGCGATGCGAGGCTTGTCTTCCTCTCGCATGTAGTCCTGGCTCTTCAGAAGCAAAGTTTTGAGCGTCTCAGGAATGAAAGTATCCCAGTGCTCAATGATGTAGGTGATTTGTCTGTGAAGGGAATCCGGATACAGTCGTGCAGGCCTTGTCAAAAACGAGAAGAGGTCCTCCTCGGATGATTCTGTGAAATTGGTACCGCGCAGGTAACTTCCCATCATGGCGGTAAGAGCCCTTGTTCCCTGTGGGAATTCGAGCTTCTTCTGACTCAGCATATCGCCGGTTGCTGCAATGAGGGCAGGGTTTGCCTGGAAGACCTGATGCACGAAGAAAGCTCTGGCTGTCTCTTCCATCTTGAGGATTCTCGGGTCATTGAGACGGGTCGGGAACATTTTGTCGTAGAACTTCAGAACTTCGTCGCAATCCTTGTTCTTCTGGGACAGCACTGTGATTCTGGAAAACGGTTCACTATCGGTTCCCCTGAGGTAGGCAGAGATGACAGTCTGGTAAATCAGATGCAGAACGGCAGAGGTGTAGACCTTTCCTGCAGAGATCGGATGCTCATGGTTGTTGTTATAGATGAGCGAAATCTCCTGAGCCTGGCGATACATGCCATCCACATTGTTCTTGGTCTCGAACATTGGGAGGTCATATGTCATTTCATGTCTGCTGGTTTCTGATATTCTGAAATCTCTATTCTTCATTCTGCCCCGTTTCCCTTTTGCTTTTCAGGTACTCATGTATTGTACTATGGATTCCGATATACTATCTAGTGTTGATTCCAACTGTTTTTCCTCCAAAGGGGAGAAACGTCCCAAGACATAGTCGGCAACCTGCATGACGGCAGGTGGTCGTCCAACGCCAATGCGTAGGCGCATGAACTGGTCTGTTCCCAGATTCTGCTTGATGGATCTGAGCCCATTATGGCCGCCCATGCCACCTCCCAGCTGGATTTTGGTTGTGCCAAATGGCAGTTCAATATCGTCGTGCACGACAAGAATGTCTTTGTTTTGTATGTTGTAGAACTTGGCTGCCTCTTGTACGGAAACGCCACTGACGTTCATGAATGTCTGCGGTTTGAGCAAAATGGTATTGCCCTGTTTTGTGTACAGGGCATGGAATTTGGTCTGCCAGGTGTCTGTGATGTGTCTGGTTTTCAACAAATGGTCACAGGCGATCCATCCTGCATTGTGTCTGGTCTGTCTGTATTGGATTCCAGGATTTCCTAGAAAAACGATTAGCTTTGGCATGATTAAAATATAAACCTTTGTGTGACGTACTGACAAGGAAAGTTGACAAGAGAGGACCAAGAAGTGACAATTGCAGTGTCTTTGGAGGTCCCCTATGGCAGTTGCAAGAGAATATGACAGATGCGCTCTGGTAATGGGTGTGCTCTCATCCTATGAACAGCAGCACGAAACGCTCATTGCCCTTTTGGAAAGCCATTTCGGACCTGTTGAGGTGCAAAGTCCTGTGTTGGACTTTTCCTATACCGACTACTACGACGAGGAGATGGGCGGTCGACCTGTGCGATACCTTCTGCTGTTCAAGGACCTTGTGGACCCGTCAAAGCTTGCTGATTTCAAGATTCTGACCAATGAGCTGGAGAAGGGATTCGCCTTTGAGAACGGCAACCGAAGAATCAATCTTGACCCAGGAATCCTGTCGCTTTCCAGCTTCATTTTGGCAACCTGCAAAGACCGTTCCCACCGTATTCCGTTGCATGATGGCATCTATGCTGAGACGACGCTGATCTACCAGAACAAGGACTTTCAGAGACTGCCTTGGACCTATGCCGACTACAGCAGCGAAGAGGTGAAGGCCATTCTGAGAGACTTTCGTGACAAGTATCGGGCAAGTCTAAAAAGCATATCCAAAACCGATAAGTGACATATAAAAATCAGGTAACAGTCAAATAAGAAGACATCATAAATTCTCAAAAAATAGTTTCTGCAGTTCTCTGGTATAGAGTAGGTATGAAGAGAATTTTTGTATTTTTGTCTGTCGTTGTTGTTCTCGTATCTTTGGTCTCCTGTTCTATGGTGGAACCTACCAGGAGAATCACTGTCACAATTCCAACCCATCCATGGGAGATCGCCTCTGGCCAAAACCTTTGGTATACCTTGAAATGGACCTGCGGAAACGAAATCACATCGATGCACATAAGCGCACACGAGCGCGTAATCAGTATTGATGTACCTGTTGGCGAAACGGTTCTTGTGGCTGCCTATCCGTTGGGAGACATGAGCCCATTCGGAGGGGCCATTACGCCGTTGGACGAGAATCCAAGGTTGATGCTGAGCCAAAATGATGGGGCTTTGGTGGCAGAGCTCATGAATGTGGACCGCTCTGTGACACACCAACTGAACTACACAAGACTTCGGGAAGTGATTCTCAAAAGCACTGAGGATTTCCGATGCATTGATAGGTTCACCGTGCTGCGGGACCTTCAGAATGGGGAACTTGCGGATACTTCCATCAGAATCTCCGATGTTTTTGAAGTGCCGGGCTTTGTGATTCCCAATGGCATTTGGACCAGCGAGTTCATTTGTGATGCATCCTTTGTGGTCTGGGAGAACCTGACAAGCCCGGTGCGGCTTCCTGAGGGTGTTTTCCGTTATCTGAACCCGGAAATGGGCAGAATTCTGGTTCTTGTGGTGGATTCCAGGGGTGAAACCTACAGCTATATGAGGCCGTTTTTACCTTGATGAAAAGATTTTTTTCAAAAATTTTCATTGAGAAGGTGTGAAAATTGTAAAAAAAATTAACAAAATGCTTTACATATATATAAAAGGTTGTTTATAATGATGCTAAGATATTATACTTCCATTAGGGGAGGGGCCTGGTATGACACACAAGAAGCTTGTTTCAGTTGTTGCATTTATGCTTCTTGCCTCACTGTGCCTTTTTGCCGAAAGAGTAGTCCTTTCTTCTACGAATTTCAAATTGAAGCACGTTGTGAACGTTAGTGCCGACTTCCATTTTGAGTTCTATAATCCAGAAACGAACAAGAGTATGACTGAAGCTACTATGGACAGTGCTGGTAGGCATGTCTTTTCAACTCTTGTCATTATTTACAATACACAGATTACCCTAAAGAGCATTTCTGTTGAGTTTTCGGATTTGGTAAATACGGAAGACCCAACGATATTCTATCCCTATACGATGGAAGTTCTGAAGCCTAACTCAACGGATCACTATGCTGAAATCACTCCTACCGCCAATAAACATGGAGCTGGATCTTGTGTTCTTTTTAATAGAAATACATCATTCTCAAAGTATTCACCTGCAGTCTGGGATACGGATGAGGTTTGTGATTTTGCAATAACACTTGATGACACGGATGTGCCATATGGTACATACGCTGGTACCATCAAATATACATTTACGCAAAGGTAGGAGGAGAAGATGAAACGTTTTACTTTCTTTATGGTCATTCTCCTTTGTGCTGCTTTTGTGCATGCGGATGGCAGTAGTTTGCCTACACTGGGTAGTGCGTCAAAGGTTATTACAGCCTACAAGAGAAAGATGACAGACGATATTCCAGAAGCGGAAGTTCATCTCCGCCTTTTGGATTCCAATGAAAATGAGTTCTTCTTGAATTCTGATGTGGACATCCCTCTGAATGCACGAAATATTGAATATTCTGCTCTATCATGGGTTTTTAGTGGAAACATTTATGGTCCGTTGACTGTGACTTACACATTCAATCCTATGTATGATGAAGGTATTACAACAACGACTGCCACTAAGATCATTCCGTATGATGTTACATTGACACATACACAGACACGAATAGGAAATACTCCAATTGCAGTCAATAAGGCTTCTGGTGCTACTTCTTATATGACAAATTCGTTTACTACATATAAGTTCAAGTATGCTGATAGCGTTACTGGGGTTGGTACAAAGAAGAGCATTACAACTAGTGCCCAATCCATTAGTGTTGTTTATGACATGAGTGCAAATACTGTGGTTAAGACTGCAGGAGATGCCGATGCGAACTATACACTTGATGTTTGTGACTACTGGAACCGATATGGTTTTGCTTTGGTTACATTGAAAATCACTCCAGAAGGAACTCGAGTCGGAAATACAACAAAGTTTGACGATGGTGTGTATTATGCAAATGTTTCTGTTGAAATAAGTGTTAATCGTTAGGAGAGGAGGTAGGATATGAAAAAAGCGATTTCCATTTTGATTCTTCTCTTTGTTTCATTTGTTGTTTGTGCAGAAGTATCTCCTCCTTATTCCCACTATATGATTGGACATGTTGATTCTGCAACGGACTTTTCCGTCTCGATTCTGGAGGAGGCTCTTCCGTTTGACTTGGATGGATCCGATGTGGCATATAATCCGAATTATCAGACACAGATTAGAGGACTTAGAATCGGCTCCTATTCTCTTCTTTCCAATTCTGGAAACTTTGAGCTGCTCATTTCCCATTCGAAACTGACATTACGCGATGCTACAAGAGCCAATGATGAAGGAACTCTTTCTCAAATCGATTACAGACTGTATGTGATTGCCGATTATCGCAATACCAAATTCCTTTCCTGTTTGAGTGATTCCAATGCAAGCAATCCGGATTCTGCCAGCAACCGTGTCCGTGTCGCGGGAGATAATCCTGATGTTTGGCCGTCTGGAGCATCTATGTGTTCCATTGTCAACCAGAGCATCTATGTTAGTCTCGATGACAATACACGTGGTTCGACCGCTGCTACGATTGCGGATCTGAAGGGTGGAACATATGAGTCCACAATCTACTTTATGTTGAAGGGACAGTGATGAAGATAAATAGGTTTATTCTTTCCATTATTATGATCAGTCTCTTTGGCATGATGTCTGTATTTGCCGGTGGTGCAAACGAAGCTCGACTGTACTACCTGCCTAGAAATGTTGCTAACAACAGAAGCGTTATGATTGAATTGACAGAGCAGAAGGCTCTTACTGTTGGCAATATTACCACTAACTATTCCAATACCTCTACAAATAATCTTGCGATATTCCGTTTGCGCAATAGTCTGAATGATGGTGATCAGCCTGCACCTGGAAATATTGTCATGACAATCTCTTCGGAAGATGGCTGGTATTTTGTCAATGAGAACAACCCTACCAGTAAGCGAAGCTTTGAGCTGAATGCCTTCTGTGTTGAAGAAAAGAATGTAAACCGAGATTACTCAACTACTGTAAGCACCCAGGCCTTGGGAACAAATACAACACTGACAAACAGTAGCGCAACAGCTTCTTTCCGCAAGGTTGGTAATACGTATCAGTTGTCGATGCCAAGAACAACATTCTCTAGAGATCGCCTGTCAATGTTTTCAGCCTATATAAGAGAGTATGATATCTGTGTAAAGATTCCAGATACCAATACGGAACTGGAAACCGGTTACTATCAGACAACATTGACGATTACGACGACTCAATACTACGAGCATGAAACAAAAGTATCTTGGGGTGTTGCCAACTTGGAACGAGATGGTGGTGTAAGAACCATGACCGAGACCATTACCATTCGAGGTTATGTTGGCTTGGATCCTGAAATGGATAACAGCTCCTACAGCTTCTCCGTCTCTTCTGCAAGTGATACCTATACTATGGATTTGGGAATCACATCTCAGACTACTCCATATAATGTTGCTGATGTTCAGTTCTCACATCTTGAACTTGTCAATTCCGATCCAACAAGCAGTGAAAACACACTGAAGAATAAGTTTACAATCTATATCTCTCCAACCAGTGATTATACAGCTTCTGGTGAATATCGTTTCATTAAGATGAATTCCGAGAACCAAGCTCGTACTGCGGAAAATACCATTTATTATGATCTGTATGTAAATACTAGTTCGGGGTTCCAGAAATTCAGTGCCATCACCAGCAGAATGACATTCCCGGATGGCTCTATAGGTTCTGCAGGTGTTGGAACACCTGCTACGACGTTCAAAATACTACCGGTCTATTCTAGTGATCAAATATCACAAGCTGGAGCAGCTGGAGGTTCAGACCAGTGGAAGGAGACCTGGATACTTGATCAGAACATCTATCTAAAGCTGACAAATGCATCCTTGCAGGCAACACACCAGTCTGGTCTGTATTATTCCTATATCTACTTCACACTTGTGGCGAACTAAGGGCTTTGGAAATCTGCTGGATTGCAAATCCGACCAAAGTCTTTGGACAAAAAGAATGCCAGCTTTTTCAGCTGGCATTTTTCATATCCTTAGGATGTTTTCTTATTTCACGACAAAGCTGATCAGCTTGCCTGGAACAACGATCTCCTTGACGATTGTGACACCTTCCAGGTACTTCTTCACGTTCTCGTTCTCCTTGGCTGCTGCAAGGATCTGCTCCTTTGCGCTGTCCTTGGCGACCATGATCTTTGCTCTGACCTTTCCGTTGACCTGGACAACAATCTGAATCTCGTCATCGACGGTAAGGGCCTCATTGTACTCTGGCCACTTGACGTTGGCAACAGATGGCTCGTGTCCTGCCTTCTCCCAAAGCTCTTCAGCAAGGTGAGGAGTATATGGGCTGAGCATCAGGATGAACGGCTCCCAAGCTTCACGTGGCAGTGTCTCAAGCTTGGCAAGGTCATTGATGTAGATCATCATCTGACTGATTGCTGTGTTGAAGTTCAGTGTAGCTGTGTCGTCTGTGACCTTCTTGATGGTCTTGTGCAGGCTCTTCATGATCTCATGTGGTGCCTTCTCATCGGTGAGTGTCTTCTCATCAGCAAGGCGCCAGATGCGGTCGATGAAACGCCATACACCAGCGATACCGGAAGTTGACCATGGCTTTGAAACCTGAAGAGGTCCCATGAACATCTCGTACATGCGCATGGTGTCGGCACCATACTCACGCTCAACCTCATCTGGGTTGATGACGTTCTTAAGGCTCTTGGACATCTTGGCAATAACTCTCTCAAGCTCCTCGCCGGTTTCCTGATCTACGAAGACGCCGTCCTTCTCGACAACCTGGTCGGCTGGGACAAGGGACTTGTTCTTCTTCTGGTAGGCAAAGGATGTGATCATACCCTGGTTGACCAGTCTGGCAAATGGCTCTGGAGTGGAGACCAGTCCGAGGTCGAACAGGACTTTGTGCCAGAATCTAGCATAAAGCAGGTGCAGAACAGCATGCTCGGTTCCACCAATGTAGAGGTTGACCGGCATCCAGTACTTTTCCTTCTCTTCGTCAACGAAGCGGTTAGGGTTCTTTGGATCGATGTAGCGCAGATAATACCAGCAAGATCCGCCCCACTGTGGCATGGTGTTGGTCTCACGCTTTGCGTCGCCGCCACACTTAGGACACTTGCAGTTCACCCAGCTTTCGATGTTTGCCAGTGGGCTTTCACCGGTTCCGGATGGCTGATAGCTTTCAACCTCTGGCAGTGTCAGTGGAAGATCCTGTTCTGGAACAAGAACGGTACCACAGTGCTTACAGTGGATGAGTGGGATTGGCTCGCCCCAGTATCTCTGGCGGCTGAAGATCCAGTCTCTGAGTTTGAAGTTGATTGTCTTATGACCGATCTTTCTCTCTTCCAGGAACTCAATCATCTTTGCAATGGCATCTGCCTTGTTCAGGCCATCGACAAAGCCGCTGTTGACGTGGATTCCGTCTTCTGTCCAAGCCTGCTGCTGAACATCGACCTCAGACTTGAGGACCTCGATGATCGGGAGGTTGAACTTCTTTGCGAATTCCCAGTCTCTTGTATCGTGTGCAGGAACAGCCATGATGGCACCTGTACCGTAGGAGATCAGTACATAGTCTGCAATCCAGATTGGAATCTCCTTTCCGTTGACAGGGTTGATGGCATAGCTTCCGGAGAAGACACCAGTCTTGTCCTTGGCAAGGTCTGTTCTGTCCAGGTCGCTCTTCTTTGCTGCCTGCTCAATGTAGGCCTTGACTGCGCTCTCGTTCTCCTTTGTGGTGAGCTTTCCAACCAGTGGATGCTCTGGGGAGATGACCATATAGGTTGCACCGAAGAGTGTGTCACATCTTGTTGTGAAGACTTCAAGCTTTCCGTCTGGGTCATTCTCAAGTCCCTTGACCTGGAACAGGACGGAGGCACCTTCGGACTTGCCGATCCAGTTGCGCTGCATCATCTTGACGGACTCTGGCCAATCAACAAGGTCCAGGTCGTCGATGAGTCTCTGTGCATAGGCTGTGATCTTGAGAACCCACTGTCGGATGTTCTTCTTCTCTACCTGTGCTCCACAGCGATCACACTTGCCTTCCTTGACCTCTTCGTTGGCAAGGCCTGTCTTACAGCGAGGACACCAGTTGATTGGAGCCTGGCTTTCGTAAGCCAGTCCCTTCTCATAAAGCTTCTCGAAGATCCACTGTGTCCAGTGGTAGTAGTCAGGGTCACATGTTGAGATCTCTCTGTCCCAGTCATAGCAGAAACCGAGGCTCTTGATCTGACGTCTGAAGTTGTTGATGTTCTTCTCTGTTGTGATTGCTGGGTGTGTACCAGTCTGGATTGCATAGTTCTCAGCAGGAAGACCGAAGGAGTCGAATCCCATTGGATGAAGAACGTTGAAACCGTTCATTCTGAGGTATCTGCAGTAGATGTCAGTTGCTGTGTAGCCTTCAGGATGACCAACGTGAAGACCTGCTCCTGATGGATATGGGAACATGTCCAGGACATAGGCCCTCTTCTCCTTAGGGAAGGATGGGTCTTCTGTGACGGCAAAGGTCTTATTCTCTGCCCAATACTTCTGCCATTTCGGCTCTGTTTCACTGAATGGATATCTGCTCATGCCCACAATCTTATATATAAGGGCCAAATGAGTCAATGAACCAAGCGGTGGGCAAGTGTTGCAAAATGTTGCATAACGGTATCGTTTCGTTTATTCTTTTCCCATGACGTTAAAGCATATTGTCGCACTGGCAATCTATCTTATCGATGTGACGCTGTGTCTCGTTTCCATCCGACGGAAAGACTCCAAAGTCTATGCACTGACAAAGCCGCTTCTCATGCCGCTTCTGTGTGTGGTGTATCTTGTATTTCTGCCAGTCGCTTTAAGAAGCCAGAACCACCAGCTATTTATCGTTCTTGCTCTGATGTTTCACACCCTTGGCGATGTGATGCTTCTGTTTCCTCGATCAAAGACCATGAAGTATTTCTATGCGGGTATGGCGGCATTCTTTTTGGGTCATATCCTATATGCCTTATGGTTTGTCAGAGCAGAAGTGGGACACTCGATTTGGGGTGCTATTGTGATGCTCATCGTGTGTATTATCATGCAATACCTGCTTTATAGGCAATTGATGGCGGGTCCTAGAAAGTATGCACCAAAGTTGGTTCCATACTCGTCGGGCCTTGCTTTGTTTGCTGTTTCCATCACGTCGACACTGGGTAACGGATCGCCTGTGTATGCCACACTCATCTGTATGTTGGGCATAAGCCTTTTCTGCTTTTCCGACTATTGCATTCTCAGACGAACCGTTCGCATGCCGCTTTTTGGTCAGATGGTTGTGATGAGCACCTACATTGCTGCCGAAAGTCTGATTGTCCTTGGCATTCTGCTGCTGCAAATTTTCTAAATATACACAAGTATAATATCTACTCTCAAGTCAAAGATTTTTGCTATAATGGCTGTTATGGCAGAAAAAAAACCTATTTATGACGAAAACGCGATTAAGACGATGTCGCCACTTGAGCATATCAGGCTCAGACCTGGTATGTACATTGGCCGTCTCGGTAATGGAAATCATGTAGATGATGGAATCTATGTCCTGATGAAAGAGGTCATAGACAACAGTATCGATGAATTCATCATGGGCGCAGGTAACAGAATCACAATCAGACTCGAAGACAAGAAAGTCAGTGTTCGTGACCTTGGAAGAGGAATCCCTCTTGGAAAGGTCATTGACTGTGTGTCTGAGATCAATACCGGTGCCAAGTACAATGACGATGTTTTCCAGTTCAGCGTTGGTCTGAATGGTGTTGGTACAAAGGCTGTCAACGCACTCAGCTCCTGGTTCCACGTCAAATCATTCCGTGATGGCAGATACCTTGAGGCCTTTTTCTCCAAGGGTGTGCTGACAAGTCAGAACGAGGGCAAAACTGACGAGCCAAACGGAACACTCACAGAGTTCATTCCAGACGAGGAGGTCTTTGGACCATACAGCTTCAACGATGAGTTCATCACCCAGAGACTGAACAACTACTGCTACCTCAACATGGGCCTGACCCTTGACTACAACAAGAGAATCTTCAAGAGCCAGCACGGTCTTCTTGACCTTCTGGAGAAGGAAGTCGAGGACAACGGCATTTACCAGATCATCCATTACAAGAGCAAGACCATCGAGTTCGCTTTCACCCATACCAGGGAGTTCAGCGGGGAGAACTATTTCTCCTACGTTAACGGTCAGTACACCAGCGATGGTGGAACACACCAGGCTGCATTCAAGGAAGGTATCCTTGCTGGTGTGAAGGAGTTCTTCAAGAAATCCACTTGGGCACCACAGGATGTCAGAGAAGGTATCGTCGGAGCGATTGCCATTAAGGTCCAGACCCCTGTCTTTGAAAGCCAGACCAAGAACAAGCTCGGTAACACCGAAGTGCGAATGCCGATTATCAACGAAGTCAAGGAAGCCATTATTGACTTCCTTCACAAGAACCCTGAGGCAGCACAGCTTCTGAACCAGAAGATCCTGACCAACGAGAACATCCGAAAGAAGCTTTCCGAGGTCAAGAAAATCGCCAAGGAGAACGCCAAGAAGATCTCCATCAACATTCCGAAACTCAAGGACTGCAAGTTCCATCTTGGCCAGACCGGTCCTCATGCCGATATGGGTGAAAGATCCATGATCTTCCTCACTGAGGGTGATTCCGCATCCGGTACACTCAACACCGCTCGTGACGTCATGACACAGGCCGTATTCAGCCTTCGTGGAAAGCCGCTTAACACAAACGGTATGGCAATGACCGACATGTACAAGAACGCAGAGCTGTACAACGTCATGGCAGCACTGGGTATCGAGAACGGCATTGACGGCCTTCGCTACTCCAAGGTCATTTTCGCAACCGATGCTGATATCGACGGTTTCCACATCCGAATCCTTCTTCTGACATACTTTCTCAGCTATTTCGAGGATCTTATCCACGCCGGAAGACTTTGGATTCTGGATACCCCTCTGTTTAGAGTCCGAAACAAGAGTGTTACCACCTATTGCTATTCCGAGGACGAGCGAGATCGCATGATGAAGCAGATCCGCGGCGCAGAGGTCACACGATTCAAAGGTCTTGGTGAAATCTCAGCCAAGGAGTTCGGACAGTTCATCGGCGAAGATATGCGCCTGATTCCTGTCACCATGGACAGCCTTGCAGAGGCCAAGAAGGCAATGAATTTCTACATGGGAAACAACACACCGGAAAGGCGTGATTTCATCATGGAAAATCTGGTTTGAGGAGGAGGTAGAATATGGCAAACGCAAAAGAACTGTTCAGACAGAACTTCATCGAATACGCCTCCTACGTCATCAAGGATAGAGCAATTCCTGACATCGAGGACGGTCTCAAACCAGTACAGAGAAGAATTCTCCACACCATGATCGAGATGGATGACGGCCGTTTCAACAAGGTCGCCAACGTCGTCGGTTCTACCATGCATTACCATCCACATGGTGATGCCTCCATCTATACCGCACTGGTCAACCTTGCCAACTGTGACCTGTTCATTGATAAGCAGGGTAACTACGGAAACTTCATGACAGGTGACGGCGCAGCTGCAGCCCGATACATTGAGTGTCGTCTGCTTCCATTCGCCAAGAAGGTTCTCTACAATCCTGAGATCACCGAGTATGTCGAGTCCTACGATGGAAGAAACAAAGAGCCTGTCGTGTTCCCTGCAAAGATTCCTGTAGTCCTGATTCAGGGCACCGAAGGTATCGCTGTCGGTATGTCCACAAAGATCCTTCCACACAACGCACTGGAGGTCATTGACGCTCAGATTGCGGCAATCAAGGGAGAGTCGTTCCAGCTGTTCCCTGACTTCCCAGGTGGCGGCATCATGGACGTGTCCGACTACAACGACGGACTGGGCTCTGTTGCTGTACGTGCAAAGCTCGATACCTCCAATGCCAAGAAGATTGTCATTGAGGAGCTTCCGTTCGGAGTCGACAGCGAAAAGATGATCCACAGCATTGAGGATGCCATCAAGAAGGGCCGCCTCAAAATCCAGAGTGTCAGCGATTTCACAGCCGATAAGGTCAACATCGAGATCTATTTGGCAAAGGGAACCTACACCAAGGACATCGTTGATGCCCTTTACGCCTACACACTCTGTGAGCAGAAGATCTCCGTGAACTGTCTTGTCATCCGCGATAAGCTGCCGCATGTCTGCACCGTAAGCGATGTCGTGAAGTACCATGCCGACCACATCATCCGCGTCTCACAGGCCGAGCTTGAGGTCGAGAAGGGACACCTTTATGACAAGCTCCATACAAGAACACTTGAGAGAATCTTCATTGAGGAGAGAATCTACAAGAGAATCGAGCAGAAGCGTACCCAGGAAGCTGTGGTCCAGGCGGTAAAGTCCGGCTTCGAACCTTATTCCGACCAGCTTGTCCGAGAGGTCAACGACGAGGATGTTGACAGACTGCTCAAGATCCCAATTCGCAGAATCTCTCTCTTTGACATTGAGAAGAACAAGCAGGAGATTGACCAGATCAATGCGGACATCAAGCAGGTCGAGTACAACCTCACTCACCTTGACGAGTACTCTATCAAGACACTGCAGAACATCAGAGCTGATCTGGAAGATGACATGCATAAGCGTAAGACCGTCATCACAGACTTCAACATCATTGACGTCAAGGATGTTGCAAAGCGTGATCTGGATCTGCGCTATGACGCAATGACCGGTTACATCGGAACAAACGTCAAGACCGGAAACAGCATGGTCAAAGTCTCTGAGTACGACAAGATTCTCATCATCCAGAAGAGCGGAACCTACTACATGACGAACGTCACAGACAAGAGCTTTGTGGGCAAGGACATCGTGTACTGCGGCCTTGCAGACAAGCAGAGTCTGGAGGACCTTGTCTTCACAGTCCTTTACATGGACAAGAAGACCAAGATCATGTACATCAAGCGCTGTAAGCTCTCAGGCTTCATTCTGAACAAGCCATATGAACTACTTCCGGATCCAGAGAACAACTCCCTCAAGAAGCTCTCTGTGCTTCCGAATGCAGAAGTCACCATCACCTACAAGGCTGGAAGAGTCAAGGAGTCAACCTTCCTGTTCTCTGATTTCAACGTCAAGGGAGCAAAGGCTGGTGGCGTGACCATCACCAAGAAGGAGATCGCATCCATCCGCATCAAGGCCTGTAAGCTTGTAGACCCTTCCACAAAGCCTGCTGCAGCACCTGTCGTAGAAGAAGAGGATGATGAGGTGGAGGAGATTGTCGAGAAGCAGGACGAGAAGGCCCAGGCTCCAGCTGAGCCTAAGGCTGCTCCAAAGAAGTCTTCCGCGGATGATATGCCGGGGCTTTTCGATGATGTCGATTGATTACATCGCTGACAGAGTCCTTTACGAGGACAACCATATCATTATCATAAACAAACTGCCTGGAGAGATTGTCCAGGCAGATAAGACTGGAGATGTTACGCTCCTGGATGATGTGAAAGCCTACCTCAAGGTCAAGTATAACAAGCCTGGCAATGTCTTCTTGGGTCTGCCTCACAGATTGGACAGACCAACAAGTGGCATTGTTGTGCTTGCGCGTACCGACAAGGCTTTAAGTCGCCTGAGCGAGATGTTCCGAAAGGGTGAGGTGGACAAGTGGTACTGGGCCATTGTGGACAAGCCTATGACCCCTCCAAGTGGAGAGCTTCGCCATTTCATTTACCGTGACAGTTCCAAGAACAAGAGTTTTGCCTATCGTCCTGCCTCTGACGGACGAGCTCCTCAGCTGAAGGGTATCCGACAGACAGACCTCCAGGAGGCTCGCCTTTCCTATGAGCAGATCGGTCAGTCAGAAAAGTACTGTCTTCTTAACATCAAGCTTCTTACCGGAAGACACCATCAGATCCGATGTCAGCTTGCAGCCTGTGGTGTGCACATCAAGGGCGATCTGAAATACGGATTTCCACGTTCCAATCCAGATGGTGGCATTTGCCTCCATTCCCACGAGGTCTCTTTCATCCACCCTGTCAGCAAGCAGCCTGTGCATGTCGTAGCGCCAACTCCTATAGACCGAATCTGGAGTTTCTTCAGTTGAGTCGGTCTATTTAGTTACTTATCAGGTTCAGTGATAACAGCGAATCCAGCGGTTCCAGCGTGCGTTTCGAGTACAGCGATCCCATCGATTGACATCAAGTACAGCGTTTTCATTTGGCTCGTGTGCATATGCCATGTAAGGCTTGATCATACCCCTTCCAGGACGCCACGCCATGGCGGCGCCAGGCTTAGGGGCCGCTTGCCATTTGGCAGGCTGGTCTGAACAGGTATCACACAGCATCTGACACAATCGCAACGTGTGATTGTGGATTGGTTGTGCCAGAGCCTGTGCGTTCTAGAAGCCATGGGCCAAAAGAGCGCGGGCAGGATAGCCCTGCGCCGTCTTTTGGCCGGCTGCGGTCCCGAAGGGAAGCATGCATCAGGCTATGCATGACCCATACACATGAGCACAAAAGATCAAGAGTTTTGCTTATTGATGAATACACTCTCAGTTTGTGTTTTCGGCCAGGTTCTTGCCAAACTATTTGCGTACTCCAAAACTGTTTTCTTTGAATTCGTGGAGTAAAGTTCGAGGAGATCTTTTGTGTCCAGATTGAAAAGGCTGGAGTAAAGTTTCATGTTGTATCCAGGGCCAGGATGAGCATTTTCAAATACCCAGAAACATGAAAATGGTACAGTTCTCCCTTCTGCCTTCAATTGCTGTGGGTTGTCGTATATGTATTTGCCAACATAAAGAAGATTTGCGATATCTTTGATCGGAACATAAAGCGTGTGTCTTTCAAAGACCTTGCGATTGCTCTTCCAGTTTCGTGTTTTGCGAATGAGTCTACTGACTTGGCTATTGGTTGATCGAATCAGCTCAGCGATGTCCTCCCATCTGTCTGTCATGAAGACTTCATGCGTATGATTCGGCATGGTGACAGAAAAGAGAACTGTTATTCCCATCTTCTCACAAAGCCGATTCAATAGACGTTGTCGGTACTGTGCGATATCAATGTTGAAGATCGCTTCATGGCCCCATGCTCGTGTCATTACGTGATAGAAATGAGAGGTCTTGTCGATATTGTTTGCGAGTGTTCCTTCTGCCAAATCCGTAGTTTGCTTTTTCTTGGCTATGGCCTCATATGTTAAGTTTTGCATATGCGTCCTCCTATAAGCCCTATACCAGAAAAGTGCAGAAAACATTTTTTGAGAGGAATGGCCAAGCAATGAAAACGCTGTACTTGATGTCAATCGCCGTTATCGCTGGGATCGCCGTACACGTTGGTATCGCTGTACTCGCCGTTATCGCTGGGATATGAATACTGCAATTCTTTCACCAACACCCAGCAATCCCAAGGAAAACCAAACAGGAAAACAGTCTCTCCAAGTGTCTTTCAACCACAATATATATTTTTATTAGTGTATGTTGGGATAATTTGGGATTCCCATCACAGCATTGATACATATTTTGTGATTTTTTGCTAAATTGCTAAAAATAATCATACGTTTTGAATAATTCCGCAAATCTTTGTGTTTGATTTTGCTTTTTTACGCAATAAGTTTCAGTTGACAACTGGGGTATATGGTTTATACTGACCTTGCAAGCACAAGCTTGTGTGTTTTCATTGGAGGAACAGAATGTACAAATTAGACGAGTTTATGGCCGAACTCGAGCGCAAGAATCCAGCACAGCCAGAGTTCATTCAGGCAGCAAGAGAAGTTATCGCATCTGTCATTGACGTTGTAAACGCTAATCCACTTTATCTTAAGAATAAGATTCTCGACAGAATCGTCGAGCCAGAAAGAATCATCCAGTTCAGAGTTGAATGGGAAGATGACAATCATGAGCTTCAGGTTAACCGCGGATACAGAGTCCAGTACAACAGTGCTATCGGACCTTACAAGGGCGGACTTAGATTCCACGCTAATGTAACACTCGGAACTCTCAAGTTCCTGGGATTCGAGCAGATCTTCAAGAATTCCCTCACAACACTCCCAATGGGCGGTGGAAAGGGTGGTTCAGACTTCTCACCAAAGGGAAAGTCCGACGCAGAAATTCAGAGATTCTGCCGTGCATTCATGACAGAGCTCCAGAAGCACATTGGTCCTGACACAGACGTTCCTGCTGGAGACCTCGGAGTTGGTGGAAGAGAGATCGGTTACCTCTATGGTACCTATAGAAAGCTCAGAGACGAGAACACTGGCGTCCTTACCGGAAAGGGTTGGGGCTGGGGTGGCTCACTTGTCAGACCAGAGGCAACAGGTTTCGGAACTATGTATTTCGCAAACGAGATGCTCAAGGAGCATAAGGATACCATGAAGGGCAAGAGAGTTGCCATTTCCGGTTTCGGTAACGTCGCTTGGGGCGCTGTCACAAAGGCTGCAGAGCTTGGTGCCAAGGTTGTCACAATCTCCGGACCAGATGGATATGTCCTTGATGAGGAAGGTATCAACACTCCTGAAAAGATCGCTTACATGCTCGAACTCAGAGCTTCCAACCAGGATATCGTAGCTCCATACGCAGAGAAGTTCGGCGCTAAGTTCGTTCCAGGCAAGAAGCCTTGGGAAGTTCCAGTAGACATGGCTTTCCCATGTGCACTCCAGAACGAGCTCAGAGAGGAAGATGCAAAGCAGCTGATCGCCAACGGCGTCAAGTATGTCATTGAGACATCCAACATGGGTTGTACTCCAGAAGCTATTGAAGCTTTCCAGGCTGCAAAGATCCCATTCGCTCCTGGTAAGGCAGCAAACGCTGGTGGTGTTGCAGTATCCGGTCTTGAGATGACACAGAATGCAATGCACTACTACTGGTCAGCAGCAGAAGTTGATGAGAAGCTTCACAACATCATGATCAACATCCACGAAGCATGTGTCCGCGAAGGAAAGCAGGCTGACGGTTATGTTGACTACGTCAAGGGTGCTAACATCGCCGGCTTCAAGAAGGTCGCTGATGCAATGTGTCAGCAGGGCTTCTAATAAAAGAACGTTCTTCATTAAAAGTATAGATGTCATTTTGAGAGGCAGGCTTTTGGCCTGTCTCTCTTTTTGTCTTTCCACACTTCCTCTACATTGATAATATAGTTTCCAAACGGCACAGGGAGGGCTTATGTACTACCAGCTTGATGAAACTTGGCTTCCTTTCTCGAATCTCATGCTAAGGCATGTGTACAACGTTCTGCTCATTTGCTCTGAATATGACAGATTCATGTTGGAGGAAGATGGAAGAGTGGAAGAGGAACTGTATAAGGAATACACGAACCTCGGTCTGTCAAACCCTCCAAAGATCATCCATACCAGCAGCGAGACAGAAGCCCTTGAAATGATTCGAGCCCAGAAGTTCGACCTGGTCATTTCCATGCTTGACCTGGGAAGCGGTAGGGTCGAGGCCCTTGCCAAATCCGTCAAGGAATATGATCCGGAGCTTCCGTTCATTGCCTTGGCACCGTCTCCTGACCATCGAAAGGCCAAGGTTCTGAAAGGCGAGGATTGCCCTTATATCGATTACATGTTCTACTGGCTGGGCAATCCGTCTGTCTTCCTTGCCATGATCAAGCTCATCGAGGACCGCATCAATGTCGACCATGATACCGATGAGGCTGACGTTGAGGTCATCATTTTCGTCGAGGATTCCGTACGCTTCATCTCCTCTTATCTGCCTCAGATGTATATGCTTCTGATTGAGCAGAACCGAGCATCCATCCGTGAGGCTCTCAACGATTGGGGTATGAAGCTCAGAATGCGCGGACGACCTAAAATCCTTCTTGCCAGAAGCTATGAAGAGGCATTGTCCCTGTATGATAAATATAGCCAGAATGTGCTCGGTGTCATAACCGACCTTACATTCCCATCTCCTTATGGCCGTGACATGGCTGGAGACTACCTGATCCAGGCAATCCAGAAAGATAACCCTGAGTGCCCGATCCTGCTGCAGTCCACAGACAAGAAAATCTCTGAGAAGATTGCCGCCGACAGAGGTGTGGATTTCGTCTGGAAGCTTTCTCCTGACCGTTATCTCGCATTAGGTGAATACTTCAAGGTCAAGTATGACTTCGGTCCATTTGATTTCCGAAACCCAGAGGACAGAAGCGTCATCTCCACAGCATACTCTATGAAGGAGCTTCAGGAGCAACTTCTGAGTATTCCGCTCGAGTCGTTCATCTACCATGTCAGAAAGAACGATTTCTCCCGCTGGCTCCGAGCCCAGTCTCTGTATCAGCTGGCCTCCAAAATGAAGCCGATTACGCTGCTTCCGGATGCATCCAATGCAGAGGAGGTGCGTCAGCTCATCCATACCACCATCAAGGAATACCGAAAGGAGAGAACCCGTGGAACCATCGCAGAGTTCAAGCGAGAGTCCTACGATGAGACGCTGTTCTTCACAAGACTCGGAAAGGGTTCTCTTGGTGGAAAGGGACGAGGTCTTGCTTTCATTGCCATGGAGATGAAGGCTGCAGGAATCCGCAAAAAATATCCGGATCTGTATGTCTCCATTCCTAGAACGGTTGTCATCTCCACTGAGATCTTTGACCAGTTCCTGGAACTGAACCACTACAGGCCAAGTGAATTCACCGACAGAACCGATGATGAGATTCTGACCATGTTCTTGGAAGGAAAGCTTCCAAACGAATTTGAGAAGGATCTTGAGAGAATTGTGGAAGTCATTCGCGTTCCAATGTCTGTGCGTTCCTCCTCCCTTTTGGAGGACAGCCATTTCCAGCCGTTTGCCGGTGTGTATCAGACATCCATGATTGCTAACGTCGGAACGGACCAGGAGCGCCTTAATTGCCTTGAAATGGCAATCAAGACGGTCTGGGCTTCCACCTATTTCAAGTCTGCCAGAGAGTACCTCAAGAGGACCGGACACTCCGTTGAAGAGGAGAAGATGGCAGTTATCCTCCAGCAGATTACAGGCTCTGACCACGAAGGTCTGTGGTTCCCGAACATCTCAGGTGTCGCCAGATCCCTGGACTACTATCCTGCAGGAAGCCGAACGGCTGAGGATGGCATTGGTATGCTGGCCTTCGGTATGGGAAAGACCGTTGTCGATGAAGGTGCTGCCTTCCGCTTCTGCCCTGGAAAGCCAAAGGTTCCAGTGAACTCCCTCAATGGTAGAAACTCCTCACAGCGCAAGTTCTATGCCTTGGATAGAAGTGTGAAATTCAATCCGCATCAGGATATTGATAACCTTGTCCAACTTGACCTTTCCAAGGCATATCAGTGGCCGAATGCCATCAAGGGCGTGGTGTCCGTCATGACCACTTCTGGTTTCATGTCTGAGTGCATCACAGACCCAGGTTTCAAGACCCTTACATTCAATGGCATCATCAAGTACGATATGCTTCCGCTTGCCAAGATTGTGGACGATGTTCTGAAGCTTGGTGCACAGACAATGAGTGAGCCTGTTGAGATTGAGTTTGCAGTGAACACGGAGCGTGAGAAGCCGGACTTCTCCATTCTCCAGATTCGACCGATTTCCAACACCGACCGCTTTGAAGATGTCGAAATCACAGACGAAGAGCAGGAAACTGCGATTGTCTCCTGTAACAAGGTCATGGGAAACGGTAAGGCAGAGGGAATTCGCGATATCATCTGCGTCAAGCCAGAGCTTTTCAAGCGTGCAGAAATGGTTGAGATGGCCTTTGAACTGGAGCAGTTGAACTCTTCAACCGAGGATCAGTATGTTCTGATTGCTGCAGGTCGCCTTGGTTCTTCCGATAACTGGCTTGGAATTCCATGTTCCTGGTCCCAGATCTCCAAGGCCCATGTCATTGTCGAGACTGGACTCAAAGAGATTCAGGCAGAGCCGAGTGAAGGAACCCACTTCTTCCAGAATGTGACATCTCTTGGATGTCTGTACCTGACCAACAATCCGCTAGCCGGTGATGGTAAGGTGGATTTTGACAAGATTCTAGCCATGGAGAAGGTTCGTGAGACCAAGCACTTTGTTCATGTTCGCAGTAGCCAGGACCTTTCCATCAAGGCCGATGGCCTCAGTGGAAAGGCAATTGTAGGAACAGTCTAATCCCTTTTTGTCTTCAGTGCTTCCTTGACCTTTCGCAGGGCTTCGGCGTGCTTGATGGAGCGCATAGTAGGGAAGGCTTTCACAAGTCGCTTCTGCATGTAGTTCATGCTGTTTATCTTATCATTTAGACGGGCCTTGAGATTCTCAAGGCTCTCTTTATGTTCCTGCACCTCACTCTTGAGTTTTTGCATCTTATCGGAGGTGTAAACCTTGCTTGCAGAGCTTGAGATGCGTTTTCCGATGTCGTCGGACATCTGGTGAATCTGAGCGGCGATCTTCTCGATTTCCTCCAGTTTGCGGTTGAAATGGAAAACGGCAGTTGCAGTGGAAATCGAATCGATGACAAATGTGACAGTCAGCAAGGGAAGGGCTATGTAGGAGAAGAGATTTGGAATGTGTGCGACAAAGAAATCCACAGATGGCTGGATGACGGTAATCAGAAACACGCAGGCAAGGCCCCAGACCAGAGAGAATGCCATACAGACGTAACCGCCGATGTTCATCGGCATATTCGAATAGTCCCACCATCGGTGATGGAAGATTTTCTCCATGAGGAATCCTGTGACAAGCTCCAAGGCCGATGTCACAAGGACAGAGCCGAGAAACAGCAGTAGAAGATTTCCTTTCAGTGGCTGTAGACATAACACAACTGCTACCACGCCAAAGCCATAGATTGGGCACAGCGGTCCATTCAGAAAGCCTCTGTTTTCGAATCCGCCACGGGCGCATGTGGAGTAGATCACTTCCACGGTCCAGCCCAGAAAGGCATAGATGAAAAATAGCCAAATGTATCGGATAACCTGCACCAACATAATCATTGCTCCTGCTTTTACTAAATCTAATATACGAAAAAACAAGTGCGTGGGCAAATGAAAGGCCGCATTGCTGCGGCCTGATGTGTGATTTGCATGAATCTCACTTGAATGCGTTGATCAGCTTCTGAAGCTGGGCAATGTCATAGCTGTCAAAGTAATTGGCATTCTGAAAATCCTTGGTGGTCATGTCATAGGTGTAGGTGTCAGAGTTGTAATAGCTCTGAAGTGCGTCCCAGTCGATGTATTCAAGAAGTTCCACAGCATAGCTGAAGTTGGATGCCTGGGAATCGGAAAGTCCGAAGAGTCTTCCAAGAGCATAGTAGTCAGGCTCTGCATAGTCCCAATCCCAATCGTAGTCGTAATCGGAATACCAATCACTGTAGTCATAGTCGGAGTACCAGTCGCTGTCATCATAGTCTGCGAACAGGCTGCTGAAGTCATAGTCGTCTGAGCCCCAGCTGTACAGAGCTGTCAGGTCAAGGATCTCATAGTCTTCTGGAACCTCGAAACGAGATGCATCTGCGCCGGATTTCAGAGAATCGATGATCAGAACACTTCTGTCTCCATAGGATCCGGATTCGACTGTGGCAATTGCGTAAAGGTCGTTGCCGTTGTACCAGTAGGTGGTTGTGACGTTGCCTTTCTGAGCCTTTTCATAGGAAAGGGTCTTTCCATCGAATTTGCCGTTTCCGCTTTCCATTACGTCAAAGTCTGTGTCAATGTTGAATTCGCTGGCATCAGAGTCATCTGCAGGTGAGACCATACACATCCTTGAGGATTCATCAATGGTGTATGTCTTGCCATCTTTGATGAGGATCTTCAAGGTCTCGTAGCCCTCAGTCATTTCCAGATAGTACTGGCCTGCATGCTCACTGATTATGACAGATCCACCATCGGACTTGATAGGGTTTCCGCTGAAATCCAGAGAATGCATAGCGCCTGTGAGTGTGTACTCACCACTTTTGAGAATGGTCTCATACTTGGAGAACTTCTTGGAAGCTGCACAGAAAGCGGAACTGACAGCGAGGGTCAGAACCAAAAGGACTAGCAGAGTTTTCTTCATGGCAATGCCTCAGAATCAAAGGTAGCCGTTGTCTACGAGATAGACATACTGGCCAATGGCGCCAGAGAAGGAATCTGCAACATAGTTTGCCTGATAGTCGAGAGTCTTGAGACCGAACTCTGTGATACCCTGGGAAACCTTCTTTGCAATTGGTCCAAGGTAGACCTCTGTGTAGGCATCGACGAACTGGATACAGATGATAGCCTTGTCTTCCTGAGCTGTGAGAATGATATCTGCAACAATGTAACCGTCCTGTGCAAGAGGTCCTACGTTAGAGTTGAATTCAATCTTGTCGATTGTGACGGTCTTTGCTTCCTTATCAGAAACGATCTCTTCGCCCTCATAGTAGTCCTTTGCGAACTTCTCAAGAATCTTGAAGACTTCATCTGCGCTGTATGTCTTGGATGCGTAATCGGAAACTTTGACTTCTCTGACGATAGGCTCAACGTCGGTAGCCTTTGTTGTGGAACAGGATACTGCAAGAAGCAGTACCAGGATAAGTGATGCGAATAACAGTTTTTTCATCGTTTTCTCCCTATATATCCATATTATTGTCACTTAAGTCACAGTCCGTCAAATGGTTCTTGTCGTTTGGGTTCAATTGTAAAAAAAATGGGAACCGCCAATCGGCGATTCCCATCTGTATTCAAGCCTGAGAAACTCAAGCCTTGTACATGTCAATGAGCTTGAGCAGGTGCTCGTAGCGAGCCTTTGCCTCTTCCTCATTCTGCTGGAAGAGAACACCAGCACGAGCTGGGAACTCACGTGTGAGTCTGCTGTAGCGAGCCTCGTTCATCAGGAACTCCTGGTAGCCACCAGCTGGTGCCTTGGAGTCGAGAGTGAACTTGTTCTCTGCTTCTGGGTTGTATCTGAAGAGGTTCCAGTAACCGCACTCGACAGCCTTCTTCATTTCCTTCTGGCAGTTCATCATACCACCCTTGATTGAGTGCATCTCACAAGGAGCGTAACCGATGATGAGGGAAGGACCGTTGTAAGCCTCTGCCTCTGTGATTGCCTTGATTGTCTGAGCTGGGTTAGCTCCCATAGCAACCTGAGCGACATAGACGTAGCCGTACTGCATTGCGATTTCGGAAAGGCTCTTCTTCTTTGTTTCCTTACCGGCTGCTGCGAACTGAGCGACCTGACCGATGTTGGAAGCCTTAGAAGCCTGTCCACCTGTGTTGGAGTAAACCTCTGTGTCGAAGACGAAGATGTTGACATCCTTCTTGGAAGCGATGACGTGATCAAGTCCACCGTAACCAATGTCGTATGCCCAACCGTCACCACCGAAGATCCAGACGGACTTCTTGGAGAGGTATTCCTTCTTGGCAAGGATTGCCTTGGAAGCATCGCAACCGCACTTCTCGAGTGCTGCAACGAGAGCATCTGTAGCTGCCTTGTTTGCTTCGCCATTGTTCATTGTGTCGAGCCATGCCTGAGCCTCGGCCTTTGCTGGAGCATCAGACTCTGCAATTGCCTTGATCTGCTCTGCGAGGTCCTCACGGATCTTGTCCTGACCGACGAACATACCGAGACCGTGCTCAGCGTTGTCCTCGAACAGTGAGTTACACCATGCTGGTCCCTTGCCTTCCTTGTTTGTGCAATAAGGAGATGTTGAAGCAGGACCGCCCCAAATTGAAGAACAACCTGTTGCGTTGGAGATGTACATTCTGTCGCCGAAGAGCTGTGTTACGAGACGAGCATAAGATGTCTCTGCACAACCTGCACATGAGCCGGAGAACTCGAGCATTGGCTGGCGGAACTGGCTTCCCTTGACTGTGTTGTCCTGCATTTCCTTCTTCTCGGAGACGTTAGCAACGCAGTAGTTGAAGACATCCTGCTGAGCGAGCTCGCTTTCCTGAGAGACCATTGTGAGAGCTGCTGTAGGACATGCACCAACACAAACACCACAACCCATACAATCGAGAGGGGAGATAGCGATTGTGAACTTGTAGACACCCTTGCCCTTTCCGGCCTTGACGTCCATGACCTGAGCTGCTGCTGGGAGAGCTGCTGCTTCAGCGTCTGTAAGAGCGTATGGTCTGAGAGTTGCGTGTGGGCAGACGTAAGAACAGTTGTTACACTGGATACACTTTGCTGCATCCCACTTTGGAACGGAGACTGCAACACCGCGCTTCTCGTATGCTGCTGCACCAAGCTCGAACTGACCGTCGACGTGATCCATGAATGCGGAAACTGGGAGGCTGTCGCCGTCCATCTTGTCGACTGGATCGAGGATTGTGTTGACCATCTTGACCAGCTCAGCCTTACCGGACTTCTCTGCGACGACTGTCTCGTCTGTAGCTGTTGCCCAATCTGCTGGAACCTCAACCTTCTTGAATGCTGTTGCACCAAGGTCGATTGCCTTGTGGTTCATGTCAACGATATCCTGGCCCTTCTTGAGGTAGGACTGTGTTGCCTTTTCCTTCATGTGGGCGATAGCCTCTTCCTGAGGCATGACCTTTGCGAGAGTGAAGAATGCGCTCTGGAGAATTGTGTTTGTTCTCTTGCCCATTCCGATCTTCTGTGCGAGGTCGATAGCGTCGATTGTGTAAAGCTGGATGTTGTTCTGTGCGATGTAGCGCTTGGAAGCTGCATCAATGTGGTGTGCGAGCTCCTCGTCACTCCACTGGCAGTTGATCATGTAAACTCCGTTTGGCTTGACGTCCTGGACCATCTTGAAGCCCTTTGTGACGTAGCTTGGGTTATGACATGCAACGAAGTCAGCCTTGTTGATGTAGTATGGGCTCTTGATTGGCTTGTCACCGAATCTGAGGTGGCTGATTGTTACACCACCAGTCTTCTTTGAGTCATACTGGAAATAAGCCTGGACGAACTTGTCTGTGTAGTCTCCGATGATCTTGATGGAGTTCTTGTTAGCACCGACTGTACCGTCTCCGCCGAGACCCCAGAACTTACACTCGATTGTGCCTTCTGCAGCAGTGTTAGGAGCGTTCTTGTCTTCGTCGAGGCTGAGGTTTGTGACATCATCGTTGATACCGATTGTGAAGATTCTCTTTGGAGCATCCTTCTTGAGCTCGTTGTAGACAGCGAAGACAGATGCTGGAGGAGTGTCCTTGGAACCGAGACCGTAGCGGCCGCCGATGACCTTGACATCATCAAGACCTGCGTTGGCGAATGCTGTGACAACATCGAGGTAGAGAGGTTCACCCTGTGCACCTGGCTCCTTTGTTCTGTCGAGGACGGCAACCTTCTTGGCTGTCTTTGGAAGAGCAGAGATGAGTCTGTCAGCTGCAAATGGTCTGTAGAGTCTGACCTTGATGATACCGACCTTCTCACCGTGTGCGTTGAGGTAGTCGATGACCTCTTCTGCAACGTCACAGATGGAACCCATAGCGATGATGACGCGGTCTGCATCTGGAGCGCCGTAGTAGTTGAAGAGCTTGTAGTCTGTTCCGAGCTTTGCGTTGACCTTATCCATGTAGGACTCGACAACTGCTGGGAGCTCATCGTAGAACTTGTTGCAAGCTTCTCTGTGCTGGAAGAAGATATCACCATTCTCGTGGCTTCCTCTCATGTGTGGGTGCTCTGGGTTGAGAGCGTGCTTTCTGAATGCCTCAACAGCATCCATGTCACACATTTCCTTGAGGTCTGCATAATCCCAAACAGCGATCTTCTGGATTTCGTGGCTTGTTCTGAAACCATCGAAGAAGTTGATGAATGGAACCTTTCCTGTGAGAGCAGCGAGGTGTGCAACTGGTGAGAGGTCCATGACTTCCTGGACGTTGCCTTCACAAAGCATTGCAAAACCTGTCTGGCGGCAAGCCATGACGTCACTGTGGTCACCGAAGATGTTGAGAGCCTGTGTTGAAACGGTACGTGCTGAGACGTGGAAAACACAAGGTAGCTGCTCACCAGCGATCTTGTACATGTTCGGGATCATAAGGAGAAGACCCTGAGATGCTGTGTAGGTTGTTGTGAGTGCACCAGCTCCGAGGGAACCGTGTACTGCACCTGCTGCACCAGCTTCTGACTGCATCTCGACAACCTTGACCTTTGTGCCGAAGATGTTCTTCAGACCATTAGCGCTCCACTGGTCGACAAAGTCTGCCATTGGGCTGGATGGTGTGATAGGATAGATAGCGGCAACTTCTGAGTATGCATAGCTTACGTGTGCTGCTGCATTGTTACCGTCCATGGATTTCATTTTTCTCACCATGAAGAGCCTCCTTGAATTAATTGGCCGCAACATCCTATCGCGGCAAATCATTATTCGGTTTTATTGTTTGGCATGCGTTTGAAGCACGCCTGACGGCATAAAGAGGTAAACCCAAAAGGCCGTCAGTATAAAAATAAACTGATTTAAATATATTTACAAGTGAGACGGAGTAGGAAAGAGGCTGATATTCGGGTGTTTTTTCGGACTATTTGTATATCTTCAGAATCTGCTCAAGGTAGTTGGTGAAGCGGATTCTGAAACTGGTTGGACCGACGATTTCAACGGCATCGCCACACTGGATGATTCTAAGGATGAGCTCAATGGAGTTTTCGGCATCGAATCTGCATCGGTAGGAGCCTGAAGGAAGTTTGGTGATTTCGATTTTTCCGTGGGAGAGCGTGTCAAAGGAGTTGAGGGCACTCTTCTGATGTACGATGAGCTCAAGTGGAATGGTGTCTACCACAAACTCCGGACTTGCAGGGGATTCCATTCTGCGGAAAGCCTTGAGGTTGTCCGGTATGGTGTAGGTCTCGTTCAGGATGGTGACGCTGCTGATTTTGGTGATGTCCAAAGTGACGATTTCTGTGGTGTGTCGAAGTCGGCCTGTGACGGTCACTGGGTTTCGACCGATCTCCGTCTCGACGAAACCGATGAAGTAAGGGGCCAGTTCGGTCTCTTCTTCCGTGTTGCCGGCGCTGTGGATGATTCTGACGATTCTACCGGAGACCCAAGCGTCAATGAGCACTTCCAGCACCTCGTTGTTTTGGGTGTTGGCGGCAATGGTCTCAGACTCGATCTGCTCAGCGATGGAGATGATGTTGTTGCTTACCTTAGGTGCATAGCTTTTCATGCCCATGGCGATTTTTCTCAGACCTGAGGCGAGGTGAGGGGTTCTGAATTCGGAGTTCTTCAAAAGCATCTCGGCACCCATGTTCAGGGCAAGGCTCTCATAGACGCTTAAGGCAACATGCTCATCCTCATCACTTTGGATAATCTTGATGAGGTTGTTGTCCTCGTAGATGTTGCTGTATTGCTTCAGCTCATCGATGTAACGTCCGATGGTGCTTCTGTGGACCCCCAGACGTCTTGCGATATCTGATTTTCTGAGACCTTCCGGATGGCTTCTGAGTATGAGCTCGAGCTGAGCAACACGTTCTCCTTTCATGTGAATACCCCTTTTGTCCTGCTAAGGTTGTGCAACGTGGATTGCAACAGCCTCGCCAGTACATTATAATGGCCATGAGCAACAAAATGCAACAATATTGATGCAAAGTCGTTATGGGGATAGAGATATGAGCGAAATACAGGACCGAATCTTGAGAATTGAAACAGATATGACCTATCTGCAGGATATGGTGCAACAACTGAACGACATTGTCACGCAACAGCAGGCTCTTGTCTCAAAACTGGAAAAGCAGAACGAGGTTCTGGCAAAAAGGGTCGAGGAACTCGATACCGAAGCAAGACCGAACCGAAGACCTCCACACTATTGATGGGATCAGAAACCATGGAAAACGACAGATCCTTTCTTGCCAAGGAGCCCATCGGCACTCTTTTGATAAAACTTGCTCTTCCGGCTGTTGCGGCGCAGCTGATCAACATGCTCTACAACATCGTTGACCGTATCTACATCGGTCACATTCCTGAGACAGGTGCATTGGCTCTGACCGGTGTCGGCGTATGTTTGCCAATTCTTCTTATCGTTTCAGCTTTCGCATCTCTTGTCGGAAGCGGCGGAGCACCTAGAGCCTCCATTGCCATGGGACGTGGTGACAACGAGAAAGCTGAACTGATCATGGGCAATTGCTTTACCTTGCAGCTTGTCTTGTCAGCGATCCTAACGATAGTCATATTTGCCTTCAATCGTCCACTTTTACTTGCCTTCGGTGCTTCTGAGAATACCATTGGCTATGCCGTCTCCTACATAAGAATCTATTCTCTTGGCACGGTTTTCGTCCAATTCGCCCTTGGTATGAACATGTTTATCACCGCGCAGGGTTTTGCCAAGACAAGCATGCTCACCGTTGTCATCGGTGCTGCCTTGAACATTGTTCTGGATCCGATTTTCATCTATGTCTTTGGCCTTGGTGTACGTGGTGCAGCAATCGCAACCGTCATCTCCCAGGCTGTTTCGGCAATGTGGATCATATTCTTCCTGTTCGGCAAGAAGACCGCACTCAGAATCCGCATCCAGAACCTCCGACTTCGCGGTGATGTGGTAGGCTCTGTCGTTTCCCTCGGTCTTGCCCAGTTCATCATGCAGAGCACCGAGAGCCTGATCAGCATCTGTTTCAACTCGTCGCTTCTCAAGTACGGCGGAGACATCGCCGTCGGCGCCATGACCATCTGCCACTCGGTGATGCAGTTTGCAACAACACCTGTTTCCGGTTTTGGGCAGGGTGCACAGCCGATTACCAGCTACAATTTCGGTGCGGGCAAGAAGGACCGTGTCAAAGAGGCGTACCTTCTGCTGCTCAAGGTTGATATGGTTGTGGAGTTTGCCTTCTGGGCTGTGGTGATGCTTTTCCCGGCCTCTCTTGCCAAGGTCTTTACCCCTGATGCTTCTCTTGTGCCATACACAGCCAGGATGCTTCGGATCTACATGTCGGTCATCTGCCTGTTCTCCATCCAGATGGCATGTCAGGCTACCTTCACTGCCATCGGCTATGCCAAGAGCGCCATCATCGTCGCCTGCATGAGAAAGATCATTTTGCTGATTCCTCTGATCTACATCATGCCGCTTCTGGTGCGAAGCGACCGTGTGCTTGCGGTGTTCCTTGCTGAGCCGATTGCGGATTTCCTGTCTGTGACATTCTGTACCATCCTTTTCCTGTCTCAGTTCCGCAAGGCACTTAGAAGCATGGACCGCACTTTGTAGTCTTTGACTGTTCTCAGTTGTCTGTTTTTCTGTTACATTTAAACAAGGTGACAGCATGACAGAATTCGTACATTTACATAACCATACAGACTACTCTCTGCTTGATGGTGCCGCATCAAGTGCCAAGTATATCGCAAAGGCCCAGGAATATGGCATGAAGGCTCTTGCCATCACTGACCATGGAAACATGTTCGGTGTGCTTGACTTCTACGACAACTGTCTCAAGGCTGGCATCCAGCCGATTCCTGGTTGCGAATTCTACATCAACCCGGAAGGCCGAACCGTCAAGGATGCAGGCTTTCACTACTATCACCTGATTCTGCTTGCCATGAACGACAAGGGCTACCATAACCTCATGGAGCTCAACAGCATTGCATACACCGAAGGCTTCTACTACAAGCCTCGTATCGACAATGAGGTTCTTGAGACACACAGCGAAGGCCTCATCTGCCTTTCCGCCTGTCTTGCTGGAGAGATTCCACAGAAGCTCCTTGCCGGAAACGTCGAAGGTGCCTACGAGGTTGCCAAGTGGTACAAGAATCTGTTCGGTGACCGCTACTACATTGAAATCCAGAACCACTTCATTCCGGAGGAGGTTCAGGTCCTGCCTCAGCTGGCAAAGCTTGCTAGAGACCTCGACATTCCAATGGTTGCCACCAACGACATCCACTACATCGAGAAGTCCGATGCAAATGCACACGACATTCTCATGTGTATCGGTACCGGAAAGAAGAAGTCCGACACCGACCGTATGAAGTTCGACACCGAGGAGTTCTATCTCAAAAGCGGTGACGAGATGGCCGAGCTCTTTTCCGAGTACCCTGAGGCAATCTCCAATACCCTGAAGATCGCCGAGCGCTGCAACTTCAAGATTGAGTTCCCAGGTCCGATCCTTCCAGATGTCGATGTTCCATCGGAGTACAAGGACACGAAGGAATATCTGACAGCCCTTTCCTGGCAGGGTCTCAGACGCCGTTATCCAGGTTACGAGAGCGACCCAGAGAAAAAGAAGATTCTGGAAACCCGACTCAACTATGAGCTTGGTGTTATCCTGAAGATGGGATTTGATGGCTACTACCTGATTGTCCGAGACTACATCTACTGGGCCAAGACCCATGACATTCCAGTCGGAGCCGGACGTGGATCCGGTGCTGGTTCCATGGTTGCCTACTGTGTTGACATCACCAACGTCGACCCGATCAAACACGACCTTCTGTTCGAGCGATTCTTGAATCCGGAGCGAGTCTCTCTTCCTGATTTTGATATTGACTTCTGCTTCGAAGGCCGCCAGACGGTCATCGATTATGTCACCGAGCACTATGGTGTGAACCGCGTCGGACAGATTGCAACTTTCGGAACCCTCAAGGCCAAAGCCGTCGTCAAGGATGTCGCTAGAGTCCTTGATATTCCGTTTGACGAGTCCAACAAAATCACCAAACTCATTCTGGATGCCCTGGATGATGAAGCCAAGGCCGCACATGTGTCATCGCTTCTGGAATGGTCGCTTCACCAGAGCCCTGAACTTCAGGAAATGAGAAGCCGCGGCGGTGTGTATGAAGAGCTCTTTGACGTATCACTCAGACTTGAGAACCTGGCAAGACATGTCTCTACTCACGCCTGTGGTGTCGTCATTGGAAAGACTCCTCTTCTGAACTACGTCCCACTGTATCGTGATCCGAAAAGCGGTGGTATCTCCACCCAGTACACCATGAACAACCTGGAGCGTTGTGGCCTGGTCAAGATGGACTTCTTGGGACTCAAGACCCTGACACTCATCCGAAATACCATCAGACTCATTCATAAGACCGAGCCGGACTTTGACATTGAGAAGATCCCGGAGAACGACAAGGAGACCTTCGAGATGATGTCCAAGGGCGACAGCATGATGGTGTTCCAGCTCGAAAGTCCGGGCATGCAGAAGAACCTCAAACTTCTGGAGCCGACCCGTTTCGAAGAGCTTGACGCCATGGTTTCCCTGTATCGTCCGGGTCCTATGGACTACATTCCGAAATACATCGACTCCAAGCAGGGAAGAATCCCAATTGAATATCCGGACCCAGCCCTCGAGGACCTTCTGAAATCCACCTATGGTGTCATCGTCTACCAGGAGCAGGTCATGCGTGTCTCCCAGATCATTGCAGGCTTCACCCTTGGAGAAGCAGATACGCTGCGAAAGATCATGGGAAAGAAGAAGGTCAAGGAGATGCCTGCCCAGCGTGAGAAGTTCATCAAGGGCGCCATGGCACTGGGACACTCCCAGCAGCATGCAGAGGACATCTTCGATATGCTCATGCCGTTTGCCAAATACGGCTTCAACAAGAGCCATAGCGTCTGCTACACCGTTCTTGCCTACCGAACCGCATACCTGAAGTGCCACTACCGCGTAGAGTTCCTCGCCGCCAACCTGACCAACGAAATCGGCTCCGGCGACAAGTACAAGGAATACCTGGACTTCGTCAAGAACGACGGAATCCAGATCTTGCCTCCAAGTATCAACGACTCCGATATGTACTTCAACGTCGTCGACGGAAAGATGATCTACGGACTTGCCGGAATTAAGGGCGTCGGTGCACCGACGGTTCAGAGCATCCTCGACGAGCGTGAGGCCAATGGACCATACAAGGACTTTTTGGACTTCATCCGAAGAAGCGATGCCAAGTGCCTGAACTCAGGTGTTCTGGAAGGTCTCATCAATGCTGGAGCCTTTGATTGCTTCGGTTACAACCGTCCGACACTGCTTGCCAATTTTGAAGCTGCCATCAAATCCACCAAGGAAGACAAGGATGCCCAGAGCATGGGACAGAACCTGCTCTTCGGTGGTGATGACGATGATGTTGTGACCTTTGAGATGAAGGTACAGCCAGATTACGAGTTCCTGGAAAAACTTGAGATTGAGAAAAATTACTTGGGCTTCTATGTTTCAGGACATCCTTTAGATACCTACAAGACTGCCTGGGAGAATTGCGTGAAACTGGATCTGTCCAAGCCGGAGCGTATCTCGGAAGGCCCGAAGTACGATTTCATCGGCATGGTCTCCGAACGCAAAGAGGTCGTGACCAAGAGCGGTGGCAAGATGGGCCGTCTTGTTGTGGAGGACTACAACGGAAGGCTTGAGGTCACCGTATTCCCGAAACAATGGGCCATGTGCTCCATGGGAATCGTGGTCGGAAAGATCATCGGTGTTCATGGAAGTTTCAAGAGCTTCAACGGTCGAATGGGTTTCACTGCCGATGTCGTCTATGGCGATCCGATGCAGATGAAGCCAGATCATGCCAAGCGTGTTTTCGTCGAGATTGACCAAAGTGTCTATGCTGGTCGCCAGTCCATCAAGGAAATGCGCTCCGTCGCCAAGAAGCATCGTGGTGCTGCAGACCTTGTCATGGTCGTCTATCCGGGAACCGATGACGATGGCAAGCTGACTGGAAGATCCAGAAAGGTCATAGCTGACAAATCCTTCAGTGTGGATGGAAGTCGAGAGCTCCTTTCTGAGCTCATCGAGTGTCAGATGGTGCACGATGTGTACTGTGAGTAACGGATTAGGAGGATAGGATGAATTTCATCAGAGCAATATGTTCCATTCTTTCATGGCTTGTTGGTGTGTACAGCACCATCATTGTCATTCGTGTCATCGTCTCATGGGTGCTGACCTTCAGCAGAAGAAACGGCTGGAGATCCGGTTACGGTGGATATGGCTACAACCAGAACGAGGTTCAGGAGCCTTCCTTTGCGGAGACGTTGGACCGCATTCTCGGCACCATCGCCGACCCATACTTGAACATGTTTGACAACGTCACCTCCCTCAAGAGAGGTAACGTTGATTTCACACCGCTTCTTGCGCTTGTTCTTCTGAACCTTGTACGAAGCGTTCTGAATGTCGTTGCCCAGGCTGGCTCCATTACGCTGTGGTTGGTTTTCGCCATCATCGTGGAAGGCCTTTGGACCTTGGTGTCCTTTGTCATGGTCGTCATGCTGATTCTCATGATCGTAAGACTTGTTGTTGCAAAAGGAAATTCCTACCAGAGCATGAGCACCCTCAACTTCATCGATTCCATTCTGGAGGTTCCTGTCAGTAAGATCTACAAGATGTTCTTCCGCAAAAAAGGCCAGATGGATGACCAGAAGCTTGTGATCTATTCGCTGATCATCTACTTCATTCTCTTTGTCGTTCTGAAGGCAGTTGAGAGAGGTCTTGTCAATCTGCTTCTGAGCCTGTAAGGGATTTGCCATGTTCGTCTGCGAGCTTACCCAAGACATAAAGACTCTGACCGGCGTCGGTAAGAAGACACGGGAGGACTATGGCAACTTGGGCGTCAGCACCATTGGCGATTTGATTTCCATGACCCCAAAAGGCTACGAGGACCGTAGTCACAGGGTCTGCATCGGTCATCAGAATGACAGCGATGGAACATGGACCAACACCTTTGTCCGAGCCGAAAGCGTCAGCGAATTCGGTCCTGGAAGAAAGAACGTCAAAATCATTGTCCGCGATACCGAGAACAACCAGAAGGCCTTTCTGATGGGGTTCAACAGGACCTTTCTGGCAAAGTCCGTCTTCCCTGGTTGCTATTACCACCTTTATGCGAATGTTGTGCCTTATGGTACAGGCCTGACCTCGTCACAGTTTGAGCTCAAACCGGTAAGAGAGGACTCCATTCTGCTGTCAAATGTTGGGGATCTGGAGCTCAACCAGGGAATTCTTCCTGTGTACAGCCTCAGCGGAGGCCTGACGCAGAAGACCATCCGACGTGATGTCAAAGCCGCTCTTGCCTTGGCGCAAGGAATTGACGATGAACTTCCGCAGAGTCTGATTGCCAAGTACAAGCTCATTTCTTTGGACCAGGCACTGCGTGAAATCCATTTCCCGACATCGGAGAAGGCCCTGAAGGAGGCTAGGCGAGCCCTTGCTTTCCGCGAGGTGTTCTATCTGCAGCTTGAGACCAAAAGACGTCCACCTGTGGAGCGTAAGCGCAAGGCCATTGAAAACAGAGTCTATGCTGCAGAGACACGCTTTGTGGAAAGCCTTCCGTTTGAACTGACCGATGACCAGAAGAAGGTCCTAAGTGAAATCCGACAGGACATGAGCGGACCTGAAAGCATGAATCGCTTGCTACAAGGTGATGTCGGTTCCGGTAAGACCCTTGTGGCCTGGGTGTCCGCACTGCATGCCATCTGTAATGGCGCACAGGTTGCCTTCATGGCGCCAACCGAGCTGCTGGCTCGTCAGCACGCCCAGGTTGCTGATGCACTTTTCCGCGATTGTGGCGTGACGGTTGCCTTTCTCAACGGCGAGGTCCATGGACGACCAAGACAGGCTCTTTTGGACCAGCTCAAAGCCGGAAACATCGACCTTCTGATTGGAACCCATGCGCTCTTTTCCAAGGATGTCGTCTATCGGAACCTTCGCTATGTCATCATCGACGAGCAGCATCGCTTTGGTGTTGAGCAGCGCCAGGCACTGCTAGAGAAGGGCATTGAACCAGACGTGCTTCTGATGACGGCAACCCCGATTCCTCGAACTCTCGCACTGACAGTGTTCGGAAACCTGAATGTCTCAACCATCCGCACCATGCCGAAGGGCCGACTTCCGATCATCACATACCTTGTGGATGATTCCAAGCGAGACCGTATGTACCAGGCGGTAGGAGTCGAGATGCAGCGAGGCCATCAGGCCTATTTCGTCTATCCTCGCATCGATGACGAAGGCAATTCGGACTTGCGCGACGTACAGACCATGTACGAGTTCCTGTCCACCCAGAAGTATCCGTCGTTCAAGGGCGCTCTGATTCACAGCCGACTTCCGGAAGAGGATAAGATTGCCATTCTCAATGACTTTGCCGCAGGAAAGATCAATTACCTCGTTTCCACTTCTGTTGTTGAGGTCGGAATCGACGTTCCGAATGCCACCTGCATGGTTGTCGAACATAGTGAGAACTTCGGCTTGTCCGCTTTGCATCAGCTTCGTGGCCGTGTCGGAAGAAGCAGTCTGCAAAGCTGGTGCTTCCTTGCGTTTGAGAAGAACATCACCGAGGATGGAAAAAAGCGCCTTTCGGTTCTGCACAGAACCAATGACGGCTTTGAGATTGCAGAGGAAGACCTCAAGATTCGTGGACCTGGAGAACTGTCCGGCCTTAGACAGAGCGGCTTCATGCACCTCAAATATGCAGATCTTGAGAAGGATGTCTCCATGATGTCCACAGCCCGCGATGAGGTGGACAGCATTCTTGCCAAAGACCCAGGACTCATCAGCCTGGACAATGCCGTTATCCGAAAAGTTCTGTCTCTACAGAAATGATGAGCTGTGGCGCTTATGTGCGTCATGAACGTCGTATGCACATCCAAACTGGTGAGGAATCTGTATTGTTCAGTGCAATCTGTTTCGTCTGTGTAACCTCTCCCATCGAATAAATTGTGTGGTTTCGTATCCTGACTCTTTGATTTGTCCGTCTTCCGTGTAAGAATCGCAGTTGGGAGTATGCACATGATGTCATATGAAAACAATCTCCAGATGCATTTTGTCCAGATTGGTTTGGAGGAAGGGGAAAGGCGTGGTCGCATGAAGACACTTCGCGATGTGGCTTTCCATATGTCTGAACTTGGAATCGATGTGGCTACCATCGCCAAATGTTTGGACCTCAGCCCAATGAACCTGAGATATCTTCTGAACTGTACTGACTGGGATATCTGCAGCACAACTGTGTCAGAGTGTCGGATCAATGAGCCCGTCTATCGGCAGAAAACCAATTGAGAAGCAATAAGGATTGCCTGTTGAACTAGATAGGTATATACTTATCTATAAGGAGAACAATATGGTCAGTGAAGCCAAGAAAAGGGCACAATTGAAATATGACAAGGAAAACACCAGGCAGATCATTTTGAAATTGAATACCAAAACAGATGCGGATGTGATTGGAAAGCTTGATAGCGTTGGAAACAAGCAAGGATTTTTGAAGGACCTTGTTCGCACAAGCCTGCGTCGTGATGATGGTGTACTGTCCTTGGAATCGATTCAACTTCTTGTTCTCCCTGTTGCCAAGCGCAATTCTTTGCGAAGTATTACTCTTTTTGGCTCCTACGCACGAAATGAGGCCGGGCCAGATAGTGATGTTGACCTTCTGATAGATGGTGGCGATTACAAGGGACTGTTCGGATTTATGGCTGTGAAAGAGCAGTTTGAGAAAGCACTGGGAAAAGAGGTTGATCTGATATCAAAAGCGTCCCTTGAAGAGAATGTTTCGGGATCCGGTTTGCTGTTTCGTCAGAATGTGGCTAGAGATGCGAAGGTGATTTACATGGCTCAGGAATGAACCGCGTAGCCAATCACTGACCCAGGGCGCACTCGCTCATGTTGCGATAGAACTTGAGCATGTTTCTTCCATACTTTCTGGTATCAACAAGTTTGAGGTCGCCAATCTGCTCTGGCCACTGGTTCTCCTCAGGGGCTGGGAAGTGGATGATGAAAAGTCCATCTGGCTTCACAGCGTGTCTGCGGTCGGTAAGCTCTGCAAGCTGGATCTTGTTGCCCATTGGAAATGGAGGGTCTGCATACACGATATCGTACTGCATCTGTGCGGTTGGGATGAACTTCAGAACATTGGAATTGAAGATCTTGATGTCACACTCGGCGGTTGCCCAACTGATGTTCTTCTCCATGGTAGGGCGCTTTGCCTTGTCCATCTCAACCAGGTGGACCAGTGTTGCGCCCCGGGAGGCGGCCTCGAGTCCTACACATCCGCTGCCTGAGAACAGGTCGCAGAACGAGGCTCCATCCAGTGGTCCGAGGATGGCGAAGAGGGACTCTCGCATTCTGTCCATGGCTGGACGGATCTCAAGTTCTCCTGTCGGAATGATCACTTTTCTTCCGCAGTATTTTCCACCAGTGATTCTCATTGTAAGCATAATCAGCCTGCCAGGTATGAAGTGTTGATTTCGTTGAGCACGACCTCGAGAAGTCTTACGGCTCGCTCGATCTGAAGCTGGTTCGTGTTCTGGCGGACGGAGACCCTGAGATCGGATGCCAGTCGGTTAGACACCTTGTAGATCTTCTCTGCCGTGATTGGGAAACTGATTGTTGACAGAAGGTTGTCAAAATCCTGTGACATGTAGAAGCAGGAGTTCGGAAGTGTGATGCACAGACTTGGGAGTGTGATGTTTCCCTGTGTCAGAGAATACTGAAGTCCGAATAGGACCGCTTCGTTTGGATTCTGCATTGGGGAGTCCAAGGTCCTTGCGATGAACTGGAACTGCTGAGAGGCATCGGTTGGGATTCTGACCTTTGTGAGAATGGCATTGTCTGCAAACAGGAAGTTTCCTTTTCGGTCATAGAGCTTTGCAACCGGCACCCAACGTGCGATTGCGGTCTTTGAGACCATGCGGATCTCAGCCTGTGCGTTGAGTGTTGCAAGGATGCAGCTCATGGCATATCGTGTGTCGCTTGTGCAGAGGGAGCCTCCAACGGTTGCCTGGTTTCGGATGACAGAGCTTCCGATGTCGCTGATGGCCTTGTAGAGCTCCTTTGAGAAGATGAAGTTTCCCATCGTGAGCAGCTGCTGCAAGGTGACCATGGCACCAGCCTCAAGATAGCGGTCGGCATGGTAGATTCTTGTGAGGTCTGTGATGCCAGCCAGGGAGATGATATCTCTCTGGTTTGGGTTCGGATAGAAGTTCGGGCGGCTCATGATGTATGTGCCACCTGCCCAGAACTTTGCATCCGGATTCTTGAGTTTGTTTGCAATTGCCTCACTTACCGTCTTTGGGGTGAAGACTGTTGGGGATCTAAGACCTTCTGGCACGGCGTCTGCTCCTGTATTTGTAGGCAAGGTTGATGATCTTCTCAAGCTCTGCCGTCTCAATGCACTGGCAGCTGCTGAGTGCCATTTCCCTTGTGATCAGCTCTGAACTGATGGATCCTGTTCCTATTCTGCTTCTTGCGGCCTGCTCGTTTGTGTTGGCACCTGAGACATGGTTCATGTCAGAGTTGGAACCTGCACCGAACTGGAAGCCGCTGACTCTGTTCTGGTTCTCCTTGTCCACCTTGTTCAGAATGGACTCGATGATGATTGTCTTTGATGCATAGCACTGTGGACAAGGCTGGTTTCCGACATCGGAGTAGGCTCGTTCGATGTCGTGGCAGAATCTTGTCTTCTGGAAACCTTCGAAGGTCAGGATGCTTGCACCGTTGATCTTGAATGCCGGAACAAGGCAGCTGAGTGCTGCGTTTCCGTTGATGAGCACGATGCAGTTTCCGCAGGAGGCACCAAGACACTGGCTGTTCTCACCAAATGTGATGATCTGTTCCTTCAAAATGAGGCTGAGTGGTTTGTCGGAGTTCACGACAAGCGAGTACTGTGATCCGTTGATGTTGCAGTTGAGTCTCATCTGTCACCTTCCTTGGCTGTTGAGAGCATCTTCTCTCCGAATGTGTTCTTCTTGGCGATTCCCAGAATGTCATCACTTGTGACCGGGACTCTTCGGATGGTGTGTCCGAGGGCCTGTGACAGCGCACTCATCAGCGCTGCTGTGGTAAGACCTCTGAGGGCTGCCGTGAGCGATGAGGAGGTAAACGATCCATCCTGGTCAATCTTGATGTCGATGTTGCACTTGCTTGAGATTCTCGGGCAAATGTCGGAAAGCACCGTTGTGATGGTGTGTCTTGCCTTGTTCAGAAGTCTGTCCTGGTCAAAGACGTGTCCGAGATGGAAATTGACCCAGATGTTGTCAATCACAGGAGCCAGCATGACGGTGTCAATGTGAAGGTCCACGGCTACGGTTCCGATACAGGAGCTGAAATAGAACGGATCCATGAAATCGGCTTCGTAGTCTGCCGTGATGGTGATCGGAAGTCTTGAGAACTCTCGCTTTCTGGCAAGTTCCGAACAGGATTTGATCAGAAGCGAGGAAACGATTCCGATTTTTCTGGAAAGGGCACTTGGTCCCAGGTCGATGATTGTCGGGTCGTTGACATCGAGGAAGTAGATGTCCTCGTCTGAGATCTGGATGAACTGTCGGATGGTCTGTTTCCAGATGCCGATCATGGATTTGTCGCAGTTCATTCCGGTATTGACGATAAGCCTTTCATCCTCGGTCAATGTAACGGAGAGCTTGTAGTTTGCAATGGAGTTGAACTGCTGGGAAAATCCCATGATGCCTTCGCCCGTTGCGATACCGATACCTCTGGAATAGTTCACAAGTGGGTTCATCTTGCCCATGTAGAGTTTCTTCTGGGTGTTTGCCGCATACTTTCTGCTGTACCAGGAACTTGCCATGACCGCTTCCAGAGAGCCTTCGAGCTTGTCGAAATCAGAACTTTCCTTGACGCTTTCACAAAGTGGGAAGCCCTTCTTTCCGATGCCCTTGATTCTGTCCAGTCTCCAAAGGCCAGGCTGCATGCCAAGGCTTGCGGCAAGGGATGTGAAGTGGTTCTCGGTTCCCGCGAGCGCCATGGAGTAGCCAAGGTCTCCGAAGAAGTTGGCAGGAGGAGTGGAGCTTCTCATGATGGTGATGTTCACTTCCGCTGCCTTGATCGGATACACAGAGACCAGACCCGCAAGAATGTTGTGGCACACTTCTGTGGTGAAAATAGGGAAGGCTCCGAGGTCAATGATGCAGTTTGCCTTGTCGGCAACTGGTGTGCCGTCTGGAAGGTAGGCTGTCTCATGGTCGATCTTGAGTCTTGGCTGCCATGACTCCATTGGACTGCTGAGCTCAACAAGCTCACCAGACTGCTCTGCGGCCATGGCTGCGATTGCGGCAATGATGGATGGCTGCACGATGAGCTGGTCATATGGGGCATAGTAGGACTGCGGATGCAGGGTGATGTTCTCAATTGGGTAGCCGACAGATTCTGCGACTGCTTTTCTGACGTGAATCGGCCACTGGGAGGCGACACGCAGATTCATCTTGCCATCTTTCTTGACGGCGAAGATTCTCTGGTCGCCAAGCATCGGCTTGGAGAACGGAGTGGTCTCGAACGAAGACTTGAAGACCTTTGTCTTTTCGTTGAAATACTCATCCGGGTCACCGAAGGTCCAGATGAACGGCTCGCCGAACTGCTCGCTGTGCAGGTCCTCGGAATCCGGTCGGATCTGGTAGGAGACCTTGACCTCGTTGCAGAATAGGTCTACGTCCTCTGCCTCATAGCCGAAAACCGCCAGGACAGGCTGGCCTTTGTAGTAGACCTCGTCACGGGCAAAGATCGGGAACTGCTCATCCATGACGTGGATGTTTGGGTTGCTTCCGAAGTCGGATGCGCTGAGTACCAGCATGTGTCTGAACTGGTTTTCACCAGGGATGCTGATGTCTGCAATCCTTCCGCTCGAGACTGTTGAGGTGACAAGTTTTCCAATGAGATGTTTTCTGTTGAGTTCGAATAGTTCACTCTGTTCAGGCATACGGTAAGAATAGCACCGTCATGCTGTTTTTTCAACAATAGTGGAATACCTTACAGATTTGTTATAAAATTAATGCATGGATTATGCAAACAGAGCCAAGGAGCTGAGAGAGCTCCTTTCAGAGTATCAGAAAGCCTACTATGTCATCGGCCGTCCATTGGTCTCAGACCTTGAATATGACCGCCTTTTTGATGAGCTTGTCAGCCTTGAAAACGAGCATCCGAACCTCAAGACCTCAGACTCTCCGACACAGCGCGTCGGAAGTGACCTGACCTCCGATTTCCCTGAAGTGGAGCACTCCATTCCGGTTCTCAGCCTGGACAAGGCCTACAGCGATGCCGAGATCCTTTCCTGGATTGCAAAGACCACCAAGAACACCGGTGAGAACCTGTCCTTTGTTCTTGAGGAGAAGATTGACGGCTTTTCCATTGTCCTGTACTACGAAAAGGGCCTTCTGGTCCGTGCTGTCACAAGAGGAAACGGCTTTGTCGGAAACGATGTGACGGCAAATGTCAAAACCATCTATTCAGTTCCTTTGCGACTCACACAGCCTGTGGACATTGCCGTACGTGGCGAGGTCTATCTGAAAAAGGCTGAGTTTGAGAAGATCAACTCCACTTTGATCGAGCCTTATGCAAATCCTAGAAACCTTGCGGCCGGAACCATTCGCCGAAACAGAAGCAGCGAAACCGCACAGGTTCCACTTTCGATTTTCGTCTACGAGGGCTTTTGGGCGGATGCCACAGGTTTTACCGATCACATTCAGATTTTGAGTCAGCTCAAGAAACTCGGTTTCACCGTAGACCCGAACTTGTCTTACTTCTGCAGAACCAAGGAGGAGGCAAACGCACGTCTTGCCGCTGCAGACTTGGAAGGAAATGTCGGAAGCTTTGACGACATTCCGCAGGCCATCATCGACAACACACAAAGGCGAAGCTCCTTGCCGTATGAGATTGACGGTCTTGTCGTTAAGGTGAACGAACTTTCCACAAGAGAAGACCTTGGCTACACAGGGCATCATCCTCGTTGGGCAATCGCCTACAAGTTCGAGGCTCCACAGGCCCAGACTCAGGTGCTGGACATTGATGTGCAGGTGGGAAGAACCGGAAGAGTCACCCCTATGGCAAGAATCAAGGACACACTGCTTTCTGGAAGTACCATCCGCAACATCACACTGCACAATCAGGATTATGTCGACCAACTGGAGTTGTCTGTGGGTGACACAGTGGCAATCTCCAAGCGTGGCGATGTCATTCCAGCTGTTGAGACCGTGCTTGAGAAAAACGACATGGGCAAGACAACCTGGAAGATGCCGGAGGCCTGTCCTGTATGCGGAAGTCCGATTGAGAAAAGGGGAGCCCACCATTTCTGCACAAACTATGATTGTGCTGCGCAGGCCAAGGGTAGGCTTGCCTTCTTCTGTGCAAAGGGCCAGATGGATATTGAGGGGCTTGGACCTAAAACCATTGAGGTCATGTACGACAACGGCTTTGTCCGAAGCATCAGTGACCTTTATGCCTTTGATTTCAATGCACTTGCCGGTCTGGATGGCTTTGGCGGCTCCGAAGGCCGAAAGATCGAAGGTATCAAGATGGCCATGGAGGCAAGTCGCAGAACACCGTTCAGAAGCGTTTTGGTTTCGCTGGGAATTTCGGAGTTCGGAAAGAAAGCTGTGGACCTTGTGTGTGATGCCGGCTACGACAGCATGGACAAGCTTCTAGAGCTTGCCGACAAGGATGATGCCGATAGCCTTTCCGCAATTCATGGCATTGGTCCTGTGACAGCAAAACTTATCATTGACGGCCTGAATTCCGATAATACTCGTAAATTAATCGAAGACCTTCGCAAAGCAGGCCTTCAGATGTCCGATGTCAAAGAGGATGTCTCTGGTTACGAACAGATCTTTGCTGGCCAGAGCTGGTGTGTTACCGGAAGCTTTGAGAATTTCAATCCAAGAGGGAAGGCCATGGATGAGATCAAGCGCCGTGGCGGTACGGAAGTGTCTGGAGTCTCCAAGAAAACTACTTGCCTTCTTGCAGGAAGCGGAGCTGGAAGTAAGTTGGATAAGGCGAAAAGTCTTGGTGTCAGAGTCGTCACCGAGCAGGAGTTCCTGCAGATGATTGGAATGCTTGGCGAAAAAGGGAATCAGGAAGCACAGCCTGATCAGCCAAGTCTGTTCTAGGAGGACATATGGACAAGGTAAGTCTGAAGATCAAGCTCTATCTGGAAAACGAGAATGACAAGTTCATGGGAATCGGTGTGCTGTGGCTTTTGCAGAAGGTCGATGCGACAGGTTCCTTGCGAGCAGCTGCAGCCGAGCTTGGGATCTCCTATTCCAAGGCCTTTCGGATGGTGGAGAATCTTGAGGCGGCACTGGGTGTCGATGTTCTTGAAAGACGAAAGGGTGGAGTCAATAGAAGTGGCGCCAGCCTCACACCGTTTGGGCAGGAGTTCATCGTCCTGTATGACGACTTTCAGAAAACGTGCAAAAAGCTGCTGGAAGATCCGTTTGACACCTTTGAGAAAAGACTCAAAACCTTGGTTTCCGCATCGTTGGAAGGTTGAGAATTCGAAAAAACAAAAATTGATGCAATACTATTGCCATAAAAGAAATATGTGTTTCTATGAAAAGTATTGCTAAAAAAATATCAAACCCTATTGTCTTTTTTTACTAATGCTAATATATTTGTTGCATACGAGATGTAAATCTCAACCTCCTTTTGTTCCCCCATGGTTTGACCTCCTTTTTTCCATGGGGTTTTTTATTGCCTTTTTTCAGAAATTTGCAGAATATGATTTGCATATATATCGATACGATATTCAAAATCATACCTTTATGCTTGGAAAATTCGGCTTCTTTTGCATAAAACACTACCAAATTGCAATTTTTCTATTGCTGTTATGGAATCCTGGATGTATATTAATTGTGCATTCTTGCAATATATAAGGGATTATCATGAAGCAGAGATACAACAGACTTACCGTCATCAAGGAACTCATCAAGAAGAATCGAATCGATAACCAGGACACCTTGCTCAACCTCCTGAAAGAAGAGGGGTACGATGTCACACAGGCAACCCTTTCCAGAGACCTCAAGATGCTGAAGGTCGGCAAGATCTCAGACGGTTGGAGCGGCTACTACTATTCTTTGCCTGACAACGACGTTGTCGCAGAGTCCGAGAAGAGCTATATCCAGGACGTCCGACGAGGCATCATCTCCCTTGAATTCAGCGGAAACATTGGTGTCATCAAGACCCGTGAAGGCCATGCAAACAGTGTTGCAGTCGGACTTGAAGCTCTTGGACTTCCGGAGATTCTGGGAACCCTTGCCGGAGACGATACCATTATGGTGATTCTCCGAGAAGGCATGACAAAGGAAGACCTTCTTGAGAGCTTCAAATCAAGAATTCCTGAAATAGAAGACTGAAACCCCTCCATAACTTGTTAATATTCTCTTTAGATTATATATTATAGCCATTCCCTCAATTTCTATGGGGTGTGGAGGTAATTGTGATCAACTACAAAGATCTTGATCTTACAGATAACTATGCAGTTCTCAAGGCTAAGAAGCCTTTTGACATCAAGACATGTCTCAATGCAGACAGAATCCGAAAGTCCAACATCCGTGAAGCTGGATCCATGTCCTACAACTATGCCGCAATGCCTGTTGATGAGGATATCATCGATACCCTTCAGGCTCTTGCCGATGAGCAGCAGCTCATTGAGAAGTACAAGGCTCTTCTCAGCGGCGAGCGCATGAACACTGGCGAGGACCGTCTGGTTCTCCATCAGCTTACCCGCGGTCGCGCAATCGACGGTCTCAAAGTTATGGCCGACGGCGTCGAGAAGGGTGATTTCTACAACCAGGAGCTTGAGAAGATCAGAGTCTTCTCCGAGAAGGTCCGAAGCGGTGAGATCAAGGGTTCCACGGGTAAGGAGATCAAGACCGTCATCCAGATTGGAATCGGTGGTTCCGACCTCGGTCCAAGAGCACTTTGCTATGCCCTGAACCTCATTGGACCTCAGGACGGATGCACCAAGAAGCTTGAGGCAAGATTCATCTCCAACGTCGACCCAGACGATGCCTGTGCAGTGGTTTCCGGTCTGGATTTGGAAAGCACACTGTTCATCCTGGTTTCCAAGAGCGGAACAACCCAAGAGACACTTGCAAACAGAGACCTCGTCTTCAAGGTCATGCGTGACAGCGGTGTTCAGGGCCTGGTTCCAGAGAAGCATGTCGTTGCCGTCACAAGCAACACCAGCCCACTGGCAAACAATCCTGACATTCTTGCCGTCTTCTTCATGGACGACTACATTGGCGGCCGCTACTCCGCAACAAGCCCAGTTGGCGGTGTTATCCTTTCTCTGACCTATGGCTTTGACGTTTTCAAGGCAATTCTGGATGGAGCACATGCCGAGGATGTCTGTGCCCTTGAGTCTGACATCCGAAAGAACGGAACTCTCATGGATGCCATGATCGGCATCTACCTCAGAAACGCACTTGGCTATCCTTACACCGCAGTTCTTCCATACAGCCAGAGCCTGCACAGAATGCCGGCACATTTCCAGCAGCTTGATATGGAGTCCAACGGAAAGCACGTCAACCGCTTTGGAAAGGTCGTGAACTACCAGACAGGTCCAGTCATCTTCGGTGAGCCGGGAACAAACGGACAGCATTCCTTCTATCAGCTTCTGCACCAGGGCACTGACATTGTTCCAATGCAGTTCATCGGTTTCAGAAATGCTCAGGGAGAGCTGGATAACATGAACGGCGGATCCACAAGCCAGACAAAGCTCAAGGCAAACCTTGTTGCTCAGATCGTCGCATTCGCATGTGGACGTGACAATGCCGAGAATCCAAACAAGAGCTTTGAGGGTTCAAGACCATCCAGCCTTCTTTGCGCTGACAGACTTGACCCATTCACACTGGGTGCCATTCTGGCACACTTTGAAAACAAGGTCATGTTCCAGGGCTTTGTCTGGAACATCAACAGCTTCGACCAGGAAGGTGTCCAGCTTGGTAAGATCCTTGCCAAGAAGGTTCTTGCCGGTTGTGAAGGTGATGAGAACCTTGAGGCCTATGCCGAGATCATGGGCATCTGATTGGAATCAGATTTAGATTTAGATAAGAAAGGAGTTCACAATGGTTATTGCAATTCTTGTAATCGTCGTACTCGCAATGTTGATCATCTCAACATACAACAACTGTGTCAGACTTAAGAACCAGGGAGAAGAGGCTTATGCTCAGATCGATGCACACCTGAAGCAGCGCTATGACCTGATCCCGAACCTCGTCGAGACCGTCAAGGGTTACGCCAAGCACGAGCAGGGAACACTCACCGCCGTCATCGAGGCAAGAAATGCCGCAATGAGCGCTGGTACCGTTGAGGGCAAGGACAAGGCTGAGAAGGCTCTTGAGGGAACCCTCAAGACTCTGTTCGCTCTCAGCGAAGCCTATCCGGATCTTAAGGCAAACACCAACTTCACCAACCTCCAGAATCAGCTCACAAAGCTTGAGTCTGAGATTCTCCAGGCCAGAAAGTACTACAACGGAGTCGTCAAGACATTCAACACAAAGATCGAGACTTTCCCAGCTTCTCTGATTGTCGGTCTGTTCGGCGGCAAGTTCAAGAAGATGACCTATCTTGAGGTTGCAGAGGCCGAAAGACAGAACGTCAAGGTTCAGTTCTGATTCTGCCCATGAAGAAAGCATTTGCTATTATGATGGTCCTCTTTGTGGGGACCATCTGTGTTTTTGCAGCTTATGGTGTGGATTATTACATCGAAAACTATGATGTGGAGATTGTCGTTGGAAACGATGCCGTTCACTACATCACGGAAACCATCGATGTCTATTTCGAAGGTCCTCATCATGGAATCGTTCGAGAGATCCCAATTGATTACTCTGAGTACAATGGCATGAAGGTTCGTGTCAGGGACCTTTCATGCTCAGACCCTTATGAGACAAACGAGGATAACGGCTATCTGGTCATGCAGATCGGATCTTCCTCCAAAACCTACAAGGGTGCCAAGCGCTATGAGATTTCCTACTCCTACGATGTCGGTGCCGATACCTTTGATGACTATGATGAGTTCTACATGAACGTCATCGGCCATGACTGGGAATGTGAGATCAAACATGCAACATTTGCCGTGTATCTTCCTTATGTCGAAAGTGACACCTTCACAGACCTGAATGCCTTCGGCGATTGGGTGTACGACTACACCTGGTTCACTGATGGTCGCTACGGCAATGGGTATGCTGACAAGACCGAAGTCTATCTGTATCAGTTCGAGGAAGAGGGTGGTTGGCTGCTTTTGGAAGGTGAGTCCTATGGACTTGGCCCATACGAAGGTGTGACGCTTAGAACCGAACTTCCGGAAGGCTGGTACCAGGGCGCTCGCCAGCGTTGGGATTATCGTGGCATCATGAGCATCATCAGCCCAGTTGTCACCATTGTTCTTGTGGCCTTGGCTATGCTCGTCTGGGCAACCTACGGAAAGGACTCCATCCCAATCATCGTTGCTAGATTCACCGCACCGGATGACATGTCCCCTCTGATGGTGGGCTATGTCGCAGACTCCTCCGTGGATGACAAGGATGTCATCTCCATGTTGTTCTACTGGGCCGACCAGGGACTTCTGACCATTGAGGAGAAGAAGGGCGACAAGTATGAGTTCACAAAGCTCATGGATATCATGGACTACGCCGTCAAGAGTGGAAAGAACATCCCGCTGCATGAGATCAAGCTGTTCAATGGATTTTTCAAGGGCTGTGAAGTCGGCGACACAATGACCTTCTCCAAACTTGAGAAGAACGGCTTCTACGACACCATCGTTGACACCAAACTCAAGACCAGACTGTTCTTCAGAAAGGACAAGGCTCTGCTGGATCGCAAGAGCATTGGTTTTTCCGTGCTCTTTGCTCTGCTTTCCTTTGTCCCTCTTGTGTTGGGAACACTCAGAATCGGCCTTTACGAGTTCGCACCGGATGTGGTGTTCTTTGCCTTTGCACTTTCCCTGTTTGTCTTTTTGATCAATCTGGCTCTGTTTGACCTGCTGTTCAAGCGATGGTATCTGCGAAAGAGCAATGTTTTTATGTCCATTGTCTGTGCCATTCCGACACTGATTATGGCGGCTGCTTTCATTGGTGTTGAGGGTGATATCACCGGAACTGCAAACTTCTCACAGTGTCTGGTTCCGGCTCTTGGTAGTGCTCTGATGGCATTCTTCGGAATCATCATCGAAAAGAGAAGTGCCTACGGAGACAAGGTCCTTGAGCAGATTCTGGGCTACCGCGAGTTCATCGATAAAGTTGAAATCGACAAACTCAAGATGATGATAGACGAAGATCCAAGCCTGTATTTCCATGTGCTCAGCTATGCTGTGGTACTTGGTCTTGAGGACAAGTGGGCAAAGAAGTTCGATGGCATGATTGTGCCACAGCCTTCCTGGTACCGAGGCTACAATGCCTTTGATGTGTATTACATGTCCAGAATGGCAAATCGCATGTATCACACCATCCCTGCTGCATCCATTCCGAAGTCCTCAGCTTCCGGCAGCGCCGGTTCTCGAGCTGGTGGAAGCGGTTTCCATAGCAGCGGATTCTCCGGAGGTGGTTTCGGAGGAGGCGGCGGACATGCATGGTGATGCCCTTGGCCTTGTGCTTTCTGTATCACTGATTGCTCTGTGCCTGGGACTTTCCTTTGCTGTCATAAAACTGGGGAAGGGTCGCCTTGGATCTTCACGCGCTGAAATTGCGCGTAAGATCGTTCACATTGGCGTCTCCAATTGGTTTTTCATTTACTATTACGTATTCGAATCCGCTTTGTGGCCGATCCTTGGATTGGCTGCGTTTGCGATTTTGAATGCGCTTCTGAACGTGTCTGGTGGCTTTCATGTGCTGATGGGGCAGGAAAGCACCAAACGCAACTGGGGCCTTGTGCAGTACCCGATTGCCATCATTGTGCTGATTGTCCTCAACCTCCTTGGTCTTGGAACCAAGGTCAGTGTGGGATGTGCCATTCTTGGTATGGGCTATGGAGATGGCTTGGCTGCTCTTGTAGGCCATCGCTTTGGAAAAAGGCCGCTGAAAGGCAGTCGTGACAAGACCGTTGTCGGGTTCTTGACCATGGCTATCGTGACATTCGTTGTCGTGCTTGCCATGAAACTGTTCTATGGCAGTGCCTATGCGACGATTCTTGTTGTGCTTGCCTGTGTGGCCACCGCATTGGCATCTGCCTTGATTGAGGCCTACACACCGTTTGGCCTTGATAATCTAAGTGTTCCCATCGCAATTTTCTTTCTTTCGGGGTTGGTATGATCGCATTTCTGAACGACATTCTTTTTCTTCTTCCATGGCCATGGCCACTTGTGATTGTGGTAACGGCAATGGGGCTGATTGCTGTGCTTGCCTACCTGAAAAGAAGCCTGGATGCCAGCGGTGCTGCAGGTGCCTACATCATGGGTGTGATTGTTCTTTGGACCATGCGGTTCGAGGGCTTTCTGCTGTTTCTGCTGTTCTTCCTTTCCTGCAATGTCGTCGGCAAGATCTCCAAGCGGCTTAGGACTGGTAAGGCTTTCGATGAGGTGCAGGAGAAGAAGGGAACACGACGTGATTTCATGCAGGTCATGTCCAATGGCCTTATGACAGTGATCGCAGCCTTGATTTGGTACTTCACGGGAAAAGTTTCAGCCTTGATTATGTTTGGAGCCTCTGTTGCTGAGGCAACCAGTGACACCTTTGCTGGTGAGATTGGACGTCTGAGTAAGCACAATCCGGTTTCTATCCGCGACCTTCGACCGGTTCCGAAAGGACTTTCCGGAGGTGTTACCGCACTGGGTACCATGGGCGCCTTTCTGGCTTCTGCCATGATTGCCGTCTGCTGGTATCTCTGGTTCGACGGCGTCTCGTTTGCCGCAGCTTCCCTAGTGTGTATCACGGGTTTTGCCGGCG
>JAKSPE010000013.1 GCA_024405015.1 Sphaerochaetaceae bacterium
CATACAGATCATCGTGGTCCATGATGTCTGCAACAAGTCTGAGTGCAGGAAGAATTGGGATGTACATCTCCAGTTGGTCAAGTGTATCAAATACCATAATCAGTTCTCCTTACAATCTGGTTCATCAAAGTATCCGCTGGTTCGTGCAAAGTGGAACAGATACTGCTGTGCAACTCCTGCACAAGGTCCGAATATGCTCTTGTCCTGGCCTGCAAAGCAGGTAGCCATGACACGCTTCATCCAGACATCCATCGGAAAGCAATCAAGTCTGTGAAAACCGAAGAGAAGCGCACAGTCAGCCACCTTTGGCCCAATGCCCTTCACCGTCATCAGCATACCTCTAGCCTCATCGATATCCACATTCTTAAGCACTTCAAAGTCAATCAGGCCATCATAGACAGCCCTAGCCGTGTTGACGATATAGGGAGCTCGGAAGCCTAGTCCCAGAGAACGCAGGTCGTCTTCCTTGGCATTGGCAAGAGACTTCACGCTTGGAAATCCGCCGTTGCCATAGAAGCTGCACATGCGCTCCACAATGCCCATAATCCTCTTGATGTTATTGTTCTGTGATACCACAAAACCGCACAAAGCCTCCCACGTATCCTGGTTCAGGATACGGATTCCAGGAGCGTATGCACAGGCTTGTGCCATTAGAGGAGACACCTTCGAAAAGTCTTTCTTCAGACTCTCATAATCCGTTTCCAGGTCAAAGAACTCGGACCAGTATGGGTCATCGGTAATGGGACTGAGGTCCTCCTGCCTGACACGCAGAGTCCTACAGTTCTCTGCGACTCCAGACTTCACCGTCCAGGTTCCATTGTCTTCCGAGAACCGGAAACACTGGCCACTTGGCAATGTGTCTTTCAGGCTAAGTTCCTTTTGCGTCAGCTGCATGTAAAAAGTATAGGGACTATATTAAAAATAGACAAGATTGGCCGTTTGGTTTATAGTTTGCAGACTATGCAGTGGAATTTCCTTTTTTTCTTCAATAGCGCCCTTCTTGGTGTTGGGCTTGCAATGGATGCCTTCTCCGTCTCAATGGCAAATGGCCTGAATGAGCCAAAGATGAAAGCTGGCAGAATGAACCTGATTGCCGGCATGTATGCATTCTTCCAGTTCGCCATGCCAATGATCGGTTGGGTCTGTGTGCACACCATCGTTGAGAAGTTCAAATCCTTTGAGAAGTTCATCCCTTGGATTGCACTTGCCCTTTTGGCCTACATCGGCGGTGAGATGCTTCTTGAAGGCATCCGCAACAAGGACGAGGAAGAGAAGGAGGAATCCTACAAGCTCGGATTTGGAAAGCTTGTGGTGCAGGGAGTGGCAACCAGCATCGATGCGCTTTCTGTCGGCTTCACCATTGAGCAGTACAACCTGACCATGGCCCTTGTGGCATCCCTGATCATTGCAGTCGTTACTCATGTGATTTGCCTTGCAGGACTTGCAATCGGAAAGAAGTTCGGAACAAAGCTTTCCAACAAAGCTTCCATCCTAGGAGGCGTGATCCTCATTGGAATCGGACTTGAGATCTTCATCAGTGGAGTCTTCTTCTGATTACCGCAAAACCAACTGGAAAACAATAACAGAGCATACAAAAAGAGGAGGCCCCAAAGCCTCCTCGCTTCATATCGTAAGAATCCTTACTTGACCAGGACACGCATGTAGCGCTTCTTTCCTGCTCTGAGAATCATCTCACCATCCTTGGCATCAGTCTTTGTGACAACAGCCTTCACGTCAGTGACCTTGTTGTCATCAATGAAACATCCGCCGCCTTCAATCAGACGTCTGATGTCGCTCTTTGTGTTACCAAGCTTTGCCTCGAAGAACAGATCAATGACACCCTTACCCTCGCCGAGTTCAACCTCAACAGTAGGCATTGCGCTCTTGTCTGCTCCACCACCGAAGGCAGCCTTGGCAGCCGCAACAGCCTTGTCAGCCTGTTCCTGGCCGTGGATGATCTTGGTGATCTCATAGGCAAGGCGAGCCTTTGCATCGTTGATGTTTCTGGCTGGGTCCTCATACTCTGCAATCTCGTCCAGCTCCATGAAAGTGAAGAGCTTCATGAACTTGATGGCATCAGCATCAGCGACGTTTCTCCAGTACTGGTAGAAGTCATAAGGTGTGTAAAGCTCTGGATCAAGGAATACAGCACCCTGCTCGCTCTTACCCATCTTCTTGCCATCGGCTCTCATGATGAGGTTGAAGGTAAGACCATAGCATTCAGGACCACCCATTCTCTGGATGAGGTCGATACCGGCTACGATGTTACCCCACTGGTCGGCACCACCGATCTGGAGGCGGTTGCCATAGTTGGAGTAGAGCTTGTAGAAGTCGTAGGACTGCAGAAGCTGGTAGTTGAACTCAATGAAGGAAAGACCTCTCTCAAGGCGCTGCTTGACACCTTCGAATGTGAGCATTCTGTTAACGGAGAAATATCTTCCGACATCTCTGAGGAACTCAATGTAATTGAGTCCGACAAGCCAGTCAGCATTGTTTGCAATCACACCCTTTCCATAACCTGCAGGTGGAACCTCATCGAAGTTGACGACCTTTGCCAACTGCTTTGCGATTCGCTCTGCGTTTGCAGCGATTGTCTCTGGAGGGAGAATCTTACGCATCTCAGTCTTTCCGGAAGGGTCTCCGATCAGACCTGTACCACCACCGACAAGAGCGATAGGCTTGTGGCCGTGCTGCTGCAGGTGGTGCATTGCGAAGAATGGGACAATGTGTCCGACATGAAGAGATGGACCTGTTGGGTCTGTACCACAGTAGAATGTGACAGGCTCCTTGTCCATCAGGTCGGAAAGACCCTCTAAGTTTGTGCAGTCCTTTACGAAACCTCTGTCGATCAGGACCTGTAGTGCCTTATTCATCGATTATACCCTCTTGTAATCCTTTGTAGCCTTCTTGATGGTTGCAACAAGCTCGGAGACTGGAACTCTGACCTGCTCCATGGAATCACGGAATCTGAGAGTGACAGTGTTGTCCTTGAGTGTGTCGTAGTCAACAGTTACGCAGTAAGGAGTACCGATCTCATCGGCTCTGCGGTAGCGGCGACCGATAGCACCACTCTGGTCATAGTCGGTTGCGAAATCTTCTCTGAGCTCATGCTCGAGCTTGGAGGCATACTCTGCAAGACCATCCTTCTTGACAAGTGGAAGAACAGAAACTGTGACAGGTGCGATGCTTGGGTGGAAGTGCAGAACGGTTCTGACATCACCTTCGGCAAGCTGCTGCTCCTCATAAGCATCGGAAAGAGCCATGAGAACGTTTCTTGTAAGACCTGCAGATGTCTCGACGACATATGGGATGTATCTCTCGTTTGTCTCTGGATCGAGGTATGTGAGATCCTTGCCGGAGAACTTTGTGTGCTGTGTGAGGTCGTAGTCTGTTCTGCTGTGAACACCCTCGAGCTCCTGCCAACCCATTGGGAACAGGAACTGGACATCGTATGCATCCTTGGCATAGAAAGCCAGCTCATCTGGTCCGTGCTGGTGCCATCTGAGATGATCTGGAACGATACCGAGCTTGTTGATGTAGAAGTTCATTCTCTGCTCTCTCCAGTACGGGAACCACTTCTCGTCAGTACCTGGCTTGCAGAAGAACTGCATCTCCATCTGCTCGAACTCACAGGAGCGGAAGATGAAGTTCTTTGTTGTGATCTCGTTTCTGAAGCTCTTACCGATCTGTGCGATACCGAATGGAATCTTGACACGTGAGCTCTGTACAACGTTCTTGAAATCAACGTAGATACCCTGTGCTGTCTCTGGTCTGAGATAGATGGTTGATGCGGCATCTGCGTCTGCACCGATATGTGTTGCGAACATAAGGTTGAAGTTTCTTGGTGTGGTGAAGGAACCCTTTGTACCACAGACAGGACATGCAGCCTCAAGGTCGATCTGGTCTGCTCTAAAGCGGCTCTTACACTGCTTGCAGTCAACCATTGGGTCTGTGAAGTTGCTGACATGGCCACTTGCTTCCCAGACCTTGGAATGCATGAGAATGGATGCATCAAGTCCGACAATTCCATCGTGGAGCTGAGTCATCTCCTTCCACCACATGTCACGGATGTTGTTCTTCAGCTGAACACCAAGTGGACCGTAGTCGTATGCGCCGTTCAGGCCACCATATATTTCACTGCTCTGGAAAATGAATCCACGTCTTCTACAGAGTGATACGATCTTATCCATTGTTACTTCAGACATTCAATTTACCTCTTTCTCAAGTATTCCGATTGCGCGTTCAATGCGTCTATATGCTTCTTCGTTGCCCATAAGATGAATACAGCTGAATGGTGGTGGGCTGACTGCCATTCCTGTAACCGCTGTTCGCAGTGGGTTGAAAACTCCTGCGTTCTTGATGCCAAGCTGCTGAGCCAGGTCCATGAGGTCCTGCTGCAGCTGCTCATCGTTCTTGCCGGCCTCAAGACCAGCCTTGACGACCTGGTAGACGTTCTTGAGGGAGTTGAGTGTACCGGAGGCGTCCATCTTCTTAGGAATCAGAAGTGCAACCTCTGGCTCACCTTTGTCCTTGAGGAACTCGACCATAGGGACGATGTCGGAAAGCAATGTGATTCTCTCCTTGATTCCTGGAACGAAAGCAAGCAGGCGATCGTATGCACTGTCATCCAGAAGACCTGCATCCTTAAGGTATGGCATCAGAAGGTCAGCAAGTTCTTTATCGGACTTCTGGCGGATGTACTGTGCGTTGAACCAGTCAAGCTTCTGATAGTCAAAGACACCAGGTGCGGTATTGATCTTCTCCATGGAGAAACACTTCTCCAGCTCCTCTCTTGTGAAGAACTCCTTCTCTCCGTCATAGGACCAACCAACAAGGCTGACATAGTTCAAAATTGCCTCTGGCAGATAACCCTTCTGTCTGAAGTCTCTGACACTTGTGGAGCCATGGCGCTTTGAAAGCTTGTGACCGTCGCTTCCCATGACCATTGGCAGGTGGCAGTAGGTTGGAACCTCCCAACCGAATGCTTCATAGAGAAGAACATGCAGTGGTCCAGATGGAATCCATTCCTGAGCTCTCATGATGTGTGTAACACCCATCATGTGGTCATCAATGACATTGGCCAGGTGATAGGTTGGGAATCCATCAGACTTGAGAAGAATTGGGTCTGGACTGACGTCCTTGTTCTCTCTTGTGATGTCACCCATAAGAACATCGTGGAAAGTTGTCTTGCCCTCTCTTGGAACCTTGAGTCTGATGACAGGCTTGATACCCTGAGCCTCAAGCTCTGCTCTCTGCTCGGCAGTGAGATCGCGGCAATGTCCATCGTAACCCTGGATTGGGCTCTTCTCATCAATCTGCTTCTGTCTGAGAGCCTCGAGTCTTTCCGCTGTACAATAGCAGTAGTAGGCCTTGCCCATATCAACGAGCTTCTTGGCATATTCCTGATAAATTGCAAAACGTTCGCTCTGGATGTAAGGTCCGCATGGACCACCTACAACAGGACCCTCGTCCCATTTGACACCCAGCCAATCCAGTGTATCGTAAAGATCCTGGAGAGACTCATCGCTGTAGCGCTCACGGTCGGTATCCTCGACTCTGAGGATGAACTTTCCGCCGTTGGCCTTGGCAAAGAAATAGTTGAAAAGTGCGGTTCTTACTCCGCCGATGTGCTGCAAACCAGTTGGTGATGGTGCATATCTAACTCTAACTTCCATACAAAACTCCACATGGGCATTCCCATGACAGTCTAGTTGTACAGTAAAAAGAGGTTTCTTTCAATTGTTGGTGATATATATTTTATATTTATAAACTAGGGAGAGCCCTGGTCATGTTCATGACCAAGGGCCTTCCTTCAGAATCTTCAGAAGATCGATCCTGGAACGGACCTCCATCTTGTTGAAGATGTTGGCAACATGATTGTTGACCGTATTGACTGAGATTGACAGTTCCTGTGCAATCTCCTTGTTTGTCATTCCTTCACAGATGAGCTTCACAACAGAGAACTCACGCTCTGAGATCTTGTATCTCTGCAGGCTCTCATAATCGAGAGTCGGTTTGTTCTGCTCCTCCTGTCGATCGATTCCAAACCTTACAAACAGGTACACAAGCGCCACAATCGAAAAAGCGAGAATGTAGATCGGATAGCTGAAATCGGATACAACGGAAAAGAACACAGACAAAATGGAAAGCGGAATCAGGGAAAGGCTTACGATGTTGATGGTAAGACAGATGTTCCTGACAGGCTTGTCATCTATGTTCTTCAGGTTCACCCAAAGCACCACGATGCAGTAGATGTACATTCCCAGGACAATGAGCGTCTGAGCAAGAACTGCCCAGAAATCAAAGACCTTGGACTCCACGATAAACGACGCGATACCTACTCCAAGATAGACGATTGCCATTGGGAAGAACACAAGATTCTTGGCTCTTCTCCAAGGTCTGGCGATGACCCATCCAAGGAAGTAAGGCAAAAAAACTATCACAAAGCTCATGCTTCCGATCATCAAAGTGTTAAAGATGAATTTAAACACCCTATAGATGCTCTGAGGCATGAAGAACAATGAAAGCTTGGAGGCAAGGGCCATCACAAGGATTCCAATCAGCATACTCTGGAACACGATGAACTTGCCGTTCCAAGGGTTGCTGTGAAGGATTCTGGATGCGATGGCCAGCGCCAACGTCATGCAGGAGATTGCAATGGAAGCTGTATATGTGAACAGTAGAAAACCATTCATTCTGCAACTCCTCTATTGTCTTTACTTGGCAAGAAGCTTCTGGTTGTGTGAGAGGTCTGCCTCGCCACAGTACTCCTTGATGTCCTCATACAACATAGGGAAGGTTGTTCCGGCAATACCGAGCTTCTTCTCACAGAGCTTGTTGTATGCGCTGGCATTGACAACAGCTTTGCTGAAGGATGAGAACAGTCTGAGGTGGATATCCTGTCCGTCGTTTGTCATGTACTCTGCAGTCTCCGCGAAATTCGGGAAGACCTTGGCAAGAGCCTGCTCGAAAGAGGAAGCTGTCTCGACAAAAACGTTGAGAGCCTTCAGGTGGAGGAACAGCCACATGCTGATGCTTGGGATGTTCCAGGCAAGCTTGACCTTTCTTGACTCAGCAAGAGGCATTGCTGCGTTGAGGGACTCTGCAGTGAGACCAAACTCGTCGAAATCGAAGACTGCCCATGCACAGGCGAACTTTCCAGCGATACGAGCCTTGCCCGTTGTCTTGATGAGAGTCTCGAGATCAGCAGCCTGATAGCACTCGACTGTCATGCTGACATATCTGCAGTCCTTGCGGACTCTTGAGAAATATGCTGCGATTGCAGGATTTGCTGTTGCGATAAGAATTGTCTTTCTTGGAAGTACAGGTGTTCTCTTTCTCATACTTAAGCCTCCTCATTGACGAAGCGGAATTCGCTTGTGATTGGAAGTGCTCCGAATGCACCACTTTCATACATTGCCTTTGCTCTACCGTTTGCACCGATTCTGAAATCGCTGAGTGGGTAGTAGATTGTGGAACCTTCACTATCCTTCTCGGCGAAGTAGATGGCATCTCTTCTGAGAAGACCGTCCTCAAGGAGAGTTGGGTTGCAATCGACAGCAAAGAGCTGGCTTGCACGCTTACAGCCGTTTGTGAAAACACTTGTGAGATACAGAATGACCTCTGGATGGAGGAACATGCCATAGTCGTCAACGACAAGAACCTTAGCCTTTGTGAATGCCTCGAAGAATGCGAGAGCAAGCAGGGAAAGTCTCTTCATGGAAAGGCTTTCCTTTCCGTATGGGCTGAACATGGCAGCCTTTGTGTTGGAGTGTACGAAGAAGACCATGTCTCCATCGTTGGACTGGACAAACTTACCATCTCTGTTGGAACCGACTCTGACGTCTCTGACATCTGTGATATCCATGCTCCAGAAGAAGTTGATCAGCTGCTCCTTCCATGCTGGATGTGCATTGAGCATCGCTGCGACATACTTTTCGGAAGAGGAACCGACACCCATTGGAAGAATGTCCAGAACTTCTGTGAACCACTTATAGATCTCAGAACATGTCTCACCACCCTTGTCTGCGGCATTCTTGATGAAGGAGTGTCTGCAGTCAACAGCCTTCTCGTTTCTCTTCTTGTCACCTCTGTAGAGCTTACCCCAGCGGACTGTATATGTGACTTCGTCATCGAGGCTGGCAACAGCAACTCTGTCGAACATAAGCTTCTTGGATGTTCCGAAGTTATAGTAAAGGCTCTCTTCCCAGATGTGGTCAAGGTCTGCCTTGATGCTATATGTTGCGACAACTTCCGGCTCAAGTTCTGTTGCTTCCTTGAGAAGGACTCTGAGTGTGAACTCTGCTGGCTGGTTCTTGACATCGCTGTATGCGAAAAGTGAACCTGTGAGGATCTTCTTCAATGGATTCTCCTCGCTTGCCTCAGCGGTAACGATTCCCTTGACGACCTCAAGAGCTCTTACGACGGTACTCTTTCCTACGCCGTTTGGACCTACGACAGCATTTGTTCTGAGAACTTTCAGTCTGTCAGAGACAATCTGGACCTTGGACTGGTCAAGTCTCTTATCCTTAAGGGCTGCAAACGAAACTGTCTGAGGATCCTTTATTGACCTGAAATTGGCCACGGTAATATCAATAAGCACAAAGGCCTCCTTTTGCCGTTATCGGCATTCTTTTCTTATAATCCCAGCGATTCCATTCGGGAGCAGATTCCCGGATAGGCATCAAGGCATGCCTTAAGCCTCTTCGGAAGGGTCAGGTCCCCATGGTTGTCATCGGCAATAATGTCAACGACGTCTCGCTGTATGTACGGCATTGCCGCCTTATTCTCTATGCCTGACACATTCACCTGTATCCAGGCACCCATTTCCTTGAACATTTCAAAGGTATCGCTTTTGACGTTGAGCCAAGGGTAGCGCTCCACATGAGCGATAATCGGCTCAAGTCCCTGGTCAATCAGTTGCTGGAGCTTGCGGTCCAGACCGATCGGTTTGGCCGATACCGGAAACTCCACCAAAGCATACCTTCCACCAATTGGAATGGTCTTCACCTCCAGCTGACTTCCCAGATAGAGCTCTGCACCAAGAATGGTACGGATTCCCACCTTGGCGGCATCTTCAGAAGCAAGACGAAAATTCTCCCGGATGTTCGAGACCTTGGTCTTTACCGTAGGATGAAAGACGTGTGGCGTGAGAACAAGCGTACCAAAGCCATACTTCTTGTATTCCAAAAGTAGCGCCCGGTAGAGTTTTCTGTCCTGTACTCCATGGTCAACGTCGAACAGGATGTGTGAATGCAAATCCAAAAGATCCATAGATAAATTCTACATGAAAAACAACAAAGAGTGAAGAAGGTGACAAAAAATTAATTAGGAAGGCTTTTTCAGGACATTATCAGGCTAAAAACATAGCCTAAAATTGCTTATTTGTTTAAATTATCCGAGTTTTTTGAAAAATAGACCATTTTAGGCTATCAAAGTTCAATTCCTTTGACAACCTTACCACCATTTGCGTGGTAATGATGCTTGATTTCTTGGATTTCGCTTACTGTATCTGCCAGATCCACAATCTCTTTCGGCGCCTCTCGGCCAGTAATCACCACATGAGGAAAGCCTTCACGATTTTTGTTCTCAGACAAAAAGGAGACGACTTTGTGAGAATCCAGATAGCCATATGCCATGACATAGGTAAACTCATCCAGCACAATCATGGAATATCTTCCGCTCAGAGCCTTTTCCACAAAGCTGTCCCAACCCTTCTCACACTTCTGCATCAGAGCTGGCACATCCTTCACATTCCAGGTAAAGCCATCACCCCAGGACTCCCATGAAACCCCCAGTTTCGAGAATGTCTTATACTCACCCAACGCAGAGGGATCTGCTTTTATGAACTGAAGGACAGCGCACTTCATGCCCTGTCCTTCTGCTCTTGCCACCATACCCAAGGCACTGGTGGTCTTTCCTTTTCCGTTTCCTGTTATCACAAACAGCATATCAGAATCCAATCAGTTCGTTGCTTGGAGATGCCGCGGATTTCTCGGTACTTGTGATCTGCTGGAGTGCGGCATCCTGACGAGCCTTTGTGTCCTTCATCTTCTTGTACAGATCCACAGCCTTTGTGCTTCCGTTCTTGTAATACAGCTCGCTGGCAAGGGCGAAGGCATCATCATACTCACCCAGAGCATAGTAGAGGATACATGCATTGTATCCAGAAGCAGTATGACCTGTCATATTGTACTGATGCAGGAACAGGTCAAGTGCGAGTCTGTAATCACCGTCATCCACAAACTTGTAAGCTGGCTTGAGGCTCTTCACCTTCGGCTTGTTGGCCATGAGGCTGAAATACTCGGTCTGGTAATGAGGAGCAAGTTCCAGTCTGAGATCCCAACAGATATCACTGATAAGAGCCTTGATCAGAGAGCTGGACTTCTCAATTGAAACATAGGAGTTCTTCTCAAGATCACCCTTCTGGTTCTTTGTGTTTGCAACCAAAGTCTTCTTTTCACCAGACTTGGAGATGGTGTTGTAAGCAATGATCACATTGTTCTCAACGTCGGTCAGCGTATAGGTCAAAGACACAGAATACTTCTGCACAACATAGAATCTCTCCTTATAGAACTCCTTGTTCTCCTTGTCCTTTGTGATATAGGAATCCTTCTCGCAAGTGACATACTCGTCATAGGCCATTGCGGTAATACTTGTGGAAAGGATTGCATCGACACCCTTCTCGTTCAGGGCTTCTCTGACGGTACCCATATTCTTTCCGACAAGGACAAGTGCATCGGTGACAGTCGGCTTGATCATAGTGTAGAAACCGGTATCAAGAGCGCCACTGACATTGGCAGTAGCATACTCCGCGAGATTCTTAGTTGTATTGCGATCGAGAGCAGTATTGATTCTAAGCTGTGAGATGTACTTGGAATTGACGTTGCTCTTGATTGCGATATAGTCATCTCTGAAAGCAGGATACTTCCAGTTTGTCGCATCTTCTGTGGACCTTACGGCAATGGTCTTGTATCCGCTAACATCGGCCGATGCTGGAACAAGAGTCCTCAGTGCAACGGATGTGGAGCAGCTTGTGAAAGCCACAAGAACCAGTGCGATGATTGCCAATATTTGAAATGATTTTCTTTTCATCTGATGTGCCTCCTTCCAAAGGACGTGCACTAGTATAACCATTGGTAACTAAAAACTCAATTGACAATGCTCATTGTACGAAAGTATCCTTAACTCGACTTCAAAGGGAGACCGTGCAATGGAGAAGAAATCGCTTTATCGTGAAGAGGAACTTGAGGATTTTGATGACCTTGAAGACGTCCTCCACGCCTATGAAGAGGCGTTCGATGATCTGGATGATTTCAGTGACAGCGACTATGACGATGATACAGAGCTCGAAGAAGACGACTTTGAAGCCGAGGATCTTGAGGAGCTTCTAGAAGACACAGAGGATGAATACAGCCTTTACGACGACTATTTCTCCGAAGAGTCCGATGATGACTTCGACGACCCTGATGAGGACTGAAATATGAAGAGAACCATACTTCTTCTGATTGCCGCAATGGCACTTCTGATGCTTGCCTCCTGTGCAAGCGTTGACCCACTTAGACTTGTCGCATCCCCAGACAAAGACGCCCAGATCTACATCCAGGGAAGTTCGACCTTCGCCGCCAAGAACACCAAAGACATCCAGATGATTGTCGGCCCAGACTCCTTCGATGGCAGAACCGCAGGTTTCATCGTTTCCATTGCGGATACAAACAAGGGCACCTTCCAGTTCCGAGATGACAGCATTGAGCTTTATGGCGGAAACAAGGACAGAGACTCCTGGAAACTGATCGGCAAGTGGGACAGTACCGCCTACTTCAAAGAGAACCGAAGACAGGCACGCGTCGCCCTCGCCGCTACCGGCATCATTGGAGCCATTGCCATCATTGATGCGATTCTCAACCCTGACGACGCACCAGATCTTTTCCTTGAAATCGCAACAGATGCACTGATCATCCAGTCCGACATCGCAGAGATCGAATCCAGCATCTATGTCTCTGGTGACGCATCAGTCATGACAGCCATCGCCGCCATTGAAGCAGGAATCGCAATTGACCAGCTTTCAGAGATGTACGACGCAGAAGCCAAGGACCAGGTCATCCAAGTCCCTGCCAAAAGCAACGTATCCTCCGTTTCCGGCAAAGTCGTCTTCCGAAACCTTCCAAAGTATCCAGATTACAAGATTGTCTTTGCGAACGGAAGAAAGGACATGGACTTCGTGTTCTCAAGGACCGACAGAGAAGAGATCATCAATCCATGGAAAGATAGATCCTCTTCCATCTTCGCAGTCAATTACAGCTATACCTATGGCCTGGACAGACACAGCATCACACTGAATTTCCTCGAGCCGAAATACATTGGAATGTTCACTGGAGTTGGCCTGAGACCTATGGCAGACGACCTTTACGTGGGTCTTTCTCTTGGAATGAACTGCAAGATCTCAGACTACTCCTGGATCAGTGGCGGCATTGAAATCGGTGATATCGCAAGCGACAGCGATGATGTGAACCTGTTGGGTACCCTTGGCATCAACATCTGTGCCAACATGCTCAGCTTCTATGGTGGAGCCGTCTACGACAATGGACAGCTCTACGGAGAGCTTGGAGCAGGAATCGCCTTCTAAAGTCAAGACACTTCTGGCTCATCATCTGACTGTGGTTGTTCTTCGCGATACATCACAAAGAACGGGATGTGTTTTCGTCTTTCCACTGACAGAACCATTCTCTTGTCAAAAAGACTCTGCTTGAACAGCAGGCTCAGCAGGTTGTTTTGAATCACATCCAAAAGTTCAAAGTAGATCTGGTCCCTCAAACCCAACGTACTCAACTGCCTCTGAACACGACGCACGGTTCCATCGTGATACAGAAATGTGAACAGAAGCCTAGGGCTGTGGTCATGTTCATCATAGATATCCTCAAAGAACGCGGGTTCTGTGAACAGAATCTCTGCCTGGTCGAGAAGATCTCGGATCTCTTCATCGAATCGGCATTCCAGTTCACATTGGGCACATCTTGCAGGAAAGCGTTTTGAATAGCTTGCAGTGTTCGTCTGTCGATCCAGGACCACAATCTCCGAATGCAAAAGAGCGTTGTACTCCTCTGCATTATCCCTCATTTCAGGATCCCACTCATTGAATTCGAATTCGATATCAAGGCGATCAAGACGCGTCGCACGGATGTACTGTGTCACATAAAGTGCGTCATCCAGGATCTCCGCGAAATCCTGGAGCATGGGAACTATGACTGCATGGCTGTCCCTTGCGCCTGACAGGTTAATCTGTCCAGCCAGATGCTCTACATGCAACTTCCAGTAATCGCCTCCTTCGTTCAGCCCAAGTGCCTCATATTTGGGAAGAAGTTGGACAAGTCCAAGCTGGTCAATTTTCTGGAGCAGCTTTGCTGAATTGAAGCTGCTTAGTGTCTGCTCGGTCTTTGGAGCATCGTCAGAAGCGATGAAGCCAACACCGTAGTGAACGATACCGTGGTCATTTCTCAGACTGACGGAAACCGGTAAACCCATGGAGTTCTCCATTTTGAAAGTCAGGTACGTAAACATTGTTTTCTCCTTACATACCTCCTATACCAGAGAACTGCAGAAACCATTTTGTGCTTTACGATACGATTGTGTGCAGGCGGTGAAATGCTTGTGCATTCCAGCCTGCTACGGCCTGCGGGGCAGGATAGCCCAAGCGAGGCCGGCATGGCGTCCTGGAAGGGGCATGCATCAAGCCTTACACGGTCTGTACACATGAGTCAGGTAAGAACCCTGTCTATCATTCTCTTCACTCTTCTGCTGTCTATTGGATGTTTCAGATCCGAAAACATCAGAATGAGGTTCTTGCCCTGGTAGATTCCGACATCCTCATACTCTCGCACTTTCTGCATGTTCTCCGCGACATATGCGGGGTCGTCCATCATTCCCATATGCTCGATATAGAACTCCTGCCGGGTTCTTCTGTTCAATACGAGGAAGTCTGGCCTTCTGACTTTCCCCTTTGTTTTCACGACAGGCTCTACCACATAAGCAATTCCACTAGCACGGAACATGTTTGCCATCATCTGCTCGGTCTTCGACCTTACTCTGTCTCCCCTGTCAGTTTCGTAATAAGGCATGTCCTTATCAAAGTAGCCAGGACTGTAGGTGTGTCTCCCAAGCCATGCTCTGACAAAAGCGTCATCGGAGTCCACAGGCGTGACGAGCTCTCTTCTCTCTTTTGAAAGACCATTGTAGATTTCGTCGGGGAACGTACATTGAGCAAGTTGTTTGATGCATGTTTTGATTACAGCCTCCGTCTTCTTGACAGCAGATAGAACCTTTTTCTCATAATCCTGCTGTGCAAGCTGTATCGCAAAGGCAACATTTTCTTTCTTTATGTATTTGCCGCGTTTGTCGCTGCCATTTTGCCTGTGAAAAAATAGGATTCGACTCATCCGTTTTTCGATTCGCAAATTTCCAGGAGTCATATGCTTTGATTCAATTTTTGCGTGTAACTCTCTCAAGGTGTTCTCAAACGATGACATTATTGCAAGTAAATCTGGTTTCTTCATACTGACATATACCAGAGAACTGCTGAAACCATTTTGTGTTTAACCCTGATTGTGGGTGGAAAAGAGAAAAAAACGGACAATTCATCAACAGTTGTGGATGGAAAACAGAATTCAAGCTTCAAATCATCAACATTCTGTTCGGATCTCAAACCCCAGCCTTTTGCTTTCAGGCAGGGCTCTATCTATTATTGGATTTCTCATTGATGCTCATATGCATGAATCGTGCAAGGCCTGCCCACAATCACGAAAAGCACAACGAAGAAAAAGGCCACCCCGAAGGATGGCCCTAAGCAGAGACTGATGCGATCAGTCCTTGTATGGGATGTAACCCTTTGCGCAAAGAAGCTCAGCAAGCTCAACAGCTCCACCAGCTGCACCGCGCATTGTGTTGTGTGAAAGTCCGACGAACTTCCAGTCATAGATGGAATCCTCGCGGATTCTTCCGATACTGACGCCCATGCCGTTCTCGTAGTTGACATCGAGCTGAACCTGAGGTCTGTTGTCCTCTTCCATGTACTGGATGAACTGCTTTGGAGCAGATGGAAGACCAAGCTGCTGTGGAACGCCACTGTAGCTGACAAGCTTCTCGATGAGCTGCTCTTTGGTTGGGTTCTTTCTGAACTTGACGAAAACAGTTGCTGTGTGACCATTGAGAACTGGAACACGGATACACTGGCAAGCGATCTTTGGCTCCTGAGCTGGAACAATCTTATCACCCTCGATGTGACCGAAGATTCTCAGAGGCTCCTTCTCGGACTTCTCCTCCTCGCCACCAATGTAAGGAATGATGTTTCCAACCATCTCTGGCCAAGACTCAAAGTTCTTTCCAGCACCGGAGATTGCCTGGTATGTGGAAATGATTGCCTCATATGGCTCGAACTCTTTCCATGCGTTCAGAGCTGGGACGTAGGACTGGATGGAGCAGTTTGGCTTTACAGCAACGAAACCTCTCTTGGTTCCAAGTCTCTTCTTCTGAGCCTCGATGATCTCGCAGTGCTCCGGGTTGATCTCAGGAATGACCATTGGGACATCCTCGGTCCAGCGGTGAGCGGAGTTGTTGGAAACGACAGGAGTCTCTGTCTTTGCATAAGCATTCTCGAATGACTTGATCTCGTCCTTCTTCATATCAACTGCGGAGAAGACAAAATCGACGTCCTTGATGACGTCCTCGATATCCTGGACATCTCTGACAATGATGTCACCAAGCTTTTCTGGCATTGGGATGTCGAGCTTCCATCTGCCCTCGACAGCCTTGCGATAGGTCTTACCCTTTGAATTTGGGGATGCAGCCAGAACTGTGACTTCAAACCATGGGTGGTCAGCAAGAATACATGCGAATCTCTGGCCTACCATGCCAGTTGCACCAAGAATACCTACACGATACTTTTTCATTTTTCGTTCCCTCTATTTCTAATAAATAACTACAAATCAACGATGCCTATTCTAAAGCGGCATCCCTATCTTTCATATCCACACAGAATATGGATTATGCATTCTCCTCGTTGTACTCAGCGAAGAACATCTGAGCGTTCTTTCTTCTGATTTCGGATGCTGCATCATGCATAGCCTTGACGCTGATCTTCTCTGTAACGGCATAGACAAGACCGTCCTTCTCAGCAAGAGTCTTGCAAATTGGGAGGTTTGCCTGAGCGACAGCCAGGGAAGCACTATCGACTCGAACGATGTATGTGTTCTCGCATTCCTTGGAACCGTTGAAGGCAAAACCGATCATGCACTTGTCTGTGAGAACCTGCTTCTGGCCGTATGAGACGGAAGTGACATCACGAAGAATGGCAGATGCTGTAGGATATCTTCCTGCACCCTGTCCACCGAATGTCATAAAGCCGGCGTTCTTTCCCTGATAGTAAGCAAGGTTTGTGTTGCTGCAAACACCTGCATAGGAAGATGTTTTGCTACAGACAACAGGCTCTACATAAGCATAGAGTCTACCGCTTTCGGAAAGGCCAGCCTTACCGACAAGTCGGATGGTGCAGCCAAGCTGCTTTGCCATGGCAAAGTCTGCAGCACTGACGTTCTGGATACCTTCGATATTGTAATCGGAGCTAGGAATGGTGTCATAGGCGACCATGCTAATGAGCATGACCTTTCTGAGAGTATCAAGACCAGTGATGTCAGCTGTAGGATCGGCCTCTGCATAACCGAGCTGCTTTGCCTCTGCAAGAGCGGCATCAAAGGAAAGACCACGTCTGTCCATAGCATCGAGCATGTAGTTTGTGGTTCCGTTGAGGATACCACCTGCCCAGAGAATCTGGTCAGTCTGTCTTGCCAGATGCAGGTTATGGAGAATTGGGATTGCTCCACCACAGGCAGCACTGAACAGGAAAGGAAGATTCTTGCTTCTTGCAAGATTCATGAGTTCAATTCCACGAGCTGCGACAAGAGCCTTGTTGGAGGAGATGAGACCCTTTCCGGCCTCAAGGCACTTGGAGGTGAACTGGAAGGCAGGTTCTACACCACCCATGCACTCAATGACCAATTCAGAATCGTCGTTGAGAACATAGTCGATTGATTCAACCATCCACTTCTTCTCTGGATCAGCCTCACCTGGTTTGACCAGAACTGTGCGGACAGTGTATTCAGGACAAGCCTGAAGCATATCGTAGACACCCTTACCAACAACACCATGACCTAAAATAGAAACTATCATTTTGTCTCCTAGCAGCGAATTACAAAACTTTTTGTCCGTAATTCAAAAACACTTGTCTTTTTATTGGAGACAATGTATCATACCCTCAACAAATTGGCAAGCCATGGAGGTAAAAAATGCTGGAAAACTATCTCATCGTTCATAAGAGCATTCTCCCGGACTATTACGAGACCGTTCTGAAGGCAAAGCACCTTCTTGAGGAAGGCACCGCAAAGAACGTTATGCAGGCCACAAAGATGGTCGGCATTTCCAGAAGTACTTTTTATAAATATAAGGATTATATCCTAGAACCAATCCGTTTCTCCGATGGAAGAAAGGCAGTCATCTCCATGCTGCTCTCCCACGAGACAGGAATCCTGAGTACCGTCCTTTCCAAGATCTCTGAGAATGGTGCCAGCGTACTTACCATCACCCAGAGCCTTCCGGTACGAGGCAAGGCCAGTGTCACCATCACACTGGATATCAGCGCCATGCCAACTCCAATGACAACCCTCATCAAGGAAATCGAGGAGTCCTCCGGCGTTGAGAACACAAAACTGATCGCAGTAGACTGATAGGAGCATACAATGAACTATAGAAGCACAAGAAGCGATTTCTCCTGCAATTCACTTCAGGCCGTTCTTCAGGGAATCTCACCTGATGGAGGACTGTTCGTTTCACCAGAGATCCTTTCCCAGGAATTTGACTGGAAGTCCGTCATCGGCCTTTCCACTCTCGATATGGCACAGAAGATTCTCTCCCACCTTCTTCCTGAATTCAAGGATATGGGCGAGCTCGTGAAAAAGGCTTACACAGGCAAGTTCGAGACAGAGGACCTCACCCCGGTCGTCAAGGTCGGTGACAACTACATCCTTGAGCTCTTCCGAGGACCAACCTCTGCATTCAAGGACGTTGCACTTTCCATGCTGCCTCAGCTCATCACAGCCGCAAAGGCACAGAGCGGCGCCACTGATGAGACCGTCATTCTCACAGCAACCTCCGGTGACACCGGAAAGGCTGCCATGGAAGGATTCCACGATGTTCCAGGCACACGCATCATCGTCTTCTATCCACACGGTGGTGTCTCCCCAATCCAGAGAGCCCAGATGGCCACCCAGGAAGGAAAGAACGTCAGAGTGTGCGCTGTTCGCGGAAACTTCGATGACTGTCAGACTGCAGTCAAGCAGGCATTTGCAAAGATCAATGCCATGGGCATGCTCGAGAAGGCAAACAAGACACTGTCCAGTGCAAACTCCATCAACATCGGTCGTCTTGCCCCACAGGTCGTCTACTACTTCAAAGCCTACTCCGACCTTGTTTCCCAAAAGCGTATCGCCCTTGGTGACAAGATCGATTTCGTCGTTCCATCCGGAAACTTCGGCGACATCCTTGCCGGTTACTTCGCCAAGCTCATGGGACTTCCTGTCAGACATCTTGTCTGTGCATCCAACGAGAACAAGGTTCTTGCAGACTTCCTCACAACAGGAGTCTACGACAAGCGCAGACCTTTCTACCGCACCAGTTCTCCATCTATGGACATTCTTGTCTCCTCCAACCTGGAGAGACTTCTGTTCCTGGCAGCAGACTGCAATGCCGAGAAGGTCGCCAAGTGGATGAAGGACCTCAACACCGAGGGAATCTTCACAGTCGATGAGGCTGTCATGCAGAACATCAAGGAAACCTTCAAGGCTTACCACTGCACCGAGCAGCAGACCATCGAGACCATCGGCGAGACCTACAACAAGGACAACTACCTCTGCGACCCACATACAGCCGTCGGCATCAAGGCAGCCAAGGATTACAAGGCCGAGTGTGCTGACGATGTACCTGTTGTGGTTCTCTCAACCGCATCCCCTTACAAGTTCCCTGCCCCAGTCTCTGAGGCAATCGGACTTCCGGTAACCGGTGACGAGTACGAGCAGATTGCCGCAATCAGCAAGAAGACCGGCGTTGCCGTACCAAAGAACCTCAGCTCAATCCAGAGCAAGCCTGTCCTTCACAATGACGTCATCGACAGAGAAGCAATTCTTGACTATGTACTTGAAGTACTTGGTGTGTGAGAAAGGAGTAGATTATGGATATCGTATGTTTGGATCTTGAAGGAACTCTCGTACCGGAAATTTGGATCGCCTTTGCTGAAAAGACAGGAATCCCTGAGCTCAGAATCACAACACGTGAGGAACCGGACTACAACAAGCTCATGAAGTACAGAATGGACATTCTGAGAGAGCGTGGTCTCACACTCAAGGACATCCAGGATGTCATCGCCACCATCAAGCCGATGGAAGGTGCAAAGGAATTCCTGGACAAGGTCAGAGAGATTACCCAGGTCGTCATTCTCTCCGACACCTTCAAGGAATTCGCAAAGCCTCTGATGAAGCAGCTTGGCTGGCCGACAATTCTCTGCAACAGCCTTGTCATCGATGACAAGAACATGCTTGCCGGCATGACACTCAGACAGCCGGACGGAAAGAGAAAGGCCATTGAGGCATTCCGCTCCATCAACTACAGAACCTTCGCAGCAGGCGACAGCTACAACGACCTTTCCATGATCCGCAAAGCCGATGCCGGATGTCTGTTCCGTGCACCAGCCAAGATTCTGGAGGAAGAGCCAGATCTCAAACTCTGCACAACCTACGACGAGTTCTTTGAGCAGATCAAGGCTTTTGTCGACAAAGGCTGAACCGACTAAGACCTATGAAAAAACCGGATGGCAGATGCTATCCGGTTTTTCTTTGTGCAAATCACTTCGGCCAGCGAACCTGGGCCTGCACATGGGATTCATCGAGCTGTTTCAGTTCAATTGTGCCACTGTGCAGATACAAGATGGTAACGGCAATCGGAAGACCAAGACCTGAGCCTCCATTGGTTCTGGACCAGTCGCCACGTGTCCAAGGCTCAAAGAAGTCAGCACCCATATCAGACGGCACATGACCTTCGTTCACAATCTCCATGGTGTAGGAATCATCGCTTTCTGCGATTGTCCAACTGACAGAACCGGCTTCCCCACTAGCCTCAAATGCGTTCTTCAGCAGTTCTGTGACAGCACGTCTCATCAGAGGCGCATCACAGCGGATTGCATCACACTGCACAGCAAGGGACACAGGCGTTTCAAAGCCAAGCAGAATGTCATCGGCAAACTGCGGGGCTGGCACCACATCCAAAACGGCAACGGTATCAGCCTGAAGGGATGAGAAATCAATGACCTTGCCAATTCGTTCGGTAAGGGTGTCGTTCTCCTTCTGGAGGTTCTTCAACGTCTCTTCATCAACAGGGAAAACACCATCGTTCATGCCGTCGATGATCATCTTCATAGAGGCAGCCGGTGTGTTCAGATCATGGGAAATGCTACTCAGCCATGCCTTTCGGCTCTTGGCGTTGGACTGCAGATTCTTGTCCAATTCCTCGATGGCAAGAGTGATCTCATTGAGCTCACTGTTGTTCTGCTTCGGAATCTTGACGTTAGGCTTACCCCGTGAAAGGTCATTGAGAGCCTTTCGCACCTCATTGATGTATGCGGCATTGGAAGAGCTGATGATCCATGCGGCAACCCAGGCGAAAATCAGGCACAGAGGGATGGAGACCAGGGCACCCTTGAAGCAGGAATTGATGATATCCTTGGAATATTCATAGGTCTTTGGGCTGTAGGTCATGAGGTCAATCACAAACAGTTCAGTACCGTCAATGGCGATGACGATGGAGCCGATGATTTCCTCATTTTTCATGGAACGTGGAAGAGATTCCTCCATAGGCTCCGAAGAGGTCATTGATTTGACAGTATACCCACGACCAAAGCCCTGGGAGGTCAGATTCAAGACCTTGTAGTTACGGACCTTCTTCACAACACCGTTTTCAGAGATTCGCTGGTTTCCAGACAGAAAGGAGGTGAGCATTCTTCCGTCTGGTGTCATACCAAAGGACAGCATGTTGTTTCCCGCGGTATCACGGATGATGAAGCCGCTGACTCGATCATCGTCGATATCTGAGACCGCCTTCATGACACCATTGAGTCCGAAATCCGAAAACTTTCCGTTTTGGATGGTCTCCTCGACAGAGCGGACAAAATCCTCATAGACCTGCTTCTTCCAGCGGTTCTGGCTCACGTCGTACTGGACAAAGATGATACCAAGCTGGATCACCATGACAAGGATGGCACAAAGGAGGATGCTGACAAAATAGCGGAGAAAAACCTTGCTCATCCGACACTCCCCTCGACCGCATAACCGATGAAGCGGTAGCCATAGCCACGAACCGTCTCAATCCAAGGATAGGATCCAAGTTTGGCTCGAAGATTCTTGATGTGGGTATCCGCGATTCGCTCGTAGGATTCGGAGGTGTAGTCAAAACACTTCTTCAGAATCTCGGAACGAGGAAGGACTCTGGATGCGTTCTGGATCAGAAGTCCCAGAATTCTCCATTCGGCAGCGGTGAGCGACACAACATTGCCGTTGACTGTCGTCTTATGCTCGATATCGTCATAGCACAGCACCCCGTCATCCGCCTTGAAGAAGTGTTTGTGGGTATTGTCGGAAGCCGCAGGGACACCACTATTGATTCTTCGGAAAATTGCCTGGACTCTCAAAACCAGCTCCTTCGGGGAAAATGGCTTTGTGATGTAATCATCAGCTCCAAGCTCAAAGCCGTGAATGCGGTCCTCTTCCGAAATGCGTGCCGTCATAAAGATCACAGGAATGTCCATGCTCTGCCTGAGTTCGGCAACAAATGCAAAGCCATCTCCATCCGGAAGCATGACATCCTGAATGAGAAGATCGGCTTTTGTGATGCGAAACGCCTCGCGCACAGCGGCAAGACTGCCGAAAGACAACACCTTGTAGCCTGCAAGCTCAAGATATCTTCGAACTCCCTCTCTTATGACCTGATGGTCTTCAACGACATAAATCAACTGCATGTTCTTGGTTTACTCCCAAAAGCATCAAGATGCAATGACAAAAGACGAGACCAGTTACTAAATTCACAAAATCTACATATTCACTTGAGGATGAATGACATACTGACAGGGTTATGGTCCGAGTAGGCAAAACCGGTATCCAAGACATGGCTCTCGACGACCTGGACGTTCGGAGTGACCATGAAACCATCGATGGTGACCTGGTACTGACCCGGCCAGTAAGGGGCATCAGCATTACGTGCACTTGGAATCGGATTGCTGGCATCGTGTGGGCTCACGAGGGATACCACTGTACCTTCAAAGGTGCTTGCAGGAATTGGCTGCGCCCAGTTGTATTCAGAACCTTCGACACCGAATGCCTGACTTCCTGTTCCGATGAGATCCTTGTTGAAGTCTCCACCTGCGATACACCAGTTTCCCGCTTCATACTCAGCCTGCATGTCCGCAATCACCATCTTTAGCTGCTCAATGGCGATCTTGCCGTCTGAAGTGTAGGCAGAAAGATGGAAGTTGATCAGAACAAGCTCCTTACCACCCTCTACTGGGATCCTTGAAATGCTGTAGCAGCGGTCAAGATCAACAAGTTTCATGATGGAATCCTCAACTGGGAGGCTCTTTCTCAGAGCTTCTGTCATTCCGAAACTTGAGAATGTCATGATTCCCGCATAATTGGCCCCATGTGGATGGTCAAGCGGAATGATGATGAACGGGCAATCCCAGTTCTCGGCAAACGAGTAGGAATAACCGTCAAGCGCCTTAGCAAGATAGGCAGACTCATCCACGTGATAGCTTCGGGTGCCGTCAACATCAACCTCCTGAATCATGTAGAGGTCAGCCTTCTGGTCTGCAAGCAGAGCTGAAATCTTGTCCATATTCTCCAGAAGTCCCTTTTTGCTCGGAGCCCAAGACTGTTTTCCACCATCCATGAAGAAATCGTAGTCCGCTTCGTAAGCACCGAATCCGATGTTCCACGACAGAATGGAGTATTGCTTGTCGACCTGGGAAGGAGATGCAAAAGTACGATGCACATCAAGCGAAATATTATCCGGGACACGGTGGTAACTGATCAGAAAATATGCGGCATAGACCAAAGCAACAATCAGTACTGCAGCAAAAATGCTCAGGACGATACGCAAAGCCATTTTCACCCCTTTGATCATTTGCAACACCCCTTTGGTCCTTACCTGACGTTGACATTATAGCAAGAAAAGTTTTTCATTTGCTACATGAATTGCAACGTAAAACTCCTATGTCTGGATGTCGACGGAACACTCGTCGACGATACAAAGAACCTGCCTTTGAAAAATCTGGAGGCCATCCGCTGGGCCCACTTTGAGAAAGGGGTTCACATTGCGATCATCTCAGGGCGCAACGAGCCGTCGGTGCGAAACTTCATGGACATGCTTGGCATCCAAGAGGCCGTACCATCTCTGAACGGCTGCCTTGTGCGCGATTACGACGGTACGATGATTCAGGAACATCTGATTGACTGTGAGACCGCATTGGGAATACACGAAATCGCAAAAGAGCTGGGTTGCACCTATTTCTACTACCATCACAACGATTGGTGTGTGAACTTCGGACAGGAGAAATGGTGGCAACAGGAGCAAGAGGCCTCCGGCTCAAAGGGTTTTGTCACTGACCTTGATGCCAAAATCAGGCAGCAGGAGCCAAACAAGATTCTCGGTGTGAATGAAGACCCAGAGCTGACACGATGTCTGAAGGCCAGCATTGAGAAACGCTATTCTGACGAGGTGGATTGCTTTCTTTCCACACCACAGTTTCTGGAGATTCTTCCAAAAGGCGTCAGCAAGGCAACTGCAGTGGATGCGCTTTGCGTCCATTATGGAATCGGACGGGAAAACGTCATGGCCATCGGTGACTTCTACAATGACGTCGATATGCTGAAGGCCGCAAAAATAGCAGTAGCCATGGCAAACGCCCCTAAGGACATCCAGGCCATGGCCACCTACACGACAAAAGCCGACAACGGCCACTGCGGTGTTGCAGAGGCCATTGCCCGATTCATTATGTGATTCAGTTCAGACTTCCGAGAGTGACAAGTCTTCCGCTGATGGCATCAAAGAGCATGATGCGGTCGGTATTGATTGCAAAGTTGACCTTTGAACCGATTGTGAACTTGGAGTTTCCAAAGATGACACCGGTCAGAAGGAACTCATCCACGTTGACCTTGATGGTGGACTCCATACCGGTTGGCATGGCACCGAAGATCTCACCACAAACGGAGCCGTTCTCATCGATATCGATGCACTCAGGTCTGACACCAATGACAAAGCTCTGGCGGTCGATGCGTGGAACCTCATCCTGGATCTCAGACTCATCCACCTTTGCGATGTGGTAGTTGAAGTACTCGTCCTTGTTACCCTTCTCGACATAGCCCTTGAGCTCCATTTTTGCCTTTTCTTCAGCTTCCATGGCAGCCTTGTGCTCATCGCGAGCCTTGTACCAGGCATCAAAGTCAAAGTCTGCAGCTGGCTTGAATGTGAACTTTCTGCCGTTGAGCATCTCCAAGGAGACGGTTCCGTCTGCATTGATCTTACCCTGAGCATCGATGAAGTTGACAGAAGGGTTACCGACGAAGTCTGCAACAAACAGGTTGTTTGGCATGTTGTAGACATCAAGTGGTGGGTCGTACTGCTGAAGGACGCCGTTGTTCATGAGACAGATTCTTGTAGCAAGAGTCATGGCTTCCATCTGGTCATGTGTGACGTAGACGAAGGTGCTTCCTGTGTCAACGTGAAGTCTCTGCAGCTCATAGCGCATCTCAAGTCGGAGCTTGGCGTCGAGGTTGGAAAGTGGCTCATCCATGAAAAGGACGCTTGGCTCTGGAGCCAGTGTTCTTGCGATGGCAACTCTCTGCTGCTGACCACCGGAAAGCTCTGCTGGGTAGCGGTCCATGAACATACCGATCTTGACGAGGCGAGAGACTCTGCGAACGGAGAGGTCAATCTCTTCATCGGTGAGTTTTCTGACGCTGGTCACTGGAGTGCCGTTCTGAAGAACGTGGAAATCAGCATCCAGAGTCTGACCTGCAGCGGCGATGGCGTTCTTTCTCTCCTCGAGCTTCTTCTTGGAAGATTCCAGGAGGGCTGCCATGGCATTGTCGTCCTTGAGGGCGAGAAGCTTCTTTGCTGTCATCATGGAGATGGTATAGGAATCGATGAGTCTCAGCTGGGCCTTCTTCTCATCGAGTTTGCCGCTCTTGTCCTTGGACTCTGCAATGTGAGCCTTGAGAGTAGCGATGTCGCTGAGAATCTCAACAAGCTTTGTAGCCTCCTTGGCCTCGAAATCGATGGTTGGAAGCTCTTCCTTGATGTTGTGAAGACCGAAGGAGATGTTCTGGTAAACGGTCATGTTTGGCCACAGAGCATAATTCTGGAACAAAAATCCGACCTTTCTCTTGTTTGGTGGAACGTTGATTCCCTTGGAGGAATCGAACACGACCCTGTCACCGATGGAGATCTTACCGCTGGTAGGAGTCTCAAGACCGGCAATCATTCTGAGAGTTGTTGTCTTACCACAACCGGAAGGTCCGAGAAGTGTAACGAAATCATTGTTTCCGATAACGAGATTCAGGTCGTCTACAGCGTAGAACTTACCCCATCTCTTTGTAACGTGTTCAAGTCTAATCTCCGGCATCATCAACCTCCTATGCCGCTATCAAGGCTTGCGCCTGTAAGTTTGTTAACCAATGTGTTGAATACAAGAAGGGTCACGACAAGCAGCAGGTTAATACCACTTGAGAATGCATACAGTCCCATCTCGTCGAAATAGTCCAATGTTGTGGAAAGCAAGAAGCCCTGTGTACAGAGCAGCATGAACAGACTCAACTCTCTGAGACATGTCATGAACGGAAGCAGGAAGCCGCTGATGATGGATGTCTTCTGGATTGGAATGATGATTCTGGTCATTCGCTTGAACCAAGGGATGTCCTGGATGATTGCAGATTCCTCAATCTCACCAGAAAGCTGAAGCATGGAGTTCAAGGCGCTTCTGGATGCGAAAGGAATGTATTTGACAGAACCTACAATGATCAGTCCGGTATAGGTGTTAAACAGATTGATCTTACCGGATGAGAACAAGACGAAGAATGCGGCACCGACAGCAATGGAAGGCATAAGATAAGGAAGGAATGCGATGTTGTTGACGTAGTTCGCATACTTGTTTCGTCTCTTCTTGGAAATTGCATAACCGAGCATGGTTCCGATGGTACCTGCGGCAAGACAACAGGAAAGGGAGACCAGAAGTGTTCCCTTATAGGCACTCCAGATCGTCTTGTTGTACAGAATACCCTTTTGGCCGTACATACCGTTTTCGGTGATATTCTCACTGGTCATCCACCACTTCAGTGTCAGGTTCTTGGTATCACCTGTGTACAGGAAGCTGTAGTCACCTGGGTTCGGGAGGAAGGTCTCGAACGCGAAGGAGATGATCGGGAAGATACTGGTGAAGAATGTCAGGAAAATCAGAATGACGGCGATGACATACTTACCGACCTTTCCGAGATTGATCTTGGAGATCTGACCGGACTTACCTGTGACGGTTGTGTAGTTCTTTCGGCTCTTCAGGCTGGCCTGGTTCACAATCATGATGGCTCCACCGAGGATCATCATGATGATTGCCAGGATACTTGCCTCACCCTTATAGCGGGCTCTGAGGGTGATGTATCTTGTGGAAAGTGTTGCAAGCTTCAGATAGTGAGGAACAGGATAGCTTCCCATGGCTCCACCGAAGACGAGAAGAACAGTTGAAAGGATTGCCGGCTTGACCATTGGAAGCGTGATGCGAAGCATCGTCTTCCACTTTGGTGTGTCAAGGATTGTGGCAGCTTCCTCAAGGTTGGAATCCATGTTCTTGAAGATTCCGCCGATGAGGATATAGGCAAATGGAGCATAGTGCATTCCCAGTACGACGATACTTGGGAACAGACCGATGCACCACCATTTCGGCATAAGAATTCCGAGGGTTGCCAGAAGTCCGTCAGATGTTCCCGTTACAGCATTGGAGTTGAAAAGGTTCTGCCATACAACAGCGAGTGTCCACTGTGGCATGATGTAAGGGAAGATGAAGATGGAACTCAGATACTTGCGGAAAGCAAGATTTGTTCTGGTGACCAGAAAGGCGAAGATTCCTCCGTAGAGGATGGCAAAGAGACAGGAACCGAAGGAAAGGACCAGTGTGTTGAACAGCGGTGTCCAAAGGTTTGTCTTTGCGAGTTTGCTTGTGAAAAGGTCCACATAGTTGACAAGGGTATAACCGGAAGCCCTACCTGTGAGGTGCTGGTCGATGGTGCCTACGTGGATTGAAATGGTGTCCTTTAGGATAGCCACAATCGGCGAAACGGTTGTAACGGTCAAAACGATGCCCATGAGCAGCAGAATGATGTGCTCAGGCTTGGACATGAAGGTCTTGAACCTGTTCCAGCGGATTGTGAAAGGAGACACCTCTTTTATTGTGGCAGCGTTGCGCATATAAAAGTTTCCTTGAAATCAAAAAATAAATCGTGCCCCAGGACTGTTCGGCCCTGGGGCAGCTAGGGGTGCCGAAAGCACCTCGTCAATCAGATCAGATTAGTGATTGTATCTCTTGAGAGAGTCAATCCAGGAACCGACTGAGAATGCGACAGATGCGCAGTACTCTGGATCCTCGACAACGAGGTTACCCTGTCCGAGCCACCAATCAAGACCGCGGTCATTGTTGGATGGATAGACGACGACTCCGTCAACTGTACCACCAACAGAGTGGTGATGCTTTGCTTCGTTAGCCTCTGCGACGACTGGGTTTGATGAGTATCCTCCGATATCCTTTCCCCAAGCATCGAAACCTTCCTGTGTACATGTCATGTAAGCGATGAATGCACATGCTGTCCAAGGAAGTGGTGAGTTGTCTGTGACGAAGAGGTAGTGGCAGTAACCGTATCCACCGATACCTGTGTAACCGTCTGTGTAAGCAGCAACCTTGATGTTGTTCTTGGAAACTGTGTCAGACTCGGAAACGCTTCTGAGCTTTGAGTAAACGATGAGACCGAACTGGTCTGTTGCAGAATTAGCAACGAGAGTGTTGCAGATAGGGCCATCGTCTGTCTGTGCGTTGTAGCTTTCCATCCAAAGCTTGATCCAAGCGAGGGAGTACTTTGCATCAGCACCGAGTCCGAGCTCTGTAGCCTGCTTAGCCATAGCATCAACTGTTGGCTGGATAGCTGCCTTCTCGGAAGCGGAAAGAGCATTGAAAGCATCCTTCATGACCTTAGCATATCTGTCGGCTGTGAGTGTGTAGAGGAAGTTTCTTCCAACTGGCTCAGAGTCGATATCCATGAACAGACCGTGCTCACCTGGCATGACGAAATCCCAGCAGTTGTCAAAGGTCTTGGAACCTGTGCTGTTGTACATGAAGATCTTGTTGAGAGTCTGCAGTGGAAGGTAACCCTCGACAGCGTCAGCTGTTGTGTTGTTTGCCTTTGCCCATTCATATGGGATGTAGGTGTCAAGAACGCCTGTCTGGACCATCTTGCTCTCGATCTGGTTTCCGTCCTGGATCAGTGTCATAGCAAATGTTCCCTTCTCCTTCTGTCCATCAGCTGAGAGCATCTCAAAGATGGAATTCTCCTTTGGCTGCTGCCACTCGAAGTTGAGTGTGTAGTTAGCATCCAGGGACTGGAGATATGTGATGAATAGTGGGAGAGCTGACTTACCACGGGATGAGTTACCAACTCCGTAGAATGTTGCGCCGTTAGACTCTGCGATAGCCTTCTTAGCGAGCTCCTCGAGTGTCATGGACTCAGCCTGCTTGATGATCTGCTGAACAGCTGAGAGTTCCTTTGCAGGTGCTTCCTGAGCACCGTTTGCGAACAGTGCGAAAGCCATGCAGAGGACCAAAAGTGTAAGAACTAATTTCTTCATTTAGTTTCCTCCATATTTTTTGTGTGGACCCATTATATACTTATGAAAAGGGTATTTGGAAGTTTTTATATAAAATTTCAGTGAAAAAAGTGCCATTTTTCGCAATTCCAACACCACACAAAATATGACAATCCTAAAAAATCACCCTTGCAATCCCATCCGAATTCGGAATATCCTAATCCTATGGATTACATCAGCACAAAAGAAGCAGCCCAGAGATGGGGCATCAGTGAAAGACGTGTGAGATCCCTCTGTTCTGAGGGCAAGATTGAAGGTGCAGTACGCTGCGGAGACTGGGTATGGACAATCCCTGCCGGAACACAGAAACCTGCAGACGGAAGAACCCTCAGATACATGAAGAACCGCAGTCTCAGAACAGGAAACCAGGATTACAAGGAAGTGGACAAGCTCCGCTCAAGCCTGAACCAGAGCAGCCTCACCACAGACCGCAAGGTCGAGATCGTCCTGGAAGCACTGTGCTATGACAATACCGACATCACCCTTGAGAACGTCCTTCAGATCTTCAATCTGGAAAACCAGCCTGATGTACCACTTACCAAGCAGATCATGGCTCTGAACATGAGATCCACCCTCTCTGCCATTCCATTTGACCTGAACGAAAAAAAGCTTCTTGAACTGCATCACAGACTGCTCATGTCCATTGACGAACGTTCTGCCGGCTACTACAGAATGGGCGGAAACCAGGCACAGGAGACCGAAGCCATGTTCGAGCAGTATGCAGGCCCTTGGTCCGTACTCCACCCTGTCGCAAGAGCCGCCTTCCTGTTTGCCGAGATTCTCAGGATCCAGCCGTTTGACAAGGGAACCGCCGAGCTTGCCTTCGTGCTTCTTGCCAACGAAATGTACAAGGCAAAGCTTCCACCTGCCCTCTTTGGAGCAAACCAGGTCCCAGAGCTCAAGGCAGCCCTCGCCTCCACCGCCATCCGAGGCAACAGCCAGATGCTGGTCCAGATGATCATCGACGCTGTCACAGGAAACATCCAAAAGTAAAGTCAGGTAGCCATGTCAGTTCTCTTTCAAGGTGCAACAGTCATAGATGGGTCTTCCCGAAAACCCTTTGTGGCTGATGTTCTTGTCTGCGAAGACACAATCCAGACCATTTCACAAACCCCATTGCAAAACCAAGATGCCGACCTTGTCATCAAGGCCCAAGACAAGATCCTTTGCCCAGGCTTCATGGACATCCACGCCCACAGCGAACTTGAGGTTCTGCGCGACCCGGCGATGACACACAAGATCCAACAGGGAATCACCTTTGACCTGTCCGGCAACTGTGGCATTGGCGTGTACCCACGAAAACGTGGCGACAGCCCGCAATTTGCAGATATCCTGGGGCACCACGACAACTGGAACTGGAGCGATTTCTCCTCGTACGCACAGACGTTGGAAAGCGGAATCAACATGGCGTTTCTGCAAAGCCACAGCTGCCTTCGCATCCAGGCCATGGAAGGGAACCCAAACCGCGTTGCAAGGGATTCTGAAATCAAGACCATGTGCCAACTGCTGGACACATCGCTGTCCCAGGGTTGCTTCGGCCTTTCCACCGGGCTCTACTACGCCCCATGTCTTTTTGCAGATCGGACAGAGATGATTGAGCTTTTGAAAGTAGTCAAGAGCCACAACGCCCTTTTCACCGTCCATCACCGCTGCGAAGGCAATGAGATTCTCTCGTCCATCCAAGAGGTTCTCTCCTACGTCCGCGAAACAGGGGTGCGCCTTGAGATTTCCCACCTCAAAGCCATTGGCCGCAAGAACCAGGACAAGGTCCCAACCATTTTGAAGATGATCCACGACATGCGCAATGAGGGCTTTGACATAGCTTTTGACCAGTACCCATACGAGTACGGAAGCACAAGCCTTTTCAGCCTGCTTCCGCCAGAGCTGCTGCGCCTAGACCAGAAGGATCTACTGAAAACGCTTGCCAAAACGCAGACGGACAGCACCCTACGCTCTCACATCATCAATCAGATGCAAAATCCGAAAGGCTGGGACAGCATCACAGAACTCTGTCCTTGGGATGACATTCGCATCGTGATTCTGGAAAGCAATCCTTCTTTCAATGGTCTTACCATGACGCAGGTTGCCGAGAAACTTTCCATGGACCCATACAATGCACTGTTCACACTGCTGTCCCAGGAAAGCCGCTGCGCGCTGATGACAGATGTGACCCAGACCCGAGAAAGCCTTCGCACCATCTTCTGCGATGATCTGATGAGCTTTGGAACCGATGCCCTCTACGCAGGCGCTATGGCACACCCTAGAAGTGCCAATGCAGCGATTCACCTTTTGCAGATGTGGTGCATCGACGATGACATTCCGTTTGAGACCGCCATTGCGAAAATGACCGGCAATGTAGCAAAGCGCCTTGGCATCACAGACCGAGGTTTTGTGCAAGAAGGTATGAAGGCCGACCTTGTGCTGTTTGACCCAAAGACTCTGAAGGACAACTCCGACAGTGCCCACCCGTTTGCAAGATGCTCAGGCCTGGACTACGTAATGGTCAACGGCACGTTTGCAATAAAAAACGGCCTCCTTACCGGAAGCCGCTGCGGTCGAGTCATAGTCGGATAATCACTTTCCGAACTTCTGCCAAAGTTTCTCAAGGGAATAGAAATCCCTCATCTCCTGGCTCATGAGATGAATGACGATATCGCCACAATCGATGAGCTCCCATCCGTCGTCGCCGACAGCCTTATGGCGATTTCTGACCTCAAGTCCAAGATCAAGGATCTCGCCCCAGATCTCATGTGCAAGACCTCTGAGGTGACCAAGACTGGTCACGGTGCAGATGATGAAGCAGTCTGTCCAGGAGCAGTCTCCTGAAACGTCGATTGCTGTGACATCAAGGCCCTTGTGGTCTGTCAGGAATGTGCAAAGTCCATCAACCTGCTTCTGTGTCTCTTCTTTCATTTGTGTCCTCCAAGAACCTGCTCAAGCCACTTGGTGAAGTAGCGTTGTGAGAAGTTCAAATCATCAGTATCAAAAAAGCTGTGAGCATCGTAGCTCACGCAAGTCGGATTCTTCTCTGCCATCAGTTTCAGCAGACCAGCGGAATCCGGACCACAAAGCTGGTTAATCTTATCCGACAGCGGTTTTTTGCTCAAGACCAGAGCCTTGGAGGCCAAGGTCGAAAGGCGTTTTCCGTTATTATCCGGAGCACTCGACTCAGAACCCAGTGCATCGGTTAGGTCACACATGGTCCGGAAGTTGTCCGAAGATCCGATGAGAAAACCAGACTCCTTGAGCCCCACATAATTTCTCATGGCAATCGGAATCGAATCCAGGCCCGAGGCCTTACCCCAAAGGAGAATCTGCTCCAGCGGAAGCCTTATGCCATACAGCGTGTTCGTAGCTTGCTTGTACACAAAGGCGAAAGCCTGCTCCTCGAAGTAGCCGTAATAGCAGATTGTCGTATCGTTTGAGCATGCGGTCAGACAAAGGGCAAGCAGGACCAGAAGGGCAACTGCCACAAGCCTGACACCAAAAACCCTACTTCTCATCACCGGCCAACTTCCTCTCAAGATCTTCCTTCATGGCAACGGAGGCAGAGGAGATGCTGTGAAAACCTGTCTGACTCCAGTGATTCATCATATCACACAAGACACGGTACGCACACAGAAAAAGGTTCTCGGCACTCAGGTAGTAGGCACGCTTTTCCTCTGTCATGAACTTTCGCGTCGGCTCAATGTAGTCAGCAACAAAGATTGCCAAAGCCAAACTGTCCATACCGATGTTTCCTGTCGTATGCACGCAAAGGGCCTTGTACCAGGACATCGGAATGGTTCCCACATGTTTCATGACGATTTCTGCAGATACAAGTCCATGTGCCAGAACAGGAGAATCGATATCCTCTTTCGGAAGGTGAATGTGATTTTCTTCACAATATCGCAAAAGTAAAGCATCATCCATTTCCCTGGCAATGTCATGAGCGACGCCACAAAAGAGAGCTGCATCAAAGCCGTTCCAGGACTCGACGTCATTGAGAAGACCATAGTGCTCTAGCACCTCATAAGCCGTCTGGGCGACACCCAGGCAATGGAGATAGCGCTTTTCCGACACGGACTTTCTGACTAGAGCCTTGAGATCCTCAAGTGTAGAGATTGTGGTCTTTGACATATTCCATCACCCTCCTTGGAAGGAACGACAGGCTTTCCTCACGGTTCTTTCGGATTGCACTGGATGACTGGGGAGCCGTTTCTGAGACCTCGAGTTTTCGAAACACAAGGTCATCTGGAAGGCTGTCCCAGACATTCAAACCGCCGTTTCGTCGACAGATCAGAAACTCCACATTATCCCTAAGGTACTCATACTCATGCCAATGGGTCAGACCACCCACGTGGTCATCGCCCACAATCATGCCGATGCGAGAAGAAGTTCCAAGCTGCGACTTGAGCTGGCGTATCGTATCGGAGGTGTAAGACACCCCGCCACGTTCATATTCCATGGTTGAGATTGCGATGTCCGCATTACGGTCCTGCGGATACAGGTCGCAAAAATCAAGCAGGGCCAGTCGCAGCATCTCAAGCCTGTCGGCATCAGAGGCTTTTGGACTGTTATCCTGTTTGAAGTTGCTGACCTTTGCGGGAATGATCACGAATCGGTCGTAGTCTGACTGGCTGATTGCCGTGTGCAGAAGAAACAGATGTCCAAGATGGACAGGGTCGAAACTACCGCCCAGAATCGCAATCTTAGCGCTTTTCATATTCCTCCAGGGATTCCGGATAGTAGGCATCGGTATCGAGCTTTGTGGTAAATCCATGTTCGACCTCACCCTTTCCGATCATGTCGACAAAGGCCTTCATGATAGGCTTTACGGTGTCATCGTCATAGATGGTCATGCCATAGACAGTCTTGTCGCTGTACTTGGCCTTGAACTTCTCAAAGTTCTCCGGTGCACCATCCTCGTCGAGTTTGGTTCCGATGAGAACCTCCTTCTTCTCGACAAGTTCAGGGGAATATGTGTAAAGTTCGTTCCTCAAAAGCTCATACTGCTCCAGACACTGCGGGTCTGACATATCGATCAGATAGGCAAGACCGCCTGTTCTGGCAATGTGCTTGAGAAACTTGAATCCCATTCCAGCACCCTGGCTTGCACCCTCGATGATACCAGGAATGTCAGCAATGACAACATCCTGCTCGCCGAGACGCATCATACCGAGCTGAGGGATCTTCGTTGTGAATGGATAGGGAGCGACCTTGCTTCTTGCGTTCGTCAGCATGTTCATGAGAGAACTTTTTCCCGCGTTCGGGAAACCGACGAAGCCGATGTCTGCGATGACCAGAAGCTCAAGTCCGACTCGCATCTCCACACCAGGTTCACCTGGCTGGGCAAACTTAGGAGCCTGTCTTGTGGAAGTTCTGAAATGGTAGTTGCCAAGACCTCCACGTCCACCCTTGAGGAAGACAAAGCGGTCCAGTCCGGTAAGGTCCTTGATGACCTCTCCGGTTGCGGCATCCTTCAGAACGGTTCCTGGTGGAACAGGGATCTCCATATCGTTGCCGTTTCTGCCGTAGCAGCGAGCGCCGCTACCGTTTCTTCCGTTCTCTGCACGGAAGCTTCTGATGATCTTCAGATGAGCAAGAGTCCTGAGGTTATCCTTTACGACGAAGACGAGATCTCCGCCTTTGCCGCCGTCACCACCATCGGGACCGCCCTTCTCGACGAATTTCTCTCTTCTGAATGAGACACAACCATTGCCCCCGTTTCCGGAGGCAATGTCGATATAGGTTTCATCTGAAAAACCAAACATAGAGACTAGTACTTATCGATTACTCTTCTGTAACGATGCTGACGTAGTTGCGGTTGTTTCTCTGGTGATAGAGAACCTTTCCGTCTACCTTAGCAAACAGAGTGTAGTCTGAACCCATACCGACGTTCTGTCCTGCATGGATCTTTGTGCCGTGCTGGCGAATAATGATAGAACCGCCTGTGACAACCTGACCGCCATAGACCTTTACGCCGAGACGCTGTGCATTAGAATCTCTTCCGTTCTTGGATGAACCACCACCTTTATGATGAGCCATTGATTGCCTCCCTTAACCGTTGATCTTCTCAACCTTAAGAATTGAATACTGCTGGCGGTGACCCTGAGTCCTGCGGTATCCCTTTCTTCTGCGATACTTGTAAACACGAACCTTGTCGTCCTTGAAGTTGGACTGGAGTGTGGCTACAATGCTGGCGCCTGCGACATATGGTGCGCCAAACTTAACGTCATCTTCCTTAACGACAGCAAGGACAGAATCATAAGTGACCTGAGAATTGAGCTCAGCATCAACGAGGTCAACCTGAATGGTCTTACCCTCTTCTGCCTTATACTGCTTTCCAAGAATTTCTACGAGTGCGTACATTCGAAACACATCCTTAAAATGAAATTTGCTCTAACCTTATACAACTTGCACAAAGTTTGTTCCACAGAAGGTGCAAATAAAAGGCAAGAAAAAGCGATTGACTAACTACCGTTCGGTAGGTTTTAATGTGTGCATGGACATCACAGCAATCACCGGAACCAAAGAGGAAATCGTGCTTTCCCTGCTTGCGCTGGGCGAGGAAAAGGGACTTTCAAACGTCAGTATGGCCGATATCGCAATGGCGGTCGGCATTCGCAAAGCAAGCCTTTACAGCCACTTCGAAAGCTACCAAGCCCTGCTGGATGCAACCGTCACCTACTGCCAGGAGATTCTCAAGAACAAGACGTTTGTGGTCGATTTCAAGGCAAAGGATGCCCAGAGCCTTCTGGAGTCCCTGGTGGACAGTTTTCTGGAGACCTTCGCCGAGGCTCCGCTTTGCTCCTACCTTTCCATCATCCAACAGCAGAGAATGTTTGACGAGACCTTTGACCGGCTGTACACAAGCCTTCTGTTCATGGTCACCGCCCGTATCCGCGTAGCTCTTGAGTACTGTGTGCAGAGAAGCTGGCTGGACATCAGCGACACCGATATCGCATCGGACTATTTCGCATCGGCTGTGATGCAGTGCCTTTGCGATGTCATACGCCAGGACAGAAAAAATCCCAGCCAGAACAATACTGACTGGGAATTGGACAGACTCGTACAGGGTCTGCTGACGCTTTTCGGCTAATCACATCTTCTCAAGGAATGGAATTCCGACAAGGTCAAATGCGTTTTTCATGGTCTGCAGAACCATCTCGCACAGGCAAACTCTAGCCTTGACCAAAGAAGCTGTCTCTGCCTTGAGGATCTGGTTGTCGTGATACCAGTGTGAGAACTTCTTGGACATGTCATACAGGTAGGCGCAGATGATGCTTGGATCGTACTGCTTGCAAGCCTTTGTGACAGTCTCAGGGAAGGAGCCGATCATTTTGATGAGCTCACGCTCGTCCTCCAGGGAAAGCTGGGCTGGATCGAATGGAATCACATCATAATCGGATCTGACCTCATCATACTTTCTGAGCATGGAGGAGATTCTGGCTCCCATGTACTGCAGATATGGTCCGGTGTTTCCGTTGAAGGAGAGAGACTCCTTTGGATTGAACACAAAGTCCTTGGTCGGGTCGAACTGCAGGATATAGTAGTTCAGAGCACCCAAAGCAATGCTGTGTGCAGTGGCATCGACATCCTCAAGTTCAGAGTCTCTACCCTTTTCCACAATCTCAGCCTTTGCCATCTCGGTCAAGGACTTGATGAGGTCATCGGCATCGACGACAGTACCTTCGCGGCTCTTCATCTTGCCCTCTGGCAAAAAGACCATACCATAGGAAAGATGATGCAGATCCTGGGCCCAGTCATAGCCGAGCTTGTCCAGAACATGGAAAAGCACCTTGAAGTGGTAGCGCTGCTCACTTGCGACGACATAGACAAGGCTGTCAAATGGCCAATCCTCGTGTCGGTTGATGGCAGTTCCGATATCCTGTGTGATATAGATGGAGGTTCCATCCTTTCTGAGAAGGATCTTCTTGTCCAGACCGATATCGGAGTTGTCGATGTAGATGGCACCGTCCTTCTGCTTCTGGAAGACACCCTTCTCAAGACCCTCAAGGACCTTGTCCTTTCCGAGCTTGTAGGTATCGCTTTCGTAGTAGTACTTGTCAAAGGAAATGCCGGTGTTCTCGTAGGTCTGTGCAACACCATCGAGAGTCCACTGGTTCATCTTTCTCCACAGGTCCATGACCTCTGGATCACCCTGCTCCCAAGCGCGGAGCATGTCCTGTGCCTCAAGGTCTGGAGCATTGACAGCCTTGGCCTTGGCCTTGGCATCGTCCTCGCTCATTCCCTGTGCCATGAAAGTTGCAGTGTCCTTGTCCAGGACCTCCTTCTCCCACTGTGCGAAACGGACATAGTAGTTACCGACCAGATGGTCACCCTTGATGCCGCTGGACTTTGGAGTCTCACCGCCACCGAACTTCTGGTAGGCAAGCATGGACTTGCAGATGTGGACACCTCTGTTGTTGATGAGGTTGACTTTCAGAACCTCAGCGCCGCCAGCCTTGAGAATCTGGCTCATGCTCTGACCGATACAGTCATTTCGCACGTGGCCCAGATGCAGTGGCTTGTTGGTGTTCGGGCAACTGAACTCAATCATGACCTTCTTGCCCTCAAAGACGCCAGTCTTACCATAGGAGGCACCGGTTTTGACGATGTTTGCGTACAGGTCACTGACCATCTTGTCCATGTTGAGTCTGACATTCATGTAAGGACCAGCACAGAAAGCCTCACCATCCGGCTTGCCTTCCAGGGCGTTGATGTCATCAGCAAGCTGCTGTGCGAGCATGTTTGGAGCCTTGCCGAAAGCCTTGGCAAAGGCGAACAGAGGGAATGCAAGGTCACCCATCTCAGGCTTTGGTGGAATCTGGAGAACAACATCCGAAAGTGTGCCCTCGTGTCCTGAAGTCTCATACATTCTCTGAAGTCTGGTCTGGACCAGCTGTTTCCATTCTGCTTTGTTAATCATCTGCGATTCCTCATATACCGAATGCTTACCATGGAGGCAAGCCCTTAATTATTACTTGCTTTTCGCCAGTTATGCTAGAGCTTTGGCCGCCATCATGCGGTTACATATTATACAAAGAGGACGTGCTTTGAAAATAGGTTGTCAGAGGCTGATCGGCTCTTCGGACTCAACGACAGGCTGTGCAGCACCGGCTGCCTGCTCTTCCTGGAAAGTCTTTTCCAGAAGCTCAGGGTGTGTGAGGTAGTTCTTGATGCAGGAGAATGCCGCAGCAAAGTAGTGACCGCTACAGATTCTCTCGTCCATGACAACACCAAGTGGCAGACAGGTCTTGAACACAATCTCACCCTTTTCCTTGAATGCTTTCTCGCGGGTGTTACCCATGGCAATGAAGACGCTTGTGGTACCGAACTCATAGATATGGTGGTAGATGTGGTTGGTCTTGATGCTGGCAAGATTGGTCACTGTCAGGCTGGTATGAAACGGACTGGCGTTGATGATGGAATTCGGAAGAAGTCCATGCTTGTCCATCCACTTGAAAAGCCCCACTCCGAAATTGGCGAGGCCTGGGAAGGCAAGAAGCTTCTTGATGAGCTTGTCTGTGGAGTTCTTGTTCTTGACCTCACGGTTTGCAGTGATGTAATCATCGATCTTCTTCTGGACGTCAAAGATGTTGTCGTTGAAGTCGAAGCGGATCTTGCTCATGGTACCTTCCTGCTCGGTCTCACCGCCCTTGAGAACAACCATGGCGACATCGAAGTTCTTTCTGTCGTAGATCTTCTTGTTCACGATGAAACGGTTCAGAAGTGGGTACTGTGCGGCAGTTCGAAGGTAGGCGCAAATGATGAGGCCCAAGTGGCTGACGTACTTTCCGTCACGTCTTGTGGTCTTCATGTAATCCTTCAGTGGAGCTACAGGAATATCCAAAGTAATCATGTTCATTGCATCATAGCGCTTGTCCATGATGTATGGGACAATTGTATACATTGGGTCTGCATCCTTGACCCTAACTCCATCGCGTCTTCTCATAGGGAAACTCCAAACAATCCGTTACAGAATGGTCTACCAGCACCAAACGACCAGTAAACAAAGTTTATCAAATAGTAATGCCTACTGTTTCACTTAGCAATCTAATTTTCAAAAGGTCGCCACATTTTGCGTTCTCCGGCACATTCTGAACCTCAACGCGCATGTAGTTTCCGGTAAGGCCGAACCATTTGCCACCCTTGTGGTCCTCCAGAATCACCTCGTTCTCCAGGCCCACCTGTCGCTGCACAAACTTCTGGTTCAAAGAAAGTGAAAGGTCGCGAAGGATCTTGGCCCTTTCGTCTCTTACACTTTCCGGTGCTCTATCCTTGGCATGTTCCAATGCAGTGTCAGGGCGTGGGCTGAACGGGAACACATGCATCATGGCAAACCCATGGCGCTCCAAGAATGCCCTGGTGTATTCAAACTCCTCGTCGCCTTCGGCTGGGAGACCTGTGATGATGTCACAGGCCAAGAAAGGATCTCCCTTGATTTCCCTGAGCTTTGAGATGACATACTCCAGATGGGAGCTGTCATACTTTCTGTTGATTCGCTTAATGACCTTGTCGGCTGCACTCTGGATTGGGATGTGGAAATATGGCTGCATCCGAGGATCTTTGAGCTGCTCCAGAAGAAGGTCATCGATATGGTCCGGTTCCATGGAGGAAAGACGGAAACGCATATCTGGTCCAACGGCTGCGAGCATCTTCTCCAAAAGGCCGCCAAGACCCCTTCCGTTATGGTCATACATGGTCAGATTCACACCAGTGAGAACAATCTCATGATAGCCTCTTTTTTCGATCTCAAGCGCTCTTTGCACAGCTGTGTCAGCATCCAGGCTATAGGAAGCGCCACGGGCAATGTGAACACGGCAGAACCCGCAATTGTTGTCACAGCCATCCTGAACCTTCAGATAAGATCTGCAATGATAGGAGAACTCCGATGGTGCAAAGTCAAAAAGACCCATCTTCGCAGGTTTCTTGAGACTGGAGAACTCTCGAATGACCTCAAGCATGTCCATGCCGATTCTGTCGTTGATGTACTCTGGAAGTCGAAGAAGCTCTGGTTTCTTCAGAAGAGGAAGCACCACAACATTCTCGGACAGAGCCTCGATTTCCTGAGGATTGACCTGGGCATAGCAGCCGGTGACAAGCGTGGCAGCCTTTGCGGCAAAAAGTCGGATGACCCTTCTGGCCTTCTGCTCGGCCTTGCTTGTGACGGTGCAAGTGTTGACAATGACAAGGTCTGCGTCTGTGCTGGAATGAAGCACCTCATGGCCTTGCTTGGAAAAAGCCTCTGCCACAGCCTCGCTCTCGCACTGGTTGACTCTACAGCCTAATGTGTAAACGAATACTCTCATACTCTTCTATAGATGTTCCTTTCCAATTCAAGAATCTGCTGCACGCTGAGCTTTTCCGCTCTCTCGGTTGCGCTGATACCGCTTTTTGCCAGAGCCTCATCCAGTTCTGCCGAAGGTCTTCCAAGAGCTTTGAGATTGTTCTTGACCGTCTTTCTTCGCTGTGCGAAAAGCACTCGGACAAGCTCCAAGAAGTCCCTGGCCTCATCGTCAGGAACAAGTGCATTCTCGCGTCTTTCCATGACAACCACAGAGCTGTCGACATTCGGTGCCGGATAGAAACAACCGGATTTGATGCGGAAAGCTTCACGGTTCTGGTAATCGATACCAGTCAGAATCGAGAATCCGGAGAACTGCTCGGAGCCCTGCTTTGCGCAGATTCTCTCCACAACCTCGCTTTGGAGTGTGAAGACCATGATCTTCGGAAGACAGCGGTTCTCAATCAGGGAAGCGATGAAGATGGAGCCCACATTGTATGGCAGGTTTGCACAGATGATGTCAGGAGCACCTTCTGCATCAAACACGGTCTTCCAGTTCTTCAGCGCATCACCTTCGATGAGTGTGAAGTTCGGGACATCGACGTACGCCTGCTCGCGCAGAATTCTGCAAAAGCCATGGTCAATCTCAAATGATGTCACATGGGCTCCGGTCTGCAGAAGCTTCGTGGTAAGCGCGCCGATTCCAGGACCGACCTCCCAGACCCTAGAGTCCGCATTCGGCTTACAAAGTGAAACGATACGGTCAAGGGCGCTCATGGAAATGAGAAAGTTCTGTCCGAACTTCTTGGTCATACTAAGACCGTTCTCATCCAGAAGCTTTGTTATTGAGGAGATGGAGCTGTAATCGAAATCCCAAATCATGGTTTTGAGTTTACGTTAGGTGCGCTCTTCAAGTCAATCACAGGGCGATGTCCATTGACCTTCTGTCGTATCCGATACTGCAGAACACGATACAAAATCACAACCAAAAACACTGCCGCTATGAGAATGCCATAGCCCAGCCACCCCGCAGACGGAAAATCGGAAAAACTTTCCAACATGCTTTGCATAAGACCATAGACAAAACCGCCAAGTGTAAGCAAAAGACGGCATCGTCCAAACACCAGCAGCAGAAGGCCAAGCATCATCGAAAGTCCTGCCAGAAGCCCCATAGGATAGGACAGAAGCAGGCACACCGGATACCACGTGCCTTCAAATAGCATCTGTAACGGAATGCTCAGAACCAGAATGCTCAACGTCATGGGCAGGATGTTTCGAAAAGCCCTATGCATCTGGGCCAGCATGGCAGAGACATACGGCTTTAGAAACACGATTCCCACGATAGCCATGTAGCTGAAGCAGCATCCGATATCCGTCAGGGAATAGGGAAACATCATGCCCTGCACGATGAGGCACAGCAGGGTCCGCTCCTCGATGGGAATCCAGAACAAGAGAAACAGAAGTGCCGCCCTAACAAGCGAAGGCCTAGGCCCAACAACAAAGACAAAGCACAGAACTGAAACTGTAGAGGCGATTTTTCCCCACTTGCGCTTTCCCAATGCCAGCGTACAGATGGAGGTGAGAATTCCCAAATGCATGCCAGACAGTGCAAATACATGAGAGCAGCCGCAGAGCCTTGCAAGCTCCTTGATCGGTACACTTCCCTCGTCTGCCCGACCAAGAACAAGCGCACAGCCTAACAGATCACTGTCAGTGGGATTGTTTCCCAACAAGCGAAGCTCCAGTTTTGCGATAAGACGCTCCCGAAGGTCATTGAGCCATGTACGACGCAGTACCTGCACCTGATCGCATAGGAAAACACCATCACGAAAACACCCCGTAAGTCGTACTCTTATTCCATATGTAATGATATAGTGTGTTCCTCCCACCACAGTCACAACGCCACTTGCACTTCCTGCGTTACCATTGAAATCCTCACAACTTGTCATCGTGACCTTCATGAGATGGTTCCCTTTTGCACTGAATGAGGAGTCACAAATAAGTTGCCCCTCCACCGCGATGACAGAATCTTGTGAAAAGCAGAGATTTTCCTTGGAAAGGCGTCTGCATTGGCAGAACACAAGATTCAGAAGAAGAATCAAAACCACCAGAGTCCGAAGCCTGGAAGATGCCGCAGAGCTGCCGCCGAAGGCAATGACAACGAGAAGAATGGAAGACAAAGTCACAAGACACAAATTGGAAATCCATCCGGCGGCAGTCACTGCAGACAGAACGAAAAGGACTTCGGACACTGAGACAAGGATAAGAGATACCGAATTTGACCATTTTCCGTTCACATCCCCTATATACCAGCGAACTGTCGAAACCATTTTGTGATTTCCAGGGAAAATCAAAGGTTTTCACTCAAAATGATCAAATTTCAGGCTCTGCGAGTGAAACTTTCACTATAAAACCCGTTTTTTCGAGAGAAAAAAGTGAAATTCCCTAGAACGGTCAAAAAAAAGGGTGCAGGAAAAATCCTACACCCGAAATTGCGATGTTCTTATGCTCAGCTGGCTGCCTGTGCAAGTGTGATGGATGCTGTAACGACGATATCCTCGACGTTGCAACCTCTGGAAAGGTCAGAGACAGGTCTTGCGAAACCCTGGAGGATTGGGCCATAAGCCTCAGCACCAGCAAGTCTCTGTGTGAGCTTGTAACCGATGTTACCAGCCTGGAGGTCCGGGAAGACGAGAACGTTGGCGTTACCGGCAACTGTGGAACCTGGAGCCTTCTGCTTTGCGACAGAATCGACAAGAGCTGCATCAAGCTGAAGCTCTCCATCGACCTTGAGCTCTGGGCACTTTGCCTTGACCAGCTCGAGAGCTGTAGTGACCTTGTCAACGAGCTCACCCTTAGCACTTCCCTTTGTTGAGTAGGAAAGCATTGCGACAACTGGCTCAGCATCGAGGAATGTTCTGCAGGACTCAGCAGAAGCCTCAGCGATCTCAGCAAGCTGCTCAGCTGTTGGGTTAGGGATTGTTGCACAGTCAGCGAAGATGAGAGTTCCATCAACACCATACTGCTTCTTATCTGTAGCCATGACAAAGCAGGAAGATGCGCTCTTGATGCCTGGCTTGCACTTGATGATCTGGAAGGAAGCGAGAAGAACGTTACCTGTTGTGTTCTCTGCACCAGCAACCATTGCATCAGCATCGTGGAGACGAGTCATCATTGCACCCCATCTGAGAGGAGCTGTGATCAGGTCATAAGCCTGCTCTGGAGTCATTCCCTTAGCCTTTCTGAGCTCATAGTACTCATTGGCATAAGCCTGTCTCTTATCACTTGTAAGAGGATCGACGATGGCGATACCTGTGAGGTCGACACCGAGCTTCTCTGCGTTAGCCTTGACCTCGTCGACATTACCGACAAGTGTGACGGCGGAAGCGATCTTCTGATCAAGAATCATTCTTGCAGCCTTGACTGTTCTTGGCTCAAGACCTTCTGGAAGAACAAGTGACTTCTGGGCTGCAATAGCCTTAGCTTTCATTTTCTCTGCAAATGTCATCTTTGATTATCTCCTAAATCAAATGCCCGTAGGCTTTCATTTTTGGTTTGCGTTTGTTGTTGGAACGTATGAATCCACGCCCTAGATGTCCATCTCCATCATGACGGCAGCCTCAGCGGCCATAGCCTCTTCGAACTGCTGCTCATAATAGGAAATGATGTAATCTATGAACTGACTGCAGGCATCAAAGCCTGGAGTCTTTCCATATTCTCTTGCGTACCATGCGAGGTGCAGTGCTGTTCTGCGGAAGGTGTTGTAAGCATCGGTTCTTCCGATTCCTCTTGGGAAAATGGCAGCGATATCGGAAAGCTCCTCGAACATGTTGCTGAAGGAATAGCTCAGCTCAGGGTCAAAGACATAACCGAGAGACTGTGCATAGGATTCGACGTCACATGTGTAGACGAAGTTCACAAAGCCGACATACTCAGGTTCTGTGAATGCCTGGAAAATGACGAACTCCTCCTCGATCTGCTCATCGGTATACTGGGAAGCTGCAAGGAAATACTCCACAGGGCTTTCCGGCTTGAGATAAGCCTGAAGGAACGACAGCATATCTACGGCATAGATGGTAGGATTGAACCAGAATGCATCAGACAGGGAATAGGACTCTGCCTCATAGTCAAGCTGCTTGAACTCTGTCGGATACTGTGTAGCCTCTGCGAAAACTGCCTGTGTGAAAACGAGACAGACTACAATTGCAACAATCAAAGCGATTGATTTTCTTGTCATTGACCCCTCCAAACTGTAGGACAATTTATACTAGAACGATGGACACTCTTGTGCAAGAATGTCCACAAGAACTTCACTTGATGACCCGAAGGATGAACACCTTAAGGTACTCACTTTCCGGGAAGGACATGCGAATCGGATGGTCCATTGCCTGTCCCAGGGTTTCCAGAATCTGGACCTCTACCCTTGCATCCTTTGCACTCCAGGCGAGAACGGTTCTGAAGTCCTCACGAGTAAGGGCACCGGAGCAGGAGCATGTGACCAGAATGCCATTCGGCTTGATCTTCTCCATGGCCATGCGATTGAGGTCCTTGTAGGCCTTCTTGGCATTATCCAGAGACTTGATGGTCTGGGCAAGCTTCGGAGGGTCAAGGATCATGACATCGTAATGGTTCTTCGGAATGTTTCTGAGCGTCTCGAAGATATCGGCCTTTGTAGCGGTGACTCTGTCACGAGCATCCTCAGGCAAGGTTCCCAACTCAACGTTCATGTTGACGTTGGAAAGCAACCTGTGGATGGCATCGGCAGAGCTGTCAAAGGAATCGACCTGCTTGGCTCCTGCCTTGATGGCATGCATGGTGAACGATCCTGTGTAACAGCAGCCGTCAAGTACAATGGCATCCTTTACATAAGGCTCGATGCGACAACGGTTCTCACGCTGGTCGCAGTAGAATCCACTCTTCTGGCCAGCTCCTGGCGTCATGCCGTAGTAGATACCGCTTTCACGGATTCGGATGTCTTCGAGCTTTTCGGTCGGTGTGAAACGCTCGCCCTGTCTGTAGTATTCGGTAACCTCATGAAGCTTCTCGATGGCACAGAATGCGGAGTCGGTATTCAGGATGATCATCTGCGGATGCAGAAGTTCCTCAATGGCATTGACGATTACCTGGCGCTTGTCCCATGCGATTCTTGCGCTGACGATGATTCTGACGATACGGCCATAGACATCGGCTGCGATGCCAGGGATCATGTCGGCCTCACCATGGATGATGCGAAACACGTTGGTCTGACCAGCCTTGTCCTCGAAGAAACATCTTCTTCGGAGAATGGACTCGCGGACCACAGAGGCCCACCAGTTGTCGTCAGGACATACATCCTCATCCCAAGAAAGCAGTCTGAGCTGAATGTGGCTATCACGATCGTAGACACCCCAGGCAATGAATCTGCCTTCGGAGGTGACGACCTTCTCGATTCCGGCCTGCGCTGGAATGCTGTCTTCCTCTATGGCACCTGAGAAGACCCATGGATGGTGCTTCATCAGGTTCTTTTCCTTTCCAGGTCTGATTCTGATCATGCTCAACCCTTTGTGAAGAGATTCTCGATATCAGAAAGCATGTCTGATGTCTTCTTGTCTGCAATGCCGCCCTTCACAAGTGGCATGCTCTCAAGTGTTCCAGCTGGAGCCTTGACGCTGCTGATTCCTGCATGTCTTTCAGCATTCATGGAAACGAAAGCCATATCCAGACCGTTGGAATAGGCAAGAACAGGCTCACGCTTTCCGTATGTGACTTCGGCTCGTCTCTTAAGCTCCTTCTTGTAGATCTTCTTGTAGGAGCCCTTTCCTTCCTCGTAAATGGACTTCTTGTTGGAACCATAGCCATAACCGTAGCCATATTTCTTGGAGCCATAGCCGCCATAGCTTCCATAACCGTAGTTTCCATGGCCATAGGAACCGTAGGAACTCTGGTTCTTTGCAACGACACCGTAGTAGATGTAACCCAGCAGAGGAGCCTGGATGAAGTCGAGATCCATGGCGAAGTTGAACAGAGAACTCTTCATGGCGACACCAGCTCTGATGTCCAGGACAAAGCCATCAAGATGCTTTGCGAGGTGTGTGAACTCGGAACCGTAGGACAGAGGTGGACAGTCGATGATGACATAGTCGTAGACGGACTTGAGCTTTCGTACAAGTTCGCCGAACTTTTCGGAGTTGTACAGGGCGTTCGGGTTTCTGGTACCCCTTCCTGGAGGCAAGATGTGGAGATTTGGAATCTCATCAAACGGTCGGACGATACACTTCTCAAGAGGAACGTTTGCGATGACGGCATCGACGATACCGACCTTGGATCTCTTGAGTTTGAAGAACGGCTCGATGGCTGGCTTTCGGAAGTCACCATCAATCAGGATGACCTTCTTGCCTGCAAGAGCATAGGAGGCTGCAACGTTGACGATGACGGTGGTCTTACCTTCGTTCATATCGGTGGAGTTGATGGACAGAACCTGGACCTTCTCCGGAATCGAGTATGCAATGTTGTTCGCAATGGCTTTGAACCTTTCCGAGATGGAAGAGTCCGGATCGTTGTAGACAAACAGTGCCGGGAACTCCTTCTTGACCTTGTAGACATCCTTCATGTAAGGGGTCCAACCAAGGGAAGGAACCTCATTTCCGAGAATGGTCTTGATGGTGTCCTCGCTTCGGATGGAGTTGTCGATGAACTCAAGGAAGAAGCCGAACAGCACACCAAGAGCGACACCACCGACAACGGCAGCTGCCATGATGGTAAGCTTTTTCGGACTGACCGGATTGATAGGGACATTTGCGGAGTCCACAACATTGACGTTTCCGGTTACGGCAGCCTCAACCATCTTGGTCTGCTCAAGAGTCTGCTTGAGATTCAGAAGAAGGGACTCGTAGATCTCGACATCTCTCTGATAGCTCAGGTACTCCTGCTCCATAATTGGGAAGCCGGCAAGTTCATCGTTGTAGATGGCAATCATGTCCTGGATGGAAGTGATCTTGGCAGAGACGCAAAGGTAATCGGCAACGGCCTTGGCATAGCTGCTGTTCTGCATGCCCACAAGAGCCATCACACTGTTCATGACGTCCTTAGCCTTGGAATCGATGGAACTTTCAAGAACGAAGATACGGGACTCATCTCCCATGCCATCCACGTTCTGGTACATGATGAGCTCCTTGCTGTTGGCACGAAGGTCTTCCAGAAGGGAGGCGATTTCCACGTTCTCGGAAACCTGCTCAAGGCTTGGAAGTGAACCGTCAATATTCAGAGAATCCATCAGGCTGCTATTTTCAATCAGCTGGTAGTTCAGAGGCTCAATCATGAGCTGGAAGCTTGCAATCTTCTTGGAAAGCAGGCTGCTCTTTTCGGTCATCTGGACAATGCCACTGGTCTCCTTGTAATTGGAAAGCTCACGGCAGGCATCCTCGAGAAGGACCTCGGTCACAGGAATCTGAGCCTCAATGAACTCACGCTGTGCGCTCTTGGACCTCTTGGCGATCCCAGTCAGAAGTTCGGTGTAGGACTCCAAAAGAGCATTTGCGTAATCAGCACAGAACTGAGGGTTTCCGTCAGTGACGGTGATTTTGACAAGCTTTGTGTTGCTGACCGTTGAATAGGAAACGCTGTTTTTGAAATTGGCGCCAGTCAGCGGCTTCTCGTAGTCGGAGTATGGAATTCCATCCGGATTCAGATACTTGGAAAGGTCAAGCTTGTCCAAAGCATTCTGCAAATTGGTCAGCGAGGTGATGAGTTGGACCTCGGTATCGATCTTTGAGGAGCTGGAACTTGTTGTCAGAAGGCTCTCGATGCTTGTGGCATTGGAAATCGGCTCGACAAGTGCAGTTGCGGTTGCCTGATAGGTCGGATTGGTGATCTTGAGATAACCGAATGCAAGACCGACAGCCAGAATGAAGAACAGATATATCCAGATTCTGCGCTGCTTGACGATACCAAGCAGCTGTGGGATTGAGATCTCCTGCTCGGCCTTGTTCTCGGCCATTCTGGATGCATGATTGGTGTTTTTCTCGTTATTCTTGTCCATGGTTCATTTCCTCCAGAATCAGAAGTTAGAAATCGTATGGGTATTGATGATGATTGTCAGGACGGTGCTGACAAGTGAGAGCACGGAAGCGGCAATCGCGAGATTTGTTGTCAGGTTGTTGTTATTGGCAACAATTGTGCTGTCAGCCGGTACGTTGGCCTTGTCGCTGAGTTTGTTTCCGTCCTTGTCCAGAACCTTGACGCCCTCTGTTGCAGTCTGCGTGAAACCGCCAGCCAGGTTGATGTAATAGTTGACACCACGATCTGGCACATAGGCATAGGTTCCAGGATTCTTGACCGCACCAGTGACGGTGACGGTAAGCTGTGAGAATGGAATCACGATGGTGTCACCCATCTCAAGAACCAGGTCGCCCTTCTCGCTTGAGGAAAGAGCCTCACTTGCGTCAACGGCGATCTTCTGCCCGCCACGAAGCACGTAGATGGAAGACAGGTCACTTGTCGGAAGCAGCATGTGGGAAATGCTTCGGATAAGCTGAAGAGCAGTCTCTCCAGGAATGAAGCTGTAGGAGACCTTGTTTGCTGAGGATATGGTATTGGATGCTGGACTTGAAACGGCACCTGTGATGGTGACAAACGGAAGACTCTGTGCGCTCTGTGCAACAGTGACCACATCACCGTCTGCAGGGACATAGGTCTTTGCAGCTTCGATGTCAAAGGTCTTAACTGTGTAGGTTCCATTGACGAAACTTGCTACAGTGATGTCATTGGCATCGGCGCTGGCAATCATGCCGCATCCGTATTCACAGACAAGGTCGTAAAGGCTCTGGCCTGGTAGCATCTGGTAAACACCAGCGCTCTTGACCGCACCACCAAGGGTCACGATGGCATCGGCCTTTGCAAAACAAACGGTACAGCCAGGAGCCAGAAGAGGATTGTCTGCATCGTTTGCGTTTCTGAGGGCATTGAACAGGTCATAGGTCTTGCTGCTGCCGTCGGCAAAGGTAATGGTGACTTCCCTTGTAGAGGCATATGGTGTGACATACAGGCAAAGGTCTGAAAGTCTTGTAAGGCCCCAAGCTGTCACATACTGTGCGTAAGTGACCTGACCGGCGACCTTGACGGTGAAGACACCGCAACCGGTAAGTGTCACCTGTGGAGAGGAGAAGGAGTAATAGGATGAAACCAGCTTCTCCACATAGGCCTTGAACTGTCGGTATGTCATGCCAGAAGCATCCACCACACCGACGGACTGGATCACGACCTTGCAGTCGCTGTCGGCCTGAAGAGCAAGTGTGACAGGACTCTTACCGTCGAAATAGCTGAGTGTGAATGTATCACCAGGGGTAACCGGATAGTTCTCGCTACCGATTGCCTGAAGGACGGCATTGGTAGGAATCTGGGTTGTGACCTCCCAGACTCCCAACTGGGATGCATAGGTGTATTCCACGCCGGAAGGCTGAAGCGGAGACTGTACGAACAGTCCGTCAGCGAAAGCCATAGGGACTGCCAATGCAGCAAGAATCATCACAACGACCAGAGTTCTATTTTTCACCATAAGTAAGACCTCACTCAAAAAACCGGACACGTCCACACTTCCTTGCGTTTGGGTTTTTACAATCAAAACACCCTTAGGCGGACAAAATCCTAGGCTAATCATACTGATACGCGCATGCTATGTCCACAAATATACTAGTAATTTATTATTAATAGCCCTGTGAATAGCCGAACATTGCCCAGACAGGGATATGGTCGGAGATCCCCGTCAGCAGATTCCGGTTCCAGGCAAAGGGCTTACCATCTGCGGTTTTCT
>JAKSPE010000014.1 GCA_024405015.1 Sphaerochaetaceae bacterium
CACTTCAGTCGTAGGAAAAACAAAGAAAAGGAGTGCCACAGAAAATTCTGCAGCACTCCCGAAACTTAAGTCTTTATATCCTTAGTGAACCATAACCTCGTAAGTATATGGAATCAGCCACTCTTCGATGGATCCAGTTGGTTCTGGAAGCTCTCTGTAGGTTGGCTCATAGCTTGGATAACCACCAACTTCTCTCTGGCTGTTGATGATCTTACCAGTTCCGTTTCTGTACTCTTCGATGAGTCGGAGGTCAATAGCATCTCTCTCTGCAGGTCTTGCTCCAGCATACCAAAGGACATACTCAGGAACTTCGGAAGCAGGAAGGACATTCAGGCCTTCGTACCAGATTGGCTTCTCTGCATCAATTCCTACAGGAATGGATTCATGGGTAAGGTTACCAGGTGTGACACCGTCGATTTTGACGATGATATTGTCTTCCATGTAACCATGCTCATCGTTTTCTGGGTAGTTGGAACCGATCATAGCGACGACTTCTGTGCAAGGACCTTCCTTCTCATAGTTACCGACAATGGAGATTTTTGGAGAAGATGGTCTTTCCTCGAGGTCTTTCCACTCCTTTGGAATCCAGGAAAGTCTAATTGCCCATGCACCTGGGTCATAGATCAGGTTGTTGACGACAATACCGGAGGAGTTACCCTTGAACCATGGGTTTCTCTCATAGTTGTGGGCATAGAAGTTTCCGATGATGGCGACATCTGTACAGTCATCCATGACAAGTGTACCCATGGAATGGTTCATGGTCTGCTTGGAGTGGACGGACCATGCCAGACACTCGGAGATGAAGTTGTTGGAGAATGTGATGTTTCTTGATGCATTCTCTGGACCAGCACCACGCTTTCCGGAGACGGAGAGGTTCTCATCAACACCCCATGCAACAGAACAGTGGTCAACGACGACGTTGTAAGCATTGCCGTTTCCGCCAGTTGAGATTTCTGGCTCATACTTATCACCGATCTTGGCATCATCAGCATCACCCATTCGGAAGAAGACGTGCTGGATGACGACATCGTGTGTATTAATGGTAAGACCACCACGGATGATTGTGATTCCTGGGCTTGGAGCTGTCTGGCCAGCGATTGTCAGATACGGATTGTTGATCTTGATCTGCTGCTTGTCCAGGTCAATGACACCACCGACTTCAAAGACGACAGTTCTTGGGCCCTCAGCCTTGATGGCTTCTGCGAAAGAGCCAGGACCGCTGGAATTCAGGTTTGTGACACGGATGATGCGACCATCCAGACCACCTCTGGTCTCGGTTCCCCATCCGACAAGTGGATCGACTGTCATCACAACTTCTGGTTCAGGAGCTGGAGCAGTTGTTTCGACGATTGACTGTGCAAAGACAGCAAATGCGAAAAGCAGAATAGCAAGGATTGCTGTAACTCTTTTCATGATAGTTTTCTCCTTTTTCTTTTCCAAAGGATTGCATGCATTGTCGTATTGCGATAGTGTCAGGTTTTTTTCATGTAGCCATTATTTTCATGATGACACCCTAAAGCAATTGCCACGTTGGAATTAGTTAATTCATGAAAAAAGAGATTTTAGTAAATTCAAAGGGAGAGAATAAAAAAATGCAGGCCGTGATGGAATCGAACCATCGTAACCGGAGCCAAAACCCGGTGCCCTAACCATTGGGCTAACGGCCTGAACAGTGTTTGAATACTACAATCAAGAAAGAGTGAAAGTCAATTAGAACGAGACGCGGATGGCATCATAGCTGCCATTTAATGTCAAAGACCTTCTTTCCGTCAGAAGAATCCAGCAGGAGCCACTGCCTGTCAGAAGAAGTTTCTCTCCAGGAAGGACATCAAGTGCCGGCATGCTGTTGACAAGCACAAAATCATTTCGGAAGCTCCAATCGGCAAATGGCTTCTGATACATGGAGACAAGAGATTCCTTGGTATCCAACTTTGGAATCTCAGAGCGGCCATCCAAAGCATCATAGGCAGCCCTTGTGCTGACCTTGTCTGTTTTCGGGACAATCACAAACCCATGAAGATCCTTTGCAGGAATCGGCTCCACGTTCTCCCCAAGACCCCACACATAGGCGGCTCGCGCCTGGGAAAGGAAGAATGGAACATCACAGCCGACCTTAGCACCGAGTGCCATGAGATCCGAGCTGGAAAGTGGAGAATCTGCGATGCTGTTCAGGTACAGAAGAAGACTTGCCGCATCAGATGACCCGCCTCCCATACCTGCCTGACTTGGGATGTGCTTTACAAGAGTCACGCTAAGGGACTGGTCGAACCCAGTTGCCTCGTGCCAAAGAGCGGCAGCCTTATCCAAAGTAGAGCGTCCCGGTTCACACAAGGTCTCAAGACCTTTGACGGTAATGGAGAAAGGGCCCTCACCCACTTCAACGATAAGGTCATCGCACAGTGAGCATGTCTGGAAAATCGAGGAGATCGGATGATAACCATCCAGGCGTCTTGGACCGACAGCCAGATGCCAGTTGACCTTGGCAGGAGCCTTGAGCGTTACTGCCATAGTCCGAGAACCTTCATTTTTTCCATGGTCTTTCCGTTCCAGTTCACATTTGCCTGTGGATTGCCTGGACTTGGATGGATGATACTGTCGACAATCCTAGACGGATCATCGTTTACCGCCTCAAGCTTTGCCTGCGCATATTTTCCGACACCGATGAGAGCCTTAGGGCCAATCATGGCAATCACATCCTTGAGGTAGGAATCACAGACGGCCTCAAGAGCCAGCTTCTCCTGCTTCGGCAAATGGTCTGGTGTGAAGTTCTTTGCAGTCTTTCCGCTGTCCAGAAATCCAAGTGGGCAGTAATTGAACATGCAGTGGATATCAAAGAAATCATCCGGATTCGGCCAAAGCTCCTTCATGAGGGCCCACAGTCGCTTGCCGCTTCCCTCGGATCTTTTGATAGCCATGCCGACAACTGGGCGATTTGGATGCTCGACTGCTGGCTTTCCCACAGGAAGATCCAAAGCAAGATAGTCTCTGACAGCATTGACCTCGCCAAAAGGAACACCGGTTTGCATCATGCCGAACGGACCTGGATTCATACCCAGCATCAGAACAGAGACGCCCTTTCTGACATAGCGCTCCAGGTAGGTTCTATGCATATCCCAGGCATAATCCAGAGGATTGTAGATGTAACCATCGTAGGTAAAGGAAAGTGCATTCACCTGCTCGCAAAGCTGTCTTGTTCGTAAAACCAAATCTTCTGTGAAACCCATAGTCGCATTATCACTTTCTTTCCATTGTCTTGCAAGTTGTTTATAATAGGCGCATGAACACACTCATTTCCCATGCAACCATTTTGCCGATGACCCTTGAAAGTGCCGCCCTTGTCGGCGACATCTGCATCACCGATGACAGAATCTCCTTCATAGGTTCCAAGGCCCCAGAAGATTTCCATGCCGACCAAATTATCAACGGACGTGGCTACGTTGTGATGCCATCCTTCACAAATGCACACACTCACTCCTCCATGATTCTCATGCGAAACTACAAGGACAGCGAAAGCGGACTTCAGGCATGGCTTCAGCAGGTATGGGCCATTGAGGCAAAGCTCAACGCCGATGACATTCGTGTGGCATCCGAGCTTGCCATGGGCGAGATGATCAAAAGCGGCATCACATCATTTGCCGACATGTACTACAACTATGACCAGACGGCGCAGTGCGCCATTGATGTGGGAATGAGGGCGGATTTGGGACTGACCATCATCGGAGACATAAACTCTGCAAAGCCAGTTGTGAAGGCAAACCTGGACAAGATGCTCAAACTTTGTGAAAACGACCTCGTGAACATCAGCATCGCCCAGCATGCCATCTACACCGTTCCAGCCGATGCCTACCAGTATGGCGCACAGATTGCACGAGCAAACGGACTTAAGATGCACACCCATGTCAGCGAAACCATGACAGAGGTCCAGGACAGCATCCGCGAATTCGGCACAACACCAGTGAAATACCTTCAGAAGATCGGATTCTTCGATTCCAAGACGTTCCTTGCCCATTGTGTCCACATCACCGATGAGGAGATTCAGATTCTCAAGGACTATGACACCACACTGGTCCATTGCCCGAGCAGCAACAGCAAGCTCGCAAGCGGAATCGCAAGGGTCAAAAACTGGAGAGAGGCAGGACTTTCCTGTGCCTTCGGAACCGATGGTGCCAGCAGCAACAACAACCTGAACATGATGAAGGAAATCAACCTCGGCTGCATGTTGGCAGCGGTTTCCACCATGGACACACAGGCTCTCAGGCCGTTTGATGCCCTGAAGATGGCAACCTTTGGCGGTGCAAAGGCACTGGGTCTTGATAACATGTGCGGAACACTTGAAGTCGGAAAGAAAGCCGATCTGATTATGGTGGACATGAAAGGCATCAGCAACACACCGACAAACGACATCTACTCCGCCCTCGTCTACTCCACAACATCCGAAGACATCAGGAACGTCTTTTGCAACGGCAGAATGCTGTTGAAAAACAGACGTCTTCAGACCATTGATGAGGCTCTTGTGAAGAAGCAGACGAACAAGGTCTGGAAAGACATCTGCAGAAGATGAAAAATTTATAAAATTGATACTCACAACACAATACTTTTGTGATATAAAGAATGTGGAGGCATGCTATGGCAGAAGCAGAAGCAAAGAAAGAAGTCAAGGACGTACACGAGCTGGTTTACGTCACAGGTAAGGGTTGGGGCGTCAGACGCCAGGGATCCGATAAGATCATCAAGTATTTCAAGACAAAGATCGAAGGAACAGAGTACATTCTCAAGGTTTCCGGAAACCAGGGAACATCCGTTGTCATCAGACTCAAGAATGGTAAGTTCCAGAAGTTCGACAATGCAATGAGAGCTCTCTCATATGCTAAGTCATCCAAGGAAGACGAGTAATCGATTCTTTGAAATCATGAAAAAGGCAGGGCTTGTCTCTGTCTTTTTTTATGTCTACTATCTAGTCACAAGAGGTCTTGCATGGGAATCAGAAACATAGAACTACATTGTTGCGCAGCAGAGAAATCAATCATGAGCTTTCCGATGGGAGCTCTCTGCATCAAAACAGCCATAAACCAGTGCAAGGACCTTCCGAAAGCAACGCTGACAGAACACTTTCTTGCAGAAAGCCCAGTCAAAGCAGCAAAGGCCGTTGCATCCAGAAAACCGGATGCTGTGGGACTTTGCATCTACATCTGGAACTCCCAGTGGATGGAGGACTTTGCGAAGGAGATCCGAAAGGCTCTTCCGCAGACCATCCTCTTTGCCGGCGGACCACACTGCATCGATTTTGTGGGAAACCTTCCTTCCTGGCTGGACTTTGCCGTACTCGGAGAAGGTGAAGTCTCTACCGTTGCCGCCCTTCAGAGCATCCAAAACGGAAAACGACCGGAAAACCTTCAGATGGAAGGCCTTGTGACCGCCAAGTTCACCTCCCCTGTCAACTCAAAACTTCCGGACCTTTCTAAACTGGCATCCCCATTTTTGACAGGTGAAGCCGATTGCATCATTGACAATTACGACTCTGTGCTTTGGGAGCTGACCCGAGGATGTCCGTTTGCCTGTGCCTTCTGTTTTGAGTCACGCGGAAAGAGGACCGTCAGAGACTACCCGCTGGATCGAATCGAGAAGGAACTTCAGTACCTGATCCGACACGAGATCGTCAACGTATTCGTGTTGGATCCGACCTTCAACCTCAATCCGGAAAGAGCCAAGACCATCATGCGCATGCTGATTGCCAAGGCGCCAGAGGAGATGCACTTCACCTTCGAGATCCGTGCAGAGCTGATTGATGACGAACTTGCCGATATGTTTGCAGAGCTCAACTGCTCCCTGCAGATCGGTCTTCAGAGCTGTGACGAGGAAGTTCTCAAGCAGATTGGAAGAAAATTTGACAGAGCCCTCTTTGAGCAGAAGGTCGGCATGCTTGCCCAGCGTGGCGTGTCCTTTGGCCTGGATGTCATCATTGGTCTTCCGAAGGACAACCTCAAGAGATTCAAGAACACCGTCAATTTCGCAGTCAACCTCATGCCAAGCAACATCGACTGCTTCCTCTTGTCCCTGCTACCTGGTACTGAGCTTGCCCAGAGAGCCGAGGAGTTCGGCCTCATTCCAGGACCGGATGTGGAGAGGACAATCGTCCGAACACCTAGTTTCAATGAGCAGGATATCCAAAGCGCTCTCGATATCAGACACGGCATGGACATGTTCTACACAAAGGGCCAGAGCTGCATGTGGATCCACTGCGTGCTTGAGGCACTGAACATCTCGGCCTGCAACCTGTTCTCTCTGTTCATCAAGTGGATGCGCCAGACAGGCAGAACCGATGAGGAGGATATCTGGATTCTGCAGGATGAGTTCATTGAATCACTGTTTGAGAAGACCAAGAACGGCAAACTCATTCCTGCCATCAAGAGTTTCATGGAGCTGCATCAGGGACTTTGCTATGTCACCGACACTGGTGAGCCTGTTGAACTCGAGCTTTCCTACACAACCGATGACCTTTCAGCCTTGGATCACATGAGCCTTCAGGAATTTGTGAAGACCCATAGAATCCATCATTGCACTCCTTCCATTGTTTTGGAAGAAGATGGAGTCAAGATATACTGATACATAGAAACAATTTACTTAATCAGACACAAAACAATCACAAAAATCCGAAAATTTTACTAAAATTATATTTTAATAAAATTTGCTTTGTGATATCGTAGCAATCGGTTTTGCGGCAGTTGTCACGTGCTTTTCTCCCCACCCCAATCCTGAAAATAGTGACAGCTCCCAAAACCGATTTTTTTATCCACAAGCTACGTCATTTCCAATTTCCGATGTATGACGAACGTGTAGACAAAACTTCGCATCTAAGTTAACATTCAAAACGCAATGGGCGTGTAACTCAGTGGGAGAGTGCCACCTTCACACGGTGGAAGTCGTTGGTTCAAACCCAATCGCGCCTAAACAAAACGGGAAGATCCAAAAGGTCTTCCCGTTTTTGTTTAATCGCGGCCGATTGCGGTTTGAAGCCAAGCGATAGTCAGACGCAGGTTCATTGCGTCTTTAGCGAGGAGGCCTGGAAGCTGCCCTACAGAAGGCAGCTGGAAGGCAAACCCAATCGCGCAAGTTAGGCGTCATGGAAACTCTTCCTCATAAAACCCTATACATCAATGCCAGTGTGACATCATGAATTCCAATGAAGTCCTTCAAGGTTGATTCCGGATAAAGCATGATCATCGTCCTAGGATTGATAGTAAGATCAAGTCTGATTGCAATTGGATCAAGCACAAATCCAAAACTCTGTCGAAGTCTGAACATTCCCAGGTATTTGACACCTTGAGAGCTGACAAATGGAAGAACCTCGGAAAGAAGCATCTCACCTGTTGTCAGGTACAGTTTGTCAGAATCCTCAACCGCCTTGTCCAAACTTATCTCAACTCCCATTCCAACATCCCAAAACAGATATTTTCCCAGGTTCATTCTCAAGTTGGCGAAGCTAAGGGTCTGAAGCTTGAAATTCTCACTATCCAGGCTGTTTAACCTGACATCCGTGGTGAATGAACAATGGGCATAGGCAATCTGTGCCGATACACCATAATTGAAGTTTGTCTTTTCCGTGAGGTTGTCCGGATTGAAGAGGTTTGCATCCATCGGGTCATACCCGAAAAATGGGCCTGCTGAAACAGAACCGGAAGCGAAACAGCATCCTGAGACAACAAGCAATATGAGCATGATCAATGAAATCTGTTTTCGCATCCTACCAACTCCAAAGGCTCCAAACTTGACTAACAATAACATGACTGTAGATAATTGCATCCATGAAGTCAAGATTCATGCTACTGCTATTCATAGCCATCTCCTTGATGATTCTGTCTTCCTGTGTACCTTTTGAGAAGCCACAAGACAGATCCCATTTCATTCTCAGCGAAGATGGCAGTCCGGTCAGTCTTGCATTGGCAACATCAGAAAACTCCTCCTTGCATTTCTACTGGTATGAGTGCTCTGACAAAAATGGGAGCAATCCCACCCTTGTATCAGAGGATGCCATCTACACGACATCGGATTTCACACAGCCAAAGGTTCTCTACATCCGAGGAGAAAGCAGAAATGATGCAGATAGCATTCTGGAAAGCAAACTCTTCTATGTGGCATACACAGGCCTTCCATGCGTCAACATCACAACACACTCTGGTGCTGAGATCACTTCAAAAAGGGACTATGTTCCTGCAAGCATCTCCATCGCTGGAACCTCCACCCCGCTCGATAAGACCGATATCACCATAAAGGGACGTGGCTCTTCGTCCTGGCTTCTCATGACAAAGAAAAGCTACACCTTCAAGTTAGAGGAAAAGACGAAGATCCTCGGAATGGCAAAGGGCAAGAAATGGGCTTTGGTTGCAAACCAGATTGACCTCACCAAAATCAGCAACATGTATGCCTCATACCTAGGCAACAACGTGTTCCATGCAGAGGTCAATGGCAGCAGTCAGTGGGAACCTTCCATGAAGGCTGTCAACCTGATTGTCAATGGAGAATATCGTGGCATCTACACCCTTTCGGAAGTCGTGAAGATTGACAAGAAGAGAATCGACATCCCAGATATTGCAGAGCTGACCTCTTCGGACGAAGACCTGAACCATGACGGAAAGACAGACCTCAATGATGGAGGCTTCGTTATTGAATGTACCAGAGATTCCAATGGATTCTCTTTCACGACGCTTCATGGTGTAACGGTGGACATCAAAGATCCGGATCTGGACGAAGCAACAGGAGACTGGACACGAGAACAGATTCGAGAGCATATCCGAAAGAAGGTGAATCTTCTGGAGCAGGCAATCATAGGAGAGTCTGCAACACCGTTTACCGACCTCATCGATCTGGATTCCATGGTCAGCTGGTACCTGACAAATGAGTTCATAGCTAACAACGAGGCATCATTTAAGAGCTCATGCTTTCTTTACTACGATCCGGAATACGGGAAATTCGTCATGGGTCCGAACTGGGACCTTGACCGCGGTCTCACCTTCAGACATGCAGATAGAAGCATCACGGTTACTGGGGATTCTGCAATCTGGTATAAGCATCTGATTAAGGATCCTGTGTTCATAGACGCAGTAAAGACTACATGGAATGAAAAGAAGGAAGACCTTCAGGATTCCTTTGCAGTTGCCATCTCCTACTCTGAGAACATCAGAATCGCGGCAATCATGGATACGCTACGATGGGATTGTGATTTCCATGATGCCGATATGGTGGAATCCTGGTTGAATACACGTCTGGACTTTATGGACTTTTACATCAACGCACTATGAGAGGGAATATGAAGAAATTATCTGTTATCGTTTTATGTCTTTTGGTTTTCTTGGCATCCGCTATCGCACAGAACGCCTTCTCCATCATTCCTAAGGATGGTCCACTGTACAAGGAATCCATAGCCGACCCTTATGGATTTATCAGCAAGCTTCATCTGCAGTATGCCGTTGACTCAAACCTGCGCCCTACGAAGATCCGATCATCCGTTCTTGTCTTTGACAAGCTGGGAAACTATGTGGATACCCAGTACATCGACATCCCATATGAATATGGCGACGAGACTGGCTACAACACCTACACCCACATGAGAACAGCACTCTCTGTCGGTCTCGCCAGATATCGAATTGAGAAAACTGACTCACTGCCATCCTTTGATTTTGAGTTGGAGTTGGGAGGAAGTCTCAACACCCTATTCCATGTTTTCTACAGCAGTGCATCCCTAGGTTTCGATGGCTCTTGGATGATTTGCCCGACTGTCAGAATTGCTGACAGGTTCACCATCAGAGCTGGCCTTCACCATTTCTCAGGCCATTATGGTGATGAGATTCTGGACAAATACTATGACAACAACATGATTGATTTCTCTCCAGACAGCACGACTGGTCTAAGCGGAAAGATCAATGGTGCTTTTGATGGCAAATCCGATGAGTATGACTATTATCTGGGCAGACTCATGGAGTATGTCAGAGACAATTCTTTCATCACAGGATTTGCCTATGACAGTCCATTTGGACTGCGCGCTTATGGAGAATTTGAGATGCCATTTCATAGAGTCTGGCTCAGACCATTTGCCGATACGCCTGTCGGATACAAGACCATCCCAGGCAAAGAGCTTATGGATAGCGTTGGCGATGGTGAAGACTTCTCACAGGAGCAGATTGCTGCAGAGCGTGCCGCTAAAACAGGAACAGGATACCATGCATTCAGAGCCCATTTTGGCGTTGAATACTTCTACAGCCTTTCCGAAACGAAGACAGCCTTTGTATCTGCAGACGTACAGCTGCATCAGGATGGACAGACGAAACACACCATCGGACAGTACAAACCGTCAAACCCATGGGAGTATGAGCTGACCATTGATGTAGGCCTGAAACTTGGCGAAGTCGTTCCAGGAAAGAACATGACCATTGACCTTGAATGGCATGATGGAAGAACTTCCACAACCGATTTCTATTACCAGAGATGCAAAACAGTATCTTTGGGATTCTCGATCATGTGAGGAAGATAAAAGAACCGAAACCACCGAGTCTTTTACAAAACCATCAATCAGACATAAGAGCGAGGACTGGTCAATCCAGCCCTCGTTTCGTTTATAAATGCAGGGATTCTTTTCCAATCAAACGATAGGGTGAAACATCCGATGCCGTTCGACGCTCGGTATCCTACGCACAAGAGCCTCACGCCCGCTCAGTTCCTGTGGGAGCCTACCATAAAAAAGCATATTATCGGAAAGCTCTTTTGTAAATCTCAGAAAAGGACCTCCTCGTTTCGTTTATGTAGTTTTGTACCACTTGATTGAATTCATGGCACAAAACATGCCATAACAAAGCTTTTCGGATTCAGGAAACCGATGCATTGAAATGTAAGTGAGTAGGTGTCATACCGAAAAACACATCAAAATCGATTCAAATTTCGGTAAAATACCGAAAAATCGAGAAAAACTGAACGATTTTACGGTATGGAAATAACATCCAGTCATATTCACAGCCCTCACAGAAGTTGGAAATCCTGCACCTCTATGCTATATTTACTCTATCCTAGGAGGTCTACATGAAAGTTGGATCAAGCAGATACCTCATGGAGAAGAAGCCAGTATTCAAAAAGCTTCTGGACCAGCTCCTTGCAAGGTATTCCTATGCATCAGTCATTGCCTCTGACGTTGTGTCAAAGAACTACAACATTTCAGGCAGAGGAATCAATATCGGAGAACAGAACGGCTTTGGAAAGCGTGCCTTCACAGTCCGCGTCTACGACAATGGCGGCTATGCTGAATACAGCAGCGTCACAATCACAGAAGATGATTTTGAGTCCGTTCTCAAGACAATCGAAGAAAGCCTTAAGGCCAGCAGAGCCTACAATCGCATGGCAACACCAGTGTCTGACGATGAAAAGCTTGCCTTCTGCAAGTCCACAGACTATGAGATCGACCCAGTCGAACTTGGGGACGAAGCTATCATCAACCGCCTGGCACAGCTCAGAGAAAAGGGAAAGGCCATGGACGAACGCATCATGGACGTCACCTGTCGCTTCAATTTCCAGCGCTATCACAAGATCTTCCTTTCCAAGAACAGAGACCTTGAGCAGAATGTCCTTTTCACAGACGCAGCCGTGGTCATGATGGCCAGAAAGGGAGCCGAGATCAAGACTTCCTACAAGTCCTGTTCCTGCCTTGGCGGCGCTGAGGTTCTGGACCAGGTCGAATCCTTCCTGCCAATTACCAAGAACACTGTCATTGACCTTCTGAGTGCTGAGCCACTGACACCAGGTGAGTATGATTGCATCTGTTCCCCATCGGTTACCGGCATGATTGTCCACGAGGCATTCGGCCATGGTGTTGAGATGGACATGTTCGTCAAGGACAGAGCCCTGGCCAAGCAGTACGTCGGAAAGCGCGTTGCATCCGACCTTATCACCATGCGTGATGGAGCCTGCACAGGCTACGACGATGTTGCCACCTTCTTCTTCGACGACGAAGGAACCGTTGCCCACGACACACTTGTCATCGACAAGGGCATTCTGGTTTCCGGCTATGCTGATGAGGTCTCCGCAAAGCGTCTTGGCGTCGAGGCTACCGGTAACGGCAGAAGAGAGTCTGTGGACCACAAGGCCTACACCCGTATGACAAACACCTACTTTGTCGAAGGCAACGATGAGTTGGATGATATGATTGCCTCCATCAAGGACGGTCTTCTTCTGGACGAGCCTTCCTCTGGTATGGAAGATCCGAAGAACTGGGGCATCCAGTGCATGGTATCCTTCGGAAGGGAGATCAAGGACGGAAAGCTTACCGGTCGCATTTTCTCCCCTATCGTTCTTTCAGGCTATGTCCCAGACCTTCTGCAGTCCATCTCCATGGTGGGAAAGACGGTCGAGCACGCAGGAAGCGGTTTCTGCGGAAAGGGACATAAGGAATGGGTCAAGGTCTCTGACGGCGGTCCATACATCAAGGCCAGAATCCGTTTGGGCTAAGGGAGGTAGAGGATGCTGAATCTTATTCTTGAAACACTGAAGAAAGAGAACATCGCCGTTTGGAAGGTGAAAAAGACACTTCGCGAGAGAGCAGAGCTCTACTTCATCCGAAAGCAGCTGGACATGCCACGCTACGCCGTGGTCCCTGAATATGAGGTTTCCATCTACCGCGACTTTGAGGAGAACGGAAAAGCCATGAGAGGTCTTTCCGTCTGCTATGTCGACGAAGGTCAGACTCAAGAGGAGATCTCCGCAAAGATCCAGGCAGCCTACTTTGCTGCTCAGTTTGTGAAAAACCCGTTCTATGAACTTGCAGATGCCATTTGTGAGCCATACAAGGAGTCCACATCCAACCTCAGAGGCATGGACATCAAGAGTGCAGCCTCTGCGCTTGCCGATGCCTTCCTTTCCATCGAGGACGATGGCATTGCCTTTGTCAACTCTCTGGAGATCTTCGTTCGCAGAACAGAAGTTGAGATCATCGCCTCCAACGGTCTTCATGTCTCCTTCGGCTCCGACAAGATTGATGGAGAGTTTGTGACACAGTGTGTCAAACCGATCGATGTCGAGCAGTACCGCCAGTTCTCCTACGACAACCTCGATGCCGAGGCTCTGAAGCAGAAGATCGCAACTGCCATTGAGGATGTCCGAAGAAGAGCCAATGCAAAGGTTGCTCCAAAGACAGGCACCTACAACATCCTGCTCACAGGTGAGAATGTGGCAACATTTCTGGAGTACTACTGCATCAGATCTCATGCATCCACAATCTTCCCAGGCTACTCCACATGGAAGAAGGGCGATAAGGTACAGAAGGATGGCAGCGGAGAGAAGCTGAATCTGGATCTTGTGGCAACCACACCATACTCAGCCGATGGTGTTGCCATGAAGGACCTTCCACTTCTGCGAGATGGTGTTCTTCAGAACATCTTTGGCCCTACCCGCTTTATGAGATATCTGGGCGAACAGCCAACAGGAGACTTCACCAAGCTGAGAGTCGAAGGTGGAACCATGAAGTTCGAGGATATGAAGAGCGAAGGCACCCTTGAGACCGTCTCCTTCTCCGATTTCCAGATGAATGCCTTCACCGGAAACTTCGGTGGTGAGATGAGACTTTGCCTGCTTCGTGAAAACGGAAAGGACATTCCTCTCACAGGAGGCTCCATCAACGGCAAGATGCAGGACGTCGAGGACAAGCTCATTTTCTCAACCGAAAAGTATGAGGATGGCTCCTACTGTGGTCCATATGCAGTTCTGATTCCAAACGTTCCTGTTGCAGGAATCTGAAAACGCAAACCAAAGACATGAAAGCGGCACCCGATTGGGTGCCGTTATTGTATTTTAAGCTCTTCCCAGAAAGTTCGGGAAATCTGCGATTGTGGATTGGTTGTTTCAGAGCCTGTGCATTGGCCAAAGGCGCGGGCAGGATAGCCCAGCGCCTCTTTTTGGCCGGCTGCGGTCCCGTAGGGAAGCATGCATCGGGCTATGAACAGCCCATACACATGAGCGGAAGCCTTATCAAACCCCTCAGTTTCACTCGATCAATGATGGACACCATACTTTTCACATTTATTAAGGAAAGTTTGGTATACACCACATGTCATTCAATGGTTTCAACAGTTTTCAGGTATACGTTAGTATGAAGCGCAAAATACTACTTACATATCTCAAAGGTTTGAAAAACAGTTTTACACATTGCAGCGAACGCCTTGAAAAAAAGGTTTATGTTCCTGGAACTCTCAGAATCGATAAACGAGGCTCAATTTCCTACTACCATCGCGAAGACGCGAACGATAAGAGTGGTACCTATATCAAAAAGGAATCTAGGTCTTTCATCCGACAGCTTGCCCAACAGGATTATGAGAAGCTAGTGCGAAAGGCATCTGAGAAAACAGATGTGGTCATAACTCGATGCATAGAGGCTTTGGAACGTTGTACCTTTCCCGATGAAATATACGACAGTCTTTCTCCAGAGAGAAAAGAATTGGTCACCCCTATTGATTCAGATGATGAATATGCTAAAACATGGCTAAAGAGACACACCCACACTGAGGGATACTTCAGCAAAGACATGCCAATCTATCTGACAGAGAACGGAGAGAGAGTCCGATCAAAAACGGAGCATATGATGGCGAACCGGTTCAAAACAAAAGGCATCGCCTATGTGTTTGAACCAGAGGTGAAGACAGAAGTCAAAACCAGAAGACCAGATTTTTTAGTTCTAAACAAAAGGACGAGAAAGGAATACTACATCGAGCACCTGGGAATGATGGATGATCCAGCATATGTTGCAGAGAACATGGACAAACTGGCGGAGTATGAGAATATGGGAATAATCCTCGGGAAAAACCTTCTTCTGACGTTTTCCAATGAAAGGCATCCTTTGGATAGCAAGAAGATAGATACCTTGATTGAGAACTTTCTTCTATGAGAGTCAAAAGAAATGAAGAACAAGACTTCAGGTACTGGCTTTCCCCGAGCTTTTCGTGGAGAACCTGTTTCTTGCAGTCTTAATACTCTGTTGCAGCAAGGTATGGAGTTACCGGAACAAACTCCTCGGAGCGGATGTTCATTCGGAAGAAATACTCGGCATCCTCATACGGGACCTGCTGATGACCTGTATTCAGATACAGGACAGTTTGCATGTTCTCTGTTGCTGAATGGTAGATTTCCGATACGGTCTTTGTTCTCTCTTCCATAGAGTCTCCGATATGGGAAAAGATGAAGGAGGACATCTCAGCTGGATACAGCCCATTCGGGGTTATGCTGTCATTGTCATCGATATCTCCGTTATACAGATACATTCTGACCTGGGACCAATCTTCGAGAGAGAACGCATGTCCTGTAATGGACTTGTAATCAGACGTTCCCAACGGATAAGGGAGGGCATATCCTTTATAGCTGGATATCGGCATAGGGAAAATGCCTTGGGTTCCACCAGCACACATGGCATAGACCATTTCCGGATGCAGGAAAGTGAATCTGGAGACGAAGTTTCCGCCTGAAGAGTGTCCATACATGAGAATCTTCTCATTCAGATTGGTATCATACGTCGCATTCAGGTATTCCAAAGCATCCTTGATGGCACAGGCAAGTTGGACATCTACACGCTTGTTTGCGCCTTTGAAATCATGGATGGCGAAATAGGAAAGACAATGGGGATTCTCAGTGGTAGGTCTTGGGATGGCCGCAAGCAAAACAGGGAGATTGAGGTCCGTACCAATTGTGAGGCTATGGTAGTCTCGGCGGGTTTTCATGATGTATAGGCTCTCCTGAGAGGCGGTTCTTTCACTTGGGCCACTGTTACTCGCCTCGACAAGCAGATACTCGGATCTAGAGAAGTAGCGAGGAAGGAAAATGTAACAGTCAAAATAGTAGCCTCTCTTCGGATTTGCCCGCAGAACCAAGGTTCTTGGAATATCCTCCACCACATCGACACGGATGGGAGGAAGCTCCTTTGGCTCCGAGGAATGGGAAGTCGCACAGGAAACGCCGAGAAAAACAACAAGTCCAACCAGTACAAATGCCAATAGATTACTACGTTTCATTGAAGATACCCCTCCAGGTTCCATGAATGAAATTACCACGCAAAAACTGAGACTTCAAGCATCAACAATCAAATCATCCCATCTTGCAACAAAGGCCTTCCCTTCCGATAATGGGATTGGAGGAGTACAAGACATGGAGCAGACGACAGCCTATTATCATCTACCTGGGCTTTTTGAGTTCCATGAGCTGTACGCGATATTCCTACGCCTTTATCGGGAGCATAGAGACTGGTTCTACAGCTGGTGTGAGATTGGCAGCATCTACGGCGCTCCAAAGGATGCGCTATGGGGTGGCGGAAGAGTCGGATTTGGTGACCAGGAGGTCTCCGAGGTCCTTGCCCTGATGGATACCTACCAGATACCAGCACGCCTGACATTCAGCAATTCGCTTCTTAGGCCTGAGCACCTTTTGGACAAGCGCTGCAATGAGCTTTGTCGGCTGTTTGCCCAAAACGATAAGAACGGAATCATCCTCCATTCAGACCTTCTGTTGGCTTACGTCCAAAAGAACTACCCGACCCTTCATCGAATTTCATCCACCACAAAGGTAATCACCGATTTCGAGGTCTTTCGAAAGGAGTTGGACCGAGAGGAGTACGAGGCCGTTGTGCCGGATTTCAGACTCAACCGAGCCTTGGATAAGCTTGGGACTCTTACTGACAAGCAGAAAGACAAAGTTGAATTTCTGGTAAATGAATGCTGCTATATCGGATGCAAGGATCGCAAAGCCTGCTATGAGAATGTCAGCCGAAAGAGCCTAGGCGAGGACTGTGAGGACCACGTCTGTGCCTCCCCTTATGCCAGCGAAGGCTATCGGTTCTCCCGTGCCATGAAGAGCCCTGCATTCATCAGCGTCGAGGACATTCAGAAGACATACCTGAACATGGGATTCTCCCAGTTCAAGATCGAGGGCCGCAGTCTGGGAAGCGCCATGGTCCTTGAGTTTCTTCTGTACTACATGACAAAACCTGAATTCCAGATCAATGTCCGGGAAGAGATCTATCTAGACAGCACGCTGGACCTGTTCTAAAAGCAGTTACGAAACCCCAATAGGAGCATATATCAGTCGTTGTCAAAAATGTCATCAAGCACAAGTTGTCTCTGAACGCTGTGGCTGTAGGAGTTTTCAACAAGACCAAAGGTTGTGATAAAGACAAGCTGCAGACCTTTTCCTTTTCCAAGGTCCTTGCCATATGCAGCAAGTCTGTTCATAACCTTCAGATATTCATCCTTATCAAGACAATATTCTCCTGCGGAATACATGATTTCACATATGGTTGCAACAGAGTCTGCTCGATCAATCACCAGATCAATCTGAGCACAAAGCTCACGACTCCTCCAGGAGAAGATGGAAGACTGAATGGTATCCAGATGAAGAGCCTTCTCAATCTGTCGAGAGTGGCACAGGCAGATTTTCTCAAAGGACAACCCGTACCATACGTTCTGTATGGATGTCTGGTTTGCACGACTCCACCATCCTCTTGTACCGATGTGGTTTCTGTACTTGAGGAAGAACAAGGAGAAGAAATCCACCAGTTGGTAGACTCTAGAATTCTTTCTGTTGTCAAAGCTTCGGATGAAATCGCAATTTTCAAGATCTGCCAGAACTCTTGTAAGTTTCAAACCCGTCGGAATTCCGGTAGAGCTGGAGATTTCACCTCTAGTGAGACCACTCTGCTTTGCTGCAAGGTTCTCGATGACAGACAGATAAGGAACTGGATTTCTGAAAAGAGAGCTGTAAAGTCTCGAATACTCCTGTCCAAGAATCGGATCTTCTGAGAAGAACAATCGGTCGATGTTTTCGGCTGGAGACAGACCATAATCCACATTGTTCCAGTAGTATGGAACGCCGCCAATCACGGAATACATCTGCAATAGATTGAGCCTTGACCAGAAAGATCCGTTTGATTTTGCATATTCCTCAATCTCACCCAAAGTGAAGGGAGAAAGATGAATCTGTCGTGTGACTCGGTTATGAAGACCACCATGGTCATCAAGGATATTGTTCACAATCCAAGAGGTTGCAGATCCGCAGACAATGAAAAGAAGATTTGATCTGGAGGCTCCTATGGTATTCCAGAAATAGTTCAAAGCAGGAAGGAAACCTGCTTTGGGAGTATCCAGGCACGGCATCTCATCGATGAAGACTACACAACGCTCTTCTGATTCCAATTCATCCAATAGGGAACCAAGGCAGTCGAAGGCATCCATCCAGTTCTTTGGATTTTCGCCTTTATATCCGTACTTCTCCAAAGCCTTCGAGAACGAATGCATCTGCTGTTTGAAATCTCCACCTAGAACACCTGAGGCGTGGAATGAGAACTCATTTCTGAAAAGATTCTCAACAAGATAGGTTTTGCCGATACGTCTTCGTCCATAGACAACCGCAAATTCATTTCTTCCACTGTGATAGATTCTTGAGAATTCATCCTTCTCTTTTCTTCTTCCGATGATGTTTAGACTTCTTGTTTCCATGTCTCAAAAATAGCTATAAATCATCAGTTTTTCAACCTATAATCGTCCAAAACACATCATTTTTACACCATTTTGGACGATTATAATTTGATTTTCAGTATGAAAACCAGTTTTATTTCATTATATTATAATATTTTATTTACCGCATATTTATAATCGTCCAAAAACACTGTTTTTTAAGGCATTTTGGACGATTATAAATTCAATCACCTTTCTTACTCAGGTCTTCTCACCTCGTCTGAGGCGGCAAAGTCCGGCTCCTAGACCATAGCTGAACAGGTACATGACCGTGATGGAGATTGGAGCAATGGCATAGTTTCCGCCGAAGGTGAAGCCGTAGAAATCCGGCCAGATCTTGAGGAAAATGACACATGGCACATAGGCAAAGGAATATAGGACAGTTGGAAGAAGTCCCCAAAATCCAAGGTGCTTACCTTCCAGCTTCTGCTTGTCCAAAATGGTGAAGCAGATGATGGCAAGAACTGGGTTTGTGAAGTGCAGGATAAAGGAGTTGCCATAGAACAAGCCAAGGTAGCCTCTCCAGCCATGGGACAAGGCACCCATTGGAGCAAGGAAGAACACAACGGTCAGAAATGTGACTGTGACAGCTGTGGTTCCTGCAAGCTTGAGAAGCATCAGCCAGCGAGGCTGCTCAACTTCAGTTTTCAGGTTCTTGATATTCCAGATGATGGCACAGATGGATGCAATGGACATCAGGATGTTGGAATCGATTGTGAAATAGCGAAATGCAATGACGCCCATCGCACCAAGCGCATCAGCTGCGACAAAGAAGAAACTTCCGATCGACAAGGTCGCAGATACTATAATGATGATATTCAGAACAAGTTCAGTGATATTGGCTTTTCTTTTCTGCATGGGACCCCTCCCTGAAAAACGCTGACAGCATACAACATTCAGGGATTTTCGAAAACCACGTCAGATTTCCGCTACTATCGCAAAGAAGAATCAATACCAGTCTTGTCCAAAGAGACCCAAAAGCCAGGAGCGAACAAGCTCAGGCCAGATCTGTACTTCTTCGTTTACCGTTCGGTGTGTCACCTTGCTCACTTCATCAGTTGCCAGCGAAAGGCCATGATGCCCTGTTTCAAAAAGGCGGAGTTCACTAGGGATGCCGAACTTGTCCAAAGCAGCCTTGAAGAGAATCGAGTTCTGCACCGGAACGCAGTCGTCGGTCTTTGTGTGCCACAAGAACGTAGGAGGTGTCTCCGAACTCACCTGGTTTTCCAAAGACAGCTGCGCTCTGAGCGTCTCATCAGTGCCACAGAGGTTGTCAAACGAGCCCTTGTGCGCAAACTCACCACTGGAGATGACCGGGTAGCAAAGCACCAGGGCATTAGGACGTGACGCCTTTCCGTACCTTTTCCAAAGGCATCCGATGGAGCCTGCAAGATGTGCTCCTGCAGAAAAGCCCATAACGGCCAACATGTCTGGATTGGTGTTCAATCTTTGGGCATTGTCACGAATGTAGGCAATCGAATCTGCAAGTTCCTGCTGTGGTTTCGGGTAAACAGGAGACTTGATGTCAGCATGAGTGTTACAGGTGTAACGCAGAACCGCTGCATGAAAACCATAGGACAGAAAGCGAAGTGCAATCGGCTCTGCCTCGCGGTCTGACACATATTCGTACCCACCACCTGGGCAGATGAGAACCAGTGGTCGTCGGCGATTTGGGTTCATCTCCTTGGAATTGGAAATGCAATAAAGTGTCAGGTTTGAAGACCCGATTCTGACAGTTTCGTAGATCATTGAAAACCTCTTTCAGAACACCACACGGGAGCCGGACTTGATTTCGTAAAGGCGATGGTCCTTCATGATCCAGACATCGATGGTTGTCGGGTTCTCTGCAAACGAACCGTCGGCAGAGAATCTTAGGCTCTTGTAAGCGTTCAGGTAGTCACAGATTTCGATGTTTGTGGCATACCAGATGTTGTCATGGCCTCCCATCTTCTCACAGAAACGGTCAAAGACATCCCAGTTGTCATCGCGTTTGAACTCATGGCTATGGCCCCACATGAGAAAAAGCCAAGGGGACATCTCATCCCAAGGCTCACCACTTAAGAACTTGTCACAAAGCTCCATGAGTCGTGGATTCTTGTGGTGGGTGGTCGGCTTCCATCGAAGAAGATCCGTCGGCAAACGGAAATTCTCATCCGTATCCGTTGTTCTTGCGTAAGAATAGCCGCAGAGTCTTACCGCCTCAACCATATCGTCGTTGAAGGAGTTGTATGGATAGGCAAGACCGCGAACAGTGCTACCAGTGAGACTTTCAAGGGCAATGCGATCGAGAATCATATCATGAATGGCAATGGCACTATCCATCTGCGCAATGTGCGGATGAGTATAGCAATGGGATGCAATCTCATTGCCGTTTGGAAGATACAGAGCCTTGCAGGTCTCTTTACAGATTCTAGGATAGCCTTCGCTCTGGTCCTGCGCTGGGAACATGCCCGCATTGATGTTGAATGTTCCACGGATTCCATAGGTCTTCATGGTCTGGACCATGCGGATATCGGTTGTGGTGCCATCATCATAGCTGATGGTCAGAGCCTTTGGCTTTCCACTAGGAAAACGAATCTGAATATCCATTTCATCACCTCATATAAACGACGATTTCAGTATCCTCTGTCAGCATTGCCTTGTCCACTACTGCACAGCCATCCTGTAGTGCAATTTCCTTGTCCTTGACAAGACACATCGTCACAACAGAACCAAAGCCCACATAACGCACATGTATTTTGTGGCCGCCATAAGGGATGGTCACCTCACTGTCGGAGAAGCGCTTTGGAAGACATGGCTTGAGCTTAAGGCTGGAGCATCGGAAATCCAGGCCGAACATCCAGTTATAGACGGCACGCTCAATCATGGCAATGGTTCCTGTCAAAAAGGCAAAACCGGCTCGTCCTGGGAACGAAGGCACTGACGTATAGGAGTTTGTGATGGCATACATCGGAAGGCATGTATCACACTCCGGATGCACATCCTGGTTATATGGCAAAGCGAAATCCAGAACCTCCTGGAAAAGCTCATGGTCCCCTACCTTGGCAAGTGCTCGAAGAAGGAACATCTGGGAGCCGTGGTTGTACACAGCACCATTGCAAAGATGATAAGGAAAATAGTCACCACTACTGAGCTTTCCAAGACCTTCAAAGGTAGGGTCTCCGAACGGAGGGTCGATGAGATTGTAGCCAATTGGGGTTCGGTTCTTCTCCTTGAGCTTTTCAATCACAGCATCATCATGCTCCGGATCTACACCTGCGATGATGGCATAAGCGTTTGCTGGAATATAGGCACGGGAGTGTCCATCCACATCATGGGAGGACAAGAGCCACTGGCCTTTGTCGGTAAACAGTGCGTTGTAATAGCCCTCTTCATTGCGACAGACTCTGATGGCAGATCGAAATGCCTTGCTCTGTGTCTCAAGAACCTCATCCAAGTCAGACCGACCAAGGTGATGCAGAATCTCCAGAACCTGGTCAAAGGCAAGCAGAGCCTGCGCTGTCACCATAAGGGTTTCGGCCCGACCCAACTTACCGACGCAGCTTAAGGAATCCAGCCAATCACCGCCGCGAAGTTTCACAAGGCCATGCTCACCGATGTTCTCGGCTTTCGTGTAATAGAGGACAGCCCTTACCATATGCTCAAGTCCGCTTTCCAGAACTAACGGTTCTTTGAGGTAGCCAAACTTCTGCTCCAAAATGGAATAGTCATCGGTGTAGGCGAGATATTCATAGAGGAATTCCATGACAAAGCATGCAGAATCCACGAACTCGCGCATATCATATTTTTCTGAGCCGAATGGAATCTGACGTGGGAACCACCCATCGCTTCTGCGCTGGGATTCCAAGAGCCTTGCAAGAACAGCCCTGCATGCCTTTGGGTCGTAGGAAAGATAGCCCATGAAATCATTGGAGCAATCACGGCTTCCACGCATGCCAGAGGCCCAACCACGATCCAGATCCATCACCCAGGAAAGTTCCTTGGGAAGGAAGGTGTTCACAAACGAATCAAAGTTCCGATCCGCCGTATGGATGCGTTTGACAGAGCAAAGCTTCTGATCAGCATCCTTAAGTTTCTTACCGTTTTCGGCAAGATATTCATCATTAAGATGACAAATCAAGCTTTCTGGAGCCGTTTCATGCTCCATGCCTGCATAAATGAGGGATTTCAGACAATAGGTGTCTTTGAGCTCAAAATCATAGTAGGAGGCGCAGACCTCTTCATAGGAGTAGTTGTCTTTCGGCTCTGCCACCTGAGAGGAATCCACCACTGAGAAGTTCTTGGTGTAATGGCGAAGCTTCTCATAGCTTGTCACCTGTGCTGCGGCATTTCCGCTACAGATGAAATGGAAGTCTCTGCGATCTTCCGGTTTTGCCTGAAGTGACACATGGTGCAGCAGGAAACTGGAATAGCCAGGGGCCTTGGATGCACTGATTTTGGACAGCCACTCCTTTTTGTCCCAGACCTCCATTTTGCTGTCTACCGGGTCAAAGGCCACATATTCAAGAGCATGGACCGCGACAGGGCTTTGGCTCTTGTTGTGAAAGGTCACCGTCATGAAAGCTTCCGCATTGGTGCTGCTGACCATAATGTGCGTCACAACAACAAGTGCTCCGAAGGTCAGACAGTATTCGCACACATTTGGCGAATAGGTAATGGAAAAGGCATCGGCGCTGTAAATGTCAAAGTTACTGTAGGTGTGACCGCTGACCGTAAACACAACACGCCAGGGCGAGAACGTCTCGCGCTCCATGCGTTTTAGGATGCGCATGCCACCAAGAGGGTCCATCTGCATAAAGGATGGTCCGAACTGGTCCACCTTCAGAAAGATTCTTCTATTCTTATAGATATATTCGAAATTGCCGGCTTCTGGGATGCTGGTAAGGCGATAAGAGCCTTCCGTCGCCAGAAACTCGCCGTAGTTTTTCCTACTGTTTTTCACCATTTTTACCATCCACTTTCGAAGCCGCATAGTGTGCGATAGCACTGATATGCCTCATGGCCTCGTAATTCATCTCAGGACAATCAGGGTATTTGGAAAGATGGGGCATGACCTCAAGGTTCATGGTGCCCTTGTAGCCGATTTCCTGCAGTGCTCGATAAATGTCATCCCAGTCCATCACATTGGAATAGGTATATGGAACGGTATGGATGTCGTTGATGCGATCCACCTCCTGGACATGGATCACTTTCAGCGTATCGCCCAGAATTCGGATGCAGTCCCCTACTGTGTAACCGGTATCCTTCTCGGTCAATGCGAAATGTCCTGTGTCGCAGCAGGTGCAAAAGCAGTCCGTTCCAAGTTCCTGTACAAGCTGCACCAGCTCGTTTGGATCGGAGCACTGGGAAGCGCAGAGGCTCTTGTCAGAATCAATGCCCATAATGTTCTCGATGGCGATGCGAACGCCTAAACGCCGGCACAGCGGCTCAAGGCTTCGGAAAAAGATCAGATTGGCTTCAAAGCCCTCTTTGGCCTTCTCCTTTCGGATTCTTCCTGGAAGTCGGATCGGATGGAATACCGTCACATCACAACCCAGGGCAGCGGTTGCAATCAGATCCCCTTCGCAGATGTCATGGAACTTTTGGGTAATCGAGAACTCATAGGAACCGAACACGGAGTGCGTCTGCGCAATGCGAATTCCATAGCGTTCAGCGATATGACGGATTGCTGTGAATTTCTCCACAATCTCCTTTTCGGAAAGGCCCAGAACATTGGCACTGTTCAGAGCCTCCAGCGAGTACACTCCGTTATCGACCGGAAAATCCATAGCCTCAAGACCAACTTCCTTGAACAGCTGGAAGGCCTTCTCATACCCGACCCGTCGGATCAATGCACCAGAGCTTGAACTTGTAAGCATAGCGTTTCTCTCCCTATCACTTTTTGACGGTCTTCAACTCCACAGGATAGATGGAGCGTGCAATCTTGTCAAAGTTCTCGTTCACCGTGTTGGTGCGTTTTCGGCTGGATGTCACCGTACAGGACGAGCCGTCGGTGACGATTCTCACATAACCGTCAAGCTTGTCATTCAGCACATAGGCTCCAACAGAGCTGTAATAGCCGTAAGGGAAAGAGTCCATCATGATACCGGAGGTTGCCACAACCACGCGTGGTGTTGTCGCCTGTGCCCAAGACTTGGAATTGGAAGTCTGCTTTCCATGATGGTTTGCCTTAAGGACATCCACATCCAGGACATCAGCGCTATACATGCCAAGAATGAGATCCTCTGCGGTGGAATACAGGTCGCCGCAAGTCAGATAGGAGAAATCCTGATAGGTGAACTTCAACGCCAACGAGGTATCGTTGAGCACATTGTCCGCAGCCGAATCCACCTGTTTCTGCAGATCCGATGTCGGATACAGGACATCAATATGGACACCACCGATCTCAAGGCTGTCTCCAGCAGCAAGAGTTACTGTTTTGACGCCTCTTTTCTTCATGTCGTTCAGGATGTTGGTGGTCACACTTGCCTGGTACGATGTTGCGCCGTTCCAGTAGAAGGTACCAACATCAAAGTTACTAAGCAGGCTACTGCCGAAGATGCCACCGTAGTGATCCTCATGGATATGGGACACGACAAGATAGTCGATCTTGGAGATACCGAGATTCTTGAGGTTCTGCTTCAGGATCTCTCCATACTGGCTCTTACCACCATCGATGAGCATCACCTCTCCATTTGGAAACACGATCAGACAGGAATCGCCATAGGCAGAACCGACGGCCGCCGTCATGATGCGGTCTTCGGCAGACATGAAGTAAAGACGAAGTTCCTTTTTCTTTTTCGCCTCCTTTGGTGCATTCTCCGTCCAAGGCAGATAAAAGCCATTGAGTTTACTGGCATCCAGCACTTGGAACGTATAGGCACTACTGTCTAAGGCAAATGTCATGGACAGAAAACACAAAAGCATGCAGAAAACAAAAAGAACTCTTTTTCCCATAATAGACCTTTAAAGGCTGCCCTGTTGCCAAGGCAGCCTACCAAAATCAAAGTGTAATGAATTTACAGAAGGACACCCTGAGACATCCAGTACATCTCAAGACAATCCTGTGTACCCTTGACGAAATCCTCCATTGCCTGCTCTGGACTATACTCTGGAGTGTTCATCATCTTCTTCATGATGTTCTTCCAGGAGACACCATAGTCAGAAGCAAATGGAAGAAGGCAGTATCCGACACCGGCTTCGGTGTTGTTCATTGCCTCAAGCGTATATGGAGCAGAAGGATTGATGGTATCCACATACTCCTTGTACTGTGCGGTTTCCGCACCGGTACTGGTTGTTGGGAAGTAACCGGAGCAGAGAGCGAACTCACTTGTCCACTTGTCCTGCATCAGGTACTTGATGAAAAGCCATGAACCATATTCCTTCCATGGGTCATCAACATTTGCGATGAATACGCAGCTTCCACCGGCGGCCTGTCCATGGTTCTTTGAACTGTCATAGACGGTCATGATCGGGCGATACACGAACTCGAACTGATTATCAACAAGAGTGTGTGTCTGGACATAGACAGAACTGTAGTTGAACATGATCGGGAAGTCCTGCTTGGCGAACATGCCATAGCGGTCTGCAACAGCAAGCTCAGATGGAGCCAGCATCTGGCCATCGGCAAGAACCTTGATCAGCTTGAAATGATCCAAAACGGTGTCATGCACTGGAGCTTCGGAGAGGAAGTGTGCGGTTGGAACACCATCACGACCATTGTCATTGTTGAACCAGGTCAGGCCCTCTGCACAGAGGAAGTAATTGAGGTAGTCAACACTTGCTGTGTTGTAGAAGATTGGGGTCTGGACACCCTCGGCCTTCAGCTTCTGACAAGCTCTGACGATAGCCTCAAGGCTGGTCAATGTGTTGTAATCGATGCCATGCTCCTGCAATACGGTCACATTATAGTAGATACCGACACTGGTGGAGGCAATTGGAAGGGACTGCCAAAGACCGTTTCTGCTGTAGGTGGTCTTGAGGTTCGGGAAAATGGCCGAATCATCATAGCCATCATAATCGATATAGACCTGGACTGGCACATACTTCTTGGCATCCTCTGGCTCAGAGATGATCTTTGCAGAGTCATTTCCGGAAGTGATGAACATGTTTGGTCTGTCAGAAACAGTGGAAGACAGAACCTTTGTTGCCTGGCTACTTGTGTAGATGACCTGTACCTCATACTTATCCTGAGAGGCATTGAACTCCTTTGCAGCAGCCTCGATGACCTGACCGGTCTCACCGGAGAACGAATTCCAGAAAACAAGCTGGACCTTTCCTTCTGGAGCATCACCGGTTGGGATGAAACCTACAGCGGTTTCAGCAGAAGAGGATGAAGACTTCTCCTTTCCACCATTTGCAAAGACAGCGAACATGCAAATGAGAACCATAAGCAAAACTAACAGGCGTTTCATAAATACTCCTCCTTTTATGAAAAACATGATTAACCTTTGATCGCACCCTTGGTCATTCCGGAGATGAGGTAGTCCTCACCGATCAGGAATGCCAGAAGCGGAACGACAAGTGACATGACGGCAACAGCCATCATCTTTCCGTAACGTGGGGTTGCCGTATCATCCACCATACTTGCCATACCGATCTGGATGGTGTACAGCTGTGGCTTTCTGGCAACGAGAATCGGCCACAGATAGGAATTGAATTCTCCAATGAACAGGAGAATGCTCACCGATGCGATGGACGGCAGCGAGAGCGGCACCGCAAAATGGACCAGATAGCGGAAATCGCCACAGCCATCCAGCGTTGCAGCCTCCTTCATCTCCATCGGCAAGGACAAGAAGCTCTGACGCATCATAAACAGGGACCTTCCACCTGCGAAACTGACGATGGTAAGACCCAAGTAGGTGTTCAGAAGTCCGAAATCGCGGACGGTGATGAAGTTTGTGATCGTCACGACCTGACCCGGGACCATCATGGCAACCAGAATCAGCGTGAACCAGAAGTTCTTGAAACGGAACTTCATGTAAGCAAAGGCGTAGGCCGCAAGACTTGAAATGGTCAACTGCATCACAATGACGATGATGGCAAGAACCAACGACGTCTTCACATACATGAAAACCGGCATCTCCTTCAGAATCTCAATGTAGTTTCGGCCAGTGAGATTGCTGACAATCGTCTTGATGGTCGGCACGGCAAACAGTTTCTCATCCGGCACAAAGCTGAACACCAGACAGATGAAAAGCGGTGAAATGAAGATCAGGGCAATGATCAGTCGGATGACAAAACCAATGTTTTCCTTTTGTCTGTTAGTCATACTCATTGATAGAACACCACCTTCTTTTCAACCATGAACTGGATTCTGGAGACGACGAAAATGACGACAGCCAAAATCAGACCATAGACACAAGCGATCTCGTAGCGGTCACGCACGAAGGCATACTGGTACAGTTTGAGTATCAGGGTTGTGACCTCTGGAGCCTCAACGTTTCCGACCAGGATCTTGATGATGGCAAAACCCTTGAATGCCGACAGGATGTTGAGGAAGATGACGAAGAAGATCTGCGGAGATGCAATCGGAATGAAGATCTGGAAGAATCTTCGCACAGGTCCGCAGCCATCGAGGTTTGCACACTCAATCAGCTCATCCGGAACGTTTCGGAAACCAACCAGAAGATAGATGAAGCTGGAGCCGCTGCTGGACCAGACGGAGGAAAGGACGATAATCCAGAATCGGGCTTTTGAGAGAGCAAGCCAGGCCTCAGTCCTACCGGTGATGGCATTGAACACGCCGTAGCGGCAGAACACATAGGTCACGATGGCGCAGATCGGAGCACTTGCAATGGCAATCGGAAGAGCGAACATGGTCTGGTAGACTTTGGACCTTTTGGTTTTCTTGGTGCACAGGAAAGCCATCAGCATCGCAAGGCAGAACGTCAGAACGCCCTTTGCCAAGGAGTATTTGAAAGTCGTTCCCAGACTGACCTTGAACTCAGACGATGACAATACCTTCTTCCAGATGCGCAGTCCAACAAACATTCCCGGATTTCCAAGGGAGTCCGTCACAAAGAATGTCATGACAATGCTTCTGACAAACGGATAGAACGTAAAGACCGTTAGAAAAATGATGACTGGTGAAACGAACAGCAGCGCCAGCCAGTTAAAACCGTTTTCGGATTTTGATCGCATGTTTTCCTTCTTCCTTAGCCGTAGAATAGTTTCGCAAAATGGAACAATAAACCTCTTTTTTCAACAAAAAGGTATAGTTTTCGGAACCAATTCATGTATAATGCAGTCATGTTCATCGATGAAGAAAACAGTCTCAAGATCACAGCATTGTGGAAAATCAACACAAACCGAGGCACCCATGCCTCAGACCCGAGGTCCTACTACTGTCTGGCATTCAAGATGTCAGGCGTTGCCACCTACAAATGCGGCAACGAAGTTGTCACTGCCAATGCCGGCGATGTCATATTCTTTCCAAAGGGCAAGGCGTTCATCCACAAGCACGACGAGACGCAGATGTTCGTCGTGAATTTCGAAACACTTGAAGATCTCAAGCCAAACAAGTTCGAGGTCTTCACCGTCGAAAGCCCAGAGCAATACAAAGCCATGTTCGCGCAGATGTTTGATATCTGGAACAGCAAGGACAAAGGCTACCTGTTCCAGGTGACTTCCCTCTTCTACCAGATTCTGGGAATGCTTTGTAAGGAAGTCTCCAACCAGGATCTGGAAAAATCGGTCCCAAAGACGCAGATCATCCGTGAATACATTCTCAGAAACTATTCCGATCCCACCCTATCCATCTCCCAACTCTCCACCATATTTGGCACGAGTGATTCCTACCTGCGCAGAATTTTCCAGAAAGAGTTCGGTATGGCCCCCAAGCGATACCTCTTTCTTCTACGCATGTCACAGGCGGAGAACCTTTTGAAATCGGGGCACTACAACATCACGGAAGTCGCCCTCCAGTGTGGCTTCACCAACCAGAAATATTTTTCCAACGTCTTTCGGCAGGAGTTCGGAATGACTCCTTCCAAATACCTTCATGACTCAAAGGCCGGCAAGCTCAAGAGAGAAATCCGACTGGAATGACCTGCAGAAAATAACAGTTGCGCTTGCGAAAACTCTTTGCTATCCTTCTGTTTCCAGAGGATTCGAACATGAAAGATCTGAGTTTTGATGTAGTGATCATCGGCGGAGGCCCAGCCGGAACAATGGCTGCAATTGCGGCAGGAAGGCATAAATTATCTACCCTTCTCATCGAACAAGGCAGTTGTTTGGGTGGCATGCTCACAACAGCAGGAGTCGGTCCTCAGATGTCTTTCCATGCTGGAGACACAAAAGTCGTCCAGGGAATTGCGGATGAACTTGTCTCAAGAATGGTAAAAAGAGGATTCTCTACCGGTCATATCAAAGACGAAATCGGCTATGCCAGCTCCATCACACCATTTGATGCCGAAGGACTTAAGATCGTGTTGGAACAGATGGTCCAGGATGCCGGTGTCCAGATTCTGTATCACACCACCTTCATTGACTGCGAAACGACAGATGGAAGAATCACCAGTGTTCGACTCTTCGCAAAAAACGGATTTTTCCAGGTGAAAGCCAAGGTCTTCATCGACGCCAGCGCCGATGCGGATCTGAGCACAAGAGCCGGCATCCAGACCGTCTACGGCGATGAGAAAACCGGGGAAGCCCAGCCGATGACCATGAATGTGAAAGTCTATGGTGTTGACCGTCAAAAGCTCAAAGCCTACATGGCAGAACATAGGGACGACATGCTGGAAACCACCAAGTTTGACAGCCTTGAAATCATCCCTCGCGTTGCATTCCAGGGTGCCGAATCCAAGATCAATCTGGCAAAGGCCAATGGGGATTTCCATGTGGAGCGCTCTCGTGTCCTGTGCTTTGAGACGAACAACCCAGGGGAGTTCATCATCAACATGTCACACGTCCATGACCTAGATGCCACAGACCCATTTGATCTGACGAAGGCAGAGATCCAAGGCAGGCAGGAAGCCTTTGAGATTGTGGCATTTCTTCGCAAATACATTCCAGGTTTCGAACATTGCATCATGCATTCAACAGGACAGAGCATCGGCATTCGTGAAAGCCGAAAGATTGTGGGTAAGTATATGCTGACGGCCGAGGACCTTGTGACAAACACCATGTTCCCTGATGCCATCGCCATGGGAGGCTACCCGATTGATGTCCACAAGAAAGGAGACTTCTGGGAAGAAGAGAAGACCTACAGTCTCAAACCTGGCACCTGGTACTCCATCCCTTACCGCTGCCTTGTCACAGACAGCATCAAGAACCTCATCGTTGCAGGACGATGCATCAGCATGAACCATATGGCATGTGGTGCCGTCCGTGTCACACCAATTGTCATGGCCATGGGACAGGCAGCCGGAACGGCAGCCTATGTGAGCCTTACAACCGGCAACGATGCGAACAATCTGGACACCGACCTGCTACGGAAAATCCTGGTCGAGGACGGTGCATTTCTGCAGGAATGCTGATTTTACGCCAATTGCCCGTTTCATCCCATAAGGATTTGCAATATAATCTTACCCAACTAAGCTAGGAAAGGTTTATGGAACATACAAATGAAATGGGCAAGAAATTGCCGAGACTGACAAAAAAGACCATTTTGAAGATGGTCATCAACAGTATCCTGATTCTCGTCGGAATCGTCTGGGTCATACTCCAGCTTTCCGCACTCCAGAAGACAAGTGCAGAGAACACACAGAAAAAGCACAGCACTGCCATGCTGGATGCCATTTTGGTGTCCATGGAGCGAAACGAAAGTGAAATCATTGAACTGACACGCCAGTACGACAGCATGAACCAGGAAATTCTCATAAGCCTCGGCTCTCTTCTGAACGAGAACACAGCTTTCAGCAAGGCTTTCATGGGTGCAAACAACAGTGTCAGAACCGAGATTTTCCAGGAGCTTTTCCGCTCCTCCGGCGGCTCCATGCTCTACCTTGTTGACGCCAGCGGAAACGTCGTTGCCTCCATCCGCGAAGAGGAGATCGGAAGATCCTTCAGCGAAAAGGGCTTCCTTTCCAAGGATGACATCGCCTATCTGACCAAATGTGATGAGACCACAAAAGGCACCTACAGCTTCGACGGCAGTGCAAAAACCTACCATCCACTGACCGTTCAGGTTCCACAGTCCGAGGAGAAGGTCTCCATCTACTCCTACCCAATCCTTGACACCTATGGCGGACAGCCGATTGGACTGTTTCTCCTTTACGGCGAAAGCACCAAAATCATCGAGCACGAGACGGCAAGCCTTCGCGACATCGGGCAGGTCATTGACCACGCCACAAGCGATGAGGATGCCTTGATCTTCGCCATTGACCGAAACACAGGAATCCTTTTGCACTCCAATCAGGAAAACCTTGTCTCAAGCGGCTCCTATTACAAAGATAGCGGACTTTCCGAATCCGTTCTCAGCGAAAACTGGACAGGCTACCAGAGAATCGGTGGCACCAATTATTTCTGTTCGTCCAGAACCTATCAGTCCGAGTACTATGGAACCTACACCGTCATCACAGCAGCCGTCGCCTCCGAGGTACTGGAAGGTCAGAATCTACAGGTTCTCTTCTGGCTCACTCTCACCTTCGTTGTGGTGGCATTCCTTCTTCTTGCACACAATGCCTTCTTGATGCAGGACCTCATCAAGACAAAGAAGATTCCACAGGTTGTTCCAATCAGCCCATCCAAGAAGCGCCTTGCAAAGCTCATCTCCGAAGGAAAGTCACCAGACATCACCTATCTGAACCTCTCCATTCTCAAGAAACAGGCAGGAGTCCTTCTTTTGGGAATCGTGATGATCTTTGCCATCAGCATGTACACCCAGTCCATCTTCTCCTTGGGCAGAACCGTCCAGAAGGCAGACAACACACTGGGAGACCTCAGGCTCTCTCTTGCCGAGAACACCACTCTCTCTGATGAGGTTGAAACCTACTACAACACACGCTATCTCACCAAAAGCAGAATGCTGGCCACCCTGTTGGAGGAGGCTCCAGAGCTGATCTTCAACTTCGATGAAGCACGAACCAACGTCTTTCAGGTGTACAACCTTGACCCAAACGGTCTGAAGACCCCAGAGCTCGATTCCTACGGCAACCCGAAACTGGCAACAGGTCGTGACGAGGGCCTTCAGATGCTGTGTGATGACAACAACATCTTCACAATCTTCATCTTTGACGAGAACGGCTACAATTTTGCCACCAACGACAACAACTGGCAGTTTAGAATCTCAGCCAATCCAGAGGACCAGTCTTACTCCTTCCGACCTGTTTTGGATGGCATCGTCGATGAGGTTGCCCAGCCGATCCAGAAGAACGAAGTCGGCTTGGAGATGCAGTATTTCGCAAGCGTCTTCTACTACTACACCTACCTTGGTGCTGACGGCAGAACACACTATGCGTCTCGCTCTGAGTTCGAATCCCAGGTCCGAGGAATCTCCAACGAGCTTCCAAAGATCACAAGACACCGAGGTCTTCTGGAGATCGGAATCACAGCAGATTACGCTACAGGACTTCTGCAGGCAACCAGCATAGACCATGTGTTCACGCAGCTTGTCCTGGATGACGGCGGAAGATTCATGGTCTTCTCAGCCGACGATGACCATAAGGTGCTCTACTCCGAAAAGGAATATGAAGTGGGTCGTCCTGCCTCCGAAATCGGATTCTCGGACAATGCCTGGAGTTCCAATTACTACGGCTTCAGAAAGGACAATGGAGACACAAGGTTCGTCACCACAGCCTACACAAGCGGCTACTACATCGCAACCGACACACCTGTCTCCCAGATCTACAAAGAGCGAAACAGAACCGTCTCCATCGCAACGGGGATCTCCGCAATCTTCCTTGTCATCACAACCCTTCTTTCCGCCATCACAACCAGCGAGGAGTATGAGCTTGAGTGCCTTGAGAAGGAAGATGACAAGTACAAGGCAGAGTTCGACACCATCACCATGGAGATGCCGGACGGCACCAAGAAGAAGGTTGAGCCTCTCACCTCCCGTTGGGCAAGCCTTACAGCACCTTGGGGAACCAGAACTCCTCATGCAAAGCTCAGCTTCGTCTGCAAGATCATCATGCTGCTCTATGCAGTACTCTTCACTTTGGCCTTCACAGGAACCTTGGACTTCCTGGAGTCCAAGGTCCTTGCCTTCATCCTCACAGGCGGATGGGACAAGAGCCTGAACATCTTCTCCTTCACCGTGTGTGCCATGAGCGTTGTCGTTGTGACCTTGTTCGCCTTCATTCTGGATCTGATCATCACAGCATTTGATGAGTACGTGGGTACACGAATCGAGACGGTGTCAAAACTCATGCTCTCCATTCTCAAATATGGAAGCATTGCAGGCGCCATCTTCTACTGCCTCTACTCCATCGGCATCAATTCCACATCGCTGATTGCCTCTGCCGGTATCCTCTCCTTGGTCATAGGTCTTGGCGCACAGAGCCTGATCAGTGACCTTCTCGCCGGTATCTTCATTGCCTTCGGCGGCGACTTCCGAGTCGGTGACATCATCACCATCGACTCCTTCCGCGGTCAGGTTGTTGAAATCGGTCTCAGAACCACAAAGATCCAGGATACTGCTCTGAATGTGAAGATCTACAACAACAGCCAGATCAAGAGCGTTCTGAACATGACCCGTCACGAGTCCACAGCCGTCTGTACCATGACATTCGACTACGATGAGAACATTGAGCAGGTCGAGACAATCCTTCTCCGAGAGCTTCCTGGTATCCGTGAGCGCCATCCTGAGATTCTGCACGAGCCGAAGTACCTTGGCGTCTCAGAGCTCAAGGACAGTGAGATTGCCGTGAAGGTCGTCGCCTACTGTACCGAGCAAAACCGTCCAAAGGTCGAGAGAATCCTGAACAAGGAGCTTCTCGTGATTTTCCAGAACAACGGCATCCAGATTCCATTCCCACAGATTGTGATCTCCCAGAGAAAGGATACCGAAGAGGAAGCCAAGCTCATCAAGCAGCGTCTGGAAAACGACCAGCAGTAACTGCTGACCTCTTAAGACACGAAAGGCATCAGGGCAAAAACCCCGATGCCTTTTCTTTTGTAAAACCCGATACCGCTTAGCGGATGAAATTCGTCCAGGCGTGGACCTCTTTTTCAGGAAGGCCGAACTGCTCTTTGCCAAGGGCGATGCTTTTGATCAGAAAAGCCATGTTTCTGGCAAGGGTTCGCATGGTCTGCTTACCCTCCTCGTCCATATCGGCCTGACCGGCAGCACCACCATGGATGCTGTTCCAGTACTGACTGGCGGCAACAGGCATGCCGCTGATGGTGAAATACTTGTTCAGTTCATCGAAGGTTGCAGAGCATCCGCCACGGCGTGCACAGACCACGCTGGCTCCGACTTTCATGGTCTTGTCAAAGTTACTGCTGTAGAACACACGGTCCAGTGCAGCAACCAATGTTGCATTGGCAGAAGCATAGTACACAGGACTTGCCACCACAAGGCCGTCTGCCTGCTCGAACTTCTGGGAAATCTCATTGACCACATCGTCAAAGACACATTTTCCAAGCTGGCCACAACGACCGCAGGCAATGCAACCGCGGACCTCCTTGTTTCCCACCTGAATGATTTCAGCCTCGATTCCCTGGGCCTCAAACACCTTCTTCATCTCACCAAGTGCAAGGGCTGTGTTTCCGTTGGCTCTTGGACTTCCGTTCAGCATCAGTACTTTCATAGGACATCTCCTTGCTTAAATCTTATCACTATTGAAATAATAACCTGTATTTCGACCACTATCACCTGAAGGAATCAGAAAACCTTGCGCAACCAGATGCTGAATATCCCTGAAAGCGGCAGCATTTGAGCATTTTGTGATCTTCATCCACTTCTCGTTTGTCAGTTTTCCATAAAAGGATCCATCTGCCAGTCGATAGAGCATAGACAGTTCTCTGGAGTTGTATTCAGACGGATCCAGACTCTTCATGAAAGAAGTCACAGCCAGCGTCCGGCGCAGAACCTCGCGTGATTCCTGAATACTCTCAGTCACTGTTTCAAGGAACCACACAACCCAAGGTGTCACATCAAGACTGTCACCTGTCGAGACCGCCTGAATCTCATCATAGTATTCACGACGTTTTCTCAGAATCGATCCGGAAATGCTGAAGGTTCGAAAACCATCGTGCAAAGACCTCGCAAGAACGTAATCTGCAAGCGACCTGCTGATTCGTCCATTGCCATCCTCAAACGGGTGAATGATGACGAACCACAAGGATGTGATTGCAGCCTTGATAAACGGATCCTGCTTTGTATTATCATTGACATAAGCGAGAAGTCTTTCCATCTCAGAACGGACAGCTTGTGCAGGAACCGCCTCATAGATGATCTCTGTCTTCTTCCCCGACGCCTTCAGTATGAATTCTGGGCCGATTCGGTAGGAACCAAGACCTTTTGGGCGAAAACCTGCCTTATGGATGAAAAGCTGCTTTTGCCAGTCAAACAGACGATCATGTGTCATAGCAGACGTGTTTTCAATAGCATCCGAAACGATACTGAATATCGCAGTGGCATACACATCATCTCGACCTTTTCCGTTATAAAAAACGTCCAGGTGTTTCGATACGGACGATAAGACAGACTCTGCATCAATGGTCTCGTCCTCGATGGAAAGGGATGCGATGATATCATTGGAAACCGCCTTCACCTGCAGACTTCGGAGCATCTGCTCATCCACAACGGAAAAGGCGCTGTCGGTCATGAGTTTCTGCGTATACAGTCTATCCTTGACCGCATTGACTGCAGTCTCGTCGTAGTAGAAATCTGGCCAGTTCTGTGATTCCCAAATGTAACTCATATCCCAAGTTTATCACTTCATTTCTGAAATGAAAACACTAATCACTTCAATAATGAAGGGATTATCGAGCCATTTTACAAGAACCGAAACCCTCAAAATCTTGAAATAATGTAACTTTTCGGCCTGCGAAGTATTGAAATAATGTAACTTTTTGGCTTGTAGAACATTGAAATAATGTAACTTTTTAGGTATCCAAGTATTGAAATATCGTAACATAATTTATATATTTCTTTATAAGGACTAGAAAAAGAAATGTTCAAAAGAAAAGCTTATTTAGAGTTGAAAAAATGGAAGAAAGAATATGCTCCAAATTACGCATGTTTGATTGAAGGAGCTAGGCGAGTTGGAAAGACAACCATTGCTGAGGAATTTGCACGTAAAGAGTACAAATCATACATCAAGATCGACTTCTCTGACATCACCGATGCAATGCTTGAGATAGTCAAGGAAATCTCAAAGCGAGACCTTTTCTTTCTACGCCTTCAAAACGAAACCGGGATTCAGCTTTTTGAACGAAAATCCGTAATCATCTTTGATGAGGTTCAACTCTATCCAAAAGCCAGGCAGGCAATCAAGTTTCTGGTCAAAGATGGCAGATATGACTACATCGAAACAGGATCTCTCATTTCCATAAAGAAAAATGTAAAAGATATTCTCATTCCATCGGAAGAACATAGGATAACGGTACATCCAATGGATTATGAAGAGTTTCTTTGGGCCTGTGGAAAATCGGCAGACACCATACGAGCCGGATATTTGAGCAACGCACCAATGGGAAACGCCTTGAATACTTCACTCATGAGAGACTTCAGAACCTATATGGCCGTTGGAGGGATGCCACAAGCCGTAGAATGCTTTGTTAAGACAAACAACTTTGAACGTGTCAACGAGGTAAAACAGGAAATCATCGACCTGTATAAAGCAGATCTCCTAAAAATTGACCCGAGCGGAAGGCTCACAGACATTTACAACTCCGTACCTCAGCAACTTGCACTGAAAAAAAAGCGATTTATCCTATCAAAAGCAACAGGAAAGAGACGAACAACAAAAGATGAGGAAAGACTCTTTGACCTTATTGGCTCCCAAATCGTGACACCTTGTTACAATGTAGCAACTCCAAGTCTGGCACTAGCACAAGAGAGAAAAGTTGATGACTTCAAACTTTATCTTTCTGATACAGGCCTTTTCACAACCATGATATTCTCTGATTCCAGCGGAAGCGGAAGAGACATCTACAGAAAACTGTTAAGTGACAAACTTCCAGCAAACCTCGGATACCTTTATGAAAATGCTGTTGCTCAAGCCATATCCGCATATGGAAGAGACCTTTATTTCCACTCCTGGAGAAAAGAGGAAAGCACGCATAGCTATGAAGTGGATTTCATATTGAGGTCCTCCATGAAACTCATACCAATTGAAGTGAAATCATCATCCACCAACACCCATGAATCAATGGACGCTTTCTGCAACAAATACTCGTCAATTGTTGGAAGAAGAATTCTTTTCTCCCAAAAGGACACTGGAAAGGTTAAAGCCTTGGAGATGAAACCGATCTATCAGATACCGTTCTTTCTAGAGGATTTGCAAAACAAGTAATAATCCTCCTACTTTCATCATTTCCTAAAAACACTCTCCAATCATCTTGAAGATATTTACCCTTTAGGGTAAAAAGGATGGTTGGGGAGATTGTACGCAAAATAAAGACACTCTCCCCGTCGGGGAACATTTTCGTATGATATTCGGAAAATACATAAACGGTTATTACAGGAAGCACTTTCTGCTTCTTCTGATGGGTCTGGCATCGCTTTTTGCAGTCGACTACCTTCAGCTGATCATCCCTAACCTCTATCAGATGGTCATCAACGGCCTGGACAAGGGTTACGTCATCAAAAACGGCGTTCAGTGCGCCTTTGACATGGACTTCATTCTGAATTCCATCTGCATGCCAATGGTCGGCGTCATCTTGAGCATCGTTCTCGGAAGATTTCTGTGGAGAATCTGTTTCTTCAGCGCAGGAATCAAAGTCGAGAGTTCTCTCAGAAGCCGCATGTTCGCACACTCTGAGGAGCTGAGCCAGGAGTACTACCAGATTCACAAGGTCGGTGACCTCATGAGCCTTTACACAAACGACCTGGACACCATCCAGGAATGTTTTGCCTGGGGCATCATGCAGTTCTTCGATGCACTGGTTCTTGGAACACTTGCTGTCTCCAAGATGTGGCGAATGGACCGTCTCATGACAATCCTTGCCATGATTCCAATGGTCCTTCTCTTTGCTTCAGCCTCCATCGTCGGCCACTACATGAGCAAGAAGTGGGAGTACAGACAGGAGTGCTTCTCCAAGCTCTCTGACTTCGCACAGGAAAGCTTCTCCGGAATCGCCGTCATCAAAGCATTCGTCAAAGAGGCACGTGAGCTCATGGCCTTCTCCAAGCTCAACATCCAGAACGAGGATGCCAACATCGATTTCACAAAGATCTCCGTTCTGATGCGAATCATCGTCACATCCTTTGTCGAAAGCGTCATCTGCGTCATCCTGGGCTACGGTGGATACCTGGTCTACAAGGGAACCTTCAACGCAGGTCAGCTCATGGAGTTCATCGGCTACTTCAACGCAGTCATCTGGCCGGTCATGGCAGTCTCCGAGCTCATTGATATGACATCTCGTGGAAAAGCCTCCCTCAAGCGCGTCAGCGAGCTTCTGGACGCTCCTGTCACCGTCAAGGACAGAGACGGCGTTTCCGAGCTCAAGGATGTCAAGGGAACCATCGAGATGAGAGACCTCACCTTCCGCTATCCAGGTGCTGAGTACGATACACTGTCTAATGTATCGTTTACCATCAACAGCGGTGACAACATCGGCCTTGTCGGAAAGACAGGCTGCGGCAAGACAACTCTTGTCGACCTGATTCTCAGAACCTACAACGTACCGGACGGCACCCTTTTCATTGATGGCCACGATGTGAACACCATGAGCATCGAGTCTGTCAGAAGAGCCTGCGCTTATGTACCACAGGACAACTTCCTGTTCTCCGACACCATCCGAAACAACATCGCCTTCGGTGTCAGCACCTCCGATGCCAGTGCTGTAGAGAATGCTGCAAAGATGGCAGACATCCACGACAACATCACCGAGTTCTCCAGGGGTTATGAGACGATCCTTGGTGAAAGAGGTGTCACAGTCTCTGGCGGTCAGAAGCAGAGAATCTCCATTGCAAGAGCTCTGATGATGGACGCCCCGATTCTGATTCTGGACGACAGTGTCTCTGCTGTAGACACAAAGACAGAGACTGCAATTCTTGAGAACCTTCACAAGACACGACACGGCAAGACCACCATCCTGATTGCCCACAGAATCTCCACCATCGAGAAGATGGACAAGGTTCTGTTCATGAATGATGGAAAGATCGAAGCCTTCGGTTCCCATGACAACCTCTATGAGAACAACGAGGCCTATCGCAAGATGGTAGACCTCCAAAGACTGGAAGAGGAAGGAGAGAACAAGAATGCGTGAGTTTTTGCCAATCATCATCGTCGGCGCAGTCATCGGCGCTTTCACAATTGTTTTCGCTTTCGCCTACTTTGCTCTGAAGAAGAGAATGAAGGATGACTCCAAGGACCGTCACATCGAGGACAAGGAGCTGATCCGTCGCATGGTCCACTACGCCAAACCACATTGGAAATCCTTCCTTGTGATCCTTGTGGTCATGATCGTCTCCATTGTCTTTGACATTGTGTCCCCTCTGATTGTCGGTGAGATTCAGGGAACCATCACCAGCAGTTCCTTCACACTGACAAGTCTCAGAAACCTTGTCATCCTCTATGCATCCATGTTGGTCGTCTCCATGGTGTGTACCTACATCCAGGCCCTGCTTCTGCAGAAAATCGGTCAGAAGATCCTCTCTGCCATCCGCATGGATACCTTCACACACATCGAGAAGCTCTCCCATGCACAGCTTAGCCAGATTCCTGTCGGAAAGCTCGTCACACGTGTCAGCAACGACCCGAACGCCATCAGCTATCTGTTCACCAACATTCTGGTAACTCTTGTGAAGAACGTCATGGTCATCATCGGTGTCCTTGGCGCAATGCTTGTTCTGAACTATGCACTGACTATCATGGTCCTGTGCTTCGTTCCGTTCCTCATTGCCTTCACCATGATCTTCCGAAAGTTCTCCCGTCATGTGCACCGTCAGGTCAACAACACAAGAACCAACGTCAACACCTTCCTTTCCGAGAACCTCTCTGGTATGAAGGTCACACAGATCTTCAACCAGACCGAGCGAAAGAGAACTGAGTTCAACGAAAGAAGCAAGAATCTGGAGAATGCCAAATACAAGAGAATGTTCGTCTTCGGCGTGTTCCGTCCGATGGTCTACATGCTCTATGTCGGATCCAACCTGTTCCTCTTCTATTTCGCATGCCGCGGCTACATCAAGGGAACCACATTCTTCGGCAGCATGATCACAAGCCAGGTTGTCGTCGAGTTCTATATGTACATCAGCCGATTCTTCAACCCGATCCAGGCCATTGCCGAGCAGTTTGATATGCTGGAGCAGTCCTTTGCCTCTGCAGAGAAGATCTTCTCCATCATGGACATGGTCCCAGAGGTTGTAGACGAAGAGGATGCCATTGAGCTTGATCACATCGAAGGTGAGATTGAGTTCCGCGACGTCTGGTTCCAGTACAAGCCGGATGAATGGGTTCTCAAGGGAGTCTCCTTCCATGTTATGCCACGTCAGACCGTTGCATTCGTCGGTTCTACCGGCTCTGGAAAGTCCACAATCCTTTCTCTCATCTGCAGAAACTATGACATCCAGAAGGGTCAGATCCTCATTGATGGCATTGACATCAAGCACATCAAGATCAGTTCGCTCAGAAAGCACTTTGGTCAGATGCTGCAGGATGTGTTCCTGTTCTCAGGCGACATCCGCTCCAACATTGTGCTTCGAGATGAGAGCATGACCGATGAGCAGGTCATGGAGGCTTGCCGCTATGTCAACGCAGACTCCTTCATCAACCGCATGGACAATGGTCTTGATGAGGTGGTACGTGAGCGAGGAAACAACTTCTCTGCAGGTCAGAGACAGCTTCTGAGTTTTGCCAGAACCATCATCCACAAACCTTCTGTCATGATTCTGGACGAGGCTACCGCTAACATCGATACCGAGACGGAGCTTCTGATTCAGGATTCCCTGGAGAAGATGAAGAACATCGGAACCATGCTGATTGTCGCTCACAGACTTTCCACCATCCAGCATGCTGACAACATCCTGGTTCTGTCCCATGGTCAGATCATTGAGCAGGGCAACCATCAGGATCTTCTCAAGCAGAAGGGACGCTACTTCCAGCTCTACACCATTCAGCATATGAAGCAGCAGCTGCAGTAAGCAAATCAAATAATAAGACAACAGAGAGGGCTGAAATTGAGGTCGAAAGACTTGGATTTCAGCCCTTTTGCTATCTTCTGGCCCGATTGTGTCATTGGCGGTTCAATGCCTGTGTGTTCTAGTCTGGTGTGCGGCAAGTGGGCCCCAAAGCCAAACGCAGCCGCATGCATGGCGGGCCCAAAGGGCTTCACACAGCCTACCCACAATCGAGAAAACTCATTGTTTTCGAAGACTTAGTAGTTCATTCAAATACTGATTTGTTCACAAAAAAAGTTGTAAATAGAACTTGTCAATATGTTGAATACAACATATATTATCCGTAAGGAGTACTGCATATTGTGGAAATCGAATTTTACGATACCGAAGACGGGAAATGTCCTGTAAGAGATTTCATTCAATCTCTGGAACCTAAAATGTTCGCAAAAACTCTTCGAACCATCGACCTTCTAGAGAAAAATGGTACTAGCTTACGAGCTCCATATTCAACCCCAATCGGAGATGGTATATTTGAACTTCGAACAAAACAGGGATCCGACATCACACGCGTAATGTACTTCTTCTTTATTGGAAATAAAGCAATTCTTACGAATGGATTTGTAAAGAAAACGCAGAAAACGCCAACATCAGAAATAGATTTGGCAAAGAAATATAAGGCAGATTATGAGAGGAGGAATCCAAAATGAGTAGCTATTCAGAATTCAAAAAGAAATCCCTCGATAACCCAGAAATCAAGGCAGAATATGATGCTCTTCAGCCTGAATATGATATTATCCAGGCTCTGATTGAGGCTAGAAAAGAGCAGAAGATGACACAGAAAGACCTTTCTGTTGCAACAGGGATTACACAAGCAGATATCAGCAGAATCGAAAATGGGACAAGAAATCCAAGCCTTGAGATGATAAAAAGACTTGCTGCGGGGATGGGAATGCGGTTGAAGTTGGAGTTCGTACCTGCAAAAAACTAAATTTGAAGATTATTAGATACTGCTAAACTTAAGAGTGAAATCAAAGGGAAAGCCTTTGACATGCATCTTGATCTTGAACTCAAGAGCACCCTTCTTGATGGTGCCGGAAACAGATTCAATTCCAGCTTCCTTATGCTCAGGAGGAATATCATAGGAGAGCACAGCATTGCCCTTTTTGTCATAGGTCAGAATCAAAGGCTCAACAGGCATCTCTTCTGAGGCAGGATACTCCTCGCTGACAGCAATCGGAGGAATGATCAGAGTCAAAGTACCATCAGGCTGAGTTTTGAGGGTCAGTTCAACAGGCTTTCCATCCAAAGGTTCAACAGTACCGGAGAACAGAGAAACGGACCACTTGATGGTAACAGGGTAAATGCCGTCTACAGAGTCTGCAAAAGCAACAGCACCCAGCAAGAGAACAACCAAGAATACAAATGCTTTCCTCATCCTATTCCACCCCATGAAAAATCAGACCAGTCGATTTGCAATCATCTGGGCACAGCGCATACCGTCGACGGCAGCACTGACGATTCCACCGGCATAACCTGCACCTTCTCCACATGGATAAAGGTCTGCAGTCGAGACGCTCTGAAGGCTCTCGTTGTCACGCACAATTCGAACAGGACCGCTTGTTCGGGTCTCGGTTCCGATCATGGTTGCTTCGCTTGTCATAAAGCCACGAGCATAGCGTCCGAACGTATCAAAACCATCATGAAGCGCCTTACAGGCAAAATCTGGCAGAACCTCCCAAAGGTCTGTGTTGGTCAGACCTGGTGCATAGCTAGAACTGTTGAGACTCTGGCTGGTGCGATGGGCCATGAAATCGGTCATTCGCTGTGCTGGAGCCTTCTGCATACCGTTCGCCGCATCATAGGTCTTTTTCTCAAGGGCAATCTGCAAGTCCATCATGGCAAGAGGATGGTTTTTCACATACTCCTCATCTCCGAGGATGGAAGTCGGGAATTCAACGACCATACCGCTATTGGCCCACTTGGAACCACGGTTACTTGGAGACATGCCGTTGACGACAACCTGGTTGACATCAGAGGCTGCCGGAACGACAAAACCACCTGGACACATACAGAAGGAGTACACACCCATCTGGCGGCCATCCACGTTCACCTGTGTGGTGAAACTGTATTCAGCAGCAGGAAGGTATTCTCCCCTACCGGCTGGGTTGTGGTACTGGATCTGGTCAATCAGGTGCTGCGGATGCTCAAGGCGAACACCCATGGCAAGGCTTTTGGCCTCGGTGGCGACACCGCGCTCCACCACCATGCGGAACGTATCACGAGCGGCATTTCCGATTGCCAGAATCACAGGTCCGTCAAACGAAAGCTCACAGCCGTCGACAAGGCTCTTTGCCACCACCCCGCAGCAACGACCATCGCGAATCACAAGGTCGGTAGCCTGCGTCTGGAACAGCACCTGTCCACCATGAGAAATGATGTCGTTTCGCATGGCCTCGATGATCTTAGGAAGCTTGTCGGTTCCGATATGGGGATGGGCATCACACAAAATGGTCTCGGAGGCACCATATTTGACAAAGGTACCAAGGACCTTGGAATTCTCTCCACGCTTTTTGCTGCGTGTGTAGAGTTTTCCGTCAGAATAGGTTCCGGCGCCACCCTCTCCGAAGCTGTAGTTGGAATTGGAGTCGACAATGTCAGCAGTTGAGATCTTGGCGATGTCTACACGACGAGCATGAACATCCTTTCCACGCTCCAGGACAATCGGTCGGATTCCCTGCTCCAGAAGGTTCATTGCGGCAAACAGTCCGGCAGGACCGCTACCCACGATAATGACCTGACCTTTGGAAGGGTCGGCATCCTTCAGTTCAATGCTTTCAGCCACAGGGGCATCCGGATTGATTCTGCAGACAAGATCGATCATGACATCACGTCGACGTGCATCGACAGAGCGACGGATAATGACATAGCGATCCGTCTTGCAAAGCCCAAGAGCTTTGCGAAGGCTGTTTTCGTCGTAGGCACGATTTGGTGGAAGTCTTAATGTAACGTCTTTCTGCATAGAGCAATCATAACCAATTCATATGGTTTTGTGTACCCTGACCTGTTATTGCGACAATGCCCTTTTTCTGTTACAACACAAGTGATGAACGCACTTTCCGTATTCAACGTCGCAAAATCAGTAAAGGATGAGAACCTGTTCTCGAACGTGAACTTCGGTCTTGAGATCGGAGAGCATCTTGGCCTTATCGGCAAGAACGGAGCAGGAAAATCCACCTTCCTCAAATTGCTTGCCGGCCAGATCCAGCCTGACGAGGGTGAAATCACCATCAACAAGTCATGTCGTGTGGCATTTCTGGAGCAGGATGTGCATTTCAACGAAGGCTGCACCATTGCAGACTTCCTGCGACTGAGCGAAGACCCACATGTGAAACTTCTGTGCCGTTACGAGGAAGGTGAACATGAACTGATGGAGACCATCGAGAGCCTTGGCATCTGGGACATTGAAGACCGCTACCGACGTTACCTCATGGAACTTGGCGTAGACAGAAGTCTTGAGACCAGAATGGACACCCTCTCAGGTGGTATGCAGAAAAAGTGCGCCATTGCCAGAATCCTTGCCATTGAGCCGAACATCCTTCTTTTGGATGAGCCGACAAACCATCTGGACATCCCTTCCATCGAGTGGCTGGAAAGCCAGCTTTCCAAGGGAACCGCAAACACAGGCAAAGGCTGCTTCACCGTTGTGCTCGTCACCCATGACCGCTATTTCCTGGATGCCGTGTGTAACAGAATCATGGAGATTGACCGCAACTGGGCATATTTCTATGAAGGCGGTTACACCGAGTTCCTCGAAGGTCGTGAAATCCGTATGTATAACCTGCAGAAAGAGCAGGACAGACTTGCCACAATCCTCAGGCGTGAGATCGAGTGGCTTCACCGTGGTCCTAAGGCCAGAACCGGAAAGGACAGCGGACGAAAGCAGCGCATCGAGGAGCTGATGAGCCAGCGCACCCGCGCCGAAGAGGAGACTCGTGAGTTCTCCAGCATCACCCGCAGAATGGGAAAGAAGATCCTTGAGCTCAAGCATGTAGGCGTCAAGCGTGGAGACCGTCAAATCCTAAGCGATTTCAACCTTGAGTTCATCAAGGGCCAGCGCTTTGGCGTCATTGGTGCAAACGGAAGCGGAAAATCCACCTTGCTGGAGCTCATGACAGGAAACCTGCTTCCAGACAGCGGCGTTGTGGACACAGGTGTGAACACCGTTTTCGGCTATTACGACCAGACTTCCATGCACCTGCCTCTGGACAAGACCCCTTTGGAGTTCATAGGCGAGATTGGCCAGAACATCGTGCTTTCCAGCGACTATCAGGTCACACCTCCGAGATTCCTTGAGCTGTTCGGCTTTCCGGCATCGTTTCACAGACTTCCGATCGGCGTGCTTTCCGGTGGTGAAAGACGACGCCTTTACCTGTTGAGTACCCTTGTCAGAAACCCGAACTTTCTGGTCTTTGACGAGCCGACAAACGATCTGGACATTGATACCCTAAGACGTCTTGAGCAGTACATCCTGGATTTCACAGGTTGTGTGATCATCGTCAGCCATGACCGAGCCTTCCTGGACAGAACCTGTAACGAGCTGATCATCATGCCACAGGCTGTGCGATACGAAGGCACCTACTCCGACTATCATGCCGAGCAGCTGGCTCAGAAGAGCGCTAAGGCTGAAGCCCCAAAGCAGGCAAATGCCAAGGCAGATGTTCAGGTCAAGCAGAGTGCTGACACACGAGTGAGAGACAGACAGAAGAAAGGACTGTCCTTCAAGGAGAAGAAGGAATTTGAGCAGCTGAACATTGACATTGAGAACATGGAGATGGAGAAAGCTGAAATTGAAGAATTCTTCTCAAGTGGAAAGCCAGATGTCACAGGCGAGAAGCAAAAGCGCTACAAGCAGCTTGGAGAGCTTCT
>JAKSPE010000015.1 GCA_024405015.1 Sphaerochaetaceae bacterium
GTTCCTTCAATTCGACTTTTTCTGATTCCACATACTTCATACGTTCATCATACCACATTCTATAGCCATATACCACGGTTTTATAGCCATTTAAAGCCAATATTCTGTCAGTAGTTGTTAAGTTTTGAAATGCTCGCAGATGAACTTTCTACATTTCAAAATTGCCTTCCGTACATTACAGTTTACAAAGATTTAGCTATTGGTTTACCCATCACTAGCCTCTATCGCCTAGTAAGCACTGCAACCGTCTCCGTATGCGGTGTCTGTGGATAGAAATCGAACATCTTAAGGCTCTGGGTCTTGTAGCCAAGCTCCTCAAGGCGCTTGATGTCACGATGCTGCGTTGGAGCATAGCAGGACACATAGATGATGCGCTCTGGATTCCAGGAGGCGATCATGGCTGGAACATTCTTGTCCAGACCCACGCGTGGAGGGTCAACAATCACCGTGTTCACCGCCCTGCTCTTTGGGTTCCACTTCTCGACAGGCGATGTGAAGAACTGGGTCTTCTTCAAATGGGATTTGGCCAGGGCAAGGCAGAACTTGTTGATCTCAACAGCGGTCACCTCATACTGGTCTTCCAGATAAGCGCTGAAGGTTCCGATGCCGCTGTAAAGGTCCATGACCTTCGGTCCCTGTACAAGGGAAACCACGTAGTCAATCATCTTTGGAAGCAAGATCAGATTGGACTGGAAGAACACGTTGTTGCTGACAGGAAGACGCCTATCACCCACGGTGATCCACCCCGTCTTGTCGTTGTACAGAACACCGTCATCGGTGGTGATGCAGCTAAGCTCGCGGTTCTTCAGCTCCCAGGCATTGAGCTTTGGAGGTCTACGGATAATGTCATTCATAGCGCTGTCTGCGACAGGACATGATGTGATCTGCACACTCTGGTTTGTGTTCTCGGCACAAAAGCCAAGAGAAGCCTTGCCGTTTGAAATCTGATACTGGAAGCGGGCACGGCTGCGATAACCAAGTTCCGGGCCAAAGACAGGCTCCTCAATCTCGCATGCAAGATCACTGAACATGTCCTTGAGAATCTCCTGCTTGGCGTTTTTCTGGGCCTCGTAGGAAAGCTCCAGCCACTGGCAGCCACCACACTTGTCACTGAATGGACATGGGGAAGGTCTACGGTCAGGGCTCTTGACCGCAACATACAGAGGCTTGGCAAGACAGTAGTCCTTTTTGGTTTCCACAATCTCAATTTCCGCTTCCTCACCAGGAAACAGACCATCAATGAATACAATCTTGCCATCATCCAGGTGACCGACACTGCGGCCACCCTGTGCGAATCGTTCAGCCCTGACGTACATGCTCAACCCTTCTGTGCAAGCTCTTCCAGCTGCTTAGCATAGCTTGCGATGATATCCATACCCTCCTGCCAGAAGGCTGGGTCAGTAATGTCGATTCCGGCACTTGCTGCAACATCTTCTGCAGAGAGCTGACCGGTGAGGGACAGAAGCTCGTTGTACTTCTCATAGAATGGTCTATCACTCTTCTCCTTTGTGGAGCGGCTGTAAAGGCCAAGGCCAAAGAGCTGACCGAATGCATACGGGTAGTTGTAGAAGGAGAATCCTGTACTGTAGTAGTGACCCTTGACTGCCCACATGTATGGGTGAAGAAAGTTCTCATCAAGACCGTCTCCATAGGTTCTCTTCTGGCAGTCGATCATGATGGCGCACATCTCATCCGGCATGAGTTCTCCTTCGGCACGGCGCTCGAAGATCTCACGCTCGAAGTAGAAGCGGCACAGAATATCGACACAGACCTGACAAGCGCTCTGGATGAACTGCTCAATGATGGCAAGCTTCTGCTCGTCATTGGCCTGTTCGACCGCACCTTTGAACACGATGAACTCACTGAAGATGGAAGCGGTCTCGGCCAGTGTCATCGGATAGCTTCTGAGCATGGCTGGCTTGACGCTGACCACGTGATCGTGCCAGGCATGGCCAAGTTCGTGTGCGAAGGTGGAAACACCGTCATAGGTACCGTCGAAGTTGGCGAAAACTCTGCTCTGGCGGATCTTTGGCATGTAAATGTCATAGGCACCACCGGTCTTGCCGGCTCTTGGGAACGGATCGATCCAGTTGGTGTCAAAGGCGTTGGCGGCGAACTTACCCATCTCTGGGTTGAAGGTACCATACATCTTGGAGACGAACTCCCTGGCCTGCTCGTAGGTGTAGGTCATCTCGGCCTTTCCGACCGGTGCGAAGATATCATAGAATGCGCACTTCTCGATACCAAGAAGCTTTGCCTTTGTTCTGAGGTAGGAGCGGAACATCGGAAGGTTCTTCTCCAAGGTTGCAATCAGGGCATCCAGCGTCTTGCGTGAGATTCTGGCTCCAGCGCAGGAGCGGTCAATCGGGCTTTCCCAATTGCGTCTCTTCTCCAAGGAAAGGCTTGTTCCCTTGATGGCGTTCAGAGCATAGCAGAAAGCAACCTCATGCTCCTTCCAGACCTTGAGCTCTGCCTCGTAGGCCTTTCTTCTTGTCTCACGGTCAGCATTTGTGGCAAGGGCACGCAGCTGGATGACGGTAAGCTTCTTTCCATCGAGCTCTGCACAGGCACTGGAGGAGATGGTCTCCTGCAGGCGGCTGTAGCTGTCAGAGCCGCTTCTCATGATGTCAGCAGCAAGCTCTTCCATTTCCTTGGACATCTGATGCTTAGCACCCTCAGCGATGCGCTGCAGGGAGTAGCGATAATCCGGATGGTCTGCACAATAGGCTTCAACTTCCTGTGGATGGTTTGCCACATATTCGGTGAACAGAGTTCCGCAAACAGCTTCGTCCATGCCAAGTTCTTCGACCTTGTTCAGGGCATTGACGGCGACCTTGTCGGTTGTGTTGGTAGAGACGTTGCAGTAAGCATAGCTTCCCAGAGTCTCTTCAATATCACTCATCTCGTTATCCATCTCAATGAGTTTGGCAAGAGAGGTCTTTCCACTTTCAATTTCAGACTTGAACTGTGCCAGCATCTGCTTGAGTTTGGCAAGGTCATCGGTAAATTCCTTGGATTCCAGTGACGGATAAATCGGGCTCAGGTCCCATCTCTTCTCTTCCATATATTCCCTCCGTGGATGTCAGACATCCAGATCGTATTCAGCGATCTTTGTAATCAGTGTTCTTCTTGTGATACCAAGCTCTTCAGCGGCCTTTGTTCGGTTACCTTCCCAACGTCTGAGACACTTTTCAATGGTCTGCTTCTCGATTTCCTTCAGCGACATTCCATCGGTATCAATCACCGTGGCCTTTGTGGTTGGCTGAGCATGAAGGACATCACCTCGAAGCTCAATGTTGTCCTCGGTGATAAGATCCCCATCCGAGAAGATGGCGGCACGCTCGAGGATATTCTCAAGTTCGCGGATGTTTCCGCTGAACGAATAGTTTTTCAGTTTTTCCATAGCCTCTGGGGTAAGGCCGGAGAAATGTCGCCCCATGTTGGCATTGAGTTTTTTCACAATCCAGGCAGCCAGAAGAGGAATGTCGTCCTTGCGCTCACGAAGTGGTGGAATGTGGATTCGCACAACATTGAGTCGGAAGAACAGATCCTCGCGGAACTTGCCTTCGCGGACCATGGACTCCAGGTCCTTATTGGTGGCACACACAATTCTGGCATTGATCGGCATTGGCTCCGTTCCGCCAAGACGTGTGATGCAGCGCTCCTGGAGAACGCGGAGAATCTTGACCTGAAGGGCATGTGGCATGTCACCGATCTCATCCAAGAACAGGGTTCCACCATTGGCAAGCTCGAACATACCGCTCTTTCTGGCCACAGCACCTGTGAAAGCGCCCTTCTCGTAACCGAACAGCTCACTTTCCAGAAGGTTCTCAGGAACACCACCGATGTTGATGGCGACAAACGGGCCTGTGGAGACGGTGCTCTGTTCATGGATGGTTCTGGCGACGACTTCCTTACCGGTTCCGCTCTCTCCCGTGATGAGAACGCTGGAGTTGGTTGCTGCGATTCTGCCGATCATATCCTTGACCTTGCGGATCTGCACACTTTCACCAATGAACGCACGACCGCTTGGCAGGCGCTCCTCCATCTCATGGATGGTCTTGAAGTTCTGTGCCTCCACGAGGTTCTTGAGTTTGATGATAACCTCTTCCGGGTCAAACGGCTTGACGATGTAGTCCTGCACCCCGTGCTTAAGAGCATCAACGGCATCAGTGATCTCACCATGCGCACTCATCATGATGGCAGGCATGCGAAAACCCTCGGCACGGACCCACTTGATGAACTCCAGGCCATCCATGCCTGGCATCTTGAGGTCTACAAGGATTCCGTCAAAGGCATCTTCTCGGAGCATACGCTGTGCGGAGAATGCATTCTCGGCTCCTACGCCGTCAATGCCCTCAACCTTGAAATATCGGCACATCAGGTCTCTGATGTTGGTTTCGTCATCCACAATCAAAATCTTCATTTGTTCACCTATCAGCCTTTGCATGGAAGTACGACTTCCGCAACGGTTCCACCACCATCTCTGTCGGAAAGTTTGAGGCTTCCACCCTGGGCCTCAACAAACTGCTTGGAAATCGCAAGTCCAATGCCGCTTCCGTGGATCTTGGTGGTATAGAACGGATCGAACAGTTTGTCCCTTGCCTGCCTTGGAAGACCATCCCCACGGTCCATCACCTTGATGGTCACGGTCTTGTGCCTAGAGGCCTTTATCTCGACGCTGACCTGAGGATCTCTATCCTGGCAGCTTTCAATTGCATTCTTCATCAGGTTCTCAAAGACGGACCTTGCACGGTCGGCATCAAATCGCACATGCACCTCAGAAAGGTTCTCGTGGGAAACGGCAACCGGATAGGCAAACAGTTTTGAGATATTTGTGATGAAACCGACAAGCTCGATGTCCTCTGGTGTTCCGGTTGGATTTTTGAGGAACTCGCTGACACGGTTTGTCAGACTTGTCAGTCTTGCGATCTCCTGGTCCATAACCTCCATGTCGGCATGAAACTCCTTTGGAAGAAGCTTCTTCAGAAGAGCACTCTGGATGGTCATGGCACTCAGCGGATTCTTGATCTCATGCGTCAGCGTCCTGGCAGCCGAACCGATCTTGGCAAGACCTTCGTTCTTCTGAAGCTGCACGCGATACTTTCTGTTGTTGTTATAGATGCTGATGATCATAAGCAGAAGGCTCAGCACCAATGCGATGGACAAAAGCGCAATCACCCTCGCCTTGAAAACGTTGGCAAAGTACTGGGAGCCGTCGAACTTGATGTAGATGATCTCCGGAAAGTCGGAAACCGAAACCGGATTCGTCAGGTTGGAAAAGAGCATTCCGGTATCCAGGACGACGTTGAGACGGGAAAGTCGGAAGTACTCCACCATTCTGCTATCGCTGTCCATGACATAGACGCCCAATGTGGAGTCCTCGCCGCGTTGACGGCTCCGGACAAGTCGCGAAATCGGAAGTGTCATTGGGGCATCACCCAGAACCTGATAGCTTTGGCCACTTGTGGAGTAGATGCCGATGCCGGAGACTCCTTCGTCGGCCATTGCGGTGCGCGCCTTGTTCGGGCTGTCGGTCAGGGCAAGGTATACGGAGTTGAAGGACTTCTCGGAATCGAACTTCATCTGCAGCTGATAACGTTCAATCATGCCGTTGTAGATGATGAAGATAAGCACCATGGACATCACAAAGGCAAGACCAAGGCCTGCGTATACGAACAGACGTTCCTTGCCTTCAATGAACTTCCAGCGGCGTCTGATGTTCTTCTGAGTCTCTTCTATTACCTTGAGGTCCCTTAATCTTCTCATAATCTGCTGTAGTATACCTTATATTTTGCGTGAGTGTGAATTGAGAATGCCGATTCCCTTGAATAAAACACATTCTTACACTAATCTAGGGACAACATGATTAAAGCAAATATTGAAGACCAGCTTCTCGTGAAACACCTTAACGAGATTGCTGAGGATGGCAGGCAGGTAATGTTGCTCGCTGATGGCCAGATCCGTCTTACAGGTTTAGGCGGAACCACTATGGTGAACCAGATGCGTGCGAACTTCAACCTTGGTGTATTGGAGACATTGGTCCTTGGACAGGCATACATAGCCGCAGGACTCATGGCATCATCTGTGAAAGGAAATGACCGCATTCAGCTCAATGTGGAATGTGGCGGCCCTATCGGCGGCATCTACGTCGAATCCTGGGCATGCGGAGCAGTCCGCGGATTCATCAAGAACAATCAGATTCCTCTGGACAAGCCACTTGAAAGCAGAGACATCTCCCTGCTCTATGGTCCTGGCTTCATCAGCGTCACAAAGCTCTTGGAAGGCAACCGAACACCGTTCACCGGCCAGACCATGATGCAGTACGGTGACCTTGCAAAGGACCTTGCCCTTTACTACAACGAAAGTGAACAGACTCCAACCATGTTCAGCCTTGGTGTGCATTTTGACCGCGAAGGTCGTGTCACTGGCGCTGGCGGACTTTTCCTCCAGGCCCTTCCAGGCTGCAACGAAGATGTACTGGAGCAGCTGCAGAAGAAGAGCAGCCAGCTTCCTTCCCTGGCAAAGGCCATCAGTGAAGGCAAGTCTGTGAAGGACTACTGCACAGAGAACTTCGCCGACTTCGGCGTCCAGGACCTGGCAGAGGAGCCGATCGGTTTCTCCTGCACCTGCAGCAGAAACAACTTCACAACATTCCTCTCACGCCTTCCAGACGATGAGAAGAAGGCCATCATCGAAGATGACCACTTCCCTCTTGAGCTTGAGTGCTTCAACTGCGGAACAAGATACAGTTTTGAGAAATCCGAGATTCTGGACATTTTCGGAATCGATACAGAGACAAAGGAGTGACCGATGATTTTCTTTGCATCAGCATCAGCAAACCAGAATGACCTTGTCGAGAAAGAGGCCCGTGAAGCCGGAGCCCAGGACATAAAGGTAAGCTCCGGCGGAGTCGAATTCTCTGCCGACCTTGAGACAGCCTACCGTTTCTGCATGTGGACCAGAAGCGCAACAAGACTTCTGGTTCTCGTCCACCGAGACGACAGCATGGCATCGACCGATGACCTTTTTGACCATTCCATGTCACTGCCATGGGAGAACTGGGTAAACCCAGACAAGACATTCGCCATCACCGAGACTGTCACAGACTGCCGCTGGATCCGAAACAGCCACTTCGCATCACTCAGACTCAAGGACGCAATCGTCGAGAGAATCCGTGGTGCCTACAACGGAGCCCGCCCAAGCATCGACCGTGAGAATCCGGATATCGTGTTCCACCTGCACGTCAACAGAAACCTCGTCAGCTGGTACGTGGACTTCGCAGGTCGTGACCTTTCCCATCGCGGATATCGTACCGCACAGACACAGGCTATCATGAGTGAGTTCATGGCAGCCTCCCTTCTGTATCGAAGCGACTGGTATCGCAAGCTCAGAGCCAGTTTCGAGGACCCAAGCCTTGAGGCTCCAGCCCTGCTCGATCCATTCTGCGGAAGCGGAACCGTGTGTATCGAGGCAGCCCTCATGGTCACCAATACAGCACCAGGACTTCTGAAGCTCGACGACTTCGCCTTCCACAAACTGCCGATTCACAAAGAGGAGATCTGGGAGAAAATCGTTGACGAAGCAGAGTCCAAGGTCTGCGAAAATCGCTGTAAGATTGTCGGATGGGACATTGATAAGCGTGCTATCGAAATCTCAAAGGCAAACGCAAAGGAAGCTGGAGTCGAGAATCTTGTCAGCTTCGAAGTCAAGGATTTCACAACCATCAGCGAGCAGGATGTTCCTGCCCAGTCCGGTTGTATCGTCACCGACCCACCTTACGGCGTACGTCTTGACAGCGGTTCTGCTGCCATCCGAAGACTGTACACTGCAATGGGTGAAGTCATCTTCAACATCTTCTGTGGATGGTCCATCACAATCCTGTGCGGAAACAGTGAACTTCTGGGTTTCATTGACATGAAGCCAAGCCGAACCAACATTCTCATCAATGGTGGTATCGAGTGTCAGGCAGCCCATTACTATGTCTTCAGCAAGGCAGAGCGTCAGGCAATGCTGGAAAAGGCTCAGGCAAAGCGTGAAGAGCGTCTTTCCCAGCCACTCTCTCCTGGTGCCCAGATGGCAGCCAACAGACTGAACAAGAACATCGCCTCCATTGGAAAGGCTATGGCAAAACAGGGAGTCACCTGCTACCGTCTCTACGACGCCGACATGCCGGAATATAGCGCAGCAATCGATGTCTATGAGGGTAAGTGGATCAGTCTTCAGGAATATGCCGCTCCAAGCTCCATTGACCCAGAAGACGCAAAGCGCCGCCTGGAAGAGCTGGTTCTTGCCACAGAAAGAACCACTGGCATTGACTACGACAACATCTACGTCAAGCGCAGAGAAATCCAGAAGGGTGCAAACCAGTACATCAAGAGAGGTAACTCCTCACACTTCTATATTGTGAACGAGAACGGCCACAAGTTCCTCGTCAACTTTGCCGACTATCTGGATACCGGAATCTTCCTGGACCACAGACCTGTCAGAAAGCTGATTGAGACCATGAGCAAGGACAAGAGATTTTTGAACCTCTTCTGCTACACAGGTTCCGCAACAGTCCATGCTGCAGCAGGTGGTGCACTTTCCACTGTCAGTGTTGACGCAAACGCCAACTACCTGGAGTGGGCAACCAAGAACATGCAGATCAACAATCTGAACACCATGAACCACTTCTTCTACAAGGATGACTGTCTGTCCTTCCTTCGTGAGAACCGAGATGTGTTCGATCTGATTTTCTGCGACCCACCAACATTCTCCAACAGCAAGGGAAGAGACACCTTCGACGTGCAGAGAGATCACGGATACCTCATCCGCTCCTGCATGAAGCATCTTGCCCACGACGGTGTTCTGATCTTCTCCACAAACTTCACACGCTTCAAGCTCTTCGGCGAGCTCTATGAAGACTTCATCATTGAAGACATCACAGAGAGCACCATCGGTGAGGATTTTGCCAGAAACAGCAAGATCCACCGCTGCTACATGATTCGCCACAAGACAGAGCAGGCTTTGGCAATTGAGCCAACAAAGAAGATTGTCAAGAGAATCGTCAAGAAAGGCTGACGCCATTCTTAGCTATGAAAGGGATTGTTGCATTGCGCAATAATCCCTTTTCTTATTGTACGAGCACATTCAAGTCTACAAAGTAATCTTGGATGAGCTAAAAACAGGCTCTTCACGCTTTTCTCGGGGAATGAAAGTCTCAAACGCTTAAGGCTACGCTACCTGGCTGCTCTATGACGCACAATTTCTGCTCGATTGTGCGTCGGCGGTTCGATGCCTGTGCATTCCAGCCTGCCTCATGGCAAGCGGGCCCCAAACCCTAGCGCCAGCCATGGCATGGCGTCCTGCCAAGGGGCATGCAGCAGGCCTTGGACGGCCTATGCACATGAGAGAGGATACCCGGTTCAGCGGGATTTTCATTTTCAGGTTATGTCGCTGAACTTTTTCAGCGCAAAACGCTGAATCCTGAAATTGAGCTGAAATATCCTCAATGGAGTTCAGCGATTTTTCGAAAAGCCTGGATCCTTGCTGAATAGTTTCAGCGGGATTTGAAAATCATCAGAATCGTGCTGAATATCTCTCTTTTATTTCATTTGCTTTCTGTCATCCCCGAACTTTCCGTGAAGAACCTAAAAAACGCTGTACTTGATGTCAATCGCCGGAACCGATGGGATCGCCGTACTCAATGCGCACGCTGGTATCACTGAGCACGAAAAAGACCGAGCGGATAAAAGAAAAGGAGTGTCACAGTATCATCTGCAACACTCCCATCTTGCGTTTTGGACTTTCACGCTCACAGCTTTTTGAGGTAATTTCCCTCAACCCATACACCCTCATTGACGATGATAAAGGCATTTGGATCATAGGAGCGCACAAACTGTCTGAGTTGATGGACCTCATACTTGGAAATCAGAATGTAGAGCATGTGCTCCTGATCGCCAGTATAGGCACCAACGGAATGGAGCTCAGTGATTCCCCTACCCATTTCTGTGAAAATCTGCTTCTCAAGTTCCCTGACATCGACCTTGGTGATGACCTTGACCTCGACATTGATGTTCTGCACATGGACCTTGTCCATGACAAAGGAATAGACAGCGGCAAATAGAATGGAATAGATGACCGTCTGGACATCAAACATGAACAGCAGAAGGCCATAAACGACAAGGTTCACGATGAGGTTGACCTTTCCCACGCTCAGGTTGCGGTTCTTTTTGGACATGAGCATGCCAATCACATCAAGGCCTCCTGCGGAGCCTGACATGCGAAGAATCATGCCAATGCCCGAGCCGGAGATCAGAGCTCCGACGACAGCAGATGCCAGTGTATCCTCAATGACCGTCCTGGCAGGAATCAGTGCTAGGGCAACCGTCATCACGGTGACACAGAGAAAGGTCTTCACAAAGAAGAGCTTCTCCATTCGTGGGAATGCATAAATGAAAATCGGGATGTTGATTAGGTAATACACAAGACCCGCAAGGTCAATGCCGCTGACATTGAGGTGCAGGTAGTCCACCAGAATGGTACGGATCATCTGGCTGAATCCGACAAGACCTCCCGTGTACAGTCCGAACGGGACAAGGAACATGTTGACCCCAACGGCATAGAGAATCGAGCCGAAAATGCAGACGACAAAGCGCTCCCAACGTATGCTGTTTCTGTAACCTTTGTAGCTATGTGGCATTGCAACCTCAATAAAAAAGGCTGCCATTTGCTGGCAACCTTCGATTTTCAGTTCTCCTTCAAGTTGGAGAGCTTCTCATTCAGTTTTTTTTTGCCTCTTCCTGAGCAGCCTTCATCTTGTTCATAGCACGAACGATGACGAAGAGAACGAGGGCTGTGAGGACGAACTGGATGATAGCCTGGATGAGGTTACCATAGCGGATAGCAACTTCTTCAGATGTCTCTGTTGCAGCCTTGAGAATGACTCTGAGCTCTGAGAAATCAGTACCACCAATGAGGAATCCGAGAATAGGATTCAGGATATCCTTAACGAATGACTGGACGATTGCTGTGAAAAGACCACCAACAATGATACCAACAGCCATGTCAACAACGTTACCACGGGAGATGAATTCCTTGAACTCTCCGAAGAAACCTTTCTTTTCTGCCATATGAATGCCTCCAATCTGGAAAAATCCGATTTAATACATCTACTTTGTATATCAAATCAGAAAAATAGTGAACATGCTATTCATCTAAACATGAACAATTAACAACTCAGGAACTCCATGATTTCCTTTCGGTGTCTGCCATAGAACACGATGTGGTGATTACCGCAAGGCGATGACAGAAGCTCCGCAATGTTGTGACAATCATCCAGTTCAACCTTGATCTGTGTTCGGCACAGGTCCCTGTCGCTCAGATTCTGCACAATCCTTCCCTCTGCCACATAATAGGACTTGAGGTCACTGGACATGCGGAAAATGGTGACATCCGTCTCCTGAAGCTCGCCTTTCACAGCAACACCGATACCGGATTCAAAATGGGTGTCATAACTGAAGCTTCTGAGCATGTCGAACGGAATGGTACAGTGGGCAAGCACCAAGGTGTTCGCATCCGGATCCAAACGGGATGGATTGGCTTGGAAAGACGGCTGATCAGTGATCTTACGGACGACTGCCATGGAAAGCAGAGACATGATGTCGCCTTCACAACTTCCGATCATACCCGCACTATTGAGCGTTGCAAGGGCAAGGCATCCGGTTGTATGGACACGATCCAGAAGATCAAAGCAGCGAAGAGCGATGCCATCCAGTTCGTGAACATCGTTGAGTTCCACAACAGAGCGCACCATCTTATCAGCAGAGCCGAAATCAAGCCCATCTTTGACTAGAGCCTCGTTTGGTTGCTTCTCATAGTCTGAGACAAGTTCCTCAAGGCCTATGTCGACAAGCTCCGTACCCAGCAGGTTCTTGACCTTCTCGTACTCTGGTACGGAGGCAATGAGCCAATCAGAAGGTTTTCCGACAATGCCGTACTTGCCACCAAGGTCAATGGAGGTTTTTGTGATGCGATGGACATCGTGGGCCACAACATCAAGTTTCTCAGGGATGGCCATGAGCTCCTTGATACGCTTTGCAATGTACTTTGCAGAGCCGTGGAGAATCTCGCCTTTGAGGTTTCTGGCATTCAGGTATGTCATGATCTCCAAGGAGGCGGCAAGGCTGTTGTCGCTTCCACTTGTGAGAATCAGATAAGGAGCCTGAAGCTTGTCAAAATCAGAGAGGAAGAAACCTTCGCTTCCACCACTACAGACGAAAATCAGTTTGAGATCAGCTTCATAATCCTCGATGTCTGTGAACACCAAAGACTGTCCAAGCTCCTTCTCAATCGCGGAAAGAAACGCCGAATTCCTTTTCTGGAACTCGGCATTATCGTGCAACATGGAAATGAATGTGGATACTTTGACCATAATCTTTATCAGAATGCTAGTGTGCGGAAAATCTTGACATCGAATACATTTGCCATATCCGAATTAGGAACCAGGTAGTAATGGTCTGAAACGACTATACCCAGAACCACTGCACCGCTTCTGTAGAATCGGATTCCAGCCTCAGCTGCCATACCAAGTTTTGCCTTGACATCTGTGAACATGGTAAAGCGGAAATCAGGTCCGATTCCACCAAAAAGATCGCAGTTACCGATTTTCACGGTGTAAAGGGCAAGAGCATTCACATAGGACATGAACTGTGCCTGAGAAAGGTTAAACACAAGGTTCTTGTTTGTGTACAAGGCAAGGTTTGTCTTGATTCCGAAGTCTCCCAAACCAAGGTTTGCGAATGTCTGGCTATAGGAGGCGAATGAACCAAGGGACTTAGGACCAGAACTGTTTGGCAGGGAGTTCAGATAACCGATTCCGTAATCCAGTTTCAGATTACCGCTTCTCTTCTTTTCAGAAACTTCGTCAGCAATGAGGTCTGCCTCATAGACGGTGGTAGAACCGATTGCGACAAAGGAATCTCCAAAGTCGTCAAACTCAGGCTCTTCCTCCAAGACAAGATCTTCCGGTTCCTCTATCGGGAGCTCTTCCTCAAAGACCTCAGAATCCATGAAGCTGCTTTCGCTCCAGTTCTCTCCGTCATAGGACTGCTGGAGGTACAGGGTGTGGACCTCTGTAACGTCAACGGTAAGGGTGACTTCCGTCACAGACCAGTCAACGACAGTCCAAAAGCCATCAAATTCCCCATCGAGCTGATAGCGGTAGTATTCTACGTTGTAATCGTTTTCAAACCAGTACCAGGTGACATTTCCATCCAGTGCAAAGCAAAATGCCACGGCAACAAATGCCATGACAAGGAAAGCCAAGGTTCTCTTCATTGCTCTATTCATCATTTCTCCCACAAAGTCTCAGGATAGAAGCCCTGTTGAGTCTTGAGGGCAAGGTTCTGCTTCACCGTCTCCCTATCCTCTTTGTATGTCATGCCGAACCACTTGTCATTGGAAGAGAACACTTTCATAGTTCCCTCGCCGTTACGGACCATCTCTCCAGCCCAGTTTGGCAGAAGACCTTCTGCCTTTGGAGAGTCAGCATTCTTGGAAATGAAGTTGTCCCAGAAGCCGACCATGGAGTCAAAGGCATGCGGTGTGAAACCGAAGAAGTTCATGGATACCCACTCATCACCGGTCAGGCGGTAATCACCGTCTGGCATATGAGAGACGATTCCATCGGCATCGTACTCGATCTTGGTGTTCTCAACCATGTTCTGAAGATAGCCATTCTTGACCTGGCAGATTCCACGAGAAACGCTTCCCATTGGGCTCATGGTGTTCTTCAGGAAATAGCCGACCATGGCATGTGCGGTGCTGTCGTTGTCCAGTGTGCTCAGATAGTTTCCGAGAATGTCAAAGGCTTCACGACCATAGTAGTCATCTGCATTGATGATGGTGAAAGGAGTCTTGACGGCATCCTTTGCACAAATGACAGCATGGATGGTACCCCAAGGCTTTGTTCGATCCTTGGAAGCTTCAATCTGTGCTGGAGTCAGGAAGCTTTCATGTGTCTGGAACACATATTCGGCATCCATGTTTCTGGCGATTCTGTCAAAGAGTCTCTCTCTGAAATCGTGCTCGATATCAGGTCTGATGATGAAAACGACCTTGCCGTATCCACTGCGCTTTGCATCAAAGACGCTATAGTCTAGAAGGGTCTGTCCGTTCATACCAACGGCATCAATCTGTTTGACACCACCGTAGCGGGAACCCATTCCTGCAGCAAGAACCAATAATGTAGGTTTCATATCAAGGAGCCTCCAAAAATTTTTTCACCTTATTATATTACCAAATGTACTATTTTTTTCAATACAAATCAGCAGTAAGCGATATCAATCTCAACCACATAGTTGAGAGCAGTCTCCCACTGCACATGCTCGGACAGGTATTTTGCGATTTCACTACCCTCGTAGCGTTGGTCTGGAGACACGACACAGTCAAAGACGACATTGGTATGGGTCGGACCTTCGACAAAGCGCATGTCGTGGAACTGAAGCTCTGGGTCCAGGCTCTTTAGGGCCTCTGCCACACGAGCCTTGATTTCGTCGAACTTCGGATTTCCGATGACTATCGGGTCCATGTGAATGGTCAGTTCTGTGCAATACACACCTTTGAAATCGTTTTCGATGTTATCGATCAGATCATGAGCTTCCAGCACATCCATCGTGGAATCGATCTCGACATGGACAGTCACGTAATCGTTGTGCACACCATAGTTGTGAAGCACCAGATCATGAATGCCAAGGACCACTGGATAGGACAGAAGCTTTTCGGTAATCAGTTGGACTCTTTCCTTTGTCGGCTTGATTCCGATGATCGGCTCAATCTGGTCTTTGATGGTTCCGATGCTGCTTATGATGACGAAAATCGAGACGACAAGGCCTACAAAGCCATCGATGTTGATATTGACAAACTTCATGACAATGAGGGCAACAAGGATTCCGCTCGTGGAAACGATATCGTTTCGGGCATCCTCTGCATTGGCCTTGAGGGAGCCTGAATTGATGGCCTTTCCATACTTTCCATACAAAACGGACTGCAGCAGTTTCACCACAATCGCAAAGCCGAGAATCAGGAATGTGACAAGGCTGACATCCAGTTCCTGCGGGTGGATGATCTTCGTGATGGACTCTTTCGCAAAGAGGATTCCCATGATGAGCATGAGCTCGCCGATGGCGAATCCGAAGATGTACTCATAACGTGCATGTCCATACGGATGATCGGAGTCCGGAACCTTTGCTGCAAGCTTTGACCCGGCAATGGTAAGACCGATGGATGCACAGTCAGAGAGGTTGTTCACAGCATCGGCCATGATACTGATACTGTGGGAGACCATTCCGATGAAGATCTTCAGTATTCCAAGAAGAAGGTTTGTGATGATACCAAAGATACCTGCCAGCATGATGTAGGCATTACGGACCTTCGTATCCTGTGTATTCTTATAATCCTTGATGAACAGTTCCTTGAGCATAGCCTCTCCTCTCGTTGGAGTGTATGGAGAAGTATGAAACCATGCTCCGAGTAAATCAATAAAAAAGAGCAACAATTTGCCTTTTTGGGGAAGTCTTGCAGAATGCACAGAATTCAAGGCAACATGTCAACATTCTTCACGACAATCTGCTTCTAACAAAAGAAACAAGAAATGCTCTTTTCATTGACCATCCCCTTAAAAATTCATATCTTCATTAGTGATATTCATTATCAGAACAAAATCCCATTCAGGAAACAACAAGCATTAGGGGTAAAAAGCATATGGAAACAATCATCCAGAAAAGGCTGACAGGAGAAAGAGCTCTGTTCTGTTCCAAGGGCCTGGATATCTACGATTCAATCTTTGACGCAGGAGAGTCACCTCTCAAGGAAAGCTCTGACATAAATCTCACTGGCAGCATGTTCAAGTGGAAGTACCCTCTCTGGTACTGCAAGAACATCAAGGCAAAGAACTGCACCTGGTTCGAGATGGCAAGAGCTGGTGTCTGGTATACCGACAACATCGAAGTCGAGGACTGCGCAATCGAGGCACCAAAGAACTTCAGAAGATGCCACAACCTCAGCCTGAAGAACGTCTCCTTCAGCAATGCCGCAGAGACCCTTTGGAACTGTGATGGCGTATCCTTGGACAACGTCACCGTCAAGGGCGATTACTTTGCCATGGGCACAGACAATCTGAAGGTCAACGGCCTTACCCTTTACGGCAACTACTCCTTCGACGGCTGCAAGAACGTCGAAGTCCACAACAGCAAGCTCCTTTCCAAGGACGCCTTCTGGAACACAGACAACGTCACAGTCTACGATTCCTTCATCTCCGGTGAGTATCTTGGCTGGAACGCAAAGAACCTCACACTGGTCAACTGCACCATCGAAAGCCTTCAGGGCATGTGCTACATCCAGAACCTCAAGATGGTCAACTGCAAGCTCATCAACACAACTCTTGCATTCGAGTACTCTTCTGTCGATGCCGAGATCACAACCAAGATCGACAGCGTCCTGAACCCATCCAGCGGAACCATCAAGGCAAAGCACATCGATGAGCTGATCATTGAAGCAGACAAGATTGATCCTTCCAAGACAAAAATCATCTGCACAGAGGACTGAAATGACATACGATTTTGACACCATCGTCGACCGCAGAAACACAGGCTCCCTCAAATGGGACGTCAAGGACAACGAGCTTCCAATGTGGGTTGCTGACATGGATTTCCAGGCAGCCCCAGAAATCCGACAGGCCCTTGAAGAGCGCATGCGACATGGTGTCTTCGGCTACTCCATCATCCCAGAGGATTGGGAGAAAGCCTACATTTCCTGGTGGAAGAGGAGACACAACCTGGACATTGACCCAAGTTGGCTCACCTTCTGCACAGGTGTCGTACCAGCCATCTCATCGACGGTCAGAAAGCTGACCACCCCGAATGAGAACGTCCTCATCCAGACACCGGTCTACAACATCTTCTTCAACTCCATCATCAACAACGGTCGCAGGGTTCTGGAAAGTCCACTGGCCTATGACGGACAGAAATACTGCATTGACTTTGAGGCTTTGGAAGAGAAGCTTGCCGACCCACAGACCAGCCTGATGATTCTGTGCAATCCGCACAACCCTGTGGGACAGATCTGGGACAAGGAGACTCTTGCCAGAATCGGAGAGCTTTGCTGGAAGCACCATGTTGTGGTCCTTTCCGATGAGATTCACTGTGACATCACCGACCCAGGCAAGGAGTACATTCCATTTGCCTCCGTCTCCGAACATTGCAGAGAAAACAGCATCACCTGCATCGCCCCAACCAAGGCATTCAACATCGCAGGCCTGCAGACTGCAGCCATCATGGCTCCAAATGCAAATCTGCACCACAAGATCTGGAGAGCACTGAACACCGACGAGGTGGCAGAACCAAATGCCTTTGCAATCGCTGCAACAGTTGCCGCATTCAACAAGGGAGAAGCTTGGCTAGAGGAGCTTCGCCAGTATCTGTTCTCCAACAAGCAGATGGTTCTCAAGTTCTTCGAAAAGAACCTTCCACAGATCCACATCCTTCCATCCGAGGCCACTTACCTTCTTTGGCTGGACTGCTCAAAGATCACCGATGACACCAATGAGCTGACCGACAGGATTCGCGAGAAGACTGGTCTCTACCTTTCTGCAGGCGAGCAGTTTGGCGGAAACGGAAAGCGCTTCATCCGCTTCAACATCGCTTGTCCAAAGGCAACTTTGGAAGATGGTCTTAACAGACTTCTGAAGGCCTTAAGCTGAACTTAAGCGTAAAAATATTCATTGTTTCTCAAAATAATCAGCATCGTTTCTGGAAAGAAGATAGAGGTAGTACTGATTCATGCCATTCCCTTCCCGTTTGGAATGCTCTGCCAGCGACATGTGAAGACTCTTTGGAATGCGAATCTTATACTGTCCCGAGTAATCGTCAAGGGAAGACGGTTCTGGGATAGGTGTCAACTTCAGATGATCTGAAACTCACCCTGCTCCTTCATGGAGTGATACCCATCGGTTGAAAACACAATGTGATCCAGCACCTCTATGCCCAAAAGCATTCCTGCCTTTCGGATGCGATAGGTCACTTCAAGGTCATCGGGACTTGGATCCAGATTTCCAGATGGATGGTTATGGGCAATCACAATGGCGGTAGCCCTGTTTTTCAAGGGATCTGCGAACACCTCACGAGGGTGCACCAACGTGCGGTTCACCAAGCCTACGGTCACGACACTGATACCCATCAGTTCATGTGCACCATTGAGCATCACGCAGAGAAAATGCTCCTGCATCCGATCTCCATAGTGGCGAATCAAATCGAATATCTGCTCTGGTGAGTTGCAAAACCGTCCGCGCCAGAAAGTCAGGCGCCTACCCAATTCAAGACAGGCACAGACAGAAGAGGCTTTGGCAAGTCCAAGGCCGGGGATTGCCTTAAGGTCCTCGGTCGAGACCCCCTGCTCTCCCTTTTTGTCCACGACATCCAGAATGTCACTTGCGATATCCTGCACTGGTCGGCTTTGGCTACCCGAGCCCAGGATTATGCACAGAAGCTCAATATCACTGACGCTTCTGGCACCAAGATTCTGAAGACGCTCTCGCGGACGTTTGTCCACCGGCATCTCCTTGATGGAGCGGTAATCGATTGTTCTGTTTTCGTACTTCATACCCTCCTATACCAAGGAACTGTCGAAACCATTTTGTGAAATGGGCAAGAAGTCATAAGATTTCACTTTTTTTCATGTTTTTTCGGGCTCTGCGAGTGAAACTTTCACTTCAAAACGCGCATTTTCGAAGGAAAAAAGTGAAATCATAGACAAAGCCCAAATAAAAAGGAGGCCACTTTATAGCAGCCTCCCTCAAGATCAGAGTCAATCCAATCAGATCATATCAGCGATGTCGTAGATCAGTCTTTCAGACTTCTCCCAGCCAAGACATGGGTCTGTGATGGACTTGCCATAGCAACCTTCGCCAATCTTCTGGGCACCGTCTTCGATGTAGCTTTCAATCATGAAACCCTTGACCAGGTTCTTAATACTTCCATTGGATCTGCAGGAATTCAAAACATCCATGACGATTCTCGGCTGCTCAAGATACTTCTTGCCAGAGTTTGCGTGGTTTGCGTCAACGATGACTGCAGGATTTGAAAGTGGCATGCTCTCATAGGCATTGCAGAGTCTCAGAAGGTCCTCATAGTGGTAGTTCGGATGGCTGACACCAAGTTTGTCTGTATAACCACGGAGAATGGCATGAGCCCATGGGTTACCCTGGGAATGAACAGCCCAGCCTCTGTAGATGAAGGAGTGCTTGCCCTGAGCAGCCTTGATGGCGTTCATCATGACAGAATAGTCACCACTAGTTGGATTTTTCATTCCAACTGGAACCTCAATTCCACTAGCTGTAAGTCTGTGTTGCTGGTCCTCGACTGATCTTGCACCAACGGCAACATAACCCAGGATATCATCCAGATACTTATAGTTCTCTGTATAGAGCATCTCATCGGCAAAGATGAAACCAGTCTCTTCAATGCCTCGCATGTGGATATGTCTTGTAGCGATGATTCCCTTAAAGACATCCGGCTTTCCGCTTGGATCTGGCTGGTGAAGAAGACCCTTGTAGCCCTCACCTGTTGTCCTTGGCTTTCCGGTGTAGATTCTTGGGACAAGCATAATCTTGTCCTTGACCTTCTCCTGAACCGGGACAAGTCTGTTCATGTAATCAAGGACGGAGTCCTCATTGTCTGCAGAACATGGTCCTATAATCAGAACAAGTTTATCAGATCTCCCCTCGAAAATAGCCTTAAGTTCAGCACGCTTCTTCTCTACAGTATCGCTGATTTTGGATGTAACAGGATACTGCTCCTTGACCTCTGCAGGAATTGTCAGTTTTCTCTCAAATTCACAATTCATATATGTTTCCTCTCAAATCGTTCTCATTTCTTGTTAAACAATGCTCTGCGCTTTGTGGAAAGTATCATTTTTTCACAAAGGCCCTGTTTGTCGTCTTTCTCAAGCATTTCCTTGAGGGTATTCATCTCATTGATGAAGTTGTCCATCTGTTCCAAAAGTGGCTGCTTGTTCATCAGAAACAGCTCACTCCACATCTTCTCGTTAATGTTTGCGATTCGTGTCAGGTCTCGGAAGGAGTCTCCTGTGTAGTCCACAAGGTGTGTGTTGTCGCTACAATCCATGAGAGCGACCGCAATCACGTGGGTCAGCTGGGAGACAAATCCGATCATGTCGTCGTGCTCTTCCGGCGTCAGAACGGACACGCGGCGGAACCCCAGAAGTCTTCCCAGGTCCTTGCACCACTGAATGGCATTCTCGGTGTTCTTCTCGGTTGGTGTCACAATGTAGTTGGCATTGTGGAAAATGCCGTCATCACTGTTCTGGACACCATAGACCTCACGACCTGCCATCGGATGGGCGGCAATGAACTCGACATCCTCACGAAGGATGCTCTGCACATCGTAGACGATGCAGCTTTTGACACCAGTGACATCGGTGATGCGGATGCCATACTTGAAGTACTGCTGGTTCTGCTCAATCCAAGGTTTGATGAGATGCGGGTACACGGCAAAGACAACGACATCAGCCTTGCGAATCAGCTGAGGGTTCGTCTCGGCAGATCCCTCGTCGATGATCTCGTTCTCCAGGGCATAGCGGATGGACTCTGCATTGGTATCAATGGCCATGATGTGATAGCCGATTCTCTTCAGACCTCGGGCATAGCCACCACCCATAAGTCCAAGTCCAACAATCAGAATGTTCTGTTTTGTAATCCAGCCCATATCATTCATCTCCTTCACGCTCAAACACGATTCCGAGTCTGGCGATTCTGTCAAAGTAGTCAGGAAGGCTCTTTCGCACAGCACCGATGCCGGAAAGCTGGCCTCCTGTCACCGTCATAAGTGTTGCCATGGACATGACGATTCGATGGTCATTGTGTCCAAGGACAACCTGCGTCGGGTAGGACGGAACTCCGCCGCAGATTTCGATTCTGTTCTCTTCCTGCTTTGTCTGGATGCCGAACTTTGCAAACTCCGCACACATGACCTCACCGCGGTTGCTTTCCTTGATCTTGAGCCTTCGTGTTCCAGTAAACACTCCTCCGTTGTGGGTTGCGGCCACAACAAAGAGAATCGGGCCAAGGTCAGGGCAATCGGAGATGTCCAACGTCGGACATCCCTGCTCCAGTTCGCGGAACATGCTCTGGTAGATCTTGTCGCCCTGAAGGCTGTCGACTCGAAGGCCTGTGACATCCACACAGCCACCCAAGGTGTTCAAGGCCTCGAAGAAGGCAGCGTTGGAATAGTCGCCTTCCACTGTTGTATCCTTTGCCTTGTAGCTCTGGTTTCCTGGAATGGAAAGAGTGTTCTCCGAGACCCAATGGGCATCGATGCCAAACTCCCTTTGCACCTGCAGTGTCATGTCGATGTAAGGTCGGCTTTCCACGGACTGCGTCAGAACGATTGTGCTGTCAGAGTCCAAAAGAGGAAGCGCAAACAACAGACCAGTGATGAACTGACTGCTGATATTTCCAGGGATCTCAAACGCCTGAGGCTTCAGTATGCCTTCCACCTCCACGCCGCCATTTACGTGCTCAAGGCAAATTCCCTGCGCATTGCAGATGTCCTCGTACACGGACAGAGGTCTTGTCATAAGGACCTCACTACCCTCAAATCGTGCACGGCTTGCGCTGAGCATGGCAAGCGGAATGAAGAACCGCAAGGTACTTCCGCTTTCGTTGCAGAAGAAGACACGCTTGGTATCCGATGCGGTTTTGGCACCGACACCTTCCACCTCAATGGTCGTGCCGTTGACGACAGCCTTGGCACCAAGCTGACCAATGCAGGCAAGCGTTGCCTTGATGTCCTGGGAAAGGTCAATGTTATAGATGATGCTCTTTCCTGTTGCAAGGGCCGCACAGATCAGATGTCTGTGTGCCATGCTCTTGGAAGGAGGCGCCACCATGGTTCCTTTTGCTTTGGATGGGAAGATTCTCATTTCTTGGCACCATCCGGATTATGGTTCTTGAGAAGATACTCAATACCCTCAGTGTAACCGGCGATTCCGTGTCCGGTGATGGTCTTGACGCAGGCATGACGGATGTAGCTGACCTGTCGGAAATCCTCACGCTCTTCGACCTTGGAGATATGGACCTCCACGACAGGAAGGCCAACTGCCTTTGCGGCATCCAGGATGGCAATGCTGGTATGGGTGTAGGCACCTGGGTTGATGACAATGCCATCGAACTTGCCGTAGCAGTCCTGGATGATGTCCACAAGGTCCCCTTCATGGTTGGACTGGAAAAGGTCAACCTCAACGCCGTTTGCAGCGCAGTAGTCCTTGATGTTCTGGAGCATGGTGGCATAGCTTTCTGAGCCATAGATGCCCGGCTCGCGGATTCCAAGCATATTGATGTTCGGTCCATTGATCACTCTGATTTTCATCTGACTGCTCCTTTGATCGTTTCAACGGTATGTTCCACATCGTTGTCGGAAACGATATGGTGGTCGGCTATCGCCTTGTAGATCGGATAGCGCTTTTCGTAGGTAGCCTTAAGCTTATCCAGGGAATTGGTGAGAGGTCGGTCTCCGGTTGGGACAATCATCTCCAGATTACGGTCAATGAAGAAGATCTCTCCATTGTTCTTCAGATGTCTCACATTCTCTTCCCGCAAAATCGCTCCACCACCTGTGGCAATGACGCAATGGGTCTTGCCGGCAACATCGGCACAGACCTGCGCTTCGATATCGCGGAACGCCTGCTCTCCCTCCTGGGTGATGATTTCAGAAGGGGTTTTGCCTGTGCGGCTTACAATCTCCTCATCGGTATCGATGAACTGCATACCAAGGTCCTGAGAAAGACGCTTTCCGACGGTTGTCTTGCCACTTCCCGGCATGCCTGCCAGAACGATGTTGAGTTTCTGTCCGACCAGTTTTCGGTAGATGCGGTCACAGACATCCTGCTCAATCGGCTTTCCGAAGAAGAACTGGGCAGCGGCGATGGCCTGCTGGACCAGCATCAGAAGACCACCCTGTGCCTTGAGTCCTCGCTTTTGGGCATCCAGCACAAGACGTGAGCGCAGTGGGTTGTAAATGACATCGACAACACCTTCCAGTTTTGGGAAGTTGTCGATATCAATTGGACAGCCCTCAAGCTTCGGGAACATGCCACATGGGGTTGCATTCAGAATCACAGCGGCATCGCTATGCTCCTCGACAGCCTGCTGGTAGGAGACGCAGCCGTTTGCGGCACTGCGGCTGACAACGACGATCTCCCTTGCCTTCATGGCTTTGGAGACGGCAAGGGATGTCTTGCTGGTTCCACCGGTTCCAAGGATGAGAACCTTCTTGCCGCAGAGGTCCAATCCGGTTGAGAGGATCAGATTCTTCAGTCCGATGAAATCGGTGTTGTAACCGTACAGCACGCCATCCTTGTTGACGATGGTGTTGACCGATCCGATTTCCTTTGCCGCATCATCGATATAGTTCAGAAATGGCATAACCGTCTCTTTGTAAGGGATCGTCACATTGATGCCCTTGAAGTCTTTGGCAATCATGAAAGCCGGGACATCTTCCCTAGGAATCTCATGGATCAGATATTCATAGTCACCTATCTGGTTATGAACTTCCTTGGAAAAGCTGTGGCCAAGTTTCTCACCAATCAGTCCGTATTCCATTGTTGCCTTCCTTATTTGGTGCTACCGAAGAAATCGGTTCCATAGCGACCAGCCAGTACGTCATAGACCACCAGAGCGGTCATGCTGTCAACGACAACCCTTGCACGGTGAATGATGGCAGGGTCATGTCGACCGACGATTTCAAGATCCGTCTCCGTACCGTTTGCGAAATCGATGGTCTGCTGTTTTCGATAGATGGATGGGGTTGGCTTGACAGCACAGCGGAACACCACAGGCATACCGTTTGTGATGCCGCCATTGACGCCACCATTGTTGTTGGTAAGGGTGACAACCTGGTCGCCGTCCATGCGCATGGCATCGTTGAACTGGCTGCCTCGGCCATTGACCAAATCAAAGCCTGCACCGAACTGCACACCCTTGACACCTGGAATGCTGAAAAGAGCATGGGACAGAAGGCTTTCCATGGAATCGAACCATGGCTCGCCAAGACCTGCAGGAAGTCCGACGACTGCGGTTTCAAGAACACCACCGACACTGTCGCTTTCTGCAGCAGCTGCCTCGATGGCACTTCTCATCTGCTCCTGCACACCATCCTGAAGAACGGCAAACGGAAGATCGTTGACTTTTGCGATCTGGCTGCGAAGTTCATTGATATCTGTTGCAAAAGCACTGTCCTTGACGTTAGCACAGGACTGCACATGGGAACCGATGACAATCCCCTTTCGTGCAAGCTCCGGAATCACCACACCGGCTGCGGCGACAAGGGCTGCGGTGATGCGTCCACTGAAATGGCCGCCTCCACGATAGTCCTGAAAACCGTGGTACTTGCACTGTGCCGTGTAATCGGCGTGGCCAGGACGTGCGATAGTGGCCATCTTGGAATAGTCCTTGCTGTGCTGGGATGCATTTGGAATCAGAATGCACAGTGCGGTTCCTGTGGTGTAACCGTTGAAGGCTCCGCTGACAATCTGAAATGGATCGGACTCAACTCTTGCCGTTGAGATCTTGCCCGATGGGCGTCTGAGGTCAAGCTGATGGGCAATGAAGGCCTCATCCACCTTGATGCCAGGTGCAAGACCATCGATCACAGCCCCGATATAAGGGCCATGGCTTTCTCCGAAAAGGGTTACCTGAATATTGTTTCCGATTGTGTTCTTCATACCTGCAACCTCATGCTTGAATCAACGGAAGAAGTCCGTAGAGTTCAGAAAGACTCATTTCCCGGATCTCGAATGTTCCGACCTGTGGCACATAGACGGCAGAAACCTTGGATCCATCTGCTTTCTTGTCATGTCCCATGGCCTGCTTCACTTTCTGTTCATCAAAGGCATACGAAGTCGGAAGTTCCAGCTTCTCAAGACATCGTACCAGTTTTTCTCGAACGTCTGGCGCGCACATCGGAATCATTCCAAGCGCAACGCACTCACCGTGGTAGAGGCTTCCATCCAATAACGTACTCTCAATGCCATGGCCAAGGGTATGTCCGAAATTCAGGACCTTTCGCAGGCCCATCTCCTTCTCATCTTTCTCCACAACATTCTTTTTGCAAAGCAGTGATTTCTCAATCACAAGGTCTATCTGCTCGAATGGATCATGCTTCAAAAACAGATCAAATAGTTCTGGATCGAAGGTTGCAGACATCTTCAGGGCCTCGGAAAGACCATTTGAAATCTGTCTTTTTGGAAGTGTTGCGAAAACCTCAGGATCAATAAGGACTTTCTTAGGCTGATGGAAGGCTCCGACAATGTTCTTCACACTGTCCAGATTGACAGCGGTCTTTCCGCCGATAGAGGAATCCACCTGGGAAAGCACGGTCGTCGGGATATTGTAGAAATCGATTCCCCTCATGTAGCTGGCAGATGCGAAACCGGCAAGGTCTCCAACGACACCGCCGCCAACAGCAACCACGCAGTCCTTTCGGGAGAAGTTGTGCTCCATCATGCAGACCAGGACCTTCTCAAAGGTCTTGAGGGTCTTGCTCTCCTCACCGCTTGGGAAGACGAAGCTGAAACCCTGCTTGCACTGGGAGAGCACGGTCTGCACATACTGTGACGGGACACCGGAATCGGAGACGACTAGAACCTTTCGGTTCAGATTCAACTCCTCAGCCGCCCTGGAGAGCACTCCACGGGAAATGACGATATCGTAGCTGTCAGGTCCAAGTTCCACTCTGATTGTGCTCATAGTCCCTCCCCTCAAATGTTCTTCTCGCCACTGTAGTGGCCAAGGATCTTGACCTCCTCACAGCTTTCCTTCAGGGAAGCCATGAGTTTGTCACCGTTTTCGGAGAAAAGCGATCCCTCACCTTCGACATAGAAGTAATACTGCCATGGGATGTCCTTGATCGGACGGCTTCTGAGAGAGCGCAGGTTAAAGCCTGCATCACCGAAGGCCTTGACTGCAGTGGCAAGAGAACCAGGGATGTTCTTGACGGTGAACATGAGCTGGAACACGCATTTGTCCTGCGCCTTGAAATCCTTGTTCATAATGGTGGAGAACACAGCGAATCTGGTTGTGTTCATCGCATTCTGGTTAATGGCCGGATCCAGAACCTCAAGGCCATAGAGTTCGGCCGAATCAGTGCTTCCGATGGCAGCAACACTCTTGTCGTTTGCATTTGCAACCTCACGGGCTGCAATGGCGGTGTTGACGGCGGAAACGGCCTCGAGCTTGTGCTTCTGGATGAACTCCATGCACTGGTCAATGGCCTGCTGGTGACTGACGACCTTTTTGACGTCCGACAGCTTGGCACCCTTCACACCCAAAAGAGCCTGGGAAATCAGAAGGTTGTACATGCCGTTCACATGAAGCGGACCTTTGTGCATCAGGTCAAAAACCTGGCTGACGTCTCCAGCGAAGCTGTTTTCAACAGGAAGAACAGCAAAGTCGCATTCGCCTTTGATGACAGCGTCGTAGGCATCGGCGAAGCTTGGATAGGAAATGATGTTTCCGCCAGGGAAGATTCTTTTGGCGGCGATGTTCGCCCAGGCGCCTTCGATACCGCAGTATGCGACACGGCTACCCTGGACGATGAAACTCTGGTACTTCTTGGAAACGTCCATGAGATCGTGGATGAACTCCAGATAATAGGCCTTGTAGTCAGGATTCTGGATGAGTTCAAGCTCCTTCTTCACAACTTCCTGCTCTCTAACCGGATCAAAGATCTGAAGCCCATACTGCTTCTTGTAAAGGGCTATGACCTTGGCGGCATCCATGCGCTGCTCGAACAGCTTTGCAATCTGCTGGTCAATCTCGTTGATCTTGAGTCTGTTGGTTTCCAGTTCTGTCATGCTTCGTTTCCTTCAACAACAAAAAAGCGGTTCGACTTCCTGTAAAGAATAGAACCGCTTGTCATCTCTTTGTCTAAGCCATCTGTTCTTTACACGCGAACTGAGTAATAGAAGTAAAAGTAAAATGAAAAACCTGATCTCATTGCCATAAACCTCCATCACCCGTAATAGCTTGGACCCAGTTTATATATATAAGTGAAGTCGGTCAATAAGACTGTAGTATGTTTGTTAATATTCATACATAGATGTTATTATTATAACAGATTGATTCTTTTCCTGGTCCTTTTGTTTCGAGTAGCGCTGCGTGTTGGCGTTGTACCTTCGCTTTCGTTTTCGAAACTTTTCATTTGCCTTTTCGAAACCAAGACACTATAATCGGACGCGGAGAGGAAACATATGGAAAACCTAGTACTTAGCATGTTCAAGACATACGACATTCGAACCAAGCAGGAGAATCTTGACGACTGCCTGAAAAACAGACTTTACAACGCACTTGCCGTCTACTACAGAGACATTGTAAAAGCAAAGTCCATCGTCATCGGAAGAGACACCAGACTCTATGTCCCAGAGATTGCACAGGGCCTCGCACAGGCCATGTCACAGGCTGGTCTGCAGGTCTATCTGAATCCACTTCCAATCTCGACCTGTCAGTTCTACTTCACCTGCATGCAGCACAGAGACAGTGCCGGTATCATGGTCACCGCTTCACATAACCCAAAAGAGTATGTGGGAATGAAGCTCATGGCTCCACAGTTGCAGCCGATTGCTTTCCAGTATGGACCAGAGGGCGGCATTGCCAAGATCAAGGAACTTTACATCAACAATAGCCAAATTGGTGAAGATAAGCACGGAAAAGTTACTGTCATCAATTATCTGGACCGTTTCATCTCCTACAGCATGAAAATCGCTGGAGTCAAGGACAGAGACCTTGCAGGACTGAAGATCATGCTTGAGTTCCTCAATGGTTCCGCTGGTGCAGAGCTGGCACTGGCCTTCCAGAGAGCCGGCGCCGATGTGGATTTCCGCAACATCGTTCCAGACGGTTTTTTCCGAATGGGAGACCCGAACCCAATCATTGAATCCTCCATTGCTCCAGCCAGAGTCCAGATGAAAGAGGGAAACTATGACATTGGCTTCTGCTTTGACGGTGATGGTGATCGCATGGACATCATGGCAGCAAATGGCCAGCAGATCGTCCCAGGCCTCAACATGGCAATCATCTGCGAAAAGATCAAAGATATTTACAAGGGTACCAAGAACGTCGTCTATGCAGACGTCAAGGCCATTCCGACTTCCCTTTGCGAAATCGCAAAAAAGGGCCTTGAAGTGCATATCATCAGAAACGGACACTCCTTCATCAAGGGAAAGCTTCGCGACAACTGTGACAATGGTTATTTCGCCGCAGAAGAGGAATCCGCCCACTACTACATGAACTTCCCGTTCGACCCGGATGACCTTTCCCAGGGCTATGCAGCTGTCGAGTCCACTCTGTTCTTCGCCCTGCTCACCGCCCGTTGCTACAAGGAGAATCCGAAAGCTTACGAACGTGCATTTGAGATCCAGAACTCCATTTACCGATTCCGCGAATGGCCACTGCACTGTGAGGCTGCTCCAGAGAGAATGCAGAGCTACATGGATGAGGTTGAGGCAAAGATGGCAAGCCTTGGCGCTGTCATCATCAAGGACATGGATGACGGAAGCGACCTGGATGCCTGCCTGATGCGCTTCAACCTGCCAAAGAGATTCGATGCCTCCTCTTCCCTTGACGGCAAGACATGGGTACAAGTCTCTCAGAGAATCTCAAGAAGCGAAGATGCCATGTGCCGATGGGAAGTCGTCTCCAACGACCCTGACGAGTGCAAGAAATACAACGACATCGTCAGATCCATCACAGACAAATATGTCCAGGCTGGTTGGGCAAAGTACTGATAGGAACACAACATGGATCTGAGTGAAAGACGACGTCAGATTATGGAGGTTCTTCAGGAGCGTGACTATGTCACCGTTGAAGAGCTTTCCAAGGTGCTCAATGTCAGTGCCGTCACCATCCGAACCGACCTCACAGCCTTAGAGAAGCAGTGTCTTCTGCTCCGAACCCACGGTGGCGCCATGAAAACCGAAAAGCGCGCCACCAGGCTCATCTCCACCACCATGACGGAGTATGAGAAGGAAAAGCGCGCCATCGCAAAGGCCGCCTCCAGGTTCATCACAGAAGGCAGCACCATCATCATTGACTCCGGATCCACAACCATCCGCATGCTGGACTATGTCCAGGACAAGGGAATCACGGTTGTGACAAACTCCATTCTTGCCATCGACAAGCTCAAGGACGACGAGTCAGTAGAGCTTTTTACCCTTGGAGGCAAGATCCGTCGCGCATCCATGGCAGCCATTGGACCTATGGCAAACGCCACCATTGCCATGGTGAATGCAGATGTCTATTTCATGGGTGCTACAGCCTACAATGCCCAGACAATCACCAGTACGAACATGACGGAGGCAGAGCTCAAGAAGTCCATGATGCAAGCAGCTGAGAAAACGGTGTTTCTCGCAGATTCCTCCAAGTTTGGCAAAAAGGCCTTCTCCACCGTATGTGACTGGGACAGCATCGATGTCTTTGTGACCGACCACATCGACGATTCCTTCAAAGCGTTTCTAGAGCAGAAAGGCATTGAGGTCATTCTCACAGACTGATTAGCAGACTCCCTTTCTCATGCAGAGTAATCCAGAAAAACAAAGCAGGGACCATTGCAGAAGCAACAGTCCCTGAAAAACTTGTCAATCTTATTTTCCCATTACAGGATTGCGTATGTCTCAACCTCAAAAATCAGAAGTGAGTTTGGGCCCATGGAAGACATGGAGGATTCTCCATAGCCAAGAGATGGATGGATGAAGAACACATAGTGGGAACCAACTGGCATGAGCTGAACACCTTCAGAGAAACCCTCAATGACCTGTGTCAGAGGGAAACTTGCATGCTCGCCTCTAACGTAGGAACTGTCGACAACTGTTCCATCCAGAAGCATGAGCTGGTAATCGAGCTCAACGGTATCGGTGAATGTTGGGCAAGGACCGGTTCCCTGCTCGACGACAATGTACTGGAGCCCAGACTCTGTGACGTTCACGTTTTCAAGCTTAGCATTCTCCTCCAGGAAAGCTTCTGCGACTGCGAGGTTATCAGCTGCAGCATGCTCAAGTCTGTAAAGGTAATCATCCTCATAATCTGCGATGATCTTCTCCATCTCTTCCTCTGTGTAGAGACAGGTTCCAAGCTCTGCGTCGTAGGCACCAAGCATTCCGAAATACTCCAGAGCCTCTGGATAGTAGTAATACTGGTACATGTAGAAATAGTCAGGGCCAATGAAGTAGCCAAGCGTATAGCTGAACTTCTCAAGAAGTGTTTCAGGATTCTGAAGTAAAGCTCTGTCCAACAGGGAATCAACAGGCACTGGCTCTGGAGCCGGATTATTGTCGATGACTCTTCCTGTAGAGGACTCAACGATACTCTGTGCAAATGCGAATGTCATCACTGCACACAAGACAAACAGAATTGCGATTATTTTCTTTGTCATAGGATTCTCCCTTGTTCGGTATGCCAATTCTACATGGCAGAAAGGAGCCTTTCAAGGCTTGCAAGATAAAACTTCACAAAGGACACATACAACAGAGGACAAAACACAGCGAAATAGCCTTGTTTTTTCTTTTTCCGCTGTGTTTCACAGCGAAAATCATTTTTTTCTTCGCTTTTCGCTGTGTCCATGACATAAAAAATGGGTTGCCACATCACTGCAGCAACCCACATAGCATTCAATTTCAAATGGTATCAGTTTTCGGTCTTGTCGGAAGACTCCACAACCTCAGCTTCTCCGACTTCTGCTGTAGCACCCGATGTTGCCTTGGAAGCTCGAACCTTGCCGATAATGGCACTTGCAACAAACAGGGCGCCAATGACGATGATGACAATTCCGAGGATCTTGACGATGGTCAGAAGGGCTCCTACCGGATTGCAGATCAGGATAATGGCAATCAGAAGTGTGATGACACCCTCAATCATGAAGTGGTTTCGCATGTCCTGGATTTCGAATTTCTTCCCCATTGTCGCATTCTGGAAAGAAACGACAGAAGAGAAGATGAGTCCTGCCGCAAAGATATAGACCATGACAGTGATTGCAGCCTCAAGAAAGATGGCAATCACAATTGCAGCAGCACCGATGACAACAGATTCCAGACCCTTCACTTGCGCAAGTGTTTTTGTCGTAGAAGTGAAATTCCATCTTCGCACACCCAAAAGTGTGTACACACCGTCTGAAAGAGCGGCAAGACCTGCCACAACCATAATCAGCTTCAGAAGGGAATCCGAGTGGTTCATGATAAGCGAACCGATGATGATCGCAACAACTCCAAGGACAAGGAGTTTGATGAATTTTCTGTTATCCATTCTCGCAATCTCCATACAATACAGAAATCACTGGCTGATCTTGTAGGTCTCGACCTCAAAGATCAGAAGAGAGTTTGGAGCGATGTTTCCGATATTTGCATCTCCATAGGCAAGATCCGGATGGATGTAGAAGATGTAGTGGGAACCGATTGGCATAAGCTGTACACCTTCGGAGAAGCCCTTGATGACCTCATTCATGCCAAAGACGGAGTGCTCACCTCTTGCATAGGAACTGTCTGCGACGGTTCCATCGAGAAGTGTAAGCTTGTAGTCGAGCTCGACCTTGTCGGTTGCCTTTGGATAGGCACCCTTACCCTGCTTGACGACTTTGTACTGCAGACCGGACTTTGTCACGGTGATATCTTTCTCCTTTGCATTGGAAGCAAGGAAGGACTCTGCTTCTGCAAGGTTTTCCTTGGCGGCCTTTGTGAGTCTTGCCTCATAGTCAGCCTGATACTCAGCAATGATCTTGTCCATCTCAGCTTCTGTAAACAGAGGGTTCTGGGTACTTGCGTCATACATGCCGAGAAGTCCGAAATACTCCTGGGCTTCCGGATAGTAATATGCCTGGTAGACATAGAAATAGTTCTGTGTGTAATAGCCAAGACAATAGCTGAACTTCTCAACCAAAGTCTTTGGCATAGTGCCATCATTTGCAGCAAATGCACAGGTAACGGCAATTGCCAGAACAAGAGCAACAGCAAGAATCTTCTTTGACATGGAAATCTCCTATATCACTAAATTTACATCCATCAAATTAGACGTGATGTCGGTGTCTTTCAATCAGACATATGAAAAATACACAAAAGAAACCCAAAAGGGAACCTGCTACGGAGCCGATTCCATCCGCAAAAAGGTCATACAGCTCAAAGGCTCGACCGAATGCAGGTTGGCAAAGCTCAATGGCATAGCCGACAACAAAGGAAAGCATTGCGGCACTCAGAAAAGCCAGGATGTTCCTTTTGAAAAAACGTCGGCAAACCGGATAGCAAAAGGAAATGAAGAACAGAAATGACAGAGCCGTATACGCGATAAGGTGTGCGCCTTTGTCCGCACCAACGACAAAATCCGGAATGGAGACATTGCGTTTGAGAGACAGCAGCACAATCGCGCCAAGGCAGAGAATGCTCAATACAGAACCGATGATCTTGATTACCTTTGACACATATCCCCCTGGACGCAGCCGCGTCTTTGCATTTCCCATTCCAGTTGCCTGAGAAATCTGTTCTTGTCCGGAAACAGTCTTGGACAGGCAAGCCTATGTGTTGGAGTTTCGCACATCAGTCTTTCTATGACAATATCAGAAGGGATTCTTCTAAGAATATAGATCACATTCTCAATGTGACGTGTCAGACAAGGGGCTGTCACCTCGCCTTCAAGGTAGTCATCATACAGCTTCGTTCCTGCTGCAATGTTAAGGTTATGGATCTTCAGTGCCTGCGGATGCGCTTCACAGATGGCCAAAATGGTACGATCCAACTGCTCCTTCCCTTCCCCCGGAAAGCCTGTGAGAACATGCATACAAAGTTCAAGACCATGATCTTTCACAGCCTTCGCCGCTTTAAGGAAACATGCGACATCGTGGCCGCGATTCATATTTTTCAGAATGTCATCATCGCCACTCTGAAGGCCAAGCTCCACACAGACCTCCTTGCAGGATGCCTTGTAGGAGGCCAGAAGTGATAGCTTTCGGTCATCGATACAATCCGGTCGTGTGGAAACGATGAAGCCATCCCAATCACTGAGACCGACCACATAGTCATAGAGTTCCTTCAGCTTGTCATACGGAGCAAATGTATTGGAGAACGACTGCAGGTATGCAGCAAAATGCTGGGCCTTGTAGCGTCGTTTCAGAAATTCAAGGCCACGTTCTACCTGAAGTCCAATTGCCTGTTTATCAAAAGAGAATCGAAAATCATCAACAACAGATACCTCTTGGGCAATCTGGTCGATGGAATCCTCAAAGGCGCTGTCGTGTCGGTAGCGGCTTTCTGCCGTTCTGAGATAGGCAGCCCTTGCACCTTGGCTGTCACAGTAGACACAACCGGCCCCAGTGGGACTTTTGCATCTGTTTGGGCAGCTGAATCCGGCATCAACCCCTACCCGAAAAATCCGGTAGCCATATTTTGCAACGAGGCTGGATGAATAGGAGTTGTATGGGCAGGCCATATTATTCGAACCTTGCCTTGAGAATCCACTGGTTGCCATTCACAAAGCTCTTGTAGTCCATCTCCTTCTTGGATGGAAGTTGCAAGGCTGTGACCCAAAGGACTTTGTCGGAGCATGCGATTCCGATTCCCCGGTCTTTGCGGAAAGCCACCACAGTACCAGGCTCGATGCCGTCGCAGCTGCCGCTGGCGGAAAGCTCGTCAAAACCACCCCAGACCCCGGTGATGGCAATGTCCATGCCGTTGGCCTTTGCCCAGGCTTTTGGCCATGGATAGCAGGCACGAATCTGACAATGCAGCTCACGTGCGGTCTTGGAGAAATCAAGGTTTCCATCTTCGCGGCCAATCATCTGGCAATAGGTAGCCTCCCCTTCCTGTGCATGGGACTGGACCTTCTGGTCAATGATATCCCGAAGCAGACATGGAACGGATTGGGCCACAACTTCAGCGACCTTCTGTGTCAGAGCCTGTGTGCTCTCGCTTCCGGTCAGAGGGAAGTCGAAGGTGCCCCAGATGTCACCTTCGTCCATACCAAGGCCGATGTTCTGCAAACTAATGGTGCAGCTCTCCAGACCGCTATGAATTGTGCTCTGGATTGGAGATGGGCCGCGAAAGAGCGGAAGAGCGGAAGGATGGACATTGAATCGGCCATTTGGGAAAAGGTCCAGGAACATCGGTCCGAAGATCTTTCCGAACGCAAAGGAGATCAGCGTGTCAGCCCCGAGTTCACGGACAGCCTGACGTGCCGGTCCTTTGAGCGTGTCGAACTGAAGCACAGGAAGGCCCAGTTCAAGAGCCGTCTGCTTTACAGGACTTGGGACAAGTGCCTTGGAACGGCCGACGCTTCTGTCGCAATTGGTGAGAACCCCTACAACATGGAAGTCCTTGGCCAAGGCTCGCAAAAGAGGAACTGCTATCTCTGGTGTACCTGCAAACAGGATCTTAGGCTCTGTCAATTTCTCTTGCCTCTGCGCTGTCTGTTCTGGCGCTTGTTGTACTCGTGGACAACCTTCTCACGGTCTCTGTCATTGAGATGGTCAATGAACAGGACACCGTCAAGGTGATCATTCTCGTGCTGGATGACTCTTGCCATAAGGCCACTGGCCTTGAGGGTGAACTCCTCACCATTTGCCTTCTGGGCCTTGATGATGACCTTGGATGGGCGTTCCACATCGTGGTAGACACCTGGCAGACTGAGACAACCTTCCTCGTACGGGTTGGTTTCTACGGAGGTACCTGTGATTTCAGGGTTGATGAACTCCCGCTGTGTGCCATCTGGCAGGGAGACAATGAAGAATCTCTGGTTCACGCCAATCTGTGGTGCGGCAAGACCGATTCCATCAGCCTCTTCAAGAGTCTCATACATCGCATCCAGAAGAATACGAAGAGCATCGTCAAACTTGGTTACCTTTGTGCATTTCTCACGAAGGACTTCTTCACCTAACTTACAAATATCAAGCATAATTGAATATTATACAAATGAGAGCAACTTTTCAATGTCACAGAAGGTCCACAGGATCCACATCAATCTCCATGACGACGTTGTACGGTACCTTGATTTCCGAGACGACCTTGTTCAGTCCGTTGAGCATGTCACTTGGACGGTTGGAGCGCAAAAGGACCTGATAGCGATAGTATTCGCGAATCTTCTCAATCGGGCACTCGTTGGAACCGTAGACCTGGGTGTTCTTGAGAACAGCCCGAAGCCGTGTGGCAAGCTCATCGGCAAACAGCTTTGCATTGGATGCTTTCTTTGCCCGCACAACGATGTTCACCATTCTTGAGAACGGTGGGAACTGGGTGTCCTTTCGGATGGCAAGCTCCTGGTCAAAGAATGCCTCAACCTCTCCCTTGGCGGCAAAGGTGATGGCAGGATTGTCCTTGATGCGCGTCTGGACAATGACCTGTCCGTTGGAGTCGGCTCTGCCAGAGCGTCCCGAGACCTGGACAAGCAGGTCAAAGGTCCTCTCCTCGGCTCGGAAATCCGGAATCAGAAGACCGCTGTCAGCCATGACGATTCCGACCAACTGCACATTCGGAAAGTTCAAGCCTTTGGCGACCATCTGGGTTCCAAGGAGAATCTGGATCTCACCGGCGCGGAACTGGTCAAGCGTCTTCTGGATGGTACTTCGGTCCTTGGACACCGTGTCGGTATCCAGTCTTGCCACCTGGTACTGCGGGAAAAGTCTCTGCAGCTCAAGTTCCACCTGCTCGGTTCCGAAACCGGAATACATGACATCCATGGAGCCGCAGCTCGGGCACACCGTAATCGGTTTCTGCTTGTGGCCACAGTAGTGGCACTGCAAAATATTATGGCGCTTGTGGAAGGTCATTGCCACGTCACAATGCGGGCACTTGAGTTCATAGCCGCAACTTCTGCAGTGGAAGAAATAACTGAAACCTCTGCGGTTCAGAAACAGAATCACCTGCTTTCCGTTTGCAAGGGTTCTGAGCATCTGCTCCTGTAGCAGCTGGCTGAACATACCGCTTTCCTGTGTCATGTCCGCAATCTGCACCGTTGGCATCGCACCACCGCCGACACGTTTTGTCAGGTTGATACGAACCATCTTGGAAGGGTCCTTCATAAGCTGCCATGCTTCAAGACTTGGCGTTGCACTTCCCATGAGAAGCTTTCCATTGCAGTCCGCAAGGCGCTTCTGGGCAACCTGTCTGGCATGATAGCGAGGGTCGTTTCCACTCTTGTAGGAATTCTCATGCTCCTCATCGATGATGATCATCTTGAGGTTGGAAAACGGTGCGAACACAGCACTGCGTGCACCGATGACAAGGTTCACTTCACCCCGCTTGATGCGTCTCCACTGCGCGATTCTCTGGGAATCGGTAAGGCCCGAGTGCAAAATGGCAACGTTATTCTGAAATCGCTTGAGCACCTGCAGTGCAAGCTGATGCGTCAGGGTGATTTCCGGCACAAGATAGATCACCTGTCCACCCTGGGCGATGACCTTTTCAGCGCAGCGTAGAAACACCTCGGTCTTTCCCGATCCTGTGACACCGAAAATGTAGAACATCTTGGCATCGGACTCCGTGACGGTACGCACCGCATGCTCCTGTTCGTCGGACAATGTCACATCAGGACGTGGGATTGCTTCGTCGGCATCAAGGCCTCCAAAGCTTGTGTCTTTACGTCCACCAGGGATCATGGTGTCGATGATTTCCCCTCGACTTGAGAAGTAGAACTTCTCCATCCATAGGGCAAGATCATAGTCCTTGCGGTCAAACAGAGGTTCCTTATCAATGGCTCGAGTAATGCCTTTGATCTCAAATTCCGTCGATGGAGGACTTTCCAGAACATCAATCACATAGCCCTGCAGGTTTCTCGCACCAAACGGAACCATAACTCGGATTCCCGGAACCACGGTCATGGCATCGGAATCAAAGCTGTAGGTGAACTCCGTCTTCAGAGGAACTGGAACTGCAATCTGGGCATATTTGAGCATCAGGCACGACCACCTGTTTCAAGACCAAGATATCGGGCAAGTTTCTTCAAATCATCCCAAACCGGGCGCTTGAGGGAAAAATCCCTGAGAACGGCAGCCGGGTGATAGGTACACATTAGAGGAATGCCTTCGTAGAAGAAGAACTTACCACGCAGTGAACCCATAGTGGCATCGTCCTTACCGGTCATGAGTGTCGAGGCAGGTTTGCCAAGACACAAGATGGCCTGCGGCTGGATCAGCTCAATCTGCTGCTTCAGAAAGGCAAAGCAGGCGCTCTTCTCTTCTGGAAGAGGGTCACGGTTCTGAGGCGGTCTGCACTTGACGGTGTTTGTGATATAGACATTTGTCTCGCGGCTGAGGGAAATGGCGGCAAGCCACTTGTCCAGAAACTGGCCGGCCTTCCCGACAAACGGAAGTCCCATGTTGTCCTCGGTCTCACCAGGGCCTTCGCCAATGACCATGACAATTGGCCTGTGGTTGCATCCGGTTCCGAACACGACGTTCTTTCGGGTTTTACACAGCTGGCAGCGACTGCAGTCCATGGCATCGGAGCACAGGGCCTGGAAGGACATGTGAAGTCTCTCGTCGTCCTGCGGCTTTGCAAAAGATCGCGTTTCTGCAGCAGGGGCCTCGACCGCCTTGGCCACAGGCTCCACAATCAGTTTGGCTGCCGTTGCATGAAAGTCACGGACCTCCCGGTCCTTTTCCGAGAAATCCTGTCGGAGGACATCCAGAAAGGAGTCCATGAGAGCATCGGTGCGACCAAGTGCATTGGCCAGCGCCTCACGCTTTTGCTGTACTGTCTCCTTTTCAGTGTTTTCCATACTTGTCCTCAAACCACTGGTATTCATCAGGGTCATAGCTCACACGCCAAAGGTACAGACCATCGGATGGTGCGGTCTTGCCGGCACGACTTCGGTCCTTTGCCTCAAGTGCTGCCAAAAAGGCCTCACATGGCATGTTCTTGTGTCCCATCTCCAGCATGGTTCCAACCAGTGAGCGAACCATGTGATACAGAAATGCGTTTCCGCAGATTCGAAAGCAGAGAAGCTTCTCACCATACATGGATGTGGTCCAGAAGAACTCTGCCTCATAAAGGTCTCGCACCTTGCTTGGGCAGATATCCCTTGCAGAGGCGAATGTTGTAAAATCATGTGTTCCGACAAGAACCTTCGCATAGCTGTTGAGAAGATCGATGTCAGGAAATGATCGAAGCGGTGTCACAAGCCCTTCGGTGAAGCTGTCGTGACCAGCCGAGCATTTGCAGAAATAGCGGTACTCCCTTGCCATGGCACTGTAGCGTGCATGGAAGGTCGGCTCCACATCCCAGCTTCTCTTGATTCTGACACTTGTCGGCAAAAAGGCGTTCAAGCCTGCGCAAAACGCCCTGACCGGGATGTCGCACCAGTCGAACTCCGCATGGGCAACCTGGCCAAAGCCATGCACACCACTGTCGGTTCTTCCGCTTCCGACAATCTCGACGTTTCGGTCTCCGACAAGCCTTGTGACAGCATCCTTCAGAGTCTCCTGCACGGACATGGCATTCTCCTGGCTCTGCCAGCCGAAGAACTGCCGTCCGTCGTAGCTGACCTCAAGGGCGACACGACGTCTACCCTCTGGGGCTGCAAACTCCGTCGGACGCTTCCAGTCAGCTCTTGACATTGGTGTTTCCTATGGACTCAAGAGTCACCATGGCAATGGCAAGAGGCATCTCATGGGTAATGGAAAGGTGAACAACCGCTCTAGGGGCATTGTCCAATGTCTTTCCGCAAAGAACCACATAAGGTCTTCCGTCAGACTCCTTCTGGGTGTAGATCTCGTTTGGATTCACGATATCGCAAAATCCGGTTCCACGAGCCTTGGCATAGGCTTCCTTGACGGCAAAGCGAGATGCCAGAAACTGTGCACGAATATCCTCGTGAGCACCTTCCAGAGCATTGTACTCCTCCAGTTCCTTCGGGTTGTAGATCTTCTCAAGGACTCTACCCTGAAGTTTCTTGGCTCTTTCAATTGATACAGCGTCTATGCCGGTTCCCAGAATCACTGTGCGTCTCCTGTCTTCGAGAAATAGACCTTCACCTGTGAAGGTTTTGTATAAATGGATATGTTCTTCATATCCACGTAGCTGGAAAGTTCTGAGGTATCAATCTGCACGGTGGCGTAGTTGACACCCTCACGCTCAACGGTTGAAAAATCAACGGTAAGGCTGATCTTTGAAGCATCGATCATGTAGATCTGGTCTTCTGTTCCCATAATGACCAGGTCAATGCTCTGTGGCAGATTGCTCTCAGCCTTGTAGCCGTTTGGCATCTCCATCTCATATGGAAGAGCCAGGGTTCTCTTCTCCTGAACGGAATAGAGAAGCACCACATAGGCAAAGATGGCGAGCAGGAAGCAGATGATCTTCACCTGCCAGTTGTAGAATACCTTCTGGAGAAACTTACTTTTCATCGCTCTTGCCCTCCTCGTTTGCACCTGGCTGGATATCCAGATAGTTGAACAGTGAAAGCAGCATGCTCTTGATTTCGTCATGGGAAAGGTCGTAATAGAGGTTTCCGTTACAGGCCAGTGAAATGGCACCGGTCTCCTCAGAGACGACGATGATTGCGGCATCGGATTCCTCTGCCATACCCAGAGCAGCTCGGTGTCTGGTTCCGAAGGATGCGCGGATGTCGGTCTGTCCGGAAAGAGGCAGATAGCATCCGGCAGCGATGATCTTTGGTCCCTGGATGATCATGGCACCGTCATGAAGCGGTGTGTCATGGTCAAAGACCGTGACGATCAGTGCGCTTGAGATGTCGGCGTTCATCTTGGTTCCGCTGTCGATGATGTTCTTCAGCGCAAGCTTTCTTGGGAAAACGATCAGAGCTCCACGCTTTGACTGCACCAGACGCTGACAGGCATTGAGGATGGTGTCAATCTGGTCAGAGGAGGTCTGAGATCCACCGATGCGGAAGAATCTGTTTCTTCGGCTGACACCAGGGGTGAAGGTTCTTCGAAGCTCTGGCTGATACAGAACGGCGAGGTAAACCACGCCAGGAACGGCACAGAGTCTGAGAAGCTGTTCCAAAATGGTCAGTCCTGCAAGCTTACAGATGAAGTATGCAAAGACATAGATCAGGATGGACCTGATCAGCTGCGTTGCCCTGTTCTGGGCAAGTGCCATGTAAATGTTGTAGAAGAAGACCGCAAGCAGAATCACCTGCACTGCGGCCCTTACCCAATCCAAAACGGATATCGGCATGATTACTCCTCCGTCCAATTCAGAGTTCTGGAAACTGCCTTGTTCCAGAATCCGACCTTGGATGCTCTAGTCTCTTCGTCCATTGCAGGCTCCCAGCGTCGCTCTTCCTTCCAGTGTCCTGCAAGTTCATCAAGGTCGTTGAAAACGCCAACGGAGATTCCTGCAGCATAGGCGGCTCCAAGAGCGGTTGTCTCGATGACCTGTGGCCTGATGACTGGGATGCCCAGGATATCAGACTGGAACTTCATCAGAGGCTTGCTGTTTGTCAGTCCGCCATCCACCTTGAGTGCTGTCATCTTGATGCCGCTGTCAGCCTCGATTGCCTTGAAAATGTCATGTGCCTGGAAAGCGGTTGACTCGAGAACCGCACGGCAGATGTGGTTTCTGTTGCTGAAGCCTGTAAGTCCTGCAATGACGCCACGGGCATCGCTTCTCCAGTATGGGGCGAACAGTCCGGCGAAAGCAGGGACAATATAGACGCCACCGCAATCCTCAACCTCTTCGGCACACTTGTCCAGATCCTGAGCGGACTTGACAAGTTTGAGGTTGTCACGGACCCACTGCACGAGGGAACCTGCAACTGCAATGGAACCTTCCAGAGCATACACAGGCTTTTCGCCTTCTCTCTGGTAAGCGACAGTTGAGACAAGACCGTTTGAGGAATAGCAGAGCTTGTTTCCGGTGTTGACCAGAAGGAAGCAACCTGTTCCGTATGTGCACTTTCCAAGACCTTCGGTGAAACAGGCCTGACCGAACAATGCGGACTGCTGGTCACCAAGGATTCCGCAAAGTGGAACCTCTCCCTGAAATGGGCCGCTTGTAGTAGTCAGTCCGTAGATCTTTCCGGTGGATGGTACAATCTGTGGAAGAGCCTTCTTAGGAATGTTGAACATGGCAAGAAGCTCGTCATCCCACTTGAGAGTCTTGATGTTCATGAGCATGTAACGGGATGCGTTGGAGACATCGGTGATGACACATCTCTTACCGGTGAGGTTCCAGGAAAGCCAGGTGTCGATTGTTCCGAAAACGGCATCGCCATTTTCAGCGGCTTCACGAAGGCCCTCGACGTTATTCAGAAGCCATGCGATCTTGGATGCTGCGAAATATGGGGAGAACAGAAGGCCGCACTTCTCTCTGAGCCAGGACTCGTCATACTTTGCCTTGAGCTCATTGATGAGGTCTGTACCTCTGAGGTCCTGCCAGACGATGGCATTGTACCAGACCTTTCCGGTCTTTGGGTTCCATGCGATGACAGTCTCACGCTGGTTTGTGATGCCGACTCCAAGAACATCACTTGCCTTGGCATCGACAGCTCTCATTGCTTTGATGATACAGTCTGCGGTGTTATCCCAGATCTCAAACGGATCGTGCTCGACCCAACCTGGTTTCGGGAAAATCTGCTTATGTTCTATCTGGTGTGTGGCACAAATTTGGCCATCGGTATCGAAAAGGATGAATCTGGAACTTGTGGTTCCCTGATCAATAGCACCAAGGTACATGAAAACCTCCAAAGAGTAGTTTACTTGAATTATATATCATAATACATCAGATAGGAAGTGCAATGGTTCTAAGACATTCCAGATTCCTGACCATGTCTTTTGAGCACACCACCGTTGCGCTGCAATTGCCCTCAAGTTCAGCCAGAACGCCCTTTGCAGCATCCGAAAGGTCTTGTGGCGTCATCGCAAGCAGATACTTTCGACTCTTCAGATAGCGGGCGGTGGTCCTTCCATAGAGAACCCTCTTCATGGCCTCTGAACATTTGGACTGAGGGGAAAGAGGTCGAATCTCCTTACCGATGATCGTCACCACCGCATACTCGATCTCTGACTCGGAAACACCCTGAGACAAGGAATCCAGATAGACCTTGTAGGTCTGCTCGATGTTCGGGTCTCGGTACGAGGAGAAGACCATCAGGTCCTCCATGCCATCGACATGGCACTCGACGCCATAGGCACCGTTGCAGCCACGAATGACATTCCATAGATATCCCGAGGAAAGGACGGATGACAGAAGACTCAATGCCACATAATTGCGTTCGTTCTTTCGGTCGAATTTCACGGCAAGTGCATTGAAGGCCGGCCCTGATGACACTGTGTAGGCAACAGGCTTTTCGGCCGTTCCAAACTGCTGTGGAACCTTGTAGCGTCTGTAATAGTCAGAAATCCTTACTAACTTACCAACAGGGAATTTATCTACAAATGCAGAAACGATTTGCACAAGACTAT
>JAKSPE010000016.1 GCA_024405015.1 Sphaerochaetaceae bacterium
AATGGCATCTCGTTTTCTTTGCTATTTGGACCATTCATGTTATCATACCCACATGCTAGAGTTTGGAGAGAAAGACATTCAGTTCATCTGCTCACAGTTCCTTGTCAAAGGAACGTTCCTTGGTAGTGAGCGTATCCCGCAGGGAAAGGTGAATGACACTTTCATTGCTCACTTTGAGAGGGAAGACGGTAAGCGCAAGGACTACATTGTCCAGCGTATCAATACCTATGCCTTCACAAAACCTGTGGAGCTCATGCAGAACGCCGATCGCATCACCGACCACATCCATGCCAAGTATCCAAAGAAAAAGGTTCTTCACTATCACCATACCAAGAGCCGAAACAACCTGTATGTAGACGCAGACGGTGGTTACTGGAGACTTTTCAACTTCATTGAAAGCCAGACTCTCACTGCCAGCGCAGGACTTGGTCCAATCAGAAGCGCAGGTGCCATGTTCGGAGACTTTCAGATGTGCCTTTCCGACTTCGATGCTGCAAGCCTCTACTACACAATCCCGGATTTCCACGACACGCGTAAGCGCTATGAGTCAATGATTCGTCACCATGCTTCAGCAAGTGCTGAAAAGCAGGCGGAAGTGGCATCTGAATATGATGCCCTTATGGCAAACATCGACAAGGCATGCACTCTGACCGACATGTACAATAGGGGAGAACTGCCGTTAAGAGTCACTCACAACGACACAAAGGTGGACAACGTCCTGTTTGACAAAAAGAACGTGGACAAGGCCATTGCCGTCATTGACCTGGATACTGTCATGCCGGGTCTTGTCGGTCATGACTTTGGTGATGCCATTCGAAGTGCCAGTAACAAGGTCGGCTCATCCTGTCAGGATCTGGAGAAGGTGCATGTGGACATGGATATCTTCGAGGCTTTTGCCTCCGGTTTCATCCCTGCTGTCGCTGGTTGTCTGACTGAAAATGAGAAGGCAACGCTTGCCATCAGCTGCTACTGCATCGCCATGGAGCTTGCTGTGCGCTATCTGGATGATTATCTTGTTGGAAACCGCTATTTCAAATACTCTTATCCTACACAGAATCTGGTTCGCTGTCGCAACCAGATGACACTTGCCTCTGACATGCTGTCCAAAATGGATCAGATGCAGAGCATAATCGAACGCTATCTTTGAGGAGGACACCCCATGGACTATAGAAAGGAATATTCACGCTGGCTTGAACATGCAACTCTGTATACAGATGCACTCAAGGCAATGGACGACGCTCAGATAGAGGATGCATTCTATCGCGATCTGGAATTCGGAACAGCCGGACTTCGTGGAGTCATTGGTGCAGGTACCAACCGCATGAACGAGTACACCGTCGCAAAGGCTTCCCAGGGTCTTGCCACCTATGTCGTCAAGAACTACCCAAATTGCAAGAAGATTGCCATCTCCTATGACAGCAGAATCAAGAGCGATGTCTTCTCAAAGGTTGCAGCAGAGGTGTTTGCCGCCAACGGAATCGAGGTCATGATCTATCCGAACCTCATGCCGGTTCCATGTGCAGCATTTGCCACTCGCTATTATCAGTGTGCAGCTGGTGTCATGATCACCGCTAGCCACAACCCAGCCAAGTACAACGGTTACAAGGTCTATGGTCCAGATGGCTGTCAGATCACAACCGAAGGCTCTGAGGCTGTTCTTGCTGAAATCGAGAAACTTGATATCTTCTCTGACGTCAAGAGAACGGACTTTGACGCTGCCGTCAAGAGCGGCCTTGTCAAGTTCGTCGGAGAGGACTGCTACACAGCCTTCATCGATGAGATCAAGAAGCTTAGTGTCCTTTATGGCGATGAGATTGACCGCGATGTCGCTATCGTCTACTCACCACTGAACGGAAGCGGTCTCAAGCCTGTCACCCGTATCCTCAAGGAATGTGGCTTCACCAACATCACTGTCGTCAAGGAGCAGGAGAATCCGGATGGCAACTTCCCAACCTGCCCATATCCAAACCCAGAGATCCGCGAGGCTCTCTCTCTTGGTCTTGAGTACTCCAAGCGCGTCAATGCTGACCTTATGCTTGCAACCGACCCAGATGCCGACCGAGTCGGTATCGCAGTTCGTGATGGTGAGGATATGCGCCTTGTCACAGGAAATGAAGTGGGAATGCTTCTGTTTGACTACATCTGCTCTCAGAAGGTCAAGCATGGCAAGATGCCAAAGAATCCGATTCTCATCAAGACCATCGTCTCTTCCGATATGCCGGACCAGATTGCTGCCCACTATGGTGTTCAGGTCATCAACGTCCTCACCGGCTTCAAATTCATCGGTGAGCAGATTGGACTATTGGAAAAGAAGGGTGAGACAGAGCGCTATCTCATGGGCTTTGAGGAGTCTTATGGTTATCTTACAGGTTCCCACGTTCGCGACAAGGATGCAGTGAACGCTTCCATGATGATCTGCGAGATGTTCGCTTACTACAAGACACGCGGTATCTCCATTGTCGATAAGCTCAACGAGCTGTACAAGACCTATGGCTACTGCCAGTGCACCACAAGATCCTATGAGTTCCCAGGCTCCACTGGTCTTGCCAAGATGGCTAACATCATGGAGAAGTTCCGCGCAGGAGTGGAGGAGTTTGGTGGACGCAAGGTTCTCAAGACTCTGGACTATGACAAGGGCCTTGACGGTCTTCCAAAGTCAAACGTTCTCAAGTATCGCCTTGAGGGAAACAGCTCTCTGATTGCTCGTCCTTCCGGAACAGAGCCAAAGCTTAAGATCTACACCTGTGTCAGCGCACAGGACAAGGCAGCCGCCGAGGCTCTTACCAACCTCGTGCAGGATGCAGCCGCTAAGATCATCAACAGCTGATTTCTTGTGTATCAGTTGTTTTGAATCTCCTTTGGGGCCTTCGGGCCCCTTTTTCTTTCAGTAATCACCGCTTAGCAGAAAGTCTGCCACGTTCATCGTGATGATGCCGTCTCGGAGACTTATGTCATCGACGTCTGTACGAAGTACATACTTCGGATAATTGTCATGGATGGCAGAAAGGTTTCCATATTCGCGTTCAAATGTGTTTTTTTCGGTGATCTGCTGTGCAATTTGGATGTATAGCTTTTGGTTCTGTCTCATCGCAACAAAATCGATTTCACAGTTGTCAAGCTTTCCGACAAAGACATCATAGCCTCTGCGTCTCAACTCTAAAAAGACCACATTCTCAATCATGTTGGACAAGGCATTCTCATCAAGACCTAGGACGCTGAAGCGCAATGCGGTATCGGCAAGATAGAATTTCTCCTGAGTCTTCAGAATCTCCTTTCCCTTTATGTCGTATCTGCTGCATTTGTGCACAATATAGGCGCTCTCAAGTTTCTCCAGATAGCTGTATATCGTTTCCGGGTCCATCTGTCGGTTCTGGCTTTTCAGATATTTTGAGATGGAAAGAGCCGAGAATGTATTGCCCACATTTGAGAAGACGTATTTCACGATTCTCTCCAGTTGGTCGACTTTTCTTATCTGGTTCCTTTTCACAATGTCTGTGAAGATGGTGGAGTTGTAGATGTCTCGTACAACGGTATAGGCTGATTCCAAAGAGTATTCCTGAATCTGAAGGGCAGGGAAGCCTCCCATCGTCAAAAACCGATTGAACTCAGTTTTCCTGTCTTTTGTCTCTGTATAGGTGATTCTGAAATCCAGGTATTCCCCGAAGGAGAGAGGAAAGATGCGAAAGGAGACATAGCGGCCTGTCAGATAGGTTGATATCTCGGATGACATCATCCTGGAGTTCGATCCTGTGACATAGATGTCGACATTGAAATCTGACAGGATCGAGTTCACTGCCTTCTCCCAATTCTCAACCTCCTGAATCTCGTCAAGAAGCAGATAGGTTCTGCAGTTCTGATCCAGATGTTCCTTGATTTTCGCGTATAGTTTGCTGGCCGTATCAATTTCATCATGTTCAAGGCTGTCAAATCGGAAGGAGAGAATCCTGGATTCTTCGATACCTCTAAGGATCAGTTCTTTCCGGATCATTTCCATGACTGTGGATTTTCCACATCTTCTGACGCCTGTGAGTACTTTCACAAATGGTGTATCGATGAATGGAAGGATCTTTTGCATATAGGTCGGTCTGTAGATCATGGCTATCTCCTATGGGAAAAATCATATTTGCAACACGACAAGAAGTCAAGTTTATAGGAATATAACCCGATAAACTTGGTTGGTTTCATAAGTTTATCGGAGTATAACCCTAAAAACTTTTTGGTTTGGCTTAACTTTGCAAATGCCGTTCCGTTGTTTTATAATGCTTTTAGCGAGGTGCAACATGGATCTGAAGGCTTTTGCAGAAAACTATAATCTCAAAGATGGAGCAATCATCGGTTTTGAGCCGGACTTCTCAAGTCACGAGCTGTTTCTGGATGTCGAGCTTTGTGGCTGTATGCAGCCAGGCTTTACCGAAGAGGACGATGAGGTTTCCAGAGTCCGTTTTGTATTCTCCAATGTTGCTGACTTCTCCATTCCAGAGGAGTTCATGTTCGATGACGGTATTGTGGACCAACTGGTAGAGGAGGGTAAGCTGATCATTACGCTTGTCAGCTCCGAAACCCAGAAGCCGTATCAGGTTATCATCGAGGCTACTGAGGTTGACCTTTCAACAGAAGACTGAAAAGAAAAAAAGGTCTCAGCGCTCTGACAGGTTATGAGCCTTTTTGATCTGCATCTTGTTGGCATACATGGCGTTGTCTGCATTCTGCAGGACATCGCTGTATTTCATGCCTTTCTCATACATGAAGTAACCACGGGCAACGGAGAGAATGAGTTCCTTTCCGTTGTAGATGATCTTCTTGTATTCAAGCTCCTTGTCAAATTCATCCAGGCGCTGCAGCAGGTTGTGGTAGTCGTCTCCGGAAACGATGGCGACAAACTCATCACCGCCGATGTGATAGAGCTTACTGGTGGTGAAGATGTTTGGAAGTGTCTTTCCTGCAGTCACAATAAGGTGGCAACCATATCTGTGTCCGATGGAGTCGTTGGTTGCCTTGACGTTGTTGACATCCATCATGACAATGGCAAACTCTGCGTTACCCGCTTCGATTCGGCTTGAGATCTTATCCACCTGTCGGTAATAGGCCGTTTCATTTCCAAGGCCTGTCAGCTGGTCTGTATAGGAGAGGTGACTTAGGATCTTTCGCTCCTCAGACTCCTTCCTGGAGACTCTGTACTGTCTGAAGCACATGATAATGGCCATGCTCAGGAACACCACAATGTTGATGATGTTTCCGGTCTTGTGGAAGAACGGGGTGGTGTTGCGGGAGTCTAAGATAATCAGAGCTGCAAATGTGGAAGCTACATCCAGAATGAAAAGTGGAGGGGTGATCACAGCAATGCCACCAATGGTGATGGCAATGGTCAGATAGACGATTGGGAAGTTTCCGTCTACCATATCAAGGTAGCTGATGAGAACCGCCCAGCAGAGGATGAAGAACGCATAAAGCGAAACTGTGTGTCCCATGGTCTGGAGTTTCACCTTGTCCCTTCGGCTCAGCTGTATCACCACCAAAGCTCCCAGGGAAATGACAAGAAGAAAGACGTAGGAACAGAAGTACTGCACATGTTTGGCCTTGGCAAAATTCAGAATGGCGATTCCGCGAATTATCATCACAAGTTCAAAGAAACAGATGACAGATAAAAGCACCGAGTAGGTGCCGCTGTAGCGCTGGACGTATTCGCCCGAAATCTCCATGTCCTTTCTGAATGCCCTCTTGAGTTCCATGCTCATCATTATACGCAAAAACCAGGATTAATAAACATTGGAATGGAGTAACTTTGTTTGAATTTTATGGGAGACTTTGGTTCTGTTGTTTGATGATAAGTATGCAAAAGTTGACACTTTTTGAGAAGTTTTGTAGATTATTGGCATGCAGCCCATCAAAAGACTGGAAGAGATCCTTAGAACCTATAGTGATGAAGAGCATTTTCTCTATGCCGCAGATACACTGAAGCCATTCTTTACCGATATGCAGGAGTCTGCCTACCTGAAGCTTCTGTCTCGAGCCGTGAAGAGCGGTCTTCTTGAGCGTGTCTGCAAGGGGGTGTATCTGTATCCTCGTGTACGTTATGACGCAAGCACTGTTCTGTTCCGTACCGCACGAATCCTTCGGGAGGACCGGTTCCTTTATCTGAGCCTTGAGTCCGTGCTTTCACATTATTCCATCATATCGCAGCAACTTATGAACTGCATTACCGTGATGACGAATGGTCGAGAAGGCGTGGTCAGTTGTGGGGATTACGGGCTCATAGAATTCACACATTTTAACAGACTTCCAAACAAGATTTCGGCCAGGCTGTTCTACAATTCTGATATAGGAATGCTTGAGGCTTATCCTGATCTGGCTTTGAGGGATATGGTAAGTTGCAGAAGATCGCTTGATCTGGTTGATATGGAAGAATATGAAGAAGTGATGGGAGAAATTGAAGATGCCAATGCCTGAGGCTTTAAAGATCTACACTGAGAAGGCAATTGAAATGAATCCTGAACTGAAGAACCAGGGATTGACAGTCGAGAAGGAAATCTTTCATCAGGACATTCTACGTGCCATCAGGACTTTGGGCGTCTATGATTCACTGTCTTTCATGGGTGGAACATGCCTTCGCCTCTGTTATGGGTCAACCAGGCTTAGTGAAGATTTGGATTTTGCCTCAGATACAGACTTTTCCGAATCGGAGGCCATTGAAATGAGCGACTGCCTGAAAAAGGCGATCGAAGAAAAGTATGCAATGGAAGTGGATGTCAAAAAGCCAATCAGGGAAACGGATACCGACACCTGGAAAATAAGCATTGTCACCCATCCTGAGAGCAAATCGATTTCTAGACAGAGAATTCATGTTGACATCTGTCGATATCCTGCTATCAGAAGAGAGATGAAAAGGGTGTCTGATCCATATGGCCTTGGAAACCCGACATTGTTCATCCATGCTGAAAGTTTGCAGGAAATCCTTTGTGATAAGCTGATTGCCTTTGGCGAAAGGCAAAAGATCAAAAACAGGGATCTTTGGGATCTTGTCTATCTTGCAGGTCGAAATGTCAAATTGGACGATGAGCTTCTCAGACGGAAAGCCTTGGTTCATAGAGTACCGTTTGAATTATTGGTTGAACACATTCAAAGAAGACTTGTGGAAATCCGCACAAATGGATTGCCAGTGGATTTTACAGTCGAAATGAGTCGCTTTGTCCGTGCTTCGGAATGGCAGATGAGTCCTCTGTCCGGTTCAGAGGCACCTCTTGTGGTTGATTCTGTCATAAGCGATTATATGGCCAGGTATCTTTGATAGGTGACGTCTTTGCAGTACAATGAAAACATGAAGAAAGTTGCTTTGGTTTTCGCTTTAGTGGTCTTTTGTGCATTCTCTGCCTTTGCAGAGAACTTTCTGCTTTCCACGAGCCTTGAGTTTATGCATGCAAACACAAGTTCGTTCAACGGCCTTGGTGCCAATGTGCAGCTGACAACCCTGTCCAATACTGGAAAAGCGCTTCAGCCAGGTTTCTTTGTACGCGGAGATTTTGCCATTTTCCGCGATAGCATCCATTCGGATTCTGGCTCCACGGTATTCACCTCCGGCTATGGCGCAGCTACAGGTCTTGCGCTTTGCCTGAATGCCAACAGAAGCGAGTCTGTGTCCTTTGCCCTAGGTGGAGGCGTGTATTGCGAAGGTAGGGCATTTGCGTCTGACAACCTGCGAAAACCTGCCTTGTTTGCCGATGTCTGCTACACCAAACGTACCAAGGCGGGAAGTGGAGTCGCCTTAGGCCTCAGCTGCTATGCTCCACTTTTTGCACAGTCTGAAAACCTTCGCATGGTCTACAATCCTTGCATCTATCTGGGATTTGGCTTCTGATTTTCGGCTTTTGTGTTTCTGTTGAAAAAAACATGTGAAATAGTTTCGTTTTTGTTCTAGAATGGACGCATGTTGACAGATATTGAGATTGCCCAGAGCATCAAACCGAAAGTGATTACCGACATCGCCTCTACTGCTTCCATTGCAGACGATTATCTTGAGCTTTATGGCAAAAGCAAAGCCAAGGTCTCGCTGTCCTTTCTCAAGGACCATGCACAAAAACCAGATGGAAATCTGATTTTGGTGACTGCCATCACACCAACACCAGCAGGTGAGGGTAAGACCACCACAACCATCGGTCTTGCCGATGGACTTCGCAAAATCGGAAAGCGCAGTGTTGTAGCTTTACGTGAACCTTCCATGGGTCCTGTCTTTGGCGTCAAGGGAGGCGCTGCCGGTGGTGGCTATGCCCAGGTCATTCCAATGGAGGACATCAACCTCCATTTCACAGGCGATTTCCATGCCATCGGAGCTGCCAACAACCTTTTGGCTGCCATGATTGACAACCACATCTTCCAGGGCAACAGCCTTGGCATCAACCCATCTACCATCATCTGGCGCCGCTGTGTGGATATGAATGACCGCCAGCTTCGTAACGTGGTAGACGGTCTTGGCGGCAGCAAGAACGGGGTGCCTCGCGAGGACGGCTATGACATCACCGTCGCTTCCGAGGTCATGGCAATTCTGTGCCTTTCCACATCCATCACCGATCTCAAAGATCGTCTTGGCAGAATCATCATCGGTTATAGCTATGAAGGAAAAGCAGTCACTGCTGGTGACCTCAAAGCTGTTGGTGCCATGGCTGCCATCTTGAAGGATGCCATCAAGCCAAATCTGGTGCAGACTTTGGAAGGGACACCTGCCTTCATCCATGGCGGTCCTTTTGCCAACATCGCACACGGCTGCAACTCCGTTCTTGCCACAAGAATGGCTCTCAAGTGTGCTGACTATGCTGTCACAGAAGCAGGCTTTGGTGCAGACCTAGGGGCTGAGAAGTTCATGGACATCAAGTGCCGAAAGACCGGCCTCAGACCTAAGGCCGTTGTCATTGTCGCAACCGTTCGTGCCCTGAAGATGCACGGAGGTGTGAAGAAGGACAACCTCAAGGAAGAGAACATCCAGGCTCTGGAAAACGGTCTTCCAAACCTTCTTCGCCATGTCTCGGTCATGCGCGATGTGTACAAGGTGCCATGTGTGGTTGCCATCAACAAGTTCTACACCGATACCCAGGCTGAGCTTTCCTTGGTGGAGCAGCGCTGTAATGAGCTTGGTGTGAATGTTGTGCTTTCTGAAGTCTGGGAAAAGGGCGGAGAAGGTGGCATGGCACTGGCTTCTGAGGTGGTTCGCCTTTGCGAAATGCCAAGTACCATCACACTGACCTATGAAGACGAAGCTCCGATTGAGAAGAAAATCAACGCTGTTGTGACAAAGATCTATGGTGGAACCAAGGCCGTGTATGCTGCAGGTGTTCGTACCAAGATCAAGAAACTGGAGGAAGCCGGTTATGGCAGTCTTCCGGTTTGTATGGCAAAGACGCAGTACAGCTTCTCCGACGATCCGAAAAAGCTTTGTGCGCCAACTGATTTCACCATTACCGTCCGTGATGTGAAGCTTTGTGCAGGATCCGGCTTTGTCGTGGTCTACACAGGTGAGATTCTGACCATGCCAGGACTTCCGAAGGTCCCAGCTGCAGAGACCATTGATATTGACGAAAACGGCATCATCACCGGATTGATGTGATTGGGAGAAGTAAATGGCTGATTTGAAGAGTATGCTCAAAAGCGCTGTGACAGGTGCTGTTGCAAACGGTGGATTTGACCTTGCCAAGGTCTCTTCCCTTGTGGATTCTGTTTTGGGTTATGAACAGGTTCTGACCTCAACATTGGGCCAAAAGGGAAGTGGCATCGTGGATGCTGCAAAAAACGTCAAGGCCGCAATTTCCGGAAATCTGGGAGAGCTTGCCGTAAAGAAAGCAATGACTGTTTTGAAGACAGCATTGGATAGTGTTCAGGGTAATGCAATATGCTTGGCTTTAAGCAAGAAGCTTGAGGCAATGGGAGTTTGAATATGAAGCAGATTTTTTCAGAGAAGGCACCAGCTGCCATCGGACCATATTGTCACGCAACCGTGACAGGAAATCTTGTTTTCACCTCCGGTCAGCTCGGACGTGATATGGACGCAGATGTGAAAGTACAGACCGAGCAGGCTCTTGAGAATCTCAAGAACATTCTCGAGGAAGCCGGCGCAACAATGTCCGATGTAGTCAAGACCACATGCTTTTTGGCTGACATCAAGGACTTTGCCGCCTTCAACGAAGTCTATGCCAAGGCTTTTGGCGACCATAAGCCAGCACGCTCCTGTTTCCAGGTCGGTGCACTTCCAAAGGCTGCTAAGGTCGAGATTGAGGCAATTGCAGAGAAGAGGTGAGTAAAGGAGGCCTTCATGTTTGAAGTGAAAGAGAGCGAAAGAACTCGAGCGGAAGCTGAGATGGCTCTTTACGCTGCTGTCTATGAAGCAGACAAGCGTGCAGAGAAAGAAGGCTGGAAGACTATGGAAGAAGTCAGAAGAAGTCTAAAGAAGTAAGTTTTATTTGACTGAATGCCATCCGAAAGGGTGGCATTCGTTGTCTTTACAGGACGTTGATCAGAATCATGTAAAGCACAGTCGGAACGACGATGCTGACAAGTGTGCTTCGTTTCCAGACATAGGAGGCGACGCAGACGACCCCTGCTATGAGTGCAGAGATTCCAGTGCTGTTTGCAAAGGAGATGTCCTTGAGGCAGTAGACCACAAGCATGCCAATCAGCGCTGGAGTCAGAAGGTCACTCAGGCGCTCCAGGAACTTGGACTGTGCGTTCTTGTGAAAGGCATCGGTCATGATGAAAGGCAGGGCACGGATGAGTAATGTGACACCTGCAATGATAAGACATGCAATCATTTCAGTTTTCATGGTCTTCTCCTTTCTTCAGTTCCACCAAGACGGCGATGCACAGAATCACGCCAATGGCAATCAGGCTAGGAATCAGGAAGTTGGCACTTCCGAAAATCAGAAGGCAGACAAACGGGACCACAATGCCCAGTGCGGAGGCGCTGAGGCTTTTACGGTTCAGAATCTGGTCGGTGAAGGTGACGATGAACAGTGCGGTCATGGAAAAGTCAACGCCTGTGAACGGAATGTTGACAAGCTCCTGCAGCACAACACCCAGTATGGTTCCCAGTACCCAGTAGCTCTGATCAAACAGGGAAAGCAGAAAGTAGTACTTCGGAGCATCCTCCACACCTTCCGGTGCGCCGTTACAGGCAATGGAGAATGTCTCATCGGTCAGGGCAAATACCATGTATGGCTTGTACTTGCCGCTTCCCTTGTACTTTCCCAGCATGCTGATGGAGTAGAAGATGTGTCTCAGGTTCACGGTAAGTGTCATGAGTACCATGGCAATCGGGGAGGCGCCGGAAGTCAGAAGGTTCACGCTCACATACTGCATGCTTCCGGCATAGACCAAAGCGCTGAACAGAATGGCCCACAGTCCGGAAAAACCTGCCGATGTGTACACAAGTCCAAAGCCTATGCCCAGGGTCATGTAACCTGCCATGACCGGCAGTGACTTGATGAATGCGATTTTGGTTTCCTTGCTTGCCATGTTTCTTCCTATCGGTACGCTGTGAATATTGTCAAAAACTGGGGATTTGGTAAAGATACCCCTTTCAAATGTTGACTAGGTTTCCCGTGATGCATATTATGCAAGGCGTATATTTATAGAAAGAAACGATTCATGATAGAGGTGCGATCGTAAAGAGTAGCTGCTCTCTGAAGGCAAAACGGAGTAGTGAAAGGTGCAATCGCCGAGGGGTTGGAACCCTGCCTAAGGTTCCGATACCCGGGCTGCAGGATAACATGCTGCAGACTGTCGCCTTTGGCGGAGAGCTATCATAACACATATGCAGTACCTTCCGGTTTGCGATTTGTGTCATGGTGCTATCATGGCAAATCGTTTGGGAGGTATTTTTTATGAAGAAGATGAAGGCTTCCAGTATCGCAAAGCTTGTCTTTGCAGCTGTTGTCATCGTTCTTCTGGTCGTGGCAGCATTCTCCAAGTCTGATTTCTCCTACACAGCTTGGTCCCTGCTTCCTCCAGTCGTCGCAATCGGACTTGCCCTTGTCACAAAGGAAGTCTACTCCTCACTGTTTGTCGGTATCGTCATCGGTGGACTTCTGTATTCCAAGTTCAGCTTTGAGGGAACACTGGTCCATGTCTTTGAGAATGGTATCGTCGCATCCCTGGCCGATTCCTACAACGTCGGTATCCTGATCTTCCTCGTTGTCCTGGGAACAATCGTCGCTCTCATGAACAAGGCTGGCGGAAGTGCAGCATTCGGTCGTTGGGCATCTGAGCACATCAAGACAAAGACAGGTGCTATGCTTGCTACTGTCGCTCTTGGTTGTCTCATCTTCATCGATGACTACTTCAACTGTCTGACTGTCGGTTCTGTCATGAGCCCAGTTGCAGAGCGCCATAACATCTCCAAGGAGAAGCTCAGCTACCTCATCGACGCAACAGCCGCACCAATTTGTATCATCGCCCCAGTTTCCTCTTGGGCAGCAGCCGTTTCCGGCTTCGTCAAGGATTCTGGAGTCAGCGGATTCAGCCTCTTCATCAAGGCTATCCCTTTCAACTACTACGCAATTCTGACCATTGTCATGATGATCACCATCGCTCTTCTGAAGTTCGATTTCGGTCCTATGGCACAGTTTGAGCCTTACTCAACAAGCAAGGCAAAAGAGAAGCTCGACACTATGGTCAAGCGCCAGGGTTCCTTCAAGGAGCAGATTGAGCTTAAGGAAGAGGAGAACCCACAGAGCAAGAGCAGAAACACCGGTAAGGTCATTGACCTCGTGTTCCCGATCGTCGTTCTCATCATCGCTTGTGTCATCGGTATGATCTACAGCGGCGGATTCTTCGAGGGTGCAGGTTTCATCGAGGCATTCTCTGATTCTGATGCATCTGTCGGTCTCATGCTCGGTAGCGCCTGTACACTGGTCATCGTCGTCATCTACTACCTTTGCAGAAGAGTTCTTTCCTTCAATGACATGATGAGCTGCCTCCCAGAGGGTTTCAAGGCTATGGTTCCAGCTATCCTGATCCTTACCTTCGCATGGTCTCTCAAGGCTATGACAGACAGCCTCGGTGCCAAGGAATTCGTTGCAGCAATCGTTGAGGGTTCTGCAGGCGGACTTCAGGTCATGCTCCCAGCCATCATCTTCGTCATCGGTTGTTTCCTCGCTTTTGCAACCGGAACATCCTGGGGAACATTCGGTATCCTGATTCCTATCACAATCAGCGTCTTCCCAATCACAACTCCAATCGGTGTCGTCTGTGTTTCCGCATGTATGGCAGGTGCTGTCTGTGGCGACCACTGTTCACCAATTTCCGATACTACCATCATGGCAAGTGCTGGTGCTGCCTGTGACCACATCAACCACGTCAACACACAGCTTCCATATGCCATCACCGTTGCAGCTGTCTCCTTCGTCAGCTACATCATCGCTGGTATCATCCCTAACTGGATCATTGTCCTTCCAATCTCCATCGCTCTGATGATCGGAACACTTTTCGTCATCAAGAACATGGTCGACAAGAAGCAGGCAAAGGCCTGATTCAAAGGTTCTGTTTGGTAGGGTCGTCACTTCGGTGGCGGCCCAATTTTTTATTAAAAGAATATGATTTCTCGGATCCAAAGAGGGGAGTTTGGAAAAAGTTGGTAAAGACCAAACCAATTTTGTGGGTTTTTGTGAAAATAATGAGATAAAAATTCTTTTTTGTATCTGTTTGATTTGAGTTTCACATAATGGTATCATAAAATCGCAATACGGTATGCCTTAGGGTAAACTGTGTTCATGGAGGCTCATTGATGAAAAAAAATCAGCCAAAGATGCTCAGAAGGAAAACATTGGGTGATACCCTTTTTCCATACCTTCTGATCACTCCTTACTTCATCCTGTTGGCGATCTTTACATTTTACCCAGTTGTAAACTGTATTTGGCTCACCTTCCACGCAACAAACCAGATCGGACAGGCAGGTGCCTGGACAGGTCTCAGATTCTGGAAGAGAGTCGTGCAGAAGTCTGAGTTCTCTCAGGCCATTCTCACAACCTTCAAGTATGGTGGACTTCTTGGTGTTGGAACATTCTCACTGGCAATGCTCCTTTCTTACCTCAGCGTCAAGCAGGTGAAGGGCAGCAAGGTCTATCAGACACTGTTCTCTCTGCCAATGGCTATGGCTACTGTTCCAGTTGCTGCCATCTACAGCTTCGTATTCGACCGCTACGGTATCGTCAACCGCATTTTCGGAACCACCAGGTTCTGGCTGGCTGACACCTCCGTGCGTTTCTGGATCATCGTACTGGTCACCATCTGGTGTAACTGTGGTTCCAGCTTCCTGTATCTGCTTGTCGGTTTCAGAGCTGTTCCAGAAGAGCTTATCGAAAGTGCTGACCTTGATGGTGCCGGTCCTTTCAAGAAGTTCTTCAACGTGTATGTCCCAATCGCATCACCACAGATCTTCTTCGTCGTCTTCCTGAACATCCTTTCAGCCTTCAAGTCCTTCACCATGATCAAGATCCTGGTCGGTACCGAAGACTCTGAGGTCTGTAACCTCATGTGTAAGCTCTACTATTACGCATTCGTCAAGGAAAGATATGAGACAGGTTGTATCTACGCACTTGTTCTTTCAGTGCTGATCTTCCTGGTTTCAAGAATCCAGTTCTTCTTCGAGAAAAAGGTGGTAATTTACGCATGAGTAACAGAGAAAAACATTATCTGACAACACACCAGAAGGAGAGAATCGCCGTTTGGGTCAAGATCCTCATCGCTATTGTCTTCTTCTCACCAATTCTCCTTGGCCTTGTCTGCAGCTTCGTCCCAGATGAGTATCTTCTGATCTTCCCAACCGTGAAGACCATCGTCAGCAACCTGACTGTCAAGAACTACGTCAAGGTCTGGAACGGCTTCCCGGTATTCACCTACAACAAGAACTCCCTGATCATGTGTTTCATGGTCATCGTCATGCAGATCGGTATCGGCGCTCTTGCTGCCTATCCATTTGCTTACCTGGATTTCAAGGCTAAGAACCTTCTGTTCACCTTGGTTCTCATCGCCATGATGATTCCAGGTCAGGTCGTTTACATCACAAACTTCCTTACTATGAGAAAGTTCGGTCTTCTGAACACCTATCTGGGAATGACGCTTCCGTCCTTCGTCTCCGGACGAACCCTGTTTTTGTTCCGACAGAGCTACAAGGGTATTCCAAGGGAAATGAAGGAAGCTGCCATGGTTGACGGCTGTAAGGAGCTTCGCTACCTCGTACAGTTCGCTCTTCCACTGTCACTGCCAAGTGCAGCATCCCTTGCCATCATGATCTTCATCGGTGAGTACAATGCATACCTTTGGCCACTTCTCATTGCCAGAAGTTCCAAGATGTACACCGTTCAGATCGGTATGGAGCAGATGATCAACCCAGATGCCATGCCAACCAACGGAAGAATGCTTGCCGCTGCCATGATGTCCCTGGTCATGCCGATGATCATCTTCATCTTCGGTCAGGACTACATCCTTCGCGGTATGCTCCGCGGTGGAGTCAAGGGCTGATTTTCCTGTCGTCTTGTACAGAGGCTGCTGCGTGCAGCCTCTGTTGTTTTTATCCATATAGTGATTTAGGAGTTTTACATGAAAAGAATTCTTTTCGCTCTTTCCCTGATCCTTCTGCTTTGCCTTGTCTCCTGTGCAAGTGCAAAGGTCGAGTCTTCCAAGGGTTCTGTGACCGTCGCTGAGGGTCTTGACCCGAAGGTTGCCTCTCTTCTTTCCAACTACAAGGCCATTGATGAGTTTGACAACAAGCGCCTTTCCAGCACTGGTGTCGTCACAACCGCATACCTTCAGAATGCTCCACTGGTTCCTTGGAACGAGAATGCTAGGGAAGTGGCCAAGCAGACCGGTACCATGCGCTACTATTTCTTCACCGCATCCGGCCTTCCAAGCAGCGGAAAGTGGGGTGATTCCTGTCTGATCGTGTTCCCGAACGGACAGACCATGCTCATTGACGCAGGTGTCTCCGGTTTCGGCGAGCACCTGATGAGAAACCTCGCAGCTCTTGGTGTGGATTACATCGACTACCTCATGTTCAGCCACAACCACGACGACCATTCCTTCGGTGTTCTGTATACCGATTTCTTGTCTTACTTCAAGGTCGGTCAGTGTTTCTGGAGCGGCTGCTACAGCACAAGCTGGAGCAATCCGGACAAGATTGCAGAGCTGATGGCAGAGAAGGGTATCCCTTGCAGCATCTTGAGCCAGGGCGATGAGTTTTGGATCGGTGATGTCCAGGCTCGTGTCCTTGAACCGGTCAAGGAGGAGATGGTAGGAAAGGGCTTCACCGGTGACGAGAACGTCAACGCAACATCCATCGTCATCCGCTTCGACTACAAGGATGTGTCCTCCCTGTTCACAGGTGACCTCTATCAGTTCCGTGAAGAGGACATCATCAAGGATCTGACCGCCAAGGGTATGGTGGACCTTCTGGATGTCGATATCCTCAAGACCCCACACCATGGTGGAACAACCTCCAGCACAAAGAACCTGGTCAATGCCGTAACACCTTACATCGCTGTTGCTACCGGTTCCTATCCGATGGAGATCTCCACCTATACACGCTATGCCAAGGTGGGAAGCTACTGCCTTATGGATACGCTTGACGGTTACATCCGCATCGTCACAGACGGAAGTGACATAGACTTTGAGACAAGCCGTGTCCGTCAGACAACCATGTTTGACAACCTGGATTCTGTAGCTCAGCAGATACGGGACAAGAACGCAGCAAAGTGACGTTTGTCTGATGCTTTTGCAAGGACTTGCCGGAGTTCTCCGACAGGTCCTTTTTCTTTTTTGTGTGAAATTATGTGAAAGGTAACCAATTATTAGCAATTTTAGGGAATAAACCCAAGAAATCCCAAAAAAATATAGGGAATCTATTGATTTCAATATTTTCTTGACACCTATATTTGCGGATTTTACTCTAGGTATTAGGTAAAAAATTTGCCAAAGGAGAAAACATGAAGAAACTTATTTCTGTAGTACTCATTCTTTCAGTTGTCTTCTTCGCAGCATTCGCAGGTGGCGATTCTGAGAAGGGAGCAGCAACAGCTGAAGCAAAAACATCAACAGTCTCTCATATTCCTACAGGTGCAGCACCTGCTGAGAAAGTTGTTATCACATTCTGGGATTCCTATTCCGGTGACAACCATCAGTGTCTCGTTGACTGTGCAGCAGCATTCAATGCTTCACAGGATCAGTTCCAGGTCGATGTCGTCTACACATCAAGCATCCTGACAAAGGTTCTCACTTCCACAAAGGATGACAGACCAAACCTCTTCAACGTTTCCGGTAACGACTCCGCTCAGGTCATTTCTTCCAGAGATTGGGACGATCCAATCTACATCCCAGCTCAGGAGTACATTGACTATGACAACTATGATATGACCGATATCATCGCTAACCTTGCAACAAACTACACAAGAGAAGGCAATTGGCAGTCCCTCCCATGGGGTAACACAGCAACAGGTTACTTCTACAACCTCGAGATCCTTTCTGCTCACGGCATCAACGTCGATGACATCAAGAACTACGAAGATCTCTATCAGGTTTGTAAGAAGCTCAAGGCTGAAGGCGTTGAGAACCCAATCTGGATCTACATCCATCAGGACTGGGTCAACTTCGGTCTCACATCTGAAGGTCTGAACTACTTCAACGAGGACAACGGTCGTGCAGCAGTTCCTACAAAGGCTCTCTTCGACGATCATGAAGTCAAGGAAGCTGTGGTCGCATACTTCAACTGGATCAAGAAGATGCAGGCTGAAGGCCTCTGCGTTGACTACAACGTAAGTGCTTCCGATGCAAGAAACATGTTCGGTCAGGGCGACGTCGCCATCTACTTCGGATGGGCTTCCGGTTACAACCCAACCTACACAGTCGTTTCCCAGGGTGCAAACTTCAAGTTCGCTTACAGACCATCCCTCACATTCCGCAATGTTCCTAACAAGGGACAGGCAGCTGGTGGACAGAGCCTCTTCATCGGTAACACAGGTAACGAGTGGGAAGAGTACGGCACATGGCAGTTCCTCAAGTTCATGATGAGCAACGAGTGGGACGCAGCATTCGCTTACACATCCGGTTATCTTCCAATCAAGAAGGCTTCCTTCAACATTGACATCTACAAGGATTATGTCAATGAGAAGAACCCATCCGCTCCTGTCGTCGCAGCAGCTCAGGAAGCAACAGCACCTGGTCTTGGTTACGCTCTTCTTCCATACTCCTCAAACTATGGAACAATCGTCAAGGCTATCATCAAGAACCTCTTCGCAGATCCAGCTTACACAGCAGAGCAGGCTGTTGCTGATCTCCAGAAGCAGGCAACAGAAGCTATCGAAGACTACTGGCTCCAGCAGGGTGTCGTTCTCTGAGATCCATTTTATTGATTTGACAATCGGACACGCTTGGGTTTTCCAAGCGTGTCTTTTCTTTACTAACAACATGTATTGAAAACTTGGTTTTCCCAAGTGATATATTTGTAATACCCAAAAAAGGATAGGGTTTTGGTGTTCCCGTTAATTTCTGTTTGACGGCACTGAAAAGCAGGTTTATCCTTTCTCAAAAGGGGCGGACATGAAAACAGATATATCAGTCAAGAAAGTTTCAATCACCATCACACCGCACAAGAATCGCGTACCTCTGAAGTTCGGTCATGAGATCACAACAGCCAGCAAGTATTGCAGAGCCTACATCACCGTCCAGGATACCCTGGGCCGCAGCGCTGTAGGTGTCGGAGAGACTCCGGTTGCCGTTGCATGGACATGGCCAAGTGAACTCAGCTTCTCTGCCAGAGAAGTGCGAATGGTCGAGTTCTGCAACATGCTCTGTGAGAGCTGGAACAACTATGACTATAGCGGACATCCGATGGAGATCGGATACTCCTTCATCCGCGATCGCCTGGATGTGGTCCTTTCCCAGGAGAATGCTCTTCACCCAGAAGAGGATCCGATGCCTTATCTGTCTGCTTTGGTCTGCAACTCTCTGTTTGACATCGCACTTCACGATGCGTTTGCCAAGCTCAACAATATCAGCGTCTATGATTCCTTTACCGCCCAGTACATGAACCATGACCTCAGCTGGTACTACAACTACGACACAACAGATCCAACGGAACGTGCCCATTACGAGAAGGTCTTTGGAGGCAAGTATCCTGGCCAGTATTTCGTCCAGGATGTTCCGACCAAGCTTCCGGTCTGGCACCTTGTCGGTGGAACAGACCCACTGGAGAAAGAGGACCTCAAGGGTACCGAGCCAAATGACGGCATTCCTGTACTTCTTCGCGACTGGATTCGTGAGGACGGCTTGGATTGCCTGAAGATCAAGCTTCGCGGAAACGACGAGCCTTGGGACTATGACAGAATCGTCAAGGTCGGCGCCATTGCCGACGAGATGGGAGTAAGTCACCTGACAGCCGACTTCAACTGCACCGTCTATGACCCGGAATATGTCAACAGAATCCTGGATAAGCTCAAAGTCGAGCATCCAATCACATGGGAGAAGATCCTCTATATCGAGCAGCCTTTCCCATATGACATGGAAAAGTATCCGATTGATGTGCATGCCCTGTCAGCTCGCAAGCTTCTTCTCATGGATGAGAGTGCACATGACTGGCACTTCGTCAAACTCGGTGTCGAGCTTGGATGGACAGGTGTTGCCCTCAAGACCTGTAAGACCTTCACTGGTGCTCTTCTGATGTTCTGCTACGCCAAAGAGGCAAATCTTGCCCTCATGGTCCAGGACCTGACAAACCCAGGTCTTGCCATGATGCCACACGCAAGCCTTGCCGCCCACGTTGGTACCATCATGGGAGTGGAGTCCAACGGACCTCAGTACTGCCCAGGTGCTTCAGTGGATGAGACACGCGTACATCCTGGCCTTTACAAGAGAAGGGGAGGCTGCATCGACATCTCAACGCTGAGCAAGATCGGATTCGGTTACAGACTCGATGAAATCGAAGCTTTGGCTAAGGAGGCTGCAAAGTGAGCCTTACTGCAAAGAAACCTCTGGGAGTTCGCATCCTTTATGGATTTTGGGACTTTCTCAAAAAATATGGACTGACCATTTTGGCTATTGTTCTGCTGGTTCTGATCTGGCAGATTGTCGTTGATGGTTTTCACATCAAAAAGTATGTCCTGCCATCTCCAAAGCTTGTCTTCAACAGCCTTTTCGGACCACAGGCTGCCAAGAACCATTGGTGGAAGCACATCCGTACCACTGTCCTTGAGGTATTCGGAAGTTTCGCCCTTGTTCTGGTTTTGGGTGTTTCCCTTGCTGTTCTGATTTCCTGGAACCGCTGGCTGAACAGACTGCTCATGCCTGTTCTGGTTCTGTTCAACTCCATTCCGAAAATCGCTTTGGCACCGCTATTCCTTCTGTGGTTGGGCTATGGTGTCAAGACCAACATCTGGATCTCGTTCTTCGTTGCGTTCTTCCCGGTCGTCATTAACGCCACAACCGGTATGATGAGCGTCGACGATGACCTGTTGGACCTTGTAAAGTATCTTGATGCAAAGAAATATCAGGTATTCTTGAAGGTTCGAATCCCAGCATCCCTGCCATACATCTTCAGCGGAATCAAGATCTGTGCCACAAGCTGTGTCGTCGGTTCCATCGTTGGTGAGTTCTGTGCCGCAAAGAGCGGTCTTGGCTATCTCATGCGTGATGCCCAGGCTTTCATTGACATGCCGACCATGTTCGCATGTCTGTTTCTTCTCGCCGTCATTGGTATGAGCTTCTTCGGAACAATTTCCATTTTGGAGAAGGTCTGCATGCCATGGAAGAGATCAAGGAGGGAAGACTGATGGCTACCAAGAAAATCAAAGAGGCAAAGACAAATCCTGTTGTCGCATTCATCGACAAGTATCAGACCGCTTTCTCCCTGATTCTGTTCTTCCTGACCTGGGAAGTGCTTTGCAGAATCTTCAAGGTCAATGAGGCATTCCTCTGCACCCCATCCAGTGCGCTTTCACATCTGTTCTTCAAGCAGCCGGATGCTGCCTATCACTGGGGAATCAACATCACCGCAACCCTGAAGGAGTTCGTGCTGGGCTTCACCATCACAGCCATTTTGGGTGTCTTCATCTCCGTCTGTCTGATCTGGTCCAAGACACTGCAGAAGATGGTCATGCCGATCTTCGTCTTCTTCCAGAGCATGCCGAACATCGCCATCATCCCGATTCTCTTGATCTGGATCGGCTATGGTCTTAAGACAAACATCATCATCGCATTCATCGCTTCGTTCTTCCCAATGGTCGTCAACACCATGGCAGGACTGAACAGCGTCGACGATGATCTGTTGGACCTTGTGCGCTACCTGAACGCTTCCAAGCTGCAGGTCTTCTTGAAGGTGAGACTTCCAATGGCACTGCCATACATCTACTCATCCCTGAAGATCTGTACTTCCCTGAGCGTCATGGGTGTCATCGTCGGTGAGCTCTATGCTTCCGACAAGGGACTTGGTTATGTCATCGCCAATGCTCAGAAGTATATGGATACTCCTCCGATGTTCGCTTCTCTTATCGTCATGTCCATGCTCGCCTGGGGTATGTACCTTCTGGTCACCATCCTCGAGCGTGTCACCATGCCTTGGCGTTATGTGAAACAGAAATCCGAGGACTGAAACCGTTTTTAAATGTGGGTGTTACCTGCATAAGATAGAAAAAGAACTTTAGGAGGTTCTTCATGAAGAAATTTACAGTTGTCCTTCTTATTGCTCTCGCAGCAATGACTATGGTCTTCGCACAGGGTGCTGAAGAAGCAAAACCAGCTGCAGGACTTGAGAAGTTCAAGCTCCAGCTCAACTGGACAATCGCTGCTGACCACGCTCCATACTACGTCGCAATCAAGAACGGTTGGTATGAGGAAGCAGGTCTTGATGTTGAAGTCATCATCGGACAGGGTTCCGGTTATTCCGCACAGATGGTTGATGCAGGAAAGTGTGATGTCGCTATCTGCGATGCTCCTGTTGCTTTCCAGTTCAGAAACGACGGCGCAAGCGTCAAGCTCATCGGTGTTGTCTTCGATAAGCACCAGAACTCCATGTACTACTACCTCGACACAGGTATGCAGAGCCCAGCAGACGTTGCAGGCAAGACAGTTGCTGTTCCTCCAACAGATGGACATAAGGTCATGTGGCCAGCATTCGCAGCTATGATCGGTGTCGATCCACAGTCTGTCGAGTTCGTCAACATCGATTCCACAGCTAAGGTTTCCGCTCTTGCTTCCAGAAACGCAGACGTCGTCTTCGAGCTCCTCTCCGGTTATCCAAACTTCAAGGCAGCTATGGACACATCCAAGATCGGTAACTTCCTTTGGGCTGACTACGGTTTCGAGTGCTATGCTCACTCCTACATCGCTTCTGATGAGACAATCGCAAAGAAGTCTGCACAGCTCGAGAAGTTCATGAACGTCACAGCACGTGCATGGGAATGGACAATCACACACCCAGAAGAGGCTATCGACATCCTCGCTGAGTACCAGCCAATCAACAAGGCAGCTCTCGTTGAGTCCCTTCTCATTGAGCAGTCCTTCATTCTCACAGAGAGATTCAAGCAGAATGGTATCTGTACTCTCGACCCAGCTGGCGTCCAGGCAACATACAACCTCGTCAACCAGTACCAGACAGCTCTCAACTTCCCAGTTGAGGACATCTACGCAATGGTCATCACAGAGAAGTACACAAACTTCGACGTTAAGTAAGATCGTTGATTCAATCGGTGTCAGGGAGACCTGACACCTGATTGCGGGGCAGTCTCACAAGTGGGGTTGCTCTGCAATCAAATAATCTAAATCTTCGGATAAGATGGAAGGAAACAACATGAGCGAAAAAGACGTACTGCTTTCAATTAAAGATCTCAGAAAGGTCTACAAGACCAGAGACGGCGAACTTGAGGCCATTGGCAAGGTCACTTTTGACGTCAAGGACCAGGAGTTCGTCTCCATTGTCGGTCCATCCGGCTGCGGAAAGTCCACATTGCTCAGAATCGTCGCAGGTCTTCTGGAGAAGACCGAAGGTGAGATCATCGTCGACAAGACCAAGTTCAATCCGGACAAGGAAGTCGGATTTGTGTTCCAGAAGGCTCTGCTTCTGGACTGGAGAAAGGTCATCGACAACGTTCTCCTTCCAATCGAGATCCTCAAGCTCGACAAGCGCAAGTATGTGGACCGCGCCATGGAGCTTCTGGAGATGGTCGGTCTCAAGGGCTTTGAGAACCGCTATCCAAACGAGCTTTCCGGTGGTATGCAGCAGCGTGTCTCCATCGCTAGAGCTCTGATTCATGACCCAAAGCTCATTCTCATGGATGAGCCGTTTGGTGCACTGGATGCCATTACCCGTGAGAAGATGAACCTCGAGCTCATGCGCATCTGGAGCGAGTCCAAGAAGACCGTCCTGTTCATCACCCATGAGATCGCTGAGGCTGTCTTCCTCTCTGACCGCGTCATCGTCCTTTCCGCAAGACCTTCCAGACAGGTCGGCTCTTTTGACATTGACCTTCCAAGACCACGTGGCATTGACCTTAAGACCACACCTGAGTTCAACAAGTACGTCATTGACGTCTACAAGACATTGGAGGTCCAGTAAGAGCTATGGATGAGAAGGGAAGACTTGGTGTCGGAATCCACGGAACCGGCAGCGTCGCCATCCAGCATGCTGCAGGTTTTGCTTCCAACCCGAATACTTACATCGCCGCTGTCTGCGGCAGAAGCATGGACAGCGCTATGCGCTTTGTCGCATCCAATTGTCCAGGAGTCAAGGTCTATGACCACCTGGAGGATATGCTCAACGATCCAGCGGTCGACATTGTCACAGAGTGCATGCCAAACTACATGCATGCCCAGGATGCCATTTTGAGCCTTGAGGCTGACAAGCACCTTCTTCTGGAAAAGCCTGCAGGCATCACCTTCGAGGAAACTGATGCGCTGTATGCAGCTGCCAAGAAAAGCGCCAAGAAGACGGTCGTCAGCTTCGTCGGTCGCTGGGAGCCGCTTCTCATCAACCTCAGAAAACTTGTGCAGGAGAAGGCCATTGGTGACATCTTCTTCTGTGGCTGTGACTATTGGCACGGCATCAAGACCACCTTTGCCAGCTACAACTGGATTCGCCAGCAGAAGTTCGCAGGCGGCGCCATGATCACAGGAGGCTGCCATGCTGCCGACAATGCCCGCTACCTTAATGGCGACATTGTGGAGGTCAGTGCATTCTCCACCAACTACCGACCTGATTTTGACTATCAGACAACTCTCAGTGCCTCTGTTCGCTACAAGAACGGCTCTGTGGGACGCCTTTCTGCATGCCTTGATGGTGTGAACTATCCATATCAGGCAAACATTGACGTTCTCGGCTCTGAGGGCGCCATCCGAAACAACCGCTTCTGGTCCAAGAAGCTTTTCCCAATGCAGGAGAAGTGGATTGACCTTCCAATGCAGGGACCTGAGACCGGTAATGTCTCATGCCACCCATTCAAGAACGAGATCGACGATTTTGTCGCTTCCATTTTGCATGACACACCGGTCTACTCGGACCTCTGCGATGCTGTGAAGTCCATGGATGTCGTTCTTGCTATTACCGAGTCCGCAAGGACCGGAAAGCCAATGATGGTCAAAGAGAGAACATGAGTCGTTTCGTCGCGCTTCTTACTGCCCAGGAACTCACAGATGCCCTTAAGAGCACAAATGGTGTGATCATCCCCATCGCATCCATGGAGCAGTGTGGACTGCATGGTGCAACCGGAATCGATGTGAAGGTAGCCGACCATGTGGCTCCTCTTTTGGCAGAAAAGTGCAACATGCTCGTCGCTCCTACCGTACCTTACGGTGATACTCTGGAGATGAGTGGCTACCCGGGAACCGTGCATGTGCCAACCGAGTATCTTGGAAACCTTTACCTCAGTATCGCTTCCTCCTATTTTGCAAGCGGTGCCCGCAATGTCGTGTTTCTGGCAACCCATTCGCTGAACACCAGAGCTGCTGACTATGCCTGTCGAATTCTTTACAGTGCAAAGAAAAACGCCATGTTCGTCGATTTCTGGAAGGCATGTTCCCAGATCTCCAAGGACATTCTGACCGACAAGGTCTATGGAACAGGTCATGGTGCGGAGCAGATTTCAAGTGTTGCCATGGCAGTGTGTCCGGATCTGATCCGAAAGGACAAGGCAGCAAACGAAGCTCCAAAGGCTGCCCTTGCCAAGAAGGTTGCCCACATCTACGGTTCAGCCAATGTCTGTACCGCCTACGGGAACTTTGATGACTACAGCACCACCGGAAGCTGGGGTGACATCTCGGCTGCAAGTGCCGAGAAGGGAAGTCTTATTATCGAGAAGGCTGTGGAGCATATGGCATCTAGCGTCTTGGACGTACTGGAGGCTTAGGTGAACTATCTCATTTTGGGAGTCATCGCATTCATTGCCGCCTTTGTGCAGGCGACCATGGGCTTTGGTGCCGGTGTGATTCTGGTAAACGTCATGCCGCTCTTTTTCCCATACTCCAAGGCCATTGCCCTCATGCAGGCAAGCATTCTGTTTCTCAACATCGTGTTTTCCATCAAGTACCGAAAGAAGATCCGTTGGGATGTCCTGGTGCCTGCCCTGATTCCTGGAACCGTGTTAGGACTTCTGTTTACCTTCTGGTCGGTTGCCATTGATGTGGCCATTTTGACCGTTGCCCTTGGTGTGGCGTTCATCGCACTTTCCATCTACACACTGGCTTTGGCCGATAAGGTGCACGTAAAGCCAAGTAAGACCAACGGTTTCATCCTGGGCTCCTGCTCAGGTCTTACCAATGCGTTCTTCGGCTTTGCAGGCCCTCCGGTTGCTGCATACTTTGCACCGTCGCTGGAAGACAACCTGGAATACTTTGTGACATCTCAGTTCTTTTTCATGTGCTCCAGTGCCGCCTGCATCGTTGCAAGGTTCTTCTCCGGCATCTATGAGGTGTCCGACCTGCCGATGCTGGGACTTCTGGTTGCCTGTCTTGGTGCGGGAATGCTTTCAGGAGTCGGGCTTCTGAAGAAGGCCGACGGAAAGGTTCTGAAGAAACTGATCTATGGGTTCATTGGATTGAACGGAGTTTATATAATAGTCAAAGAGTTGATTGCTCACTAATTCATAGGAGTATTGATAGATGTTTACAATTACTGGTTTTGCAGATGAACTTGGTCCTGATTTCGAGTCCCAGATGAAAGTCTGGAGCGAGATGGGCCTCAAATATTTTGAACTGAGATCCGCATGGGGTACAAACGTCATGCTTCTGACCGATGAACAGGTCTACAAGGTCAAGGAGATTGCCGACCGCTATGGCATCAAGGTCTCCTGTATCGGTTCCCCAATCGGAAAGACGAACATCGAAGATCCGATTGACTTTGAGATGAAGCGCCTGGAGCGTGCCTTCTGGATGGCAAAACTCTTCGGTTGTGGTAGGGTTCGTGTCTTCTCCTTCTATTGTAAGGAAGGCTCCATTCTTGACCACCGAGAGGAGGTCATGGACCGCCTTTCCAAGATGGCAGCTTTTGCTGCAGAGAACGGCATTGAGCTTCTGCACGAGAACGAGGCCAATATCTATGGCCAGTACAGCAGAGAGAGCGCTGAGATTGCAGCCACACTGAAGTCCAAGTACTTTGGCCTGGTCTTTGACCCAGCCAACTATTCTGTGGCCAAGGAAGACGCTCTTGAGGCCGAGAAGAACATGCATCCTTACATTACCTATTTCCACTGTAAGGACTACTCCGGACACGACATGGACATGGCAATTCCGGGAACAGGTGTCTCTTACATCCCTGAGGTCTTGGACAGACTCAGAGAGCGTGACATGTTCGTTTCCATGGAGCCACATCTGGACCATGCCGGTCAGTTCGGCGGACAGACTGCGCCAGAGAAATACAAGGAAGCCGTACAGGCTGTGAAGGATATACTCGACAGATTGCAGATTAAGTGGCAGTAAGACGCCAAGGGGATTTCTATGAAGACTAGAGGTTTTGGAATTATCGGTTGTGGCATGATCTCTGAGTTCCATGCGCAGGCAATTGAGCACATGGAAGGTGTTCGCCTTGTGGCTGGCTTTGATCCTGTTCCGGGAAGGGCAGCCAAGTTCGGCGAGGCCCACAACTGTCTGGGCTATGAGAAGCTTGAGGAGTTTCTTGCCAACCCTGACATTGACATCGTCACGGTTGCCACTCCATCCGGTCTTCACCTGGACGGTGCCTTGGCTGCTGCAAATGCCAAGAAGCACGTGATTGTCGAAAAGCCTCTGGAAATCACCCCAGAGCGCTGTGCACAGATCATTGAAGCCTGCAAGAAGAACAATGTGCAGCTTTCCGGTGTCTTCCCATCCCGTTACCATGCCTCCGCACAGCAGGTCAAAAAGGCCATCGACGAAGGTCGTTTTGGAAAGATCGTCTTCGCAGAAGCCTCCATCAAGTGGTTCCGCAGCCAGGAGTACTACGACAGTGGTGCATGGCGTGGCACCTGGAAGATGGACGGTGGCGGATGCTTCATGAATCAGGGCATCCACGCCATTGACCTTCTGCAGTGGTTCATGGGACCTGTCGATGAGGTTACCGCCTACTGTGAGACCATCGGTCACGAGCGCATCGAGGTCGAGGATACTGCAGCAGCTGTTCTGAAGTTCAAAAACGGAGCTCTTGGCGCCATCTGCGGTACCACCTGTGCCTATCCGGGCCTGTTCAAGCGCATGGAGATCCTGGGAACAAAGGGAAGTGTCATCATCGAGGAAGAGGACATCGTCAAGTGGCGTTTTGAAGAAGAGACAGCCGAAGATGAGAACATCCGAAAAGAGTTCGGTCATGCCAACAATTTCGGAGGTGGTGCCTCTGACCCATCTGCCATCAGCTATGTTCCTCACCAGAAACTCTTTGAAGCCTTTGTGAAATCCCTTGAGGATGGTACCGAACCTGAGGTCGGTGGCGAAAGTGCCAGCAAGTCCGTTGAGATCATCTGCGCCGCCTATGAAAGTGCCAGAACCGGAAAAGCTGTCAAGCTGAGCTGAGAGGAAACAGATGATTATCCGTAATGCCAAAGTGGTCCTGAAAGATCGCGTCATTGAAAAGGGCTATGTCGAAATCCAAGACGGTCGCATTGCACAAATCGGCGAGGGGGTTCCTGTCGCCGGCTGTGGTGCCTTGGATGCACAGGGCATGTACCTGTCTCCTGGCTTTGTCGACCTCCATTCCCATGGAAGTGGCAACATCGATTTCATGGACTGTGACCCAGAGAAGATTCTACAGTCTGCCAGAAGCTATGCTGTGCACGGAACCACAACGGTTCTTCCAACCACAGAGTGCTGTGCCTGGAACTACCTGTATGAGTTCATTGATATCATGAAAGGCCTCAGACGCGACGGACATCTCGAAGGTCGGGATGCAAACGGCATGGCCATTGCCAAGATGCCTGGCATCCATTTTGAAGGTCCATACTTTTCCATGGAGCAGCGTGGAGCTCAGGACCCTCGTTACATCCAACTTCCTTCCGATGGTGAGTACAAGCGCGTCTATGAGGCCTGTGAGGGCCTGATGATGCGTTTCTCCGTCGCTCCTGAGACAGAAGGCGCCTTGGACTGTATCCGCTATTTTGCAGACAAGGGTATTCTGGTATCAGGTGCCCATACAAACGCAATCTACGACGAGATTTCAAAGGGCTACGACGCAGGAATGAGACAGCTGACACATTTTTACAGCGGAATGTCCTCACTAACTAGAGTCGGCGGTTTCCGTGTTCTGGGAGCCATTGAAAGCGGCTACCTGATCGATGACCTTTTTGTGGAGCTCATCTGTGACGCAAAGCACCTTCCACCAGAGCTGCTTCAGATGATTTTCAAGTGCAAGCGCCATGACCGCATCACTGCATGCTCCGACAGCATGCGCGGAGCGGGGGCAGGAGAGGGCCCTTCCATTTTGGGTTCTCTCCGAGATGGAAGTCCTTGCATCGTCGAAGACGGTGTTGCTAAGGTCCTGGACCGCAGCTGCTTTGCAGGAAGCGTCGCAACCGGTGATGTTCTGGCTCGTACGCTGATCAAGACCGTAGGCTTGGACCCAAGTGAGATGTCCAGGGTCCTTTGTCTTCAGCCAGCCCAGCTTGTGGGACTGGATCAGAAGGTCGGATCCATTGAAGTGGGAAAGCAGGCAGACTTGGTTCTGTTTGATGATGATGTGAATGTGAAGAACGTTTTCATAGATGGAAAGGAAGTGAAATGAAACAGTTTAAAGTCGATAAACTCAATGTCGTCATTGAGGATACCAATGAAATGATGGGCAAGACCGCCGCAAAGGCCATTGCAAAGGAACTGATTGCGCTTGGAAAGACCAAGGACACCATTCGTGTCATGTTTGCAGCAGCTCCATCCCAGAACACAACCCTGGCAGCTCTTCTTGAGGAGAAGAACGTTCCATGGGAGAAGATCGAAGCCTTCCACATGGATGAGTATGTCGGAATCTCCCCAAAGCAGAGCCAGAGCTTTCGTAACTTTCTGAATGTGGCAATTTTTGAGAAGAAGCCGTTCAAGGCTGTGCATCTGATTCCAGCCGATGCTCCTGATACTGTGAAGGCTGCCTCTGATTACGAGGCACTTCTTCGCGAGAAGCCTTTGGACATGGTGGTCCTTGGCATTGGTGAGAACGGTCACATCGCCTTCAACGACCCACCATTTTCCAAGTTCGATGACGAGCATTACACACGCATCATCGATATGGCAGAGCGCTCACGAATCCAGCAGGTCAATGACGGCTGTTTTGCAAAGCTCGATGACGTTCCAAAGTCAGCCATCACCGTCACCATTCCAGCCTTCCGTGCTGCTGGAGCTCTGCATTGTGTGGTTCCGAACAACCGCAAGGCTCAGGCTGTCAAGGATACTCTCCAGGGTCCTATCACAGAGTCCTGCCCAGCCTCCATTCTCAGAACCCATGACAATGCAACCCTATACATTGATGCAGAAAGCGCATCCTTGCTGTAATTGCAAGTCTGTATTGTAATTGACTTACAGGACGCTGGCCGAAAGGCTGGCGTTTTTTATTCGTTCCATACTTGAAATACCCTAAAATATAGGGTAGTATATCAGCATGGAACCATACAATACAAAAAGGGAATTTGTAACACTACCATCATTTTTCTCGAAGTGGAAAGACCTTGGACTTACCGAGGAGGATTTGCGACTATTGGAAATCTCTCTCTTGGAAAACCCTAAAGTGGGCCCAGTCATGAAGTCTACTGGTGGAGTCCGAAAAATGCGATTCGCATTGGAAAACCGAGGAAAAAGTGGATCTATGAGAGTTATATACATCGATTTTGATGTTTATGAAAAAATATACTTCCTCGACGTATATCAAAAGTCATCGAAGGATAATCTTTCAATGGCTGAAAGAAATGAAATCCGAGTATTGGTTACTATTCTTGAAAAAACATTAAAAAGGAAAGGTGAACAAAATGAGTCGATATGAAGAGATTCTGAAAGGTCTTGAAGAGGCAATAGAATTCGAAAAGGGAAATGTGAAACCCTCTAGAATCAGCAAATTGAGTATTGCTTCAATTCCTGACTATAGTCCACAGGACATTAAGGAAATTCGTAACAGAACAGGATTGTCCCAATCTTCATTTGCCATGTGTATGGGGGTGACCAAGAAGGCGGTGGAAGCTTGGGAAGGGGGACGAAGCACTCCTGATGGTGCAGCTCGAAGAACTTTGGGGCTTGTCTCTGAAAAACCTGACTTCTTTGAAGTGAATGGGATACATCAATCAAGTTATTATTCAGACTGTGTATCTGAAAAGGTTGAGGAATATGGATCTCATAAGCCTGATCTGAAACAGAAGAAGAATCGATTGCTTGAAGAGGTTGAAGTTCTTGAGCAGAAGATGGAGGATTCCGAACCAGTGGATTTCTCTCAACTTAGAAAGCTGATTATGGCACTGTAATACAACTCTGTATCACAAAAAAAATGTCGCAGAAATTCCAATCTGCGACATTTTTCTTTGTGTTTTGTGATGTTTCTCAGAACAGATCCTCGAAGCCCATCTTCTTGATGTTGGAGACGGAAAGCTTCAGGCAATCGAATGGGTCCTTGCCGTAGCAGGAATCCTGCTCGATAGGGAGATAGACTGCCTTGGATGCGATGGATGCGCGGATGATCTCAGGCATATCAAGGTTTCCTTCTCCGATCTCGGCAAAGCGGATGCACTGCTCCTTGTGAAGAAGTTCCTGAGGGGAAGGCTCAATGTCCGGGAAGACGATCTTGAGGTCCTTGAGGTGAACCATGTCACAGCGACCATCAAGCTTCTTGATGTACTTGATTGGGTCTGCACCGCCTCTCTGTGCCCAGTGGACGTCAATCTCAAAGCCGACAAGCTCAGGATCTGTCTCGTCAATGAGAATGTCGTAACCGGTCTTGCCGTTGAACTTCTCAAATTCGAAGTGGTGGTTGTGGTAGTAGAGCTTCAGTCCATTGTCCTTGAGGATCTTACCATACTTGTTGAAGACCTCAGCAGCCTTATGGAAGCCTTCCTCGCTTCTCATGCAGGATCTTGGCATGAGGGAGTCTCTGACATAGGTGACTCCCAGCTTGTGGTTGACATCAATGATCTTGTCCAGATCTCTTACCAGGTCAAGGCCCTTGGCGCTCGGTCCGAACAGAGGCTCGAAGTTGCAGCTTGTGGACATGACTTTGACACCATGCTTTGCGCTGGCATCCAAAGTAGCCTTGATGAAGTCATCGGTCATATCAACCTGGGAAAGCTCGAAGTAGGAGATACCGGCATCCTTGACCTTCTCGAAGGTGTAGTCAGGACCCTTTTCCCACATGATGAATTTGACCATTGACATGTTCAATGCAATTTTTGCGTTACTCATTTCTATCTCCTAATTCATTTAGCCTTTCGTGCTTTCTCGTCTTCGACTTTCTCGTCCAGAAGCTTCTTGAACAGATCTCCATCCACTGGAATCTTCACATCGCTGTTTGTCCAGGAGGAGAGGTACATGGCGTTGGCAAGCTGGACGGCGTTGATTCCCTCGTGACCTTCGCTGATGAGCTTCTCACCGTGGAGAATGTTGTTGGTGAAGTTGATCAGGGTATCGATGTGCTGGATGTCCCAGTGCTCAGGGTACTCGAAGCTGTAGCTGTCATAGAGCTTTTCACCGGTCTGGCCGTGCACCAGAGCCATGACTTCACGGAAGCCAAGGTTTCTGTTGTACCACTCCTCGTTCTTCTCAAGCTTCATGACGGTGACCTTGGAACTGTTCTCGACAACGATCTTTCCCTCGTCGCCCAGAATCTCCAGTCTGTCGGTTCCCAGTGGGTCGAAGGTGCAGGTGATCAAAGATCCTGTGCAGCCGTTTGGGAACTCAAAGTAGGCGGTCACATCATCATCGACCAGAACGTCTCTGTGGGAGCCGTACTTGATGAAGGAGTGGACCATGGTAGGAAGGCCGAAGAGCCACTGGATGAGGTCCAGCTGGTGAGGAGCCTGGTTGACCAGGATTCCGCCACCTTCTTCGCCCCAGGTTGCTCTCCAAGCGGAGGAGTCATAGTACTTCTGGGTTCTCCACCATGTGGTGATCATCCAACTGACGCGGCGAAGCTCACCGATTTCCTTGCGGTCAAGGATCTGCTTGAGCTGCTGATAGAGTGGGTTGATTCTCTGGTTGAACATCATGGCAAAGGAAAGCTCTGGGTGCTTTGCTGCCTCTGCATTCATCTCCTCGATCTGAGAAGTGTAGATTCCGGCAGGCTTTTCGCACATGACGTGCTTTCCGGCCTTGAATGCCTGGATGGCATACTTTGGATGCTGGTAGTGTGGGATGCAGAGGATGACTGCATCGAAATCACCTTTGGCAAAGAAGTCATCTGCATTGTCAAAGACCTGGATGTCAGGCATTTTCTCGAGGGCGACCTTTCTTCTTTCCTCATTGATGTCACAGACAGCTGTGACAGTTGACTCTGGAACTCTGGCACCCTGATACAGCCAACTTGAGTGGCTTGTACCCATGCTTCCGAATCCAAGAATACCATATTTGACGATAGACATATATTAACTCCTTAACCTTTGATTCCTGATGATGCGAAGCTCTCAATGAAGAACTTCTGGCAAATGACGAAGACGATAAGAATAGGGATGAGTGATACGGTTGCACCACTCATGATCAGTGCATAGTTTGTGGAGGAGTCCTCCTGGAAGCGCTGAAGACCGACGGTGAGTGTGATCAGATTCTCCTTGGAGATGAAGATCAGTGGGTTCATGTAGTCGTTCCATACCCATGTGAAAGAGAGCAGGAGGGCTGTCATGAGACTTGGCTTGACCAATGGCAGAATCAGACGTGAGAAGATGGTGAAGTGGTTGGCTCCATCAATGTAGGCCGCCTCGGTCAGTTCGAATGGAACCTGCGAGAAGCCCTGCTTCATCAGAAGGACACCGAAGACCGAGAAGAAGCCCGGCAATATCAGCGCAAGGTGTGTGTTGGTCAGATGCAGCTTGGAGAAGTAGATGTACTTCGGAAGAAGCATGACCTGGGCTGGAACCATCATGGTGGCAAGATAGATGGTGAAAAGGAGGTTCTTTCCACGGAAGCGAAGTCTTGCGAACGAATAGCCAGCCATAGTTGTGATCATCAGCTCACCCACAACAGTGATCAGGGAGACCTTGATGGTGTTCAGGTAGTAGCGAGGGAAGTTGGACTTGGTGAAGACTCTCACATAGTTCTTCGTGTTGATGTTCTTTGGAATGATTCGGATTGGGAACTCCATGACATCAATCTCGAACTTGAAGGATGTTGAAATCATCCAGATGAAAGGGAAGACGCAAAGAAGAGCGAAACAGAAGAGCAGAACTGTCATGACAATGCGCAGGATCTCCTGCTTCTTGCCCATGATACCGGAATAACCTTTCATGACCGCCTCCCTTAGAATGTGACCTTCTTCTCAATCCACTGAAGGACATTGGAGAAGAGGAAGATGATGACAAACAGCAGCATGGCTACTGCAGATGCATAGGTGAAACGGAACTCCTTGAAGGCGTAGTAGTAAACAGCCTGGACAAGGACCGTTGTGGAGAAACCAGGTCCACCTTCGGTGATGATGTTGATCTGGTCGAATATTTTGAATGAGTTGATGGTTGCCAATGTGACGCAGAAGAAGATGGCTGGTGCAAGCATTGGAACGGTGACTCGGAAGAATGTCTGAATTGGAGATGCTCCATCAATGGCACAAGCCTCATAGACGTCTTTCGGAAGGGCCGTGATGTTCGCAAGAAGGATGACCACGTGGTAACCCAGGTCATGCCAGATTCCCATCATGATGATTCCTCGAAGCGCCCAGTCGGAGCTGGTGAACCATTTCGGTGGGTTCGTCACGTGGAATACATGGGTGAGAATGGAGTTGATCGGTCCGTTGGCACTTGGATACAGAAGAACCATCCAAACGGTTGCAACGGAAACCAGGGAAGATACATAAGGGAGGAACACCATCATTCTGAGGGTGGTTCTCATGTAGACGAAACGGTTGAGAATCGCAGCAAGAAGAAGTGCGATTGCAATGGTGAACGGAACGTAGGTGAGGGTATAGGTCAGATTGTTTCTGACGGCGTTCTGTATGCGGATGTCAGAGAAGAGGGTCTTGTAGTTCTGAAGTCCGATGAACTTCATTTCGGAGAAACCCTTCATCGGATTCCACTGGGTGAATCCCAACATCAATGACATGACGATAGGGACGATGATGAAGATTGTTGTACCAATCAGACTTGGGATGAGGAATGCGATTCCCGCTCGCTGCTCCTGCCTCATGAGGATGGATGTTTTCTTCTTCATAGGAATACCCTTTTTTGAACTATGGGATTGGTTTCCCAATCCCATAGTTGATAATCAATTCGTTGATTTATTTAGAATTACTTTCCAAGTACTTCAGCGTTGACTCTTGCTTCGATATTGTTGAGAGTATCTTCAAGACTCTTTTCGCCGTTGAAGAAGAGAGTTGTCTCTTCGCCGATGATTGTCATGTACTTTGCACCGTTGCCACCGAGGATCTTGTTTGTTGAGAACTGGATGTCCTTAGCAAAGAGCTTCTCGATGTACTGCATCTCAACATTGGAACCGGATGCGAAGGAATCGACGACGTTTGGATCGGAGTATGCTGGCAGATAAGTTGGCATGTTACCTGTAGCTGCGATAGCTGCACTTGCCTTCTCTGTGTAGTACTTGATGAACTTCCAAGCCTCAGCCTTGTGCTCTGAGTTCTCTGGAACTGTGAGGACGGAAACGGAGAAGTTGGATCTGTTGCCAGTGACTGTCTCGTTGAATCTTGGCATGTAAGCGATACCGATTCTGAAGTTGTGTGGGAACTTCTCCTGGTTCTTGATATCACGGACGAGCCATGAACCAGCTGTGACCATAGCTTCCTTTCCAGCAAGGAATGTAGCGTTGATTGCAGCCTTGACAGCCTTGATCTCTGTGAAGGACATCTGTGTTCCCTCAGAATCGAGCATGTTTCTGACCTCGAGAGCCTTTACCCATGCTGGATCCTTGATGTTACACTTGCCATCAGCTGTGTACCACTGACCAACCTGACCAGCCATTGTTGCCCACTCGTTGTTGTATGTGTGCATGTATGTTCCGTAGATTCCCTGATCCTTACCCCAAGCAGCCATCTTTCTGGCTGTCTCGATGTACTGCTCAAGTGTCCAGTCGTCTGTTGGGTAAGCAACGCCAGCAGCGTCGAACATGTCCATGTTGTAGAAGACGACAGTCTTTGTCATTCTGTAAGGAATACCATAGACGTGACCATCAGAACCGACACCCCATTCAGCGAAGTCGCCGAATGCAGCGTTCATGTCAAAACCGTCTGCAGCGATGAACTCATCGAGAGAAGCGAGAAGACCATTCTCCATTCTGAGGAACTGGTCACCATCAGCGATTGGGAAGACATCCATGTCTGAACCGCTCATTGCGAGAGTGTCGAGCTTTGTTGCTCTGTCACCGTTGGAAGGGATGATGTGGACTTCAACCTTGATGCCAGGGTTCTCTGCCTCGAAGTCAGCGATGAACTGCTCGTTTGGCATATCCCATTCGTAGTAGTTGATGACAACTGGCTCGTTAGCCTTTGTTGTTTCTGCTGCGCTCTGAGCAAAGATCATGCTTGGAGCAAGGACAGCCACGAGAAGTGCGATGAGTGCAAACTTTTTCATGTAATACTCCTTGAAATTTTTTCGGTAAACGTTTACTTACCGCTCATTTACAATTGTTACTTTGAAAGCAGACTCTGTCAACTAAAATATTGGTTATTGTGGTTTTTTGGGACTTTATTTTTTCTCGATCAACTTAACGCTTTTGCCGATGTGAAGAGAGCCCTCAATGGTCAGATGTGTGGCAGGGACGTTGTTGTTCTCCTCCTCGACAAGTTTGACCAGAAGCTGGGCTGCCTGTTCTCCCATCTGAGTAGGGTACATCTCTATATAAGTGTAGTCGTTTTCTCCTGCTGTGACCCACTGTGGATGGCCATAGATGACAACGGAGATATCCTCTGGGACACGAAGGTTCTGCTCCTTCAGATAGCGCAGTCCTCCGAGGGCAAGCACGTGGTAACCGAAGAAGATGCCAGTGGTGTCCGGATACTCTTCCATCAGTTTCTTGGTAGCATCATAGCCGGCATCGGAGCTGAACTCGCCTTTGACGACATGAAAGTTCTCTTTCGGAATTCCATAGTGGTCATAGACGTCCAAGCAAGCGCGGATTCGGGAAGATCCGTCAGCAGTTGTGCTGTTCCAACCGACGAATCCGATGTGGGTGTGGTTATGGGATACCAGACACTCAGCACCTTTAAAACCGCAGGTGTAGTTCTGAATCTGAACAGAGTTTGCCTTTTCAAGACCTGTCACTGTCATCGGACGGCTCAGAACGACAAACGGAATGTTCAGGTTCTGTACCAACTCCAGGCTTTCCTTTGCCTTGTCGGTAGGGGAGATGATGATACCATCGACACGGTTTTCCAGCATCTGCTGAATCAGAGAACGCTCGGTTTCCGGGTCATCCATGGTGAAACCGATGATGGTCTCGTACTTGCACTTGGAAAGTGTATTGCTGCAAGCAATCAGGATGTCCATGAAGAACTGGTTCTGTGGCTGCGGAATGAGTATGGCGATGGTCTTTTTGGAATGTGCTCGCTTCAGGGCAGATGCCGTATGGCTTTTGACGTAGTGAAGTTCCTTAGCCGCTTTCAGGACACGGTCTCTGAGCTCTTCGGTGATATAGCGACCTTCACCTCCGTTCAGTACATAGCTGACGGTTGCGATGGAGGTGTTTGCTAGTTTTGCGACGTCTGAAAGTGTGGCGTATCTGCTCATATGACACATAATGGTGCACAAGGGCAAATAAAGCAACTGCAAAAGAGCGTCATCTGTTGTGTTATTGAAAAAAGGCACTGCAAATGGTCAATTGCATCTGCAGTGCCGGGCTATATATGGAAAAACTATATAGGAGGTTCTATCGGATGAGCTGACGGATCCAGTTCTTCTCTTTCAGGGAGATTTTGCCGTCTACTGCACAGATGAGCATACAGACCAGAACAATGTCCTTCTTCAGATCCTTGGAAAGCAGTCCTAGAACATCCACCATCTCATCGGTGATGTTCTTCAGCAGTTTGTGCTCAGGCTTCATCTGTCGAAATGACTTCTTTGCTGTCTCATAGTTGATGTTGTCACCGAAAAAGAGTCGAAGCATCGGGTAGAGAAGTTCATATTCCTCTTCAGCAAGGCGGTTGTCTGCAGCGATGGCTCCCAAAATGAAGGTAAAGAAGATCTCGATTCCGGACTCTCCATCCTGTGTGATCTTGGCCAAAGCCGGGATGATTCTCTGAGATCTCTCAGTCAGAAGTTCCGAGTAGGAGAGAACGTCCATCTGCTCAAATTCTTTGCAAAGTCTATCAAAATCGTTCATACGACTAAGTTACCCAAGAAAAAGGAAATCGGCAAATGGGACATGTCTTTTACACATCGTCTATGCGTGTTATATTGAAGGCATGTCAAAGCGCTTTGCATTGGTCAGTCTTATGTGCCTCTTTGCTCTGTTCTGCCTTGGTGCGGTAAGCCTCAAGTCCAACGAGAGCGTCAATTCATTTGACTCCATTCCCATGCTCAGCACCTATTACGATGAGACCCTCCCAGAATCGGAAGCCGCGTTCTACGACCAGTGTACGGTTTCTCTTCTGACACTGTCCAAAGGTGATGCGCTTTACTCCTGGTTCGGTCATGCCGGCATTCTGGTCGAGGCTCCAAACGGACTTTCGGTTGTCTATGACTACGGAACCTTCAGTTTCTCCGAAGATGACTTTTTCCTGAATTTCGCCTTTGGTCGTCTCTGGTTCTGCTGTTATTCCACCTTTGCCCGCTATGAGCTTGCCAATGCCGATGCGGAAGGGCGCTCGGTCTCAAAGGTTGTTCTTCCTCTGACTGCTGAGCAGAAGAAGGCGGTGATTTCCTTCTTGGATGTGAACTCCGACCGCGATCACAGAACCTATCTCTATCATCACTACAACGACAACTGTGCCACAAGACTTCGTGACATCATCGACTGCACAACAGGCGGTGATTTCCAGGCTTGGGCCAAGGCACAGCCTGGACAGTCCTACCGCAAGCAGGCTTCCAGGGCACTGTCGCAGAACCGTTTTGTGCTTTGGGCTCTGAATCTTCTGCAGAGCGGAAACATTGATAAGAGTGCTACCTTGTGGGATGAGATGTTCCTTCCGGAGATCCTGGAGAAGGCTGTCTTGGACTACTATGGTCTTGAAAGCAGTCTCATTGTGGACAATGAGGGCAGCTACAAGCACAGTCCTGGAAAGGCACAGAGCAATATCGGATTCTCCATTGTCTTTGGTCTTGTCCTGGGTTACACCGTCATCGTTCTTTCTCTGTTCAGAAAGCGCAAGGCCATGTACATCGTCAGCGGCGTTGTGGATGTGATTTTCGGTCTGGTCGGAACAGTTTTGTTCTTTATGATGTTCTTCACCAACCACGATGTCACATGGCTGAATGAGAACGTCCTTTTTGTGAATCCTTTTCTAATTGTCTTAGCCGTGTTTGCCTTCCTTTCTGTGAAGAAGGATAGGGTGGTCTTTGAGAAAACCAATCTTGTTGGTCTTTGCATCATCGCAGCCCTTGTTGTGCTGAAGCTTGTGTTTGGCCGGGTTTTCTCTCAGCAGAACTGGGACATCATCAGCACCATGGTAATCTGGTATGGCTGTTGCTTTGCTGCAAGCAGATTGTCCAACAGAAAGAACACAAAGAAGAACTGAATTTGGGATTTTTAATCATTCAAGTTTGTCTTTACAAGTGTCATAGGTGTGCTATAATTACATTGTTGATAACGGTTTTGCGGGAATCTCTCCTATGAAATCGTATTGTTGTTTGTGTTTTAGGGTTAACCCCCTCTTGTTTGTTGCTGGATGGTCGCTTCGGTGGCCATCCTTTTTTATTCCCCAAAGCTGCGATTGTGTGCAGGCGGTGTGATGCTTGTGCATTCCAGCCTGCCATGGCCTGCGGGGCAGGATAGCCCAAGCGAGGCCGGCATGGCGTCCTGGAAGGGGTATGCATCAAGCCTTACACGGTCTGTACACATGAGGGAGTCCCGGAAATTTTTGACTTTCATAGAAGGAAGTTTTCAATTAAGGTATCTATCTTCTTGCTATCCATAGGATGCCTTTCATTGGAAAACGTCAGAAGAAGGTTTTTCCCGAGGATGATTCCCACATTCTCATACTCCGCCAGTTTGTCCATGTTCTCTGAAACGTAGGCTGGATCATCCATCATTCCCAGGTGCTCAATATAGTACTCTTTTCGTGTTCTTTTGTTCAGAACTAAAAAGTCTGGTCTTCTGGTTCTGTCTTTTGTTTTCACTTCTGGTTCAAATACGTAGATAATACCTTTTGCTTTGAACCTGTCAGCCATCATATGCTCCGTTTTTGATCGAACTCTTTCTCCGTTTTCTGTCACATAGAACGGCATGTCTTTTTTGAAGTATCCTTCGGAGTATGTGTGTCTCCTTAGCCATGCCTTCGCATATTCATCATCAGAATCGATAGGGGTGACCAGAGCCTTCCTTTCAGGGGGAAGGCAGTCGTATATCTCATCGGGAAAGGTACAACGTTCCAATGCTTCTATGCATCGAGTTATGGCCACGTTTGATTTCTCTGATGATATTTGCACTTTCTTCTCATAGTCCTGTTGGGCAATTTGTTTGATGAAATTGAAATCCTGCGTACTGAGATAGAGCCCCGTGGTGTCATAACCATTTTGACGATGGTAGTAGGCAATGTGACCCTTTCGTTTTGAGATTCGAAGACTACCGTGAATAGTCTCTTTTGCTGATATTTTCCTGCTTGTGGCAGAAAACGACTTCTTTAGTGCTGATAAGTAGGTAAGTATAATCTGGCGTTTCATACAACCCCTATACCAAAAAACTGCTGAAAGTATTGAATTGTGCCACCGGAATGGCACAATTGAGGGGATTATCTAGGTTTTGTGCCACAGACCGAGAGGTTCCATGGAAGATTAGTAGGATGGTATCCTATGGAGATTGCTTGCGCTCATGTGTATGGGTCGTTCATAGCCTGATGCATACTCCTCAGGGAACGCAGTCAGGTGCTTTGGCCGGGCTATCCTGCCCGCCTGGCACCTACGACTGCTAGTCTGCACAGGCAATGAAACAACCAATCCACAATCGCGAAAATACTTAACAGTAATAAAGTAAATATTGATTTTGAAATGTCCCTGATTTATAATCAAATTGATGCTACCGGACAGACGGTTAGCGGTTGATGGATCTTCATGTCGACCGACATGGAGGTTGTTAACCTCCATCCCAAAAGATCATTTTTGGAAAGGAGTCAACTATTATTAAATGAAAAGTGAAGAAAAGATTTTAAGCAGTTTTAA
>JAKSPE010000017.1 GCA_024405015.1 Sphaerochaetaceae bacterium
ACTCCTTCACTTTTATTGCAAGTGAAGTGTCTCATATTTCTGGGGTAGATCAGTGCAATCTATGAACCCTGTGCAATCTGTTTATCCACTACACAAATAAAAAAGCTGCAACATCCATCTGAATGCTGCAGCCTTTTCGCTGATTCAATAAGACAATCAGGAATGTGTAACGCTGAAGTTCCAACGTCTGAGAACGTTGCTCTTCTCCTCTTCTGACATCTTTCCGAGAACTGCACTGTACAGAACATCGGTAACGAAGATCTGAAGGATTCTGGTCAGTGTGGAACCTGTTCTGAACTCATAGCCGGATGCAGGAATCTGCAACTTGATGTCGGCGAGTCTGGAAAGGTGGTTATGACCAATCTTAGTCAATGTAATGAGCTTTCCGCCAGATTCTTTGACGCACTTGGCAGCCTGGTTCACAAGCTGATCCTCACCAAAGTAAGAGATGCCAAATGCAACAGTGTCCTCTGTCATGGAATAGGACTGGGCAATCTGAAGGTTGACATCCTTGGCATAGATGACGTTCTTTCCAAGTCTGGCAAGCTTATACTGAAGGTCACTGAGTGTGACTTCAGCAGAACCCTGACCAATCAGAAGGATTGTCTTTGCCTTGTTGATCATCTCGGCAGCCTCATCCACTGTCTTTGGATCCAGAACGGACTCAAGGTTGCTCAGGTTTTTGCTGGTGAATTTGATATACTGGACAATCAGGTCAGATGTACCCAGACCAGAATCATAGAAATTCTCCATGACCTGCTCAGGTTCCTCTTTGACCTCATTGGTGAAGACTTCTCTGGAAAGTCTGATCTTGAAATCGGAATAGCCGTCGACATTAAGTCTCTTACAAAGTCTTACAACAATAGCAGGGCTGGAACCGGCTGCTGCGGACAACTCTGTCATAGTCATAAACAATGGTGCTGATGGATTTTGAAGAACGTAATCAGCGACTTTTCTCTCGGAAGAAGGAAGCTCCTTCTCAATCTGTTCAATTAAAGTAAGAAAACTCTGCATAACTCCATAATATACGATGAAACTGTAAATAGTAAAGTTTTTTAAAATTAAAATATTTTTTATTTAAAACAAATGAGTATAAAAATGCAGATTAACTTTTTCATTATTCCTAAACGAAAAGTGAAAACATTTACCAAAATCGCAATCAAATTACATCAAGTAACAATTGATTTTCGCGCACATATACATTATATTAGAAGTATAAATAACGACGCACAAGCCGAGCAGACGAAAGTCTGCCCGGTTTTGTTTATGTCAAATGCAAGGAGCAAAATTATGAACGCAACTGATGTCAGAGATTTAATCAGCAACGAAATCTGGCAGAACACAAACATCGCAGCCATTGGTGTCAAGGAATTCAAGATCCTTGATGATGCTGTTGCAAAGCTCACAGAGGCAGAAGAAAGACAGGAGTTCAAGAGTTCCTGTGAGGCTTGCCTTGAAGAAACCAACAGAAACTCCATAGCAGTCCGATACCTGGCAACCATGACAGGTCGCCATCCTATGGATGACAGATATATCTTCACCGTACTCGAGCAGTACTATGAGGCTTCCAAGTGGGAAGAAGTCATCTTCCTCGGAAACAAAATCCTCACTTTCAATGAGAGTTCTTATGCTCTGAAGGTTCTTGCCGAATGCTACGAAATCAACAAAATGACCGACAAGAAGATCGAAATCTGGGAGCGCCTTGTAAAGGTTGACTTCGAAGAGACCGATGTTCTCTATAAGCTTGCTGACTACTTCGACAACAAGGGCGACACATCCGCTGCCCTCAACTACTACAGAAGCATCATCAGAAGACATCTCAAGGCTCAGGATCTCACTTCCCTCAAGAACGTTTGGGAGAAGGTCATGGGACTTAAGGGCGACAATTCCGAGTACCTCATTGGTCTGGCATCCAAGATTGCAGATTCCATGGGTACAGAGAAAGGCGTCTACTTCCTCAACAGCATCTATGACAAGGGAAACTTCGATGTTGACACCAATATCGAGATTCTCAAGAAGGTCATTCGCTTTGCACCACACGACACTGCAACCAGAGACAAGCTTGTCGAACTTTGGAAGCAGAAGTATGCCGCAAACCCAAGACTTGATTACTGTCTCAGCAACACAGGCATTTTGGACAACTACCTGAACATCAACATCTCTATCGAAAACTTCGAGAAGCAGATCCAGTTCGTCGAAGGTGCTTTCGTATTCCACGAGACCAGAAAGCTGGGAAAGATCCAGAAGATCCTCAAGGATGAGATGCAGATTCTGTTTGCCGGCAAGGGCGTTCATTCCATGAGCTGCAAAATGGCATATGGTAGCCTGCGTGTTCTGCCAAAGAGCCACATCTGGGTTCTCAAGGCTGCTGTACCAAAAGAGAAGCTTGCTGCAAAGTTCATGGAAAAGGACAATGTCCAGTGGGGTCTCAAGGTCCTTCTCTCCTCTTTCAACAATCAGGCATCCCTGAAGCAGATGAAGGCAGAGATTGTCCCATCCATCCTTTCCGATAAGGAATGGACCGCATGGCAGTCCGCAGCTAAGAAGGAGCTTTCCACAAACGTCTATTTCGGCGTCAGCGATACTTCCAACGATATCTATGTTCTCCGATCTACCCCTATCACCTTTGAGGAAAAGACACTGAGCATCTTCAAGAGCACTAAGGATTTCTATGACAAGCTCAAGATCATGAAGGACTTCATTGCACAGAAGGGTCAGACCGACAGCGATGATTTTGCCAACATGGTCAGCTACTTCGAATCCAAGGCTCTTGTTTCCAGCAGCGACGGTATGGTCTCCTACCTGGTTCTTGATGACCTCAAGAACAGACTTGGCATGAACTTCGTCCATATCGGAGCATCTTTCCTGGATTACTACAACAGAATCGACGACAAGAAGAAGTTCTTCGAGTCCATCCAGGATTCTGAGCTCAAGAGAGATTACATTGAGAACATCATGAACAATGTCGAAAACTGGCAGAACGCTCTGATTGAGCTCTACCCTCTTTACATGACATCCTTCATGGCAGACTGCATCCGCAAGGGTCCTAAGAAGAACGTCATCTACACCATCCTTTCAGATGCCGCAAGCAACTGCAAGGACGATCCAGACTTCTTCCTGTATCTTGTAAAGTCTTTCAGTATCAAGGATTGGGCTAAGGCAAAGTACACAAGTGAGTCACTTCTTATCCTGAAGCTCACCCTTCTTGCCTCTGTCAACCGCAAGATCGCAAACTCTTCCGATGTTTCTGACAACAAAAAGCGCCAGAAGCAGATCCTCTCCAGCCTGTTCACCGATGACAAGGAAGTCTACAAGTATCTGGAGAACGCCGATTCCGCTCAGGCACAGAAGATCTACTCCATCATCAAGGGCATCCCTGATATCGAGAATGACAGACTTTCCGTCAAGCATTACATCTCTTCCAAGTTTGAGGATTGGGAGGCCATCACAGGCGACAACCCTTCCAAGGCAATCGACAAGAAGAAGATCATTCCAAAGGGACTTCTCTGCACAAAGGCTATGCTCGATGCAAAGGCTGCTGAACTGGATCACATCATGAACGTTGAGATTCCTGAGAACTCCAAGGAAATCGGTACGGCAAGAGAGCTCGGAGACCTAAGAGAGAATGCTGAGTATCAGTATGGTAAGGACAAGCAGAAGAACCTCAACTTCCTCATGAACAAGCTCACCGATGAGGTTTCCAGTGCACAGGTCATTCTACCAGAGTCTGTTGACACCAGTTTCGTCTGTTTCGGAACCAAGGTCACATTCCTGGACAACAAGACCAACCAGGAAGTCGTCTATACTCTTCTCGGACCATGGGAGTCAGATCCTACTAAGAACATTCTGAACTTCAAGGCTCCACTGGGACAGAAGATCTACAACCTCGAAAATGGTGAGAACGCAAAGTTCACCATCAACGGTGTTGATTATGACTACACAGTCAAGAAGATTGAGCTTGCTGATTTCTGATCAAGATTTCAAAGATGGCTTTTGAGAAAGCGCACCTCTGCACCAAGAAATGGTCGGAGGTGCCTTTTTTTTACATCATCAAGAATTACCCACTCCAACTCTGAAAATTCATCTGCCTTCAGATTCTGTGAAAAGGATTCAATAGCATAGTAGTAGGTGGTCCATCGAAAGAACGGAAACTTCAACGTCCAATGGCAAATAGGCTTTGCATCCAGCTTTGAGAAATCGATGGAAGTCTCTTCTTTCAGTTCGCGAATGGCATTGGCAAGCTCATCCCGGTCGTTCTTTTCCCTACCACCACCAGGAACGGCCCATGTGCCGTAGAACGGATGGTCAGACCTCTTCCCCAAAAGGAGTCGATTGTCCATCACAAGCCCTATTCCGGCGCCACGATATGGGAATCTCATCTTAGCCTCTTACGCAGCGACCACCATTGGCATAGAAACGCTTCAGATAGTCTTCCTTGAAGGACTTGAAACGGTCTTCCTCAATTGCCTTTCTTGCCTTAACCATGAGGTTGTACAAATATGTGAGGTTATGTTCGGTGGCAAGCATTCCACCAAGCATCTCGTTGCACTTGAACATGTGTCGCATGTAGGAAAGGGAATACTCGGTACAAGCTCGACAGGTACAGCCTTCCTGGATAGGACCATGGTCAAATTCGTTGAAGGATCTGCTGAGTGTCAGCATACCATCGTCAGTAAAGACAGAGCCGTTACGTGCCGTTCGAGTGGCAAGGACACAGTCAAACAGGTCAATGCCGTTCTCGATGGCTTCCAGAATATAGTCAGGTGTTCCAATACCCATGACATAGCGAGGCTTCTCATCGGTGATATTTTCTGCTGTCACAGCAAGATAGCGAACAAAATCCTCTTTGGATTCACCAACGGAAAGTCCTCCAATGGCAATGCCAGGGAAGTCCATACCACTGATGGTCTGGGCACTCTTGATACGAAGATCCTCATAGAAACCACCCTGGACGATACCAAAGAGATTTCCACGGAAAGCCCTACCCGTCAGTTCCTTCAGGCTATCGCGTCGGACAATTGCTCGCTCTGCCCATGCATGGGTAATGTCCATGGCATGCAAGGTCTCTTTCCAGGAGATTCCTGGAGCGGAACAGACATCGAGCATCATGGCAATATCAGAGCCGATGACCTGCTGGATATCCACAACCTTCTCTGGCGTGAACTCATGACGAGATCCATCGATATGGCTTTGGAATTTCACACCTTCCTCAAGGATCTTTCGAAGCTGAGACAGAGAGAATACCTGAAATCCACCGCTATCGGTCAGGATGTTTCCATTCCAGTGGCTGAAATTGTGAAGACCATCGAACGTCTTGAGAACCTCGATACCTGGACGGAGATACAGATGATAAGTGTTACCCAAAATCAGATTGTAGCCGATCTTTGCCACATCATCATGATGGATACCTTTCACAGTACCGTTTGTTCCGACAGGCATGAAAGCAGGTGTCTGTACTACGCCATGAGGCAAAGTGATTTCACCGGTTCTAGCCTTGCAATGTTTATCCTGATGGTGAAGCTTATAGATCTTGTTTTCCATAGTATCCCCGTTATTGTCTTCTGAGCAGTGTGCCCAAGACAAATGATAGCATGAGAATTGCCATAAATGGAATAAGGATGCCTAGCTGTGGTGCAATGACACCTTGGTCAGATAGCATGACCGTAACCATTTGGATGACATAATAGACCACTGAAATGCAGATGGAGCAAATGAGTGAAAAGAACAGAACGTTTTTCTTGAATCGGTAGTTCATGCTGCAAGCAATGACAATCATCACAAGCGGTGTCAGACAGCTGAACACTCTCTTGTAGAACTCTGTTCCAATACTGGCATACTCAGTCGGATTGAGCACCTTCATACGCTTCAGGTAGGCATAGGCCAAATCCAGGCTCATTCTGGAAATCTCATTGGAAACGTTTCGGAAAAGCTGTGGCTCCAGCGTCATATTCGGACTTTCATAGGTCCCTACCCCTTGGATACTGACATTACCATTTTCTTGTGGAGTATAAAAATAGGTATCATAGAACAACCAATGGCCGGTGCTGTTGTCATAAGTTGCCTTGTAGGCATTGATGCGTCTAAGAATGGAGCCATCTGCCTCACATTCAATCATGGAAACATCATACAAGGTCTGGTTCGCATCAGAGTATCTTGAGGCATACACCATGTAACCCTGCTGCATATCACTTAGAGCAATATCCTGGTTGTTTCGGTCTGAGCCTGAGGAATTGGTCAGCTGCTCCGTCTTAGTCATTTTAAGATTGGAACAGCGGATGGCAACCGTTTCATTAAAGCCAAAATATAGAAATGACATGACAATGGCCATCACAATGCATGGTCGTAGGAGCCTTGAGAAGCTTGTCCCGCTATTTAACACACACATGACCTCATTGCTGGAATGCAGCATGGACAAGTGGTACGAGACGGCAAACATGAAAGACGGCCCCACGGCTAACAGAAATGACTCTGGGAAATACAGCAAGGTCAAGCCAAACGCGGTTGTCAGGGAAATGTTATGGTTCATGTAGGTATAGATATTGGAAAACAAGTCCACACCCATAAGCATCAGTGATGCCAGAAGCGCTGTTCCCAGACCTACTTTGAGAATGCTCGATCTTGTATAGCGGTCCAAAACACGATGACTCATTTTCTGGTCCTCCACAGAAGGAACAGACCTACAAGGAGCACAACAGCATTCGGCGTCCATAGGAAAATGGCAGGATGCAGAGCCGATTCCACTGCTTGCACATGCATATAATAGATGAAGAACCAGTAGAACACAGCCACCAGCATGGACATGCCAAAACCGATAAGCCTTCCGTTGCGGACACGGAAGAAGGAAATCGGGAATGCGACAAACACCAAAATGGTACAGGCAAAGGACAGCGCGATCTTCTTCTGGTATTCGCTGCGATAATACTGATAGTAGAAACTGAAACCACGGCTGCCCCGGATGGCTTTCAGGTTATTGGCACCATTGATGGCGTTGCCGATTGCTGTCAGACTTCCCTTTTCCAAGGCATACAAGGACTCTCCCACTCGAGAAGCCGCATCGGAGATGTTTCGCTGCTTCATGTTATCGATATAAGTCTGCTCATCTACCAGGTTCGAGGATGCCTCTTTCAGCTGGGTCAGACTCATCTGGGATGGCGTGATGGACACATAGCCACCAGCGCTGGAAGACAAATCCAGATACAAGGACATGGCACCAGCCTTGGCATAGGAATAGGAAGTCAGAGAACTTGCATCGGTGACAAGAAGCTCTGGATTCACAAGGTCCAAACGATACAGAAAACGGTCGATATCCAATACGGTGAGGGAACCTTCCGATGCGGATATCACTCGACTGGATGCCACATCGCTATTGTCAAATATCACGACATCATGGATGACGTTACCCTGCACAAGACCATTGGAGATGACGATGTCATTGAACTGCGTGGAGCTATAGCTGTCCAGTTCGAGTGTCGGAACACTCTGAAGCATCTGCGCATAAAGCTCTTTATAGCGCTCTGTTGTATAAGGAATCATCCGGTCAGCAATCATCAAGGTTCCTGCAGAAAAGAACAGGGAAATGAATAGGATCGGAAGAAAAATGTGTTTCACATGGATTCCACAGGACCTGAGGGCCAAAATCTCATTCTGGGACGACAGGTTTCCAATGACCATACTTGCCGAAGCTAAGGAGCTGAACGGCATGGTGTACATCAGAAACTGTGGAATGGAAAGAACGACAAGAACCAGGACATCCATGATTCTGACATTCTTGAGAAGGATCTTCTGTGCAAGAACCAGAATCTGGTTCACAAAGAAGATGAAAAAGAAAAAGAGGAATGCCACAAGGAACGACAGTACATACTCACGACCTACATAGGCGTGAAGAAGACCATAACGTTCACGTTTGACCATAGGCATTCCTCTTTCCATGAAACCAAAAGGCAATCAGCCCTTGATTTCCTTGATGCCGGTAGAACCGAATCCACCCTCGCCTCGCTGTGTCTCATCCAAGGACTGGCACAATTCAAACTGGGCAGTCTCGTGGCGACTGATGACCATCTGTGCAATTCGATCGCCATCCTGGATGGTGAAAGGATTGTCGGAATGGTTGATCAGAATGACCTTGAGTTCTCCACGATAGTCCGAGTCGACGGTACCAGGTGTATTGAGAACAGTAATTCCAAATTTAGCAGCAAGGCCGGATCTTGGACGCACCTGTGCCTCAAAACCGACTGGAAGGGAAATTCGAACTCCAGTAGGAACCATTGCCCACTTATGTGGATCAATGACCATTGAGGCGCCATTACCAAGACAGGCGCATAAATCTGCGCCTGCCGCTTGGGAGGAGCCATAGACCGGAAGTCTGGCTCCTTCACTTAACTGTGTCTTTACAATGATTTTATCCATTGCTTAATCAGTTCTCTTCCTTAGCTGTGCTTTCGGAAGCCTCTGAGGAAACTGGCTTGTCCTCTCTTGGCTTGCGGTCACGTCTGTCGCGATTGTCTCTGTTGAAAGGCTTGCGATCACCACGTCTCTCTGGTCTGTGGTCACGATCGAAAGGCTTCTTCTCTGGAGCCTTTGTCTCTCCATCCGGATCAATGGCATCAATGTAGGAAAGGCTGAGTCTTCCACCTGTGCGGTCAACTTCAATCAGCTTGACTGGGATGACCTGACCAACCTCGAGAACCTCAGAGACGTTGTTGACTCTTGTTCTAGCGAGCTTGGAGATGTGGCAAAGACCTTCCTTACCAGGGAGAATCTCAACGAATGCACCGAAGTCCATGATTCTCTTGACGGTTCCCTGATAGATCTTACCTACTTCAGGCTCCTCAATGATGGACTTGACCATCTCAAGAGCTGCCTGAGCGCAAGCTGTGTTCTTACCATAGATTGTGACTGTTCCGTCATCATCGATATTGACCTCAGCACCTGTTGCCTGAGCGATACCCTTGATGGTCTTTCCACCGGTACCGATGACAGCACCGATCTTATCCTCTGCAACCTTTGTGGAGAGAATCTTTGGTGCATACTGGTTGACTTCTGGTCTTGGACCTGCAAGTGTCTGCTCCATGATACCGAGGATGTGGTAACGACCTTCCTTAGCCTGCTGGAGAGCCTTGCTCATGATCTCTGGTGTGACACCAGCAATCTTGATATCCATCTGGAAAGCTGTGATACCGTCGCGTGTACCAGCAACCTTGAAGTCCATATCACCGAGGTGGTCCTCTTCACCGAGAATATCGGAAAGGATCTGGTATCTGCTGTAATCAGCACCCTCTGTGATAAGACCCATTGCAATACCTGCAACTGGCTTGGAGATTGGAACACCTGCATCCATCAGTGAAAGACATCCGCCACAGACAGAAGCCATGGATGAGGAACCGTTGGACTCCATGATCTCGGAGACGACACGAACGGTGTATGGGAACTCTTCCTTGCATGGAACGACAGCCTGAAGGGCTCTCTGTGCAAGATGACCATGTCCAATCTCTCTTCTACCGGTTGTAAGACGACCTGTCTCACCAACGGAGTATGGAGGGAAATTGTAGTGGAGCATGAAGTTGCTGTAGTTCTTGTCACCATCGATGTTATCGAACAGCTGCTCGTCCTGGACAGTTCCGAGTGTTGTGACTGCAAGGCTCTGAGTCTCACCTCTTGTGAACAGTGCACTTCCGTGAGTTCTGCTGAGAACGCTGGCCTCACAAGTGATAGGTCTGATTTCTGTAACCTTTCTTCCGTCAACTCTCTTACCATCGTTGAGGATGGAAGCTCTGAGGATCTCGTAAGCGAGGTCATCGAAAAGCTTTGAAATCTGATCGCTTCCGTCGTGCTCAGCGATCTCGTCTGCAAACTTCTCTCTTGTCTCCTTCTGGACCTGAGCAAGAGCATCGTGTCTGGAGAACTTGCTGCCACCGAAGGAAGCCTTCTCGACCAGAGGATGAGCATAGGCGCGAATAGGCTCAAGCCAAGAAAGGTCCTCTGTGATCTCGAGAACAGGAAGCTTCTCCTTACCTGCAATCTTCTTCAGCTCAAGCTGAGCGTCACAGAGCTTTGTGATCACTGGCTGTGCAGCGGCGATAGCATCGAGCATGTTCTGCTCAGAAACCTCGTGTGCACCACCTTCGACCATGGTGATACCCTCACGTGTACCGGCAACGACGATGTCGAGGTCGGACTGCTCAATCTGCTGGAAAGTTGGGTTGATGACATACTCACCATTGACGAGAGCGACACGGACACCTGCGATAGGACCGTTGAATGGGATATCGGAAATTGTTACAGCAGCACTAGCTGCGTTGATTGCGATGATATCTGGTGTGTTGATCTGGTCAGCGGAGACAACTGTTGGAACAATCTGGATCTCACGGCTGAAAGCCTTGTCAAAGAGAGGTCTCATAGGGCGGTCGATGAGACGGCTTACGAGAATCTCCTTATCCTTTGGCTTGGACTCTCTCTTGAGGAATCCTCCAGGGATCTTACCGGCGGCATAGTACTTCTCATTGTACTCAACTGAGACTGGGACATAATCAAGTGGCTCACTTGGAGCATCTCCACAACAGACTGTTGCGATAACTGCGGAACCTGCATAGTGTGCGTAAACGGCTCCGTTTGCCTGCTTAGCGATCTTACCGGTCTCGAATACGAGATAGTCGTCACCAAGCTTAACTGAAACTTTCTTTACTTCTGACATTCTTCTTCCTTTTTCTTTCTTTTTGTTCTTTGTTCGTTCTTTGTCCAATTCCTTATGCAACAAGCATTTCCATGCCGCAGAAAGTTCTTGTGTGCAAAAAGGTTGAACGTTGCGTATAAACGCAGTAAAGGCTCCGGTTTTCCGGAGCCCCAACATGTGTCGTTTTACTTTCTAAGACCAAGCTCAGCAATGAGGTTACGATACTTGTTGATATCGTTGTTCTTGATGTACTTGAGAAGTCTTCTTCTCTGACCAACCATCTTGAGGAGGCCTCTGTTGGAAGCGTGATCCTTTGGATTAGCCTTGAAGTGACCCTGAAGATCATTGATTCTTGCTGTGAGAAGTGCAACCTGAACTTCTGCTGCACCTGTGTTCTTCTCATCGCCGCCGAACTTGACGATGAGTTCCTGCTTTGTTTCCTTAGTAACCATTCTGTTACTCTCCTAGGAATGTAATCCTATCCGGTTTCATCCGCACAGGCAGCTCCAGAGCCAGATAGTCCTCTGAAACGCAGGCCAAGGAATCGATTTCCTGACCGCATACTGTCGCTCTCACCTTGTACTTCCCGGCCGGTGGCAGGAGAAGTCCAAGAGTGCGGACGTCAAATAACAGGCGATTCTCACTCGACGCGAAGGCTTTGCCTCTTAGGTCAAGACTATACGCTCTGCCAAGCAACCTTGAAGCTTTTTCAAGATCACCTGTTAGGAGACATCTGCGAATCAAAGAGCTGCTGTCCTCGTCCTCATCAATGAAAACCGAAGGCATCACTTTAAGAAGAGCAGATGAAGTATATTTGAGAAGCTTCTCAATCTGCTGTGGTCCGACACTCAAAGGTGGACGACCACAACGGAAGCTGTCTCCAACAACCATTGCCCTAACCTTATACGACGTACAAAGTAAGGTAATGAACTCCTCACCAGCAAGTTTACTTATATTATCAGAAAAGTCAATGACACAATGGTAGTCTACACCACGATTTGCCAACATTTCTTCAAAATCCTGCACCGTCTGCAAAGCAGGCAGAGCCTTCATGACGCCACTGGCCATTTTCGGGTTCTTGGAGAAGGTCATGACAACACTTTTGCAGTCCAGCTGTCGTGCAAGTTCTATGGTCTGGTCAATGATACTCTGATGGCCCAGATGAAAGCCGTCAAACACGCCAATGCAGATGGCACAAGGCATGTCGCGGAACATCGGGTCGGCAAATGCCCTACTCTCCATCGCGCACCTGGCAAAGGATCTTGCCCTCAGAGACCGAGTAAATGCATACGGTCTTCTGATCCCTTTTAAGTATGGCAAATCGTGCATCCATTTCCTTGAGCCTAGATTTAATCGAAGGCATCACATAGCCGTTGGCGGCCTTGAATGCCTCGGTGCTGTCCATCTCAAGTTCAACCGTTCCAGGGAGTCTTCGGATCAGAAGCTCACCATCCGGAAGGTTCTTCATGGCATCCACATCATCAAAAGCAATGGAATCCTCAATGGAAAATGGTCCAATTTTGGTGCGATAAAGTTCTTTCACATAGGCGCAGCTGTTGCACATATGTCCGATGTCCCGTGCATAGGAGCGGATATAGGTGCCTTTGGACACCTCAAGACGAACCTTCAGATAAGGTGCCTCATAGGAGATCAGCTGTGCATGGTGAATGATGATCTTTCTGGCTTTCAGCTCAACCATGTCATCGCCCGAGCGGGCAAGCTGATAGCTTCTGACGCCATTGACATGAATGGCGCTATAGGCAGGTGGAACCTGCATCTGCTCTCCGACCAGCTTTTCAACCATTTGTCGGACAACATCCGCGGATGGGATGTCACCGGTTTCGATGACTTCTCCCTCCGGGTCAAGGGTATCGGTCATCTTTCCGAACTCAATGACAGCCTCATAGGTCTTGTCCAGACCCATAAATGCTGGTACCAAATGAGTATAACTACCGGAAAGAACGACCATAAGGCCATGTGCAAACTTGTCTAAAGTTCCGCAATGGCCTGTCTTTTTGTTTACGTTACGCTTTATTCTTCCAAGACAATCAAATGATGTGATACCACTTGCCTTGTCTACAAGGATCACTGCGTTTCTGCTCATTTCTTGATGCTTTCCAGTAACTCGCCGATTCGGGCGGCATCACGCTCTGTGGTATCAGCCACAAAGGTGAGCCTTGGGGTGTTCTTTGTCTTAAGGACATTGGCGAGGCGGGCCTGAATGAAGCCCGCCGCACTCTGAAGTGCCTTTACCGATGCGTTCAGAGTTCCATCATCCATCAGACAAGACACATACAAGGTTGCGTATGCATTGTCCTTTGACAGACTCAGTCCGCTGATACTGGCGAATCTGCTGAGTTTCGGGTGTTTGATATCACCATTTACAATGAGAGTATTGACGGTCTCGATGATCTTAGCCTCGTTTCTGCTCTGGATGTAATCGCTCATATCAGATGTAATCTCCTGTATCCTCAAGCTTTCTGGCCTTCTCCTGGATCTCTACGAACTCGAAAGTATCGCCTTCTCTGAGGTCCTGGAAATCAGCGATTCCAATACCGCACTCGAAGCCCATGGTGACTTCACGCACATCGTCCTTGAAACGCTTGAGAGATGTGATCTTGACCAGGTCGTGGTTGATCTGGATGTTCTCGCGGATGACACGGCAGTAGTTTGCACGCTTGACGCTTCCGCTTGTGACATAACAACCTGCAACAAGTCCGACCTTTGGAACCTTGAAGACCTGTCTGACCTCTGCGGTACCGACATCCACCTCGGTTCTCTCTGGTGAGAGCATACCTTCCATGGCTGCCTTAACATCGTCGACGACATTGTAGATGATGTTGTACTTGCGGATTTCGATCTTCTCCTGGTCGGCTCTAGCCTGTGCCTTTGGTGTAGGTCTGACATTGAAACCAATGACCAAAGCAGGATTCTCAGATGCAGATGCGAGGTTGATATCGTCCTCGATGATTGCACCGGCTGCAGCACGGATGACACGGACACGGATCTCTGGAGTGGAAAGCTTCTCAAGAGCAAGCTGGAGAGCTTCGACAGAACCCTGGACATCACCCTTGATGATGATGTTGAGCTCCTTGACCTCACCGTCCTGGATCGCCTCGTTGAGAGTCTCCAAAGTAACCTTCTTGAACTTGCTTGCCTGGTTCAGGCGCTCAAGTTCCTGTCTCTTGGTACCGATCTGTCTTGCCTGCTTTTCGTTCTCACAAACCTGGAACGGATCACCTGCAGATGGGACATCGGAAAGACCAATGACCTCAACAGGAGTGGAAGGACCAGCAGATGTGATCTTCTTACCCTTATCGTCAAACATGGCTCGGACTCTTCCTGGATAGATACCGGAAACATAGTGGTCACCCTGCTTGAGAGTACCGCGCTCAATGACGACGGATGCGACAATACCTCTACCCTGGTCGATTCTGGCTTCGAGGATCTTACCTTCTGCTCTGCAGTTCGGATTAGCCTTGAGGTCCATCATCTCAGCCTGGAGAAGAATGGTATCCAGAAGTTCATCGATTCCCTGCTTCTTGAGAGCGGAAATCTGGCAGAACAGAGTCTGGCCACCCCACTCTTCAGGCATCAGTCCACGGTCAGAAAGCTGCTGCATAACCCTTTCCGGCTTTGCATCAGGCAGATCGACCTTGTTAATGGCAACAATGATAGGTACGTTGGCAGCCTTGGCGTGGTCAATGGCCTCGAGTGTCTGAGGCATGACACCGTCGTTTGCAGCAACGACAAGAACAACAATATCGGTAAGCTGAGCACCACGAGCACGCATCATTGTGAAGGCTGCATGACCCGGAGTATCCAGGAATACGATATCGCCCTTACCAGGGATATTGACCTTGTAGGCACCGATATGCTGGGTGATTCCACCAAACTCACCGGCGACGACGTTTGTAGAACGGATGGCATCCAAGGTCTTTGTCTTACCATGGTCAACGTGACCCATGACGGTGACAATTGGAGCTCTTGGAACAAGATCGTCCTCAGTGTCCTCTTCTCTTGCGATAATGGTCTCATCGTAGAGGTTGACAAGGTGAACAGAACAGCCATATTCCTCAGCGATAATGGTTGCAGTATCACTGTCGATGCTCTCGTTGATGCTTACCATCATTCCCATGCTGAAGAGCTTGGAAATGATCTCGGAAGCCTTGATGTTCATCTTTCTTGCAAGATCACTAACTGTAATGGATGCAAGGATATCAATGGATTTTGGAACAGCTGCGGCCGGCTCGGAATTCTTGGACTTCTTGCCAAACTGCTTGAGCTCAAACTCCTCGTCGGTCTGCTCGGCACGTCTGTCCTTGCCCTTATCCTTATTATAGACTCTGCGGTTCTTGTCCACAGTCATGGTATCGGAAGGACCGGAGAATCCACCACTACGACCACCACCCATTGGGCCACGTGGTCCGCCGTTTCCGCCAAAGCCAGGTCTTGGTCCGCCAAAACCTGGTCTTGGTCCCTGACCGTCACGATCTCTGTTGAAACCGCCCTGTCTGTTACCGAAACCACCCTGGCGATTGCCCTGCTGAGCAGATCTTGGGGTATAGCCCTGAGGTCTGCCGTTCTGGCCGAAACCTCCCTGACCACCACCAAAACCGTTCTGGCCATAACCACCCTGTCTGTTACCATAACCGTTTCCGTTCTGGTTGCGGTTATAGTTGTTAGGGATTCTCTGTCCGTCACGGCCATAAGTGACACCACCGACAGATCCGACTGGTCTGGAACCACCGGTAGGCTTGGCGTCGGACTTCGGCATGATTGGTGGAAGATTGTCACCGGAAATGATGACTGGACCCATGTTGATGGTACTCTGTGGAACCTGTGTCTTCTTGACAACCTTCTTCTGAACCACCTGAGATGGGCTGACGCCGATGACAGGCTTTCGGTAAGCTGGCTGCTGAGACTGCAAAGGAGCCTTTGGAGCCTGCTGGACAGGCTTCTGCACTGGTGCGACAGGAGCTGCCTTTTCGACAGGTGCCTCAGTTTGAACCGGCTTGCTCTGGGCAACAGGCTCTGCCTTCTCGACAGGTGCTGGTGCACTCTGTGCGGCTGGAGCTTCCTGCTGTGCCTTTACAACAACGACAGGTTTCTTCTTGATGATGACGATCTTCTTCTTCTCAACAGAAACATCTGCCTTTGCCGGAGCAGCAGAGGCCACTGGTTCAACTGGTCTGCTCTGCTTTATCAATGTAGCCTTTGGTTTTGTATCTTCTGGCATCAAATAAAATTACTCCTCTGTCTCTTCTTCGACTTCTTCAAAACTGATTCCGACGTGGCAGTTAGGACACTCTGTCATTCCGACAGTAAGTGGGAAACCGCACTTCGGGCAGGCAAAGCCTTCCTCTTCGGTAGACTCTACCTCATCCTCAACAATATCGACATTCTCTCTAATGACTTCGTTGATCTTGTCAACGTCACTAGCGGAGAGGTTTGGCATGTTAGCGAAATCCTCGTCTGTGAGGTTGATGAACTCCTCAACAGAGTAGATGTCATAGAAGTTCAGCTTCTCAACAAGGTTCTTGTCCAGTGGCAGGTCTGTGAGAGCCATCTCGTCCTCGTCCACCATGGATTCAACCTGTTCATCCATCTGATCCTCTGGAACATCCATGAAGATGGAATCTGCAACAGATCTTGCTTCTCTGGAGATATCCATTTCAGCAAACTGATCCTGAGTCTTGACGTTGACAACCCAGTCACAAAGTCTGTTGACAAGTCTGACATTCAGACCCTGCTTACCAATGGCAAGGGAAAGCTGAGCATCATCAACGATGGCAACGGCTTCCTTCTTGGCCTGGTCAATGACATAGACCTTGAGGACCTTTGCTGGAGAAAGTGCATTGGCAATGAACTCCAGTGGATTTGGATCCCACTTGATGACATCGATTCTCTCGTCATCGAGTTCCTTCATGATGGACTGGATTCTGTTACCCTTCAGTCCGACACAAGTTCCAACAGCATCGGCTTCGACCTTCTTTGGATAGACGGCAACCTTTGTTCTGTAACCTGCCTCACGGACGATCTTGATGATCTCAATGGAAGGATCCTTGGCAACAAGCTCTGGAACGTAGATCTCGAAAAGCTTTCTGACAAAGTCCTCGTGGACACGGCTCAGAAGAACTCTGATGTTCTTGTCAGATCTCTCATCTGGTCTTACGCTTTCAACGTAGCAGCGAATCTTATCACCCTTGGTGTAATACTCCTTAGGGCTCTGGTTCTTTCTTGGGAGGTATCCCTGTGTCTTTCCGAGGTCAATGATGAGGTCTCCATCCTTATCGCCCTGGACATAACCGTTGATGATCTCACCAACCTTACCGCGATATTCCTGAAGAAGTTCGTCCTTCTGGATCTCACGGATGGCAGACTGTGCTCTCTGCTTACCAGTCTGGACACTGATTCTGTCAAAGCTCTTTGGGTCAATTGGAATCAGAAGCTCATCACCGACTTCGGCTTCGGAACTGAGTTCCTGAGCCTCTTCGAGAGAGATCTGTGTGACCTCGTCCTCGAGATCATCATACTCGACGACTGTTACACGCTTTGCAAGTTCGACAGAGGAAAGGTCCTCGGCAAATGTGACGACAGCATTCTCGTCTGTACCGTACTTTCTTCTGTAAGTAGCCAAAAGGGTCTGCTTGATGGTATCAAGTACCAACTCCTGAGAAATACCCTTTTCCTCAACCATCGCTCTTATAGCTTCACTTAACTCGGACATTTTTCATATCCTCCCATTTGTATTCCAATTTAGCCTTCTGGATATCTTCGTATCCAAATGTCATCGACTCACCCTTCTCGCCAGTATCTTCGATCTCATAGTCGTTCAGGGTGACACTGTTATCGTCTGTCCCACATATGATTCCGTTTACCCAGCAGCTGTATTTGAGGCTGTATACACGGCATCGCTTTCCAGTGAAGACTGAGAACTCATAATAGTCCCTCAGGTTTCTCTGGAGTCCAGGTGTGGCGACCTCCACATAAAGGTTGTCACGACCATACTTCATCTCAAGCCTAGGAAGAATGGTGTTGTGCACCAATGCGCAATCATCGATGCCTGTCTCACCTTCCGGCTTCATGATGTCTACGCTTATCTGGATGGTGGAATTCTGATTGCTTTTCTTCACATAGCACAAAACCATACCCAGATTCGCTACAATTTCCTTGAGATCCAAATACAACGGATCTCCTGTAATTTCGTTTTTCAGCATAAAAGTCCAAAAAAAAGGGATCGAAATTTTCGATCCCTCAAAAATCCTATTAAAAATCTACTTGCAATATATCTATGACAAGTAGTGATGTCAATAGGGTTTACGACAACTTTTCCAAGAATCAGACAGTAAGGATATTATCTGTCTCCGTCTCAAAATAGCGTTTCAGATCATATGGGGAGAACATACCCTTATCTGTGGCGATTCCGCTGATAAGACTTGGAGGCGTCATATCAAAGGCAGGATAATAGCCCTTAAGACCTTCGTCGGCCGTTCTGACACCCATAGCCTCCAGGGAGTACTTAGGGTCTCGCATCTCAATGGTAACCGTGTCGTGTGTCGGATGACCTACATCAGGGGCACCGGAAACGAACATCGGAATGCCGAAATGCTTGGCGCAGATGGCAATCTGGGAAGTACCGACCTTGTTGAACACATAACCGTCCACACAAATGGCATCAGCTGCGCAGGTAAACACATCCACATGCTCCTTAGCCATTACGAAAGCCGGCATGTTATCGGTGATGACCGTTGTGTCAAAGCCCATATCATGGCAAACGGTAGCGGTAAGACGAGCCCCCTGGAAATAAGGGCGTGTCTCTGGGCAGAAAAGTCTTATGTTCTTTCCCCTAGCCTTGCATTCCTTGAGCATCATACCAAGAATGGTTTCGGCAAAACACTGGGTCATGACCGTTCCATTGTCTGGGAACATATCCACAAGATACTTTGCACAGCGACCGACCTTGGCATAGCGCAAGTTGTTTGCATGTACCACATAATCGCGAATGGCAAGGTCTACCCTCTTACCTTCGGCCAAAGCCTTTTCGGCAGCTGGAAGACAGGCCTGTGTGACAAGTCGCATTCTGCTGACGGTTGTCGGACGTGCATGGCTGATGGTTTCACTTGCCTGCTTCAGGTATTCCATCTGCTTCTGGGCACTGAGGTCTCGGCATTCCCATGCAGCCAAAGCCATTCCCATAGGGGCTGCCGTGAAAGGACCAGCACTCTGGGTCACCATATCGGTTATGGCCTTTGTGACCTCCAAATGGGTCTTGCAAACGACAAATTCCTTCTTTGCAGGATAGATTCTACGGTCAAGGATTCTCACCTCGCCGTTTTCATACCATGCGATATTCTCATACTGAAGCATATATGCCAAACCGGCATCCTGTCTTTCCATAATCGCCTCCGCTACAGTCATTCTAAAACATATTACCCTGGAAGTCATCACCAGATGCCAGAATATCCAACAGCCAGGACGCTCCCATGACATCGGGAAAACCCATGTCCTTCAAGGTTCGAATTCCACTTTTGATGGTGCTCATGGTGGTGCAGATGTCATCGATGACAATGACCTTCCTGCTTTTCAGTGACTCAAGGTCCTTCTCATAATGCGAATTGATTTTGAAACGATCCAAAGAACCTTCCATTCGACCTTTTCGGTCCAAACGCTTCTGCTGAGGCCTATCTTTTCCCTGTACAAGAAGTTGCATATATGGTCGGTCCAGATGGCGGCACACCATTAGCATATGGTCCCACCCGTTTCGCTTCAGACTCTCCTTGCTGCAAGGAATCGGCACCAAAAGCGCCTCATGACGGGGATCCAGCTTTTCAATGGCACGACTTAGGTACAGTGCAACCACAGAAGCCAAAGAGCTCTCTGAATGGAATTTGAAACTGTCCAGCACTGCATAACTTAAGATACCATCGTAACGGGCCACACAATGCACTTTCGCAAAATCAGGCTCCTGGCACATGGTACATCGGTAATCCTGTGACAGAATCGGATAATCGCAACGCGGGCAACGAGATAGAAGAGAGTCAAAGCACTCCCCATCCAACTGGGTTTTGCATGCGTCGCATAGAATCTGAGATGATCGAATCGGCTTCTTGCAGATTGGGCAGAAACTTGTCATATCAGATATTTTCGGACAGCTCCTTGAGTTTTGCAAGATGAATCATTGCCTGCATCGGTGTGCATTCATCGACATTGATTGACTTTAGAACGCGCACAATTTCGGAATCCTGAATGCTCTGCACCGGCTCTTGTGCATCGCTAAAGGACACATCAGAGGTGAACAGGCTTCCCTGATCCATGGAGTAATCGGCAAAATGGCGGCTTTGGAAGGTCTTGGCATCCCGAATGACAGAACCTGGAACACCAGCCATCTTGGCAACATGGATACCGTAACTGGAGTTGGCAATACCATCCTTGACCTTTCGAAGGAATGTCACCGTTCCATTGTCCTCGTTCACATCCAAGGTAATGAGTCGGATGCCGGAAGTGTCCAGCATGGTCAGCTCATGATAATGGGTTGCAAAGAGCGTCTTGACACCGATGGAAATGAGGTTTCTCATGATGGCATAAGCAATTGACATTCCATCCTGGGTACTGGTACCACGGCCGATCTCATCGACGATGACAAAGCTTCTCTTGGTGCAGTTTCGGAGAATGAATGCAGCCTCCTGCATTTCCACCAGGAAGGTGGACTCACCTCTTGCAAGGTTGTCCATGGCACCGACACGACAGAAGATCTTGTCCACAATGCCGATTTTTGCACTGAGAGCAGGAACATAGCTTCCGATATGTGCCAGCAGAATGATCAAAGCATTCTGTCTGAGGTAGGTGGATTTACCAGCCATGTTCGGACCTGTGATAAGACAGAACCTGGTGGACATATCCAAGTCGTTTGCCACAAATTTTCCTGGACCCAGTTGCCTTTCCACAACAGGATGTCGGCCATCAATAATCTCAAGAACATCATCGTCAGTGACTTGTGGGCAGCAATAGGAAGAGTCAACTGCCAAAGTTGCAAGACTCTGGAACACATCGATGTGATTCAGAAAGTGTCCAATGGAATTCAGATGCGAGCCAAGCTCCAGGACATGGGCCAGAATCTCGTCGTAGAGCATACGCTCACGTTCCTCGGTCTGTGCATTGGCCTGCATGATATCCTTTTCATAGGCCATGAGCTCATCGGTGGTAAAGCGCTCTCCATTGACAAGTGTCTGCTTACGATAGAAAGAGTTAGGTACTTTGGAGACCTGTCCCTTAGGTACCTCAAGATAATAGCCGAACACACGGTTATAGCCGAGTTTGATGATGGTAAGGCCACTTTCAGCTTTGACCTTCTCCAGATAATCTTTGAGAATCACATCACTATGGTCACGAAGTGCCCTCTTCTCATCCAGAACCTGGTCATATCCTTCCAAAATCACATGGCCTTCCTGGAACTGTCCCAGGCACTGGTCGTTGATGGCCTGATGGATCTGCTGCATCAGGGAAGCACAATCGGAAAGCGCATCCTGGTCCATAGAAGTCTCCAACAAGGACATGTAACGTTCAGGATTCTCCGAAACAAGGCTGAAAAAGGATCCGATAGTCTGTTTGATGCCTACAAGATCGTGAGGAACCGCCCTTTTGAGCATGACTCTTGTCACAAGTCGGTTCAGATCCATGGCACCGGACAGGGCTTCGCGCACACGTGTCCGTTCAGCATCGGACTGCACAAAGAAGCGCACCCAATCCTGACGGAACATGATTCTGTCTAGGTTTCTCAGCGGAAATGCGATCCAGTTCTTCAGAAGTCTGCTACCACCGCTTGTGAGCGTACGGTTCATGGTACCGAACAGCGAATAGCGGGACGTTCCATCAAAAAGACTGGAAAACAACTCGAGATTTCGTCTGGAGCTTTCATCCATGCTGACATAGGAATCCTCAAGGTCAACCTTGTAGTCCGTCAAATGGCTGACAGAGCTCTTGGACGTCTCGGTAATGTAGCGAATCAGTGCACCTGCTGGGCACACAAGCTTGTCATTGTCACGGATACCATAGGCGGCAAGCGACTTGACTTTAGCCTGTTCACACAACAGCTTGTAGCAGTTCTTCTGTGTGAAATACCATGGTGCAAGTTTCGTCACCATAGCAGGATACGTATCAATGACATCCTTGAAGTCATAGTCCAAAAAGTACTCATCCTCACAGACGAGAATCTCTCGTGGGGAAATCTGCTCCAAGGCGGTTCTCACCGACTGAACACGAGCCTTGCTGTCAAGGCTTCGCATATGGAAATCGCCGGTGGAGACATCGCAGAATGCCAGTGACTGCTGGAAGAAACAGATGATGTAATTGAAGTTCTTGTCGTCCAGAAAGTCCTCATCCACAACAGTTGCAGGGGTCACAATGCGAACCACTTCCCTTCTGGCAAGGCTCTTGGAGTTTTCCGGAAGCTCCATCTGCTCACAGATGGCAACCTTCTTTCCAGCATCCAGCAGTCTTTTCAAATAGTTCTTGGCAGCATGGTAAGGGATTCCGCACATCGGGTCATCGCCCTTATGGGTAAGGGTCAGATTCAGAAGAGAGGAAACCTCGCGGGCATCGTCATCGAACATCTCATAGAAGTCTCCGACACGGAAAAAGAGCACCATGTCAGAGTGCTCTTTCTTCATTTGCCTATACTGTTGCATCAGTGGAGTATCAGCCATTGTTGCTCCTTGTCAGATCAGGCTTGTCGAGATTGCAAGGACAAGACTCATACCACTTGTCTCCTTGCTTCCATGGAAATAGGATCCACCAAGCCACTCGAAAGACCTTGCAGTATCACCGAAGTTCTGATAGCGGTATGTGGCATTCTTGACCAGATAAAGACCAAGTGGGAAGCCCTGGATCTTGAGCTTGATTCCAAAGCCTGCAGCATAGTACCAGTTGATACCGTTCTTGATATCGGTAAGCTTGGAATTGACACCAGTTGCACTGACAAACAGCTCGGCCTGCAGAATGTTCTCAACCAGCTGGTAGCTGATTTCGGCCATGTTGTCCCAAAGGAATGCCTGGTCAACGACAGTACCGAAACCTCTACCAATGGTCATACCATCGATGTAGAGCATCTCATACTTGGTAGCACCAAGTTTCGGGTCCCAGAAGCGAAGACCATTCTTCTCGTAATTGTAGAGCTGTGGAAGCATTACGTTACCGGATGTGGAAACGCAGAGCATGATGTTCTTGGTCTCTTCCTCGCTGTTGACGAAGGAGAAAAGCTTCACATAACCTGCTGCGTTTGCTGACATTTTGACGTAGTTGGAAAGACCTCCCAGAAGACCTCCAGCATAGGTCATGGATGCACCAAGGACATAGCCCTTTGTCGGTGCATTGATGAAGTCTCTACCATCCCACTGGACACCGATTCCGATCTTGTTGGAGAACTGCCACTTCTGGCCATACTGGTAAATGAGCTTCTCAAATGGGCGGAATTTGGTCTCGTCATAGAAAGCCTTGTTCAAGCTGACAGAAGCGTTACCGGAAAGGGTAAGGCGTCCAGCATCAAACATGAAGGTATAACCTGTGGAATATCCAAGTGAGTATGTGAAAAGGTCATAGTCCATGAGGTCCTTGGATGCAGGATACTCATTGTTGGAATGGATCCACTGATCTGCATTGGAATAGCCAAGAGGCCATGTGCTGTCATCGTTTCTTCCGTTGTAGTACTCCGTTGCACCAAGTCCAAGCTGAAGTTCACCTGTGGACTTTGTATGGGTGAATCCGAAGTTGAAGGAATTTGCCCAGCGGTACTGCTTGAACCATCCATCACCGAAACCGAAACTGATGGACTGGGTATCTGGAGAAATGGTGGATGAAATGTTCAGACTCTGTCCCCTACCACCCAGGTTCAGATCTGCCCACTGGACAAAACCGGATACTGGGAAGCCATTAAGCGTTCCACCGAATGTGGCACCGAACTGGATGTTCTTTGTGCTGCCTTCCGTAAGCTTGAAATCAAGAATGACATTGTTCTCATCCTGTCCATAGCTGAGGTTATAGTCCAAGTCAGACAAGTATCCTGTGTTGTACAGGTTCTGTGCGCTGGAGACCATTTTGGACTTTGAGAAAACATCACCAGGCTTGATGGCAAGCTCTCTTCTCATGACATAATCTTTGGTCTTCTCAAGTCCGGAAAGGAGAATCTCCTGGACAACGGCCTGAGATCCTTCCTGAATGGTCAAGAAAAACTTGACGGTCATGTCAGTATCGTCACGGACATCAACGATATTCATGCCGTTTGAGATGTAACCATCGTTGTAGTAAAGATCTGCAATAGCGGTGTATTCAGCCTGCACAGACTCCAGGTTCAGGACAGAACCGACTTTCATGGACTGTACGGCCTTGATCTGTTCATCGGTGAAAATGGTATTACCGGAGACTTCCATTCCGCCATAGAACCACTGAGGACCTTCGACAACCTTGAAAGTAACAGTTACCTCTTCGTATTTATCGTTGGAGGACTGGATGGTCTCAATGACAGGTTCGGAAACGATGACATCAATGTAACCATTTGTCTGATAATAGATTGCAATATTGTTGGCATCGGTTCGGATCTGGTTCATATCCAGGTATCCGTTATTGAACAGAGACTTGGTCTTGGACTTGACCTGCTTCTTCAATGTGGCGCTATCGATTTTTTCGTTGCCTTCAAAAAAGAATCCGACGATTCTTGTCTGCTTTCCTTCATTGACAGAGAATGTGATTTCAAAGGTATTGTTCTCAGCATTTTCCTCAATGTTGTACTCGACAGGAACATCCTGCATGCCCTTGGCTCTGTACAGGTCCTGGATTTCAGAGACGGCGCTGGACAGTACGGCACGGTTCATCGGGTCCAGGAAGGTTCCGGCAGAAATGGTGGTAAGGCCTTCCTTGAGATCCTTTGTCTTGAGTTTCTCGTTACCGTCAAAGCGGATGGCTGTGAGCTTAGGAATCTCATAGAACTCAAATACAATACGAAGTTCCCCTGTCTCTGGAATCTGCTCCGCATCGGCGGTGAAGAAATCCACACCATCAATTCGGTACAGTTTGTCCTGAATCTCTGCGAAAAGATCATCAGTGAACTCCTTATATCTATATGGATAAAGCACATTGTTGATGTCAGACTCTGAAATGTTCTTGACACCGGAATAGGAGAACTCTGAAATCTCCTTGTTGTAGTACCATCCACTGTTTGCCGCAGCGGTCATGGAAACCACAACCAATGCCAGAATCATCATCAAAACCAATCTCTTTCTCATGTAACGTCTCCTGACTATAAATCAATATTGTATCTGTTTGGTTACGCTGAACCCAATAGTATCCAAAATATCAAACGCCGACAACTCGTGTGGCTGCGTGAAAATCGTGAAAGTTCCCATTGGGTTATTCCAGTCTATACTAATCTCTGTATCAAGAATCAGATCCTTCGCAAGGAAGTGTCCGACCTCATCGGAAAGTGAGTTGCTGCTGTCTGCCTTGAGCATGAGGGTAAGTCGCAAGAACAGATCAGAGCCCATGTATTTTCCAGCATAAAGGGAGGTACCATCCAAATAGCGTGCCAGCATACTGACATCTCCCCTTCCCGCAAGTTCTCCAGGCAGTGCATCCACAATGACATTGGAGATGATATTGGAACGTGCAGAGAAAATATCCAGGTTCAGCGAATTGCGGATGGTACTTGCAATGGAGTAACTGCTGTTGGACTCAATGACACCGACACGGGTCAGAGCATCTGCAGCGGTTCGTGCGAACTGGGCAAGCGATCTGACAGACACCTGGGAATCCAAAGAGCTTGAGGAAAGCACACTCTGACCAAGAAGTGACAGAATCTCGTTCTGGGTCATGGTTGGAGTACTCTGGAAACGCGGTGAGATGTTATCCAAGGTGGCATCCTTGAGAATCATATCAATGATGACCTTCTTGCCGTTGGCATCGTAATCGGTCAGTTGAGCGGTCAGGTTCAGAACGAACGGCAAGGCGGCATTGCTTGCGTTATACTTCTTCTGGGAAAGGTCAACACTACCTTCTGTGATAATGAAGTCATTGTGGAAATAGTAGACCTGTCCGGTTTTGACAGCCAGACCACCATCGGTGCTGAACTTACCGTCATTGAGTTTGAGCTCTACCGTTTCACCTTCCAGTAATGTGAAGTTCAGGAAGGAATTATCCTTTTCCGGATAATAGAATTCGATATTTTTTCCGGTGTTGATGGCAATATCCAGATTGAAGGTGGAGCCGCCACCTGGTTTGTAGAACCAATCCGGCATCTGATCCAAGGTGAAATCAATGAGCGTATTGGATAAAGTAACATCCGTCGAAAGGTTCATGATGCCGTTTTCGATGGTGAAATCCACAAAGCCTGTCACATCACCTCGAACCTCGAAATCGGTGGTTCCTCCAAATCGCTGTGGCATCCAGAAATCCACTGGGAAATCATCGTCCACATGGATCTGCAAATCCATACTCTGGAAATTCAAGCCCTGCATAATGATTTCAATGGAGGCATCGCCATAGAAATAGCGACCATCCAGGTTGCTGTATCCGGTCATGGCGGACTTGGTCATGACAATACTGTGATCCTGCAGGGAAATGGAGACATTCTTGATGGACATGATCTGCTCTGGCAGATAGAACAGCGACATACCAAAGCTCTGGCAATAGGCCATTCCATAGAAACTAGGTGCAGAAGCAGGTCCATTGATCAGGATATCGCCTTCAAGGAAGCCATCCTCAAATGCGAATATGGTGGAATCCATGACCTGGTTCAAAAGACGCATCGGGAAATAGACATTAGAGACCATAAGGTCAAGCTCATCGCCAAGATAGCCCTTCACATCCACACCGACAAGGAGTTTCCTATCAATGCTCATATCAATGTAATTGTTTCTGCTATCGTAACTTCCATTGATCAGATCGCCATCGAACGTCAAAAGCCCATTGTGGAAAACCATCTTTGCTGAGGTATCGGCAACCTTAAAGCCGTCGGCAAGCCTTACATTGGACAGTCCCAGATCAAAGACAATCTCATAATCCAGACCAGCAAAGAGCTGGAACAGGCTGTTGGACAGGCCTTCCACCTTTGCCCCCAGGGTTAGGGTACCCTTCTGACTCTTCAGTTCACCAGAATCAAAGACCCTCTCATTCAGAAAATCCAGGGAGGCATTGAGCATCATCTTCGAAAGGTCCATCTCAAATTGGATGTTATCCAGATTCAGACTGCCGATGTTACCATAGGTGTCATACAAGAACAAAACATTATCGTCATAGATGCCATTGAGATCAATTCGGTTGGACGCCTCATCGCCCCACTGGACGAATGCCGAGCCATAGAATCCACTGCCTCGCGTTCCAAGAATGGTTGTACCCGCATCCAACTGATTCTCTCCAAAACCATTCATCTGGACATCCAGATAATACTGGTCATGGATGACAGAGCCCCTTGCATAATCGCCACCAGTGGTTCTGAGGTCAAAAGTGCCATTGACACTTGAGGTGTCCCCTGTCAGAAGTTCATCAAGGGAAGCGAACTCAAAATCGGCGCCTCCCGAGAATGCTGTGATGCTGTCACCTCGGCCAACCAGAAGTCTGCCCAAGGAAATGCTATGGTCGTTGACGTCAAGGTCAAGACCAATGCTAAGCAAATCCGAAAGCTTGACAGAAAGGCTACGCAAGGATGCATCAAAGGTGCCTTCTGACATATCGTAGAAACCACCGATTTCGGTATCGACCTCAATCTGCATACTATCTGAAGCATTGATCAAAAGGTCATCGAGGTTACCAGAGACAAGGATTTTGTTGTCGGCCATTGTCACGGCAAGGTTAATCTCATCACCACAAACCTCTACCTGCAAAGGACTTGGAGAAATGGTCACATCAAAAGCAATACCATCCTCAGAAAGGACAGAAGCATCGATTCTTGCCGATGCGACGATTCGCTGGAGATCCTCCCAGTTCAACGAACCCTGAAGGCTCAGGCTCTCATCCAATGGTGTCTGGCCCAAGAACTCATAGATTCTCTCTCCCCTATGATACTGGAACAGGATGCTTGCAAGCTCACTACCATCGGATGCGTTCTGCAAGGAAAGCCTTCCGTCTGGAAGGAGTTCCTTCATATCGATGGAACCTGCGTAGGAAAGTCTCATTCCCTTGGCAGAAACTGCAAAGTTGGTGATCTGTGCTGCATCCTTGTCCACAAAGGCATCCAATGTCATAGCACCGGCAAGGCCATCCTCGGAGATGTTGATTCCCTCAATGGCGGTATTCAAGGAAACACGAGACGTCTGAAGGACATCAAACGGAGATTCTATTGGGAACTTGGCAGAATACTCTCCTCTAAGCATGGCCTTCAGCCAGTCTGAAAAGCCTTCCGTCATCTGGGAAGACAGCACGATGCTACCGTCCAGAACAGTCCTTTCATCCACAAACTGGACATTGGAAAGAATGTTGTCATAGACCGCCACATAGGAGGATGGCTTAAGACCATTGAGGTACAACCTAAGGTCTATGTTTCGGGAATCCAGATCAATGCTGACATTGGAGGATACATCATCCCGGATTCCGAAGCTGCCGCTCAGATTTCCGTTTTCAAAAAGGTCCAAAGACAAGTAGGCATCATCGTGGATGGAAGCAAGTTGCAGATCCTGCAGGTTCAACGATGCAAACGACAGACTTCGGAAATCCCTGGTCTGAGCAGAGACGTCAACCGTTGTGGAGATCTGTCCCAAATAGGTGTTTGGACTTGTACCCTTTGCAGAACCTCGCAGTCGTACCCCAAGCCCCGATGACGAATAGGAATAGTCAACAGAAAGGTTTTCCAAAGAGGCATCGGTAAAGATCAGGTTCTCGTTTCCTGCCATCTGGGAGGACGCAATCAGGACCTGACCAATGCTGCTGAAACCATCCAACGACAAGTCGATATCTGCAGAGATGTCCCGGAAACCGAAACTGGTATCCAACGCATCAAAGGAAACCGAAGAGACATCCAGAACAAGGGCAATATTGTCAGAACCATCGAACTGACCACCGATTTCAGTATCGCCGATACAAAGCGTGAGCTCTGGATTAGCAGAATCGATGATGATGTTTCCGGATTCCAGAAGGAAGGAGGCATTTCCATCCGCTATGCGGTAATTGATGCGTGCGGTTGAGGATTCCAGGTCTGCGCTGATTGAAACAGAATCATTGGAATACTGACCACTTGCCTTATCCATGTAAAAGGCAGAGGAAAGGATACCCTCCGCAAACTGGGCAATGGCAGAAAGACCGTTCAACTTCGCATACTCGCCATACTCGACACCACCAATGGAACCGTAGATCTGATAATTCTCATCCACGGAAAGTCGGATATCGGAAACGTTCATATCCGATGGGCCCAAATGGGAAGCGAAAACCCGAGGAATGTTCAGGTCTGCGTTTTCGAAGTTCAAGCCTTTTGCAAGTTTTGCAGTGGCATTGGAACCGACCGATATTACAGAAATGCCGTTGTAATCCACATAGATATCGAGTCCGAACAAGGCAGCCGAAACGCCGAGCTCATCAAAAGCCTTAGGTTTGGAGGATTCACCGGAAGCAGAACCGGAGGTTACGTCAGAATCATCAGAGCCTGCCGAGAAAGCCGAAAATGCATTCATCAGTGCCTGGACATTCGAATCGGTAATCTGGACTTTGACATTTGAGATGGTGGCATCCACCATGGAGGCCTTTCCCCCAATGGCAAACTTCAGGACATCCCAGAGGTTCAGGGAAACCTCAATCTTCTCAATGTCCACAACATCCATATCCCCTGCTCTCAGATGGATTCCATCAATGGTGATGGATTTCATCAGGGTGCTTCGGACATTGTCTATGCCAATCTCAAGACCATTGTCCGATGTGGGAATGAAACTCTGTACCAGCATAGAAAGCCTGTCCATACCATAGGTGGCCATACGAAAATGGACCACTGCAAGCAAGGCCACCAAAATGAGGAGAATGGAGATAAGTACCGACGACAAAGTCCTACGGAATTTCATTCGCGTTGATTATAGCAATTCACCTCATATATCTCAATTGAATATCTGTGTAATTTATGTGTATTATAAAAGTGTTGGAGGCAATGTCATGGCTGAAATTCTGAAAGGGTTCTGGGTACTGGAAGGTCTGGATGGTGCAGGAACCACAACACAACTCAAGAATCTGGAAGCATACATGGAGAAAAAGGGTCTTCCTGTCTTCCGAACAGCAGAGCCTACCATCTATGACTCAGGACTTCTGATCCGAAAAGTCCTCTCCGGAGAATTCAAGGTTCCTCAGTCTACCGTTGCCTACCTCTTTGCCGCTGACAGAGACAATCATCTGAACAATCCAGAGTACGGCATAAAGGCACAGATTGCGCAGGGAAAGACCGTCATCTCTGACCGCTACTTCTTCTCTTCCTATGCCTACCAGTCCATCGGCTTTGACCCACAGACCGTTCAAATGCTCAACAGCAAATTCCCTTACCCGGAGCTTGTTCTCTATGTGGATACACCAGTCGAGGATTGCATCAGTCGCATCAATTCCCGTGGCATGGCCAAGGAAATCTACGAGAAGCTCGATTACCAGAAAAAAGTCCACGACAACTACGAAAAGATTTTCAGCAATCTGCCACAAGGTTGCAGACTCATCCGCGTCGATGGGACTCTTTCCAGAGAAGAGATTTTCAACATCCTCCTCCGAGAAATCGGCATTTAAGTTCTGAAATTTTTTGATAATCTTTTGATAGGTAATCGTTTACCTCCCCTCTTTTGTTGCTGTTTGTTGCAATTTTCTTCTTGCGGATTTCGTTTTCACCATGATAGAATTCAATCAACTTTTATAAGTCCGTGTGCTTACCTAACTTCGGTTCCAAAAGCACAGGGAAAAAGGATACAACCGTGCAGAACAAATGCGCAATTGAACTGAAGAACATCAGAAAGACATTCGGTCCAGTTGTCGCCAATGACGAGATCAATCTGCAGATCAACCGAGGCGAGATCCTCTGTCTGCTGGGAGAGAACGGAAGCGGTAAGACAACTCTCATGAACATGCTGTCTGGAATCTATCAGCCAGATGGCGGCGAAATCTACAAGGATGACCAGCAGATCGCCATCAAGTCCCCGAAGGATGCGTATGACTATGGAATCGGAATGATCCATCAGCATTACCACCTTGTCGACGTGTTCACAGCGGCCCAGAACATCATTCTCGGACTAGAGAACGAGAAAATGGACATCAATGCTGTCAATGACAAAGTCAAAGCGATCTGCGACAAATATGGATTCAATGTCGATCCGAAAAAGAAGATCTACGACATGTCCGTTTCCCAGAAGCAGACCATCGAGATTGTCAAGGTTCTGTACCGAGGAGCTGAAATCCTGATTCTGGATGAACCTACAGCAGTCCTTACCCCTCAGGAGACCGACAAACTCTTTGCCGTTCTGCGAAACATGAAAAAGGACAACAAGGCCATCATCCTGATTACCCATAAGCTTGCTGAGGTCCTTGATGTTTCTGACAAAGTTGCAATCCTCCGAAAGGGTCGCTACATCGGAACCGTCAACACGAAGGAAGCAACCGCCCAGTCACTGACCGATATGATGGTAGGTCATTCCGTAAAACTGAACATTGACAGACCTGTCTACCCTAACCCACAAGACAAGCTTCAGATCAGCGGACTTACGGTTGTAGATAACGACGGTGTCAGAAAACTGGACAATGTCACCTTTACCGCCAAAACCGGTGAGATTCTTGGCGTAGCCGGTATCGCCGGTTCCGGACAGAAGGAGCTTCTGGAGGCTATTACAGGTCTTTATCCAATCAAAGAAGGCTCCATCAAATTCATCCGAGACGACGGTGCTCAGGAAGAGCTGGTCGGAAAGACACCAATGCAGATCCGACAAGTCGGTGTTGGCATGGGCTTTGTCCCGGAAGACAGACTTGGTATGGGTCTTGTCGGATCCATGGGCATGACCAGCAACATGATGCTTCGCTCGTGGAAAAGCGGAAAGAGCATTTTCTTCAATAAGAAGAATCCAGAAGAGCTTGCCAACAAGGTCTGGAAGGATCTTGAGGTCGTAACCCCTTCCACAGAATTCCCAGTCAGAAGAATGTCCGGTGGTAACATCCAGAAGGTTCTCGTTGGTAGAGAAATCGCTTCAAATCCACCAGTACTCCTTACAGCATATGCAGTTAGAGGACTTGATATCAACACATCCTATGCCATCTACAATCTACTGACCGAACAGAAGATGAACGGATCTGCGGTCATGTATGTCGGAGAGGAACTGGATGTTCTGCTTGAGTTGTGTGACAGAATTGTCGTCCTCTGTGGCGGACAGGTCAGCGGAATCGTGGATGCCCGCACAACAACAAAGGAAGAGATTGGTCTTCTGATGACTTCTGTAGGCGGAAAGGAGGCAACGAATGAGTGACGTAAAGAAAACACCTCTTATCAGACTTGCCAAGCGTGATGCAATGGACCCAAAGTATGCCATGCTCATCCGAATCGGATCGATTCTTCTGGCTCTGATCATCGGCAGCATCCCTATCATTCTGACTGGCGTCAACCCGTTTAAGGCCTATGGTGTCATCATCAAGGGTTCCTTGAGCAATTCCATTTATCTGAAGCAGACCATCAAGATTGCTATTCCACTTCTGGTCTGTTCCTTGGCAATCGGACCATGTTTCAAAATGAAGTTCTGGAACATCGGTGCGGAAGGACAGCTGACCTTCGGAGCCATCTGCTCGGCCTTTGTGGCAATCAACCTCGGTGGAAAGATTCCTTCCCTGCTCTGCATTCTGCTGATGGCAATCGCAGGAGCTCTCGGTGGAGGACTCTGGGGCTTTTTGCCAGGTCTTTTCAAAGCCAAGTTCAACACAAACGAAACACTGTTCACTCTCATGATGAACTATATCGCAATCGGTCTTGGCGCATGGCTTCAGGGCGGACCATGGGAAGGAAGAAAAGGAACACAGATTGTTCCGATGTTCGACAAGAGCACTTACCTTCCTGAGGTATTCGGCGTCCAGTGCGGTTGGATTGTTGCCCTTCTGCTTGTTGTATTCATGCACATCTACATGAACTATACCAAGCATGGTTATGAGGTTGCCGTCATTGGTGACTCTGAGAACACTGCCCGTTACGCAGGAATGAACGTTGGTTGGATCATGATGCGAACCATGATCCTTTCCGGTGCCATCTGTGGTATCGCAGGCTTCCTGGTTCTGGCTGGTGCAAACCACACCTTCACCAAGACAATCGCCAACGGTGTCGGCTTCACAGCAATCACAGTCTCCTGGCTCAGCCAGTTGAACGCCTTTGTCATGATTGCCATCACTGCCCTTCTTGCAGTCATTTCCAAGGGTTCCAGCACACTCAACAAGCAGCTGCAGGTTCCTACAGCCGTTTCCGAAATCGTTTCTGGAGTTCTTCTGTTCTGCATGCTCAGTTCAGAGTTCTTCATCAACTACAAGATCATTTTCAGAAGCAAGGCAGATAAGGAGGTAAAGGCATGAATTCACTTTTCGCACTTATCGCAGCCGCAGGTACCTATGCAACCGTTCTCATGTTCGGAACCATGGGTGAAATCCTGACCGAAAAATCCGGAAACCTTAACCTTGGTGTTGAAGGTATCATGTACATGGGTGGAATCCTAGGTCTTGTTGCAGCAAACAGATACGAGGCAATTGTCGGTGAAGCCAACTCCATTGGTTTCGTTGCAATCCTTGTTGCAATTCTTGGAGCGTTTGCCGCTGGAGCCCTTGCAGGACTTCTCTTCAGCTTCATCACAGTCACCTTGCGTGCAAACCAGAATGTCACAGGTCTTGCCATGACCACATTCGGAACAGGTGTTGCCAAGTTCGTCGGTGAAATCATGCGAACAAAGCTCAACGGTTACGTCTCCGTCAGCAACCACCTCAAAGAGGCCTTCTCCTTCAAGTTCATGCCGGACTTCTTGAAGAACATCCCAATCATTGGTCCGATCTTCTTCAACCAGGTTCACTTTTTCTATATGGGAATCATCCTTGCCGTGGTCATTCACCTCTTTTTGACAAAGACAAAGACAGGCCTTTATCTTAGAGCTGTTGGAGAGTCCCCGGTCACAGCTGATGCTGCCGGTATCAACATCACTGCTTACAAATACATTGCAACAGCAGTCGGTGGTGGAATCTCTGCCATCGGTGGTATGGTATTCACTATGACAACAGCCGGTTGTGTCTGGATTGAGGCTTCCCTTTCCGGTATCGGTTGGCTTTCCGTTGCACTGGTCATTTTCTGTACTTGGAAACCAATGAACTCCATTTGGGGATCCATGCTCTTCGGTTCCCTGATGATCATGTACCTGTGGATCATCATCCCAGGTATCCCTACAGAGATCTACAAGATTCTGCCGTATGTGGTAACTCTTGTCGTCCTTATCATCTCCTCCATCCGAAACAACAAGGATAAGCAGCCACCTGCATCACTTGGTGTGAATTACTTCAGAGAGGAACGATAAGTGCAACAGTATTTGCAACAAATTTTGGTTTGTCTTTGCCAAGATAGAGACATTTTTGTTGCATTTTGATAAGATTGCAACAGGAACTCGTTTTCCTGTTTGTTATTTACGAATGGGCATAGCCCAAATATTTAAAAGGAGTATGGAATGAAGAAAATTACAGTTGTTCTTCTTGTTGCTCTCGTTGTCATGACAGCAGTTTTCGCTGGTGGTGCTTCTGAGACAACTCCAGCTGCAAACGCAGCAACAAAGGTCGGTTTGGTCGTTATCAATGATGAGAATGACCTCGGTTACACCTGGAACTTCATGAACGGTATGAACGCTGCTATCGATCAGCTCAAGGCTGAAGGTTATGCAGTTGAACTTATCGTCGACAGAGGCCACCTTGAGGACGAGACAGTCACAGATGCAAACAGAGAACTTGCAGCTGCAGGATGTAAGGTCATCTTCAACAACAGCTACGGTTTCGAGCAGTTCATGCAGCCAGTTGCAGACGAGTTCCCAAAGGTTCAGTTCGTTTCCCTCACAAACTGTGGTTCACAGCTTGACGGCAGAGACAACACATACAATGCTTTCGCATCCATCTACGAAGGCCGCTATGTTGCTGGTGTTGCTGCAGGTATGAAGCTCAACCAGATGATCAGCGAAGGCAGAATCACTGCCGATCAGGCTGTCGTCGGTTATGTTGGCGCATACTCCTTTGCTGAGGTTATCTCCGGTATGTCCGGTTACTTCCTTGGTATCAGAAGCGTTTGTCCAAGCGCAACAATGATTGTTCAGTTCGTCGGTTCCTGGGGAGACCCAACCCTCGAGGCTGCAGCTGCTGACGCTCTCATCGCTAAGGGCGCTGTCATGATTTCACAGCACTCCGATACAACAACTCCTGCTACAGAAGCTGCCAAGGCTGGCGTCTTCCACACAGGTTACAACACAGACATGACATCACAGGCTCCAACAGCTTCCCTGCTCTCATGCCGCATTGACTGGCAGCCATACTTCTACACATTCATCAAGAATGTCATTGATGGCGTCAAGAACCCAAGCGACTACTGCGGAACAATGGCTAATGGCGATGTCAAGGTTACAGCTCTCAACGCAGCTATCGCAGCTCCTGGCACACAGGCAGCTATCGACCAGGCTATTGCTGACATCAAGTCCGGCAAGGTTCAGGTCTTCGATGTATCCAAGTTCACAGTCAACGGCGAGCACATGACAAGCGCATTTGCAGTCGATACAGATGGTGACTTCAATGCTGATACATACGAGGCAATCTGGGACGGCGTCTTCCACGAGTCTTACCCAGAGTTCCAGAGTGCTCCATACCTGACAGCTGTCATCGATGGAATCACATGGCTCAATGCAGCATTTTGATTAAATCAATAGCTACAATGAATGAGGCTCCCAATCGGGAGCCTCTTCTTTTTCTATAAAATCTGTTTTTCTTTTCTCTGCAAA
>JAKSPE010000018.1 GCA_024405015.1 Sphaerochaetaceae bacterium
CCTTGTGGAAGAAAAAGAAAAAAGCATAAGATTGCTACACATAAGAGAAAGAAAAAGCTCAGAATGATGAGACATAAGAAAAAGTAATTCTTTTTCTTGCAATCTTAAAACCGTTGGTCGCTCCAACGGTTTTTTTATGCCCATAGATATTGTTGTCATTTCATGGCCTTCTTGACGTTTCATAATCTTCATAGGCGTCATGGACGTCATGGGCGTCGTTGACAACATAGCCACAATCAAACCAATATGAAAAAAAACCGCAACCATTTCGGCTGCGGTTTCTCTTTCAAACAAGATCAGTTTACTCAGACGCTTCTAACATCCAAAGTCTTGGCAATCGGCTCAACAATGGCTTTCACCTGCTCGACGGTTGCGTTCTGGACTTTGAAGGTAAGAACCTTTGTGTCTGCTGTAGGACCTTCAATGGTTCCCCAGGAGATGATGTTGATACCCTCTTTTGTGAACTGTTCAGAAAGACCTGCGACAACACCAACCTTATCCTCGACAAGAGCCTCGACACGGACACCAGTGTCATTTGCACCAAGCATCTCCAGAAGGATCTTGAACATGTCACTCTTTGAGACGATACCGGAAAGGTAGCCGTTCTCGATGACAGGAAGACAGGAAAGGTCATTTTCAACCATGAGTTTCAAAGCCTCTTCAACAGTTGTCTGTTTGGTGATGGTCAGCGGATTGCGGCTCATGATGTTCTTTACAGTGAGCTTTGAGAGCAGATAGTTGATCTCATAGGTGCTCAATGTGGAAGCTGGAGATGGGGATGCCAGAAGGATATCCTTCTCGGAGATGACACCTACGACATGCTTGGCATCGTCGAGGACAGTCAGTCTGTGGACCTTCTCCTTCTTCATCTTCTCAGAAGCTTCCTTGATGCTCATATCCAAAGAAGCAGTTGCAGGGTTCTTTTTCATTCTATCAGCGATAATCATAGTCTTTTCCTCCGCCGCACTTGGCTGTGTTGTTATCATTGTAACACACAAAACCCAAGCGCGGCCAAAATCAATTATGCACCAAGATAAGCTTTCTTGATGACTGGGTCGGAAATGAGTTCAGAACCCTTTCCTGATTTGACGATCTTTCCTGTCTCAAGAACATAAGCTCTGTCGGCGATGGAAAGTGCGGCCTTTGCATTCTGCTCAACCAGAAGAATTGTGGAACCTGCCTTATGGAGGTCTTTGATGATCTCAAAGATCAGGTCAACAAGCAGCGGTGCAAGACCCATGGAAGGCTCATCCAACATAATGAGCTTTGGCTTTGCCATAAGGGCTCTTCCCATAGCAAGCATCTGCTGCTCACCACCGGAGAGTGTTCCACCGATCTGATGGATTCTCTCCTTGAGTCTTGGGAACAGCTCAAAGACCTGCTCCAGGCTTTCCTTGATCTCTGAATTCGGCCTTGTGTAAGCACCCATCTCAAGGTTCTCGAGAACAGTCATGCCCAAGAAGATTCTTCGTCCCTCTGGAACCATGACAAGACCGTTCTGGACGATCTTGTTCGGACCCATCTTGGCAATGGAGTTGCCCATGAACTCGATGTCACCAGTCTTTGATCTCAGAAGACCGGAGATGGTGTTCAGAGTTGTGGACTTTCCAGCACCGTTAGCACCGATGAGGGTGACAATCTCACCTTCGTTGACGTCAAAGGAGATATCTGTGACAGCGTGGATTGCGCCGTAATAAACGTTGATGTCTTTAACACTAAGAATGTTGCCCATATCAGTCCCTATCCTTTCCGAGGTATGCCTCAATGACTACCGGATTGTTCTGAATCTGCTCAGGAGTTCCCTGTGCGATGACCTCACCGAAGTTGAGAACTGTGATCTGCTCACAGATTCCCATGACAAGGCTCATGTCATGCTCGATCAGAAGAATTGCGATATGGAAATTGTCACGGATCTTTCCGATGGTCTCCATAAGGGCTGTTGTCTCTGCAGGGTTCATACCAGCTGCAGGCTCGTCCAGAAGCAGAAGCTTTGGATTTGTGGCAAGAGCTCGGACAATCTCCAGACGGCGCTGTGCACCATAAGGGAGGTTACCGGCATTGACCTCTGCCAGGTCCTGCATATTGAAGACACCCAGAAGTTCGAGGGCTCTCTCACGAGCAGCCTTCTCCTCCTTCCAGTATCTTGGAAGGCGAAGCATTGCCTCAGGGATTGTGTACTTCATTCTGTAGTTGAAGCTGTTGATGACGTTGTCGATAACACTCATATCCTTGAAAAGTCTGATGTTCTGGAAAGTTCTTGCGATTCCAGCATGGCTTCTCTGGATGGTGCTCATTCCGGCAAGGTCCTTGTCACACAGAGTGACGACACCGCTAGTCGGAGTATAGACACCGGTAAGCAGGTTGAAGACGGTTGTCTTTCCGGCACCGTTTGGACCGATGAGACCAGCAATCTGGTTCTCCTCGACCTCGATGTTGAAATCACTTACTGCAGCAAGTCCTCCGAAGACGACTCTCAGGTGCTCACACTTCAATACGTTGCTCATTCCTGCACCTCCTTGTCGGCCTTAGCAGCCTTCTTGCCTCTGATTTTGTTCACGATGTTCTCGATGGACTTGTTCAGTGAGAAGTCATAGGTTCCCATGAGTCCTTTTGGTCGGAAGATCATCATCAGGACCAGAGCCAGTGAGTAAAGAACCATTCGGTAGTCGCTGAAGCTTCTGAGAAGCTCAGGAAGACCGGTAAGGACGATTGCAGCAATGACAGAACCGAGCATGGATCCCATACCACCAAGAACGACCATAACGAGAATCTCGATGGACTTCATGAACTTGAAGGTTGCTGGATACAGAGATCCGAGAGTTCCTGCATAAAGGCATCCTGCAACACCAGCGAGCATGGCGGAGAACACGAATGCTGTTGTCTTGTAGAAAGTGGTGTTGATACCGACGGACTCAGCGGCGATTTCATTGTCTCGGATGGAGAGGACTGCTCTACCATGGCGGCTCTTCATGAACACATGGATCAGGAACAGAGAAATGACTGTCATGATGTACATGAGATTGAAGGATGAGAACTTAGGAATTCTGGCAAGTCCGGATGCACCATAGGTGAACTTGAATCCGAGAACGGAGTCAATGTTTGTGATGACGATTCGGATGATTTCACCAAAACCGAGTGTGATGATGGCAAGGTAGTCACCCTTAAGTCTGAGAGCTGGAATACCGATGAGAAGACCGAAGATTCCGCTCACGAGAGCTGCAAGGATGATGGCGACGATCACATAAGGGATGATGGCAGTTGTGTTACCTGCTCTGAGAAGGTCATAGGCAGGAGTGGCCTTGATGTAGATGGCACCTGTGTAAGCTCCGACAGCCATGAAACCGGCATGTCCCAGAGGAAGCTGTCCGAGGTAACCACAAGCGATGTTAAGGCTGGTTGCCAAAATGATGTTGACACCGATATTGACGACGATTCCCTTCCAGTAGTCATTCAGGGCACCGGTGGAGAACAGGACGGTGAAAATGACCCAACCGAGGACGATAAGTGCGAAATTGATGCCATATCTGACAGGCATTGCGATCTTGAATTTCTTTTCCATAGCCATACCTCCGTCAGACCTTTTCCTGTGTCTTCTTGCCAAGAAGTCCTGCAGGCTTGAAGAGAAGGACGATGATGAGAATCAGGAACACAACTGCATCCTTCCACATGGAAAGGTGAACAGCGGCGACCAGAGCCTCAAGAATACCAATGGCAAAACCACCGATCATGGCGCCTGGGATAGAGCCGATACCACCGAGAACTGCGGCGATGAAGGCCTTGATACCAAGCATGGAACCCATGGTTGGAGTTGCCTGTGGATATGCGCAAAGGTAAAGGACGGAACCGATACCAGCAAGGAAGCTTCCGATTGCGAAAGTCATGCTGATTGTTCTGTTGAGGCTGATACCCATAAGCTGTGCGGCACCCATGTCCTCAGAGACGGCTCTCATTGCCTTACCCATCTTAGTCTTGTTTACGAGAATCGTGAGAGCAACCATTGCGATGACGGACACAACAATTGTCACGACTGCAGCATAGCTGACGTTGACACCGCCAAGCTGGAAGCTTCCGCTTACCATCGGATCAAGGCTCTTCTTGTCTGCACCAAAGAGCAGCTGTGCGCCGTTCTCGAGCAGGAAGGAAACTCCGATTGCTGTAATGAGAAGGGAAAGTCTCGGTGCGCTTCGAAGCGGAGTGTATGCAACCTTCTCTACTGTAACTCCGAGCAGTGTGCTGACAAGCACTGCCAAAATGACCGCCAACATTGGAGGCAAGGCAAAGCTTGCGATAGCATAGTACACTACGTATGCACCAACCATAATGATATCTCCGTGAGCAAAGTTCAGCAACTTGATGATGCCGTAAACCATGCTGTAGCCAAGGGCTACCAGAGCATAAACTGAACCTGTCTGCAAACCATTGATAAACTGTGCTATCAGTGAGGAAAATGTCATAATTGCAGATCTCCCATATTATTTTTTATAGCAATGAAGGCGCAAGTTACCTTGCGCCCCATTACGTACATCAGATTTTCAAACTGAAAATTGTGAATTAGAAGTAATCGTGGAACTTCTCTTCGCCGTTTGTGATCTTGATGATTGCAACAGACTTCTCTGGGTCGTTTGTTGCGTTGAATGTGTAGGAACCTGTGATGCCAGGGAATGCCTGCATACCCTTGATTGCATCGATGACAGCCTGCTTGAACTCAGCAGAACCAGCCTTGAGGCCCTTAGCGTCAGCCTGCTTGAGAGCCTCTGCCATAACAAGAGAAGCATCCCATGCGAGAGGAGCGAACATGTTAGGAACTGCCTCACCGTATGCAGCCTGGTAGTCAGCTTCGAACTGAGCGACAGAAGCTGTTCCTGCAGCATAACCGGACATGTAAACTGTACCCTCGAGGTCAGCAGCGGAAGCATAGTTGATGACAGAACCGAATCCGTCACCACCGATGACCTGTGCGTTGCATCCTGCAGCTCTGAGAGCTGTGACAGCAAGACCAGCCTCACCGTAGTAGATTGGCATAAGAACGACATCTGGGTTAGCAGCTGCGATGTTTGTCATCTGAGCCTTGTAGTCAACGTCGCCTGTAGCGAAAGCTTCCTTAGCAACGACCTTGAGTCCGTTCTCAGCAAGCTTGCTCTCGAAACGAGCTACGATAGCCTCGGAGTAGTCGGAACCGTTCTCGTAGAAGATAGCAGCTGTCTTAGCACCGCAAACCTGTGCAGCATAAGCAGCAGCCTTCTCACCCTGGAATGGATCGAGGAAGCATGTTCTGAAGACGTTTGTCTTGACTTCGATCTTGGAAGAATCTGGGTCAACGATTGTAACCTTTGCAGATGTAGCAGAAGCTGTGATCTGTGGCATGTTGTCTGCGTATGTTGCATCAGAGAGAGCAACTGTAGCACCTGTAAGAACAGAACCGATGATAGCTGTTGCACCCTTGCTCTTTGCAAGCTGGTATGCGTTTACAGACTCAGTTGGGTCTGCCTTGTCGTCGAACTCGATGAGGTTGACCTGCTTACCATTGATACCGCCGTTGGCGTTGAGCTGGTCGAAGTACATCTTGACGGCGTTGCGTACTGGAACACCATACATGGCATAGTCACCAGTTGTGTTACCGATGAATGCGATTGTGATTGTGTCATTGCCCTTGGACTCTTCAGAACCATTGGCGAAGATAGGCATAACTGCAACACATGCGATAACGAGAGCAAGAATTAAAGCTTTCTTCATTTGTTTTCTCCTATAAAAAAATTCTAACTTGGTTTGTGTTTTTGTTGGCGCAATCCTACATCTAGAAACAACCTTTATTCAATATAAAAGAAACAAAAAAAACAAAACTTTGAAAAAAGTCGATTTTTTCTTGTCCATTTGGACAAAATGAAAGCAATACTCTTTATTGCTTATGTTTACACAAACCCTTTTTTTTGTGAAAATGGAAGCCACACTATTTCAATAAGGAGTAAACCGTGCAGATCAGACTAGAGAATCTTGTACGAACCTATGGAAACGTCCATGCCGTTGATGGGGTAAGCCTTAGCATCCCATCTAACAGGATTTTCGGAATCATAGGTCTCTCCGGTGCCGGAAAAAGCACACTTGTCAGACTGATCAGTCTTCTTGAGAAGCCAGACAGCGGCGAAGTCTATTACGACGATGCCAGAGTCGACAATATGGCAGAGAAGGACATCATCCTTCGCAGAAGACACATCGGAATGATTTTCCAGAACTTCAACCTCTTCTCCTCCAGGACCGCAGGCCAGAACGTCGCCTACCCGATGGAGATCTGCAAATATCCAAAGGAAGAGATTCAGGCACGCGTGCATGAGCTCATGGGAATTGTAGGACTTGAAGACAGAATCGATGCACCGATCTCCACCCTCAGCGGCGGACAGAAGCAGCGTGTTGCCATCGCAAGAGCCCTCGCATGCAAGCCGGACATCCTGTTCTGTGACGAAGCCACAAGCGCACTGGACCCGAAGACCACAAAAGCAATCCTTGCACTCATCAAGGACATCCAGAAGAAGATGAACCTCACGGTTGTCATGATCACCCACCAGATGGAAGTCGTCAGAGACGCCTGTGACCAGGTTGCTGTGCTTTCCGATGGAAAGATCGTCGAACAGGGCGATGTCAAGGAGATCTTCGCACATCCGAAGACAGAAGTCTCAAAAGAGTTCCTCTCCCACCTGTCCTCCAACGCAAAGGACAGCGAGATGATCCGCTGGTCAGAGTCCCCTGCCCGCTACACCCTCAAGTTCATCAATGACAAGGTCGATGTTCCAGTAATTTCAAAGGTCATAAGAGAATACAACGTAGACATCAACATCCTTGGAGCTGGTGTCCAGCAGGTCTCCGATGAGAAGATCGGCACCATGGTCGTTGACATCACAGGCAGCGCAGATATGACAGAGAAAGCCATCAACGCTTTCCGCGAATATGGAATCGAAGTTGAGGAGGAGAAAGCATGACACCACAGATCATCAGACTCATTTGGCAGAGCACGCTCGAGACACTCACCATGGTCGCCTTCTCCACAATCTTCTCCATGATCTTGGGTCTTCCACTTGGAATCCTGCTTTGCGTCACCTCCCCTTATAGCCAGGGCGGAATCAAACCAAGACCAATTCTGAACGAGATCATCGGAAGAATCGTCAACATCCTGAGATCCTTCCCTTTCCTGATTCTCATGATCGTCCTCTTCCCTCTTGCCAGAATCATCGTCGGAACAACCATCGGAACAAAGGCAACCATCGTGCCGCTTTCCATCGCAGCAGCACCGTTTGTCGCAAGAATCATCGAGTCTTCCCTCAAGGAAGTCGATCCGGGTGTCGTCCAGGCTGCAAGAACCATGGGCTCCACAAACAGCCAGATCATCTTCAAGGTTCTGCTTCCTGAAGCAATGCCTTCCCTGGTTTCCGGAATCACACTGACAATCATCAACCTCATCGGTTACAGCGCCATGGCAGGTGCCATCGGTGGTGGTGGCCTGGGAGACCTTGCCATCCGCTACGGTTTCCAGAGATTTAGAACCGATGTCATGTTCGTCGCAGTCGTCATTATTCTGATTCTGGTTGAGATCATCCAGTTCACAGGAAACAAGATCAGCGCACACATGATGGCAAAGCGCTAAATCTTCCACACTTCCTTTTAGGGGCCGCAACGCAAGTTGTGGCCTTTTCTTTGTCCCCATTGTGCTGAGGCGGTGGGAGTCTTGCCTGTTACGTATGATTAGTTGTTGCTGAACACAGGACCAATCAGGAGTTTTTTCAGAAAATGAAGAAAATACATGCTTTTTGATGTATTTTCGCTCGAAACTGAAAGAAATACAGCCAAAGGTAAAGGATTCTGAACCTAAATCGCATCGGAAATACAGCACTCAGAAACGGAACCACATAAGCAGAGATACAAAAATGGGAACCCCTACGAGGTTCCCACGAAACTTTCTGCAATATGCAAGACACATCTTAGAGGTCCCAGCTGACTCCAAGGTGTACCATCTGATCGAAGATTCCAACAAGAACAGTATAGAAGGCAGAGCCAAGTCCACCATCACCAATGCCTGTTCCAAGAAGTGGGTAGGAACCGTTGAGGTAGATTCTGCAGCCATTGTCGAACTTGTAGCTTACCTCTGCCACTGGACTTGCCATCAGCAGAATGAGGTAATCATCTTCCTGGAAGAACTCACCCTGTGCTGTTCCACGTACACCGAGTCTGAAATCAAAATGAGGAGTATCCACTGCCTTGAAATGGGCAAAAAACTCAGCTCGAGGCAGAGCGATCATATTGCGCATGGCAACATACCACTGGGTCCCCTCCTGGATGTCTTCAACCATTCCACTGGTTCCGAGAATCAAAGAGGTACCGACACTACCACCGACTTCAGCCCATCTGCCGAAATCATAGCTGAGGGAAACGGATGTTGTGACCAGGCTCTGGTCAATACCCATTCTGAAACCTGCGAAAACGGATGTTGCAGCAACAACAGCCACAATCATGATTACCAATATCTTCTTCATAGTTTTTCTCCTTGATGATTATGACAACAATTACAAACGGAAAATCCGTCTGCACTGTCTTCACCCTATCAAACCAAGAAACCGCAAAATGGTTACACTTTCCGTTTCTGAACCGGCAGACCTATTATTCCTATTATTTTCATAGGTTTTTTATCAAAACCTGTTGCATTTTTTTTTCGACTGTCCTATAGTAAGGCCATCTCAGATAGGAGGAATGCATAATGACAACAACAGCTATGATGATGTGCACTTTCTCCATGATGATGCCCTTCTGGGCATAACATCTTCCTTTTCAACGACATAATCATCAAACCATAAGAAATTCTTCCATAGGATTATTGTATTAATCCGCACAAATCCTATAGGATACGTCACAACTGGAACAAACGGCGCAAAAAACCGAATATTCAATACACACACAAACAGGAGATAGAACAAATGAAGAAAGCTATCGTATTCGCATTGGTTCTGATTACAGCATTTGCAGCATTTGCAAGTGGAGCAAACGAGACAGCATCCTCCAACAAGATCGTTGTCGGTGCAACACCTGAGCCACACGCAGAGATGCTCAATCTCGTCGTCGATGACCTCAAGGCACAGGGAATCGAGCTTGTTGTCAGAGAGTTCACAGACTATGTCACACCAAACGAGGCTGTTGAGAGCGGAGAGATCATCGCAAACTTCTTCCAGCACATCCCATACATGAATTCCTTCAACGCTGAGAAGAACTACCACCTTGTCAACGCTGGTGGAATCCACATCGAGCCACTTGCACTCTACTCCAAGAAGTATGCTTCCCTCAATCAGATTCCAGCTGGTGCAACAGTCGCCATTCCAAACGACCCAACCAACGAAGGTAGAGCACTTCTGCTTCTCGAGAGCGCAGGACTCATCAAGCTCGCTGATTCCTCCAACCTCGAGGCAACTCCAATTGATATTGTCGAGAACACAAAGAACCTCAAGTTCAAGGAGCTCGAGGCTGCAACACTTCCAAGAGTCCTCGGAGATGTCGATGCTGCAGTCATCAACGGAAACTACGCAATCCCAGCTGGTCTCAATGCAGCTAAGGATGGACTTTTTGTTGAAGGTGCAGATAGCCCATATGTCAACATCATCACAGTCAAGGCTGGCAACGAGAACAACCCAGCTATCCTCGCTCTCGTCAAGGCGCTTCAGAGCGATGAGATCAGAGACTATGTCGCCAAGAAGTATCCAGACGGAAACGTCGTCCTGGTCTTCTAATCAGACACAAACAACTGACACACAGGGGAACCTCAAACGGGTTCCCCTTTTTTTTCGTACTTGCAAACCATCCTCATAACTCGCTCATGTGCATATACCGTGTAAGGCCTGATCATACCCCTTTCAGGACGCCATGCCATGGCGGCGCCAGGCTTAGGGGCCGCTTGCCATCCAGGCAGGCTGGTCTGAACAGGCATCACACAGCATCTGACACAATCGCAGAATCTGTGTGATTGTGGATTGGTTGTGTCATAGCCTGTGCATTCTAGAAGCCATGGGCCAAGAGCGCGTGGGCAGGATAGCCCTGCGCCGTCTTTTGGCCGGGTCCCGAAGGGAAGCATGCGTCAGGCTATGCATGACCCATACACATGAACACGTGAATTGAAGTACCGCATGAAACCCGTTTTTCAAGTTTCCATGCGGTAAAAATTCCTCATGGATTCCTAAAAATGAGAAAATGTCGGAACTTGATACCAACTTCAAATAGAAAAGGGATCATTGCATATGCAACAATCCCCTTGAAACAGAATCGAATTGAAAGGATGACCTTACATCAGAACGATGCCAGCCTTCTTTGCCTCTGCCCTATCCTCTTCTGGCCATACGGAAGCCTGAACCTCTCCAATGTGAGCCTTGCGAAGAAGGAACATGCAGAGTCTGCTCTGTCCGATACCACCACCGATGGTCTGAGGGAACTCATTGGCAAGAAGTCTCTTGTGCCAGTAAAGGTCCTTTCTCTGCTCGCAGCCACGGATCTTGAGCTGCTCAAGAAGTGATTCTGGAGAAACGCGGATACCCATGCTGGAAAGCTCGAGGGAATCGTTTCGGATGCTGTCCCAAACGATGATATCACCGTTGAGTCCAAAGAAACCATCACTGTTTGGAGTTGACCAGTCATCATAGTCTGGAGCTCTTCCGCCGTGTGTAACGCCGTCTGTCAGTGGCATACCGATTCCGATGACGAAGATTGCACCATACTTTTTGGCAAGTTCCTTCTCTCTCTGCACTGGAGTCATATCCGGATACAGGGCACGAGCCTCTTCGGAATGGATGAATGTGATCTCTTCCGGAAGAGTCTGTGCACAGGAAGGATAGTATTCAGAGACAAGGAACTCAGTTCTCTTGATTGCCTCATAAATCTTCTTGACCATGTACTTGAGGAAGTCGAGGTTTCTCTCACCCTTGGACATGACACGCTCCCAGTCCCACTGGTCGACGTAGATGGAGTGGATGTTGTCAATGTCATCATCAGGACGAATTGCGTTCATATCGGTATACAGACCGGTGTCCTCTGCAAAGCCGTGATCAGCAAGAGCCATTCTCTTCCACTTGGCAAGGCTCTGGACGATCTCCATCTTGCGACCATTCATATTGCCTACAGCAAAACTGACTGGTTTCTCCACACCATTGAGGTCATCATTGATTCCACTATTGGACTCAACGAAAAGAGTTGATGTTACGCGAGAAAGCTTGAGTTCACTGGAAAGCTCCCTCTCAAAGGTATCCTTGACAAACTTGATGGCACGCTCTGTCAGCTGCTGGTCAAGCAAGGACTTGTAGCCTTTTGGGATTACAATACTCATGTTCCGGTACCTGCCTTGAAACTAAAAATTATGCGCAAGTATAAACCCGTTTTTTTCATAATAAAATAGTTTTGCCCCAACTTTTTCAAAAAATTGGGGCAAATCTTAAAGCATGTTGTTATGTCAACAATTAGCGGAAGGAAATCAGCTGTTTCCCTCTGCTGGAGTTCTATGAGCCTTAGGAGTATTGAATCTGTCGTGAGAATCCTTGTCCTCTGGCTTCTCCTGGATGTCTCCACTCTGTGTCAAAGCCCACTTTGTGATCATAGGACCAGCAAGCTCATAGATGAGAACACCGAACAGGACGATGTTTCGGATGAGCTTTCCTTCGTAGCTTCCCAGGGTAACAGCCTGTGTACACATACCAAGAGCGACACCTGCCTGTGGCAAAAGAGCGTAGCCGAGGTACTTGGTGGTCTTCTCATCACAACCGGAGATGGAGCAGCTCCAACGTGCACCATAGTACTTACCAAAGGATCTGGAAGCAATGTAAAGGACACCGATGAGAATGACCAGAGGGTTCTTGAAGACGCTCAGGTCAAGGTCAGCACCACTGATGACGAAGAACAGACAGAACAATGGGACTGTCCACTGGTCGGTTCGCTTCATGATATCACCAGATCTTGGACAGAGGTTGCAAAGTACGGTTCCGAGCATCATACAGACAAGCAGTGTTGAGAAGGAGATCTCAACTGGACCGATTGCAAACTCAAGTTTGGAAAGTGCGATTGTCATCAGAACAAAGCCCAGGGACAAGGCGGTTCTGTTGCTGTTGGAATAGAACAGCTCCTCAAGTTTTGTGAGAATCAGACCCAGCACTGAACCAAGAACAAGAGAACAGATGATCTCAAGAAGAGGATTGATGATGACTGCGATGAAGCTGATGGAAGAGCTCAGAAGTGCCTGTGCAATTCCGAAGGAAACGGCAAAGGCGACAAGACCTACCGCATCGTCAAGTGCAACGACAGGCAGAAGCAGGTCGGTAAGCTTACCATGAGCCTTGTACTGCTTGACAACCATCAGGGTTGCAGCAGGAGCGGTTGCTGTTGCAATGGCACCCAGAGTGATTGCACCGGAAATGTTGAGAGTGTCCGGACCGACAATCAGGCTGAAGACGACAAGCACGATGTCGACACAGACCATGGCGACGACAGCCTGCAGAATACCGACGATGGTTGCCTGCTTACCGGTTCCCTTAAGCTGTGAAAGCCTGAATTCGTTTCCGATGGAGAATGCGATGAATCCCAAAGCGACAGTCGAGATGACTTCAACCTTTGAGACATCCTCGAAAGAATTGAATCCGATTCCAGGAATGCCGATTCTGCCAAGACAGTATGGACCGACAATCAGTCCTGCAATAAGGAATGCAGTGACATCTGGGAAGTTCAGATGGAGCTTCTTGAAAAGACGTGTCATCAGAAGGCCAGCAATAAGTGCAATTGCTAATGGAAGTAACTGGTTCATTTGATTTATTACCTTTACTGTAGGGATTTAGGAGACCCCATTTTTTCAGGATTCTCCATGCACCCCAAAGCAAACGATAAGATACACAAAAGCGAAACTTAAGTAAAGACAATTTACACCTCTATGATATTTTCAGTTTGTTCTTCCACTGTACAAAATACTGTGCTATGATTCTTCCGAGGGTTTTCAAAGCCCTACCCCAACTTAGGAGGGTACCTTAGTATGAAGTATGGACATTTTGACAACCAGAGACGCGAATATGTAATCGACAGACCAGACATCCCAGTCTCCTGGACGAACTACCTCGGAACCGAGCAGACAGGAACCGTCATCTCCCACAATGCAGGTGGCTACATGTTCCACAAAGATCCGGAGAACCACAGAATCACCAGATTCCGCGCAAACGCCGTCCCACTGGACCGCCCTGGCCATTATGTCTATATCAAGGACAGAAGCGACAACGACTACTGGTCCGTCTCCTGGCAGCCGGTCGGGAAGGACCTTTCCCAGGCCAAGTACACGACACGCCATGGCCTTTCCTACTCCATCTTTGAGTGTTCCTACAAGGGCATCGATGCAAGCCAGAAGCTGTTCATTCCTCGTGGAACCGAGACAGAGCTTTGGGATGTTGTGGTCACAAACAAGTCAGACAAACCAAGAAACCTCAGCGTCTACGGCTACTGCGAGTTCTCCTTCAACATCATCGAAATCGACAACCAGAACTTCCAGATGAGCATGTACTGCAGCGGATCCCGCTACGATAAGGGTGTCATTGAGTGCGACAACTTCTACAACCCGACCATGTACCACTACTTCACCGGATGCTTTGAGCCTACCTCCTACGATTGTCTTCGCGATTCCTTCATCGGAAACTACCGCACAGAAACCAATCCGGTTGGCATTGAGGCCCCGGAGCTTGCCAGAACCTGCGAACTTGGAAACAACCACTGCGGTGCCATCCAGAAGAACATTGAGCTTCAGCCGGGCCAGAGCGCAAGACTTGTCTTTGCACTGGGCGTCGGCGACATGGCAAAGGGCCAGAGCGTAAGGGAAGCCTTTAGTGATTACAACAAAGTTGATGAGGCCTTTGACGCCATTGCCAAGTATTGGGCCGAAAAGACTGCAAAACTTCAGATTTCCACACCAAATGCTGAGATGGATACCATGCTCAACACCTGGAACCTCTATCAGAGCGAGACGAACATCGTGTTCTCACGCTTTGCCTCCTTCATTGAGGTCGGAGGAAGAACAGGTCTTGGTTACCGCGACACTGCACAGGATGCCATGTGTGTCATCCACAGCAATCCAGAGCAGTGCAAGACACGTCTGATACAGCTTCTCAGGGGCCTTACCAGCACAGGTTATGGTCTTCACCTCTTTGACCCGGCAGCCTTTGATCCGGATATCGAAAAGGAGATCCCTTTCAAGTCCCCTACCGTCAAGCCGATGCCAGAGAAATCCAGCCTGGTACATGGCCTTAAGGACACCTGCTCCGACGATGCCCTGTGGCTGGTCCCATCCATCTGTGAATACATCCGAGAGACAGGAGACATCGATTTCCTGGACAGAGTCCTTGGTTTTGCCGATGAAGGTGAAGGAACTGTCCTTGAGCACATGAAGCGCATCCTTGAGTTCTCTGCCAAGCAAGTCGGCGATCATGGCATCTGCCTTGGACTGAGAGCCGACTGGAACGACTGCCTGAACCTTGGCGGTGGTGAGTCCTCACTGGTAAGCTTCTTGCACTTCTGGGCAATTGACGAGTTCTGTGAGCTTCTTCGCTTCACCGGAAAAACACAGGACATTGAACACTTTGAGAAGATGCAGCAGACCGTCCGTGAAAGCTGTGAGCGAGAGCTCTGGGATGGCCAGTGGTATCTTCGTGGCTTCACAAAAAGTGGTCGCAAGATCGGAACCTCAAGCGATAAGGAAGGAAAGGTCCACTTGGAGTCCAACTCCTGGGCCATCTGCTCCGGCCTTGCTGAGGGAGAACATGCAGAGCTTGCACTCAAGGCAATCGACCAGTGGCTCTACAGCCCATGGGGAATCCACCTCAACGCACCATCCTACGGAACTCCGGACGATGAGATCGGTTTCATCACACGTGTCTACAAGGGCATCAAGGAGAACGGAGCCATCTTCTCACATCCAAATCCATGGGCATGGATTGCAGCAGCCAAGCTTGGCCATGGGGATCTTGCCATGAAGTACTACAACTCCCTGTGTCCTGCTCTGCAGAACGACAAGATTGAAGTTCGCCAGTCCGAGCCATATTCCTACTGCCAGTTCATCATGGGACGCGATCACAGTGCCCACGGCAGAGCAAGACACCCATGGCTCACAGGAAGCGCCGGCTGGTCCTATTTCGCTGCTACCCACTACATTCTGGGCGTCAGACCTTCCTACGACAGCCTGGTCATTGACCCATGCATTCCAGCAAGCTGGGACGGTTTCTCCATGACAAGACAGTTCAGAGGAAAGACCTTCGACATCACCGTCAAGAACCCACAGCACAAGGAGCACGGCGTGTCTCAGATTATGCTCAACGGAGAGGTCGTGGACAGCATTTCTGTCAAAAATGCAAAAAGTGTCAATAAAGTTGAAATAATCATGTAATGTTTTGTACGTTCATCTGTTATACTCATTGTAAGAGGAAGGGATGAACGTACTTATTTTCGGCTATGGTCTTCATGGAGATGGCTTTGACAGTGCCATGTATTTCCTTTCCCATGAAGACAATGTCATAGTAACAGACATACGTACTCGAGAGATGCTTGGAGAATCCATCGACTATCTGGAGTCCAAGGGTGCTGTCATTCACTGTGGCGGTCACATGACCGAGGACTTTCTCTGGGCCGATGTCGTCATAAAAACCCCTTCCATCCGCCTCACAAACGAATTCCTTGCCTATTCCAGAAGAACTGAAAACGACCTCACCTTCTGCACAACACGAGCGGAAATCTCAAATGTGAAGATCATCTGCGTCACCGGAGCCCGCAACAAGACCACAACCGCAGCTGCCATCTGCCATGTCATCAACAAGCTTGGCGGAAAGGCACACATGGTCGGCAACATGGGAATCTCAGCTTTCAGCGAGCTGGAACGCTGGGACAATGGCGACATTCCGCAGTACCTTGTCGTGGAAATGTCAGCCTGGCAGGCCCGTGACATCTACAATTTCATGAAAGGCAACATCCCTCACGTTGAGGTCTCCGTCATCACAAGCGTCTACGACCAGAGTCCTAGTGAAACCAGCATGCAAAACGGTGACATCAACAAGATCGGCGAGTTCAACCACCATGCCAATCACATCGTCTGCCCTACGGAGATCAAGGAATCCATCAAGAAACTTGCCGCCAAGAAGGCCAAGAACATCTCAACCATCGAAAGCACAGCAAAAGCAAAGTCCAAGGCCATTGCAGACAAGTACTCCCCTGCCTTTGCAGTTCTGCGTAAGCTTGGATTCAGTGCAGGACAGATCAATGGAGCACTGAAGAGCTACAAGGGAAACCCAGGACGCAACGAGATGATACTCAGAACGGAAAACGCCATGTTCATCAACGACAGCTCCGCCATCATCCCAGCTGCTGTCAACTTCACCATGGACAACTATGAAAGCCTTCCGGTACACCTCATCTGCGGAGGTTCGGACAGCACACTGGAGCCAACTGAGATGCTCAGGGCTCTGAAGGCCGCAGCATCGATTCATCTATTGGAGGGATCGTTTACCACAAAGAAACTCATCCCGATGCTCAAAAAGCGCAGAATCGCCTTTAACGGTCCCTATACACAAATGGAGGAGGCCGTTTCATCAGCCTCCTCTCGTCTTGATCCTGAAACAAAGATGCTTCAGATCGTTCTTCTTTCGCCGGGAGCATCCTCCTACGAATTCTTCAGCAACGAATTCAAGCGTGGCGAATGCTTCAACAACGCGGTTCTCAAACAGAACTAGGTCGACTGATCAGCCGACCGGTCCATTCAGATATTTTTTAGCAGAAACAGTCTTACCCTCTGGGGATACGAACTTGTGTCCGTCGACCTCGAGATAGCCGTCCTTTGTGTACAGAGGCATCTCAAAGAAGTGGTCAGGCTTGACATAGCAAAGCTCTGCAGGGTTCTTGAAACCTTCTGGAACAAGGTTGGTTCCAGCTGGGATATCGTCTGCAAACAGGACTTCACAGGTCTCGTGCTCAGCAGCATTCGGATCCTGAGCGGCAAGCAGCATACCGTTGCTCTTCACGCCACGGAAGTTTGCTGGCTTGAGGTTGTTCACCAGAACGATGTTGTGGCCCAGAAGCTCCTCTTCCTTGTAGTAAGGGACGATGGAGGAGACGATGGTTCTGAGCTCTGGCTCACCAGTGTCCAGACCGAGGATGTACAGGTACTCTCCGTTTGGATGGCGGTCGATCTTGGTGATCTTGCTGACGGTAAGGCGGACTCTGTCAGCGAACTTCTCAGCAACGCTCTTGTTGGCCTCTGCCTCACGTGCTGCCTGTGCAGCAGCCTTTGCAGCCTCACGCTTTGCATCCTTGGCAGCCTTTGCATCAGAGCCCTGGGAAGGAGCCTTGGCAGCTTCCTGCTTCTTCTCCTCGCGCTCTGCCTGGCTTCCGCTGTAGCGATCCTTCAGCTCATCGATTCTAGCATCCTCAAGCTTTGTGAACAGCAGGCTGATGTCACCAATCTGGATGGCCTTGGAATAGTCGCACAGGTCTGCCCACTTGCAGTTGTCCTGTCCAAGGAATCCAAGAAGAGTCTTGGATGTGGATGGCATGTAAGGCTGGATCATGATGCCAAGGTCTCTGATCAGTCCGACCAGTGTTCTGAGAATGGCCTTTGCCTTCTCAGGATCGGTGTTTCTGAGCTTCCATGGCTCGGAATCCTGGAAAGCCTTGTTACCGATGCTGGACAGAGCGAAGATGGTTCTGAGCGCATCTCTTTCATCCGCACGCTCGAGCATAGCGGTGATCTCGTCTTCCTTCTCGCGGATCTGTGAGACAAGAGCCTCATCCAAGGCACCCTCGCCGAGGTTTCCGTCGAAGAATCTCTTGACAAATGTGAGTGTTCGGTTGACCAGGTTGGAAAGGTTTCCGATCAGTTCACCGTTGACCTTCTCCTGCAGATCCTTCCATGTGAAGGTGAAGTCTGCATTCTCAGGTCTGTTGTAGTACATGTAGAAACGCCAGACATCTGCTGGGATGCCAGTCTCCTGGACATCGTTTCCGAAGACACCGATTCCCCTACTCTTGGAGAACTTTCCACCCTCGTAGTTGAGGTACTCGGTGGAGCTCATATGATGGAGCATGGTCCACTTCTGGCCTGTTGCAAGCTGGGAAGCTGGGAACACGACGGTGTGGAATGGGATGTTATCCTTTCCGATGAACTGGAAAAGCTCGGTGTTATCCGGATCGAGCCACCAGGACTTCCAGTCGTCGGTGTAGTTGGCAGAGATGGAGACATAGCCGATTGGAGCATCGAACCAGACATAGAAAACCTTGTTCTCGTAACCCTCTTTTGGAACAGGGATTCCCCACTTGAGGTCACGTGTGATGCAGCGCTCCTTCAGTCCGTTCTTGATCCAGCTCTTGGTGACCTGGACAGCATTCTTGGCCCAGAAGCCACGCTCAGAGGCCTCGTCCATCCAGCTTTCGAGAAGTGGAAGAATCTTCGGCAGATCAAGATAGAGGTGCTTTGTCTTTCTGATTACTGGGGTTGTTCCACAGACCATGCAGCGTGGATTGACCAGCTCGGTTGGGTCCAGAAGTGTCTGGCAGGCATCACACTGGTCTCCTCTTGCATCTGGAGAGCCGCAGTGTGGGCAGGTACCCTCAACAAAACGGTCGGCCAAAAAACGGTCACAATGTGGACAGTAAAGCTGCTCAGTCTCCTTCTCGGTGATGTAGCCGTTGGCATCACATCGCTTGAAGATGTCCTGAACGATCTCTGTCTGCTTTGGTGTTGAGGTTCTTCCGAAGTAGTCGAAATCGATGTTGAACCACTTGTAGATGTCTCTGTGGATGGCATGGTAGTGGTCACAGAGCTCACGAGGTGTGACACCTTCCTTGGCAGCTCTGGTCTCGGTAGCTGTACCGTATTCATCTGTACCGCAGACATAGAGGGTCTGATAGCCTCTAAGGCGACAGAAACGAGCAAATACATCCGCAGAAAGGACCTGTGTCAGGTTTCCAAGATGCGGAATGTTGTTAACGTATGGCAATGCGCTTGTAATCAGTCTTTTTTTCATAGCGCATATATATTATACAAGCGGACCGTTTTGTTCAACGGTCCGCTTGCCAAAGTCATTTTTCTGTTCCGTAAAGGATGTCGAAGTATTGCATGTCAGTACTCAACACCTTGTCCATGCCAGGAATCGTCTGTCGGTAGGACTCAAGGCTTCTCCACAGCTCGAAGAAGTATGGGTCAAGCTCATAGGCTTCGGCATAGATCCTTGTTGCCTCGGCATCGGCCTCACCCTTGACGGTTTCGGCTGTTGCATAAGCATTGGACAGGATGGACATCTGCTCACTTGTGGTCTTACCAGCCCACTGTGCAAGCTGTCCACGACCGTAGGAACGGTAAGCTTCAGCAATCTGGCTTCGCTCTTTGATCATTCGCTGGTAAACGCTTTCGGTAAGGTCATCGGAATAGCGGATCTGGCGAATGATGACGTCGATCAGCTTGATGCCGTACTCCTCGGTGTAGCTGCTGGCAGTCTCAAGCATCTTCTTGGAAAGACCTTCTCGACCGGTCTTGATGGTCTCCTGTGTGGTATTGGAGACGGTCAAGGCTCTGAGCTTCTCTGCTGCGGCTGCGTCATCTATGCTGGAAACATCCTCTTCAATGGTGATCTCATTGATGCGGTTGCTGTTTCGAACGGCCTCGTTCAGGTAGTTCTCGGAAATGACGGTTCGGATGGTGGAATCCAGAATGTCATCCAGTCTGAGCTGTGCGTTCTCAACGGTCTTGACGGTCTCATAGAACTTCAGAGGATCGCTGATGACCCAGCGGCTGGTCGGATCGACGTAGATGAACTGGTTCTCCTTGGTTGGAATGCGCTGTGCATCACCATCCCAAGAGAGCATCTTTGCGGAATACTTTGTGACAGTATCCACGAAAGGCATCTTGAACTTGAGTCCGGAAGTGGTCTGGACATCGACAATTTTACCGAATCTTGTCACAACGGACTGCTCGCCTTCAGAGACGATGTAGAATGGTCCCAGAATGAAGATAGCAGCGATGATGACAACAATAACGCCAAGAGAGATAAGTAATTTCTTCATAATCAATTGCCTCCCTTTGTGATGTCTGCGATCGGCAGGAAGTTCTCCAGTGACTTGTCAACCAGTGTCAGTGTGCCACTGCCATGGGAAAGCACATCTTCCATAGCCTCGATGTAAAGGCGCTCTGCTGTGATGGCAGGGCTCTTCTCATACTCGGAAAGGACGCTCTTGAATCTTGCGACGTCACCGATTGCGGTGTTGACGCGCTCGGAAGCGTAACCTTCGGCCTCCTGGATGATCTTGTTGGCCTCACCTTCAGCAGCAGGAATGACGCTGTTGTAGCTCTGCTTACCTTCGTTGATGTACTTGTTCATATCCTGGATGGCCTTGTTGACATCCTCAAATGCATCCTGGACGGCACCGGCTGGTGGAACGACGTCCTGCAGTTTGACGGTGACAATCTTGATACCCATGTCATAGGAATCCAGTGTCTTCTGCAGCATCTTCTCAGCCTCGACTTCCATGGATGTTCGCTGGCTTGTCATGATGCTGAGAATCGGAAGGTCTCCGACAATCTGGTTCATGACAGATCTTGAGATATCGCTGATGGTCTGCTTCTGGTTGTTCACGTTGAACAGCCACTTGTAAGGATCTTCGATCTTGTACTGGACGATCCACTGGATGTCAACAATGTTGAGGTCTCCGGTAAGCATGGTGGACTCACTTGAATAACTTGAGTAGTTATAAGAAGTTGAAGTGCCATAAAGGTTACCGGCATTGGTGGATCTGTACCCGAATGTCATGGTCTGGACCACCTGGGTCTCGACCGTGTAGCTCGTATCGATTCCAAACGGAAGCTTGTACTGAAGTCCTGGTCCGACAGTCTTAAGATATTTTCCGAAACGGAGAATCACAGCCTGCTCGGTCTGGTCAACAACGATGAAGCTAGTAGAGAAAATTGCGACGATGGCAATTACGATGATTGCAAAAATCAGAATCTTTGGTGAGAATCTGAAGCTGCGACCTGAACCGTTGTGGCTTGGGCCCCTGTCCTCGGACTGGTTAGGCTCCTGGTAGAAGTTAAAAGCCATTTTCCCTCCATGCGGATTTCTCCGCGATTGAATTTCCTTGATGGTAATATAATAACAAAATGGCCAAAGAGCAACTTTGGCCATCAGATTATCAAAATAGGTTTGTCGTAGTCGAATGCATCAGATCTGGTAATGCAGGTAGGATTCCTCTGCTTCTGGTGACGTGACGTCCTTTCCGGAAACGACATCGAACAAAAACTGTGCACAATCTGATGTTCTCTTTTCAAGAAGAGATCTCACTTCCTGCTCAGAAACACCCTCAATATTTGTATTGATGGAGATCACTGGGAGGTGTCTTCTTCTTGCGATATCAAGGAAAGAAGGTTCAATCTCTTCCAAGGTCTTACCAAACAGCATAAAGGCGTCAACAGCACTGTACTTGGAGAAGAAGGTGTCGGAAAGATGGCTTTCCTTGATCATAGACAGCATGAAACCATGCTGCTCACAAAGATAGTATAGACACATGGTAGGTCTTGCCCACAGAGGAGCCCTTCCCAATTCATCCGCCAAGAACTCAGGGACCAGCATGCAGATGGTCTTGTAGCGTTCGTCGGTGTCACTGTAGGTATCACCGCTACCCTTGTATCCCATCTCCTTGGCACACTGCATGATCTTGGCAACAGCTTCTGATGAGATTCTGTTTGGCCAGTTGAATGCAAATGATACTGTTGTCTTGGAGTATCCTGTCTTTTCTGCAATATCAGAAATTGTGATGCTCTTTTTGCGCATAGTTTAGTCCCCTAACTCTTGTTTTTTTGCTTTTTTTCCCAATGGAGACTATACTAGACTACTATTGCTTATCCCGTCAATTTTTTCCTAAACAAATTTTACAAACTTTTAGTAGAAGTTTCACAAGGACACAAGTGTGATGGAAACATCCTCAAAACCGTTTGCGGTAAACGTAAGCTGTGTCAGGCCTTGTGCCTTGACGGAGCCGTCGACAGACAAGGTGATGATGAGACTGCAGGAGTCCCCTTCACTGACATCTGCCATATCATAGATCAGAGAGAACGGAAGCGGAAACTTCTGGATGTTGCGGTAGCGAAGATGTGAGATCTCCGTCATAAGTCCTGTGATGGCATCGGTCTTCATCAGAGAGATGTCCAGGATGTCTGATGTGGACGGAAAGAAGAAACCAGCACCATAGTTCACGGTCCCCATGAGGTGGCCGTTGACGTGCTCGGTCTGCTGTGTCTGCCTGAGACTGAACTGGGTAGCAGCCTGCGGTTTGGTGCTGCGACAGGCAACAAGCAAGGAGAGAGTTAGAACTGTCAGTAAAAACCAACGGATCCTCTTCACGTCAGACCTCTGGTCCTATGGTCTCTTCGTAATGCTCGGTTCCGAGATTGAGGATTCTGGAGATGTGCTCATCGTTGAGGCTGTAGATGACGTTCTTGCCGTCCTTTCTCCAGCGAACAAGTCTTGCGACGCGAAGAAGCTTCAGATGCTGGCTTGCAACCGATGGGGAGATGCCGAGACTGGAGGAGATGGTGTTGACATTTGCCTCACCCTCATCGAGAAGGTAGAGGATCTTGAGTCTTGTCGGGTCACCGAAAACCTTGAAGAAATCAGCAATGTCTGTCACTTCCTCTTCAGGAAGCAGGTTGGTCATGTCCATAAGAGTCTCCCACGTGATGAATTATAGGATAAAAAGAGTTGTATGAAAAGTTAATTGAGGATAAGTTACTTAATATACTAATGCAATTTGCGAAGCTGAAAGGCTTCCTGGAGGATATTATGACAATCGGTTGGATCGGAACCGGAATTATGGGACTTTCCATGTGCTCACATCTTATGGATGGTGGCTATGAGGCAGTCGTCTACAACAGAACAGCAGCAAAAGCCCAGGCCCTTGTGGACAAGGGAGCAAAGCTGGCTGCAAGTCCAAGGGAAGTCGCTTCTGCATGTGATGTCGTCTTTACCATGGTCGGTTATCCATCCGATGTCGAAGAGGTCTACTTCGGCGAAAACGGAATCTTCAAGGGAATCCGCAAAGGCAGCATCGTTGTTGACATGACAACCACAAAGCCATCTTTGGCAGAGAGAATCTATGCCAAGGCCCAGGAAATCGGCTGTGAAGCACTTGATGCTCCAGTCTCAGGTGGAGACTCCGGCGCAAGAAACGCATGCCTTTCCATCATGGTCGGTGGAGACCAGAGCACACTGGACAAGGTGATGCCAATGCTCAAGCTCATGGGAACCTCCATCATCCTCGAAGGTGCAGCCGGTGCTGGTCAGCACACCAAGATGGCAAACCAGATCCAGATCACAGGAACCATGATCGGCATGTCCGAAGCCCTCCTCTATGCCAAGAAGGCCGGCCTTGACCTCAAGACCATGGTCGACACCATCTCCAAGGGTGCTGCAGGCTGCCATGCATTAAACAACCTTGCTCCAAGAGTCATCAAGGGCGACTACAACCCAGGCTTCATCATCAACCATTTCATCAAGGACATGGGAATTGCGCTGGAAGAGGCAAAACGAATGGGAATCGAGCTCAAGGGTGTTGAACTTGTCGAGTCACTGTACAGGAAGCTTCAGGAAGCCGGTGGCGGCGCTGAAGGAACACAGGCTCTGGTAAAGGCACTCGGAGAGTTCTGATGGCCAAGAAGGAAAAGCTCTCAGGACAGCAGAAGTTCGAGCAATACTACGGTGAACTCTATGGCTCAAGATGGCTGACTCTCAAAGAGGCGCTTCTGAAAGAGACCAATCCGATCTCCCTCTCAGACAAACTTGTTCAGCCATATTACATGGACAGAGCCTCCATTTTGGCAGCATCTATTCTACCGATTACGGAAAATAATAATGTGTTAGATATGTGTGCAGCCCCTGGAGGCAAGACTTTGTCCATCGCACTGCGCCTAAATGGTACTGGAAGCCTCACCTCAAACGACCGCTCCGCATCCAGACGGAACCGACTGATCAACGTCTTGGACAATTGTCTGACCCCTGAGATGAAAGCCGTCGTCAAGGTTACTGGCCATGACAGCACAACCTGGTCCCTTCACGAGAAGGATGCCTATGACAGAATCCTTTTGGATGCACCATGCTCTTCGGAGCGCCATGTGCTTACCGATGCCAGCGCCTTGTCCATTTGGAGCCCAAACCGACCAAAGCAGCTTGCCATTCAGCAATTTGCAATGCTTGCAGCCGCTCTGGATGCCTGTAAAAGCGGTGGATACATCCTTTACAGCACCTGCTCCATCTGTGAACTTGAGAATGAGCTTGTCATAGAGAAGCTTTTCAAAAAGCGCGAAGGCCTTTTTGAGGAAGTGGACATGCTTTTGGCAAATCCGGACCTTGATAAGTTCTCTGAACCACTGAAACATGGCAGAATTGCACTTCCTGACACACAAGATGGTGCAGGGCCTTTGTATTTCTGCTTGATTAGAAAGAATTAAAATTTGGTAATATAATGAGTTATGTAGCAATAGATCGATGCTCAAGCTATGAGTTTGACAAACTCTACTCCACGCTTTTGCGTGTATGCGAATGGGCACATATGCCGGATGTGGCAGGGAAAAAGGTCCTTGTCAAACCGAATATCCTCTCCGATGCGAAACCGGAAGACTGCATCACCACCCATCCAGAGGTGGTTCGTGCCGTCATTCGACTTTTAAAGGGTAAAGGTGCTCTTGAGGTGTACGTGGGAGATTCTCCAGGACTTCATGGACCTACTTTCAGCGCAAAGGTCTGTGGTGTTGGCGATGTCTGTAAGCAGGAAGGTGCAATCTGGTGTGATTTCACCCATGCTCCCGTCTCCAAACAGATCAACGGCACACGCCACAAGCTTCCGATGGCTGCCATTTTGGATGAAGTGGATATGGTGTTCTCCGTGTCCAAGTTCAAAACACATCAGCTCATGTACTGCACAGGAGCCGTGAAGAACCTGTTCGGAACCATTCCAAATCTCAATAAGGGTGCCTGTCACGTGAAGTTTCCAAGCCGTGAAAGCTTTGCAAAACTCATTGTCGGCATTCACGAGACCATCAAGCCGGCCTTCTGCATCATGGATGCCATCATTGGCATGGAAGGTGCCGGTCCTGCCAATGGAGTTCCAAGAGCTGTGAATCTTCTGATGGCATCGGACAACTGCTTTGCCATGGACACAGCCCAGGCTGTGATTATGGGATACGACACCAAAGACATCCCAATTCTGAACGAGGCAAAAAAGCGCCGTCTTCTGCCGAAGGAAATCACCTACCCTATCTTGGATGCAAGTGAGATCGTCATTAGTGACTTTGACAGAATCGAGATCAAAGAGAAGACGAATTTCATCCGAACTTTGGTTGTTCCATACTTCACAAAAGGCATGCAAAAACGTCGTCAGAAGAAGGAGCCTGCTCCACAGTTCAACGATGACAGATGCATTCGGTGTCTGCGATGCGTGAACATTTGTCCTCCGAAAGCCCTGTCGCTTCAGCAAGAGGAAAACGGTATCAAGCATGTCGTTTGCGACTACGAGAAATGCATCCGTTGCTACTGCTGTCATGAGATGTGTCCAGTCGATGCAATCATCATCGGGAAAAAGGAGAGCTGATGACTAGAGTATATCTTCTAACAGTGCTGCTATCACTGCTTCCGATCTCTGAGCTCAGAGGTGCCATTCCTTATGCCTACCTCAACGAAGTGCCACTATGGCTTGCAGCATTGGTAAGCATTGCCACCAATGCCTGCGTGTCGGTTTTAGCATTCCTGTTTCTGGAAACCATCAACAAGCTGCTTCTGAAATGGAATGTCTACAAGCGGTTTTTCGACAAGACCGTTGACCGTGCACGAAACAAGGTGGGAGAAAAAGTTAGTAAGTATGGCTTACTTGGACTTATGTTGTTTGTGGCAATACCTTTACCAATTACAGGCGCCTGGACAGGCTCCCTTGGTGCTTGGGTCATGGGACTGGATCGGAAGAAGAGCATACTATTTATTACGCTCGGTGTTCTGATTTCAGGCACAATCGTCAGCATTGTGGTACTCACTGGTGCCGGAATCGGACGAATCTTCACCAAAACAATTAATATCTAATTTCTATAACTAGAGTTATCAGTTTGTTAGCACAACTCCCAAACCTTTTGGGAGTTTTATTTTGCCTTTCACCAGGTTCATGGCCATATCCAGCTTGGTCTCGTAGTCGATTACGTGGCTGGAAAGTGCAAGTGAAAGCCCCTCGCACTCATGGACAAGATCACAAAGCTCCAGGGCATATTCCTTCTGTGACATGTTCAGAACCACGAGTGTTATTTTGCCCTCTTTTTCGAAGCTGTAGGCAAGCACATCGTTTGGAGTGTTGGCACATACTTTTGCGTCAGTTGATGTAATCTCATTCCGCTCTTTTCTAAGCTTGATCACCGCGCGGAACAGCTGCAGAAGACTATCGGAATCTGTCTCTTGTTCGCGGACAGTTCTAATTTGCCAGCCGTCTGAGAAATCCGGCTCCAGCCAAGGCTTTGCCGAACTGAAACCCATGTTCTCAGAGCTGTCCCATTGCATTGGTCGACGCTCACCATCACGGCCCTTATGGAATGGCCAATAGCGCTTTCCGACAGGGTCCTGGATCTGGGCCTTTGGAACTGGAGGACTGAGCATGCCAATCTCCTCACCCATATATACGACGCTGGAGCCTCTTTGCAGCAAAAGCCACATTGTTAGAAGTCTGGCCATAAAAACGCTGTTGTGGGCCCTTGTGATGGCTCTAGGAACGTCATGATTGGACAACACCCAGCATGGGGTTCTGCCTTTATCCTTGCTACACAGGTCATACCAATGGCTTGTGACGTTACGAATGTTCTGTGCAATCAGCTTCTGGTTACACAGCGAGAACTCAAAGGAAAGCTGAAGCTCATCGTTGTTCTTTCCAAGATAGGACGCAGCCATTTCCATCTGGCCCTTACCCTGCACCTGGATTTCGCCAAGAAGAGCCCTATCGTCATACTCCTCAATGACGCTTCGAAGTTCACGAATGTACTGATGTGTGAATTCGGTGTTTCTGTCGTAGACATGGTTCTGCATGTCATATGGTCTTGGCGTAGAGCCGAACATCCATGGATTGTTTCGAAGTTGAGGGTCCTTACCGACCAGGTTGATGACATCCAGGCGGAAACCATCGATTCCCATGTCCAGATAGAAGCGAACCTCATCAAAGATGGCTTTACGACATTCCGCGTTATGCCAGTTCAGATCTGGTTGCTCCTTCAAATAGGAATGCAGGTAATACTGCTTTCGGATAGGACTATAGGTCCAGGCCTTTCCTCCAAAACAGGCGACCCAGTTGTTCGGGATGGTATCCGACCAGATATAGAAGTCGGAGTACTTACTATCTCGTAACTCACTTTGCACAAACCATTTATGCTTATCAGACGTATGATTGAGTACCATATCCATCATAATCTTGAGGCCCAGTTCGTGAGCATGGCTTACCAATGTTTTCAGGTCATCGATATTACCGAAGATCGGATCAATAGCCCGGTAATCGGAAATGTCATAGCCAAAATCCTTCATAGGGCTCTGGTAGATTGGACTCAGCCAGATGGCATCAACGCCAAGGCTCTTGATGTATGGCAGCTTGGAGATGATTCCATTGAGGTCCCCTATTCCGTCCCCATTGGAATCCATGTAACTACGTGGATAGATCTGATAGATCACTGCATTCTCATACCAAGCCATAACGAGCCCTCTCAAACATATCGGATGATGTCTATTCTACTACCAAAAACAGGTATTATGGCATCTAAATTTCGTGATATCATTTCCATGTGATTTAACTATGATTTCTATATTGTTTTAATATTTTTTCCTGTTTAAACAATATCTCTTCGATACAGTTTAGATACAGATATATAATATGCTATGTAATTTTCATATAGTTTTCATATGTTTGTTTAATTGTTCTTATATTTTTTTATATTGTTCTAATGTGATTTTAATACGGTTTTCATAGTAGCATCAGTTTTAATTCATTTTGCAAGTTCTTGAGGCCAAATATATCAGTCGTAATTATATATCGAGGCATCAGAAACTTCTGTTCATTCATTGGATTCTTCAGTTTGGCTCGATTGCATTTAGGCGGTGGAATGCCTGTACACATGAGAGGTTCTCAGATCGAAACCATGCAGAACTCTTTTCTTAGAAATTGTATTCCAATATGAAACATGTTAGGCAATCTGGAATACTTTTTCTCCCAAACATAAGACATTTAGGATTCTCTGGTAGACAGTACTCGCAGGTTCCCAAAGCAATCCTGATAGAACGACAAGAGAACCATTTTTCAATAGAAGGGACCTTTGAAAAATCGAATAAACAATGCTCTAAATTTGTGAAATTTTGCATTGTATGATTTATCTATTATTTCTATATCATTTTATTATCTTTTAATATAGTTCTGATTTAGTTTTCTCAATATTTCAATATCGTTATAATATTATATAATTTTTGTATGGTAATCACGCACCAATAACGATGTGAAGACAAAAAATATACCCACATCCTATGGCATGGATATGGGTACACCTTTCCTGTTTTCACAGGGTGTTATTTGTGTAAATTCAATTCTTGTACTTCTTTGAGAATTCCTTGAGTGCGAAGCGGATTCCAGCAGCCCAACCAAGTCCGAGCTCTGAGAACAGATCCTCAAGCTCCTTCTTGAAAGATGGCTCGATGGAGAATGTAGTAAGGATCTTCTTCTCTTTTCCACGAGAAGAGGAATCTCCACTGAATACATTATTGGCTCTTACTGCCACATCCTCGTCATATCTTACTGAATCTTCAGGTTTTCTCTTTAATGCCATAACTTACCTTCCTACTTAATCCCAGATTACCTTCTCAAGGCTTACGATTGCCTCAACTGTCTTCTCCTTTAGACCACGTCCCCTTTCCTTGAACTGCTGAGGAGCAACTGATGTCTCCTGAGCCTTTCGGAAAACTGGGTCAACCGGAATTCTGAAGACTTCGAACGAACCTTCCTGGGCTGCTTTAAATATATCTCTATGTTGTTTTATTCTTTCGTCGTAGGAATTGATTATGACTCTTGAATGTCTGACCTGGCTTCGGAGGTTCTTCTTGAGCCTCTTGAGCTCGTCAATGAAGATCTCAAGACCATCCAGACTGAACACTTCAGGTGTCATTGGAGTGACAACCTCATCGCTTGCGATAATTGCTGATCTTTCGAGACGACCAAGACCTGGTGAAAGGTCAAGAATAATATGGTCAAAGTCCTTTGAAAGTTCTGTGATCAGATCCTGGAGCACATAAGGCTCTTCAGCAAGCTTTGTCTCACTGTAGTTCTTGAGAACACCACCGATACCAAAGGTCGGAAGCAAGTAAAGGTTTTCAACCTGCTCTACTGGAACAATTGCGTCATTGATATAGCATCTACCCTGAACCACATCAGCAAGCTCATACTTTGGAGTTGCCTTGAGGAACCAGGAGGATGCATTACCCTGAGGATCAACGTCTATAAGGAGAGTCCTGTAACCGTCCAGTGCGGACTGGCAAGCAAGAGTACCTGATATTGTTGTCTTTCCTACTCCACCTTTCTGAAGGTGAAACGCAATCGTTTTAGCCATAAAATACCTTTAAAACAAATATATACTATACCCTAATTTCATACAAGAGTTTTTTATTTCAAAATGCTTTTCATACATTTTCTATATAATTTTATAATAGGTACCATATCATTTCACAGCATTTACACTATCGTTTCATTGATAATCACTATTGATTTGATAAAAAAACTTTAGCAGGAAACAAATCGTACAGACCTCGTATAAAGACGACTCGGCAATAATGCCTGTAGCGAGAATCGGAGCTTCCGATCAGAGCTTATCAGTTAACGGAGAACCATTGGACACACTGTCCCAGATGTCACGTGCTTGCAACCATGCTTATGGTGAAATCAATATTCATTGCCACGTACATGGAACACAAAACAGCGTTGCTACGAGCCCTATTTCAGCCATTTTCGTTACAAAATGTAATTGATATAATTTTAATATAGTTGTTATTTGTTTTAATATGGTCGTTGTAGTTTTTAAGTATCTAATCCATGAAGTTTTTCTACAATTTCTATATCGCTTACTGTGAAATTATATTCTTTCTATATAACTATTATATTCTATTTCTACAATTACTCAATTAAAACAATTTTATATCAATACAAAAAAAAGGAACCCTACTTGAAGGTTCCTCGTGTTAATCCAAATAGGATTCTTACTTAGTCATTACCACCGAGAAGTGTTTTCAAGAACTCATCATCCTCGTCAGAAAGGCTTGTATCACTCTTATCAGAGGAAGCGCTTTCGCTCTCATTCTCATAAGTGGATTCGCTTTCTTCGTTTCTGGAAGATCTTCTGCTGTTGCGAGCTTCCTTTCTCTCAAGGTGAGCCTCAGAAGTCTTGATCAAAACAATGATCAAGTAAAAGAAACCAATAATGATAGTAAGTACGCCGAAGCTGAAAAGCTTTTCCCTTTGGATGAACTTTCCTACATTCTCGATAATCTGCTTTGCGCTAAGGCTCTCTTTTTCGGCCTCAACAACAGTTGCGGAACTGGACTCAACTGCCTTTGGAGTCTCAAGTGGAGCAGGAGTCTCAACGGCCGGTGTTTCCACCGGAGCACTTGGCTCCTCTACTACAGCAGAAGACTCTGTCACTACAGGCTCTTCTACAGCAGCAGTCTCTGCTTCAAATGCCTCACCAACCTCTGGCTCCTCAGCTTTGGCTGTGATTGGAGCCTCCCAGATGGAAGGATCGGAAGCAATGAATGCAGACCAGTCAAACTCAGGCTCTGAGGCCACTTGAGATTCAGAAGACACTTCTACAATCTCTACAGATTCTGCTGGAAGTTCATCTTCTACAACCTCTTCAGGAATTTCCTCTACTACCACCACATCCTCTACAGCAGTAATTTCCTCCACAACTGGGGACTCGGAAACATCAACTGTAGTCTCTATGAGAGAATCATCAGCAGGGGTCTCTTGAACACCAGGCTTCACAGTCTTGGTTGCACAAGATACCAGCAGTGATAATATAAGGAATATCATCAGTAGGGTTTTCTTCATCAAGGCCTCCTAAAGGTTCTACTTAATTACAACAGCCAAAACGAATTAGAAAGATCTCAAAACAGCGATGTGCTTGTTGGACTTTTCGATCTTCTCAACAAACTCAGCCTTCTTGCTTCTTTCCTTGTCGATAGCTTCCTGCTTAGCGTTGTTGATGAACTTCTCATTGGAGAGCTTCTTCTCAACACCATCAAGCAATGCCTGTGTCTTCTTGATATCCTCTTCGATCTTAGCAATCTCCTTCTCTACGTCAATTGCATCTCTGACAAAGACATAAGTCTCAAATCCAGCACCTGCGATTGGGAAAGCACCAGTGACATCGACACTTGCACTATCATCAATTGTAAGATTGTCAGAATTTACGAAGATCTTAAGAAGATCAACATGCTCCTTCATGAAAGCGGAAAGATCACCGGCCTCATCCATGCGGACAACAGCTCTTACCTTCTTCTCAGCACCGATTCCAAGCTCAGCTCTCATGTTTCTGACACCACGAACAACGTCCTGCATGCAAGCCATCATTTTGGCCTCTTCTGGGAACTTTCTGGCCTCAGAATACTCTGGGAATGAAGCTGTGATAACTTTGCCTTCCGTGTTCGGAAGTTTTGCATAGATCTCTTCTGTGATGAAGGAGAGCATTGGATGCATCATCTTCATGGACTCAGCAAGGATATCCATCAGAACAGAAACCAGTCTGTCTTTCTCCTCTTCGCTTCCGCTGTACATGGAAAGCTTGGAAGCTTCAACATACCAGTCACAGAAATCGTTCCAGAAGAAGTCGTAGACAGCCTGTGCAGCTTCGTTGAACTTGTAGCCTTCGATGGCATTGCGGACCTTGAGAACGTTCTCGTTGAGGCTGTGGTAGATCCACTTGTCAACAGCTGTGAACTTAGCTGGGTCGATAGCAACGAGGTTTCGGCCTTCCAGGTTCATGAGAAGGTATCTTGTAGCGTTCCAGATCTTGTTTGCAAACTTGGAACCAAGCTTGAAGGAATCCATATCAACCAGAACATCCTGGCCCTGAGTTGCAAGGAAGCAGATTGTGAACTTCATTGCATCTGCGCCATAGATGGATACGACATCCAGTGGGTCAATACCGTTTCCAAGGCTCTTGGACATCTTGCGGCCCTTCTTGTCACGGACAAGACCTGTAATGTAGATATCGTGGAATGGAGCCTTACCTGTGAACTCCAGAGATGCCATGATCATTCTGGAAACCCAGAAGAAGATGATATCGTAAGCTGTTACGAGAGTGCTGGTTGGGAAGAACTTCTTGAAGTCAACGGTAACCTCTGGCCAGCCAAGTGTGCTGAACGGCCAAAGCCAGGATGAGAACCAAGTGTCGAGAACATCGTTGTCCTGACGTATCTTCTTGCTACCACACTTCTTACAGCAGCATGGATCCTCTCTTTCGACCATCATTTCTCCACAGTCTTCACAATACCAGACCGGGATTCTGTGGCCCCACCAAAGCTGACGGCTGATACACCAGTCTCTGATGTTCTCAAGCCAGCTTGAGTATGTGTTCTCCCATCTCTTTGGATAGAAGTTGATCTCTCCGTCTCTCCAAGCCTTCAGAGCCTTGTCAGCCAGTGGGCGCATCTTGACGAACCACTGCTCGCTCATGTATGGCTCAACGGTTGTATTACATCTGTAGCAGTGTCCGACTTCATGCTTATAGTCTTCACACTTAACGAGATAGCCCTGCTCTTTCAGAACCTCGGCAACCTTCATTCTTGCAACTTCAGCAGGCATTCCTCTGAACTGCTCTGGACAAATATCATTGAGAGTTCCATCCGGATTGAGGATGTTGATCGGCTCGAGGTTATGTCTCTTTCCGCACTCCCAGTCGTTAGGGTCGTGTGCTGGAGTGATCTTAACCATACCAGTACCGAACTCGATTCCAACGAAGCTATCAGCGATGATTGGGATCTCACGGTCTGTCAGAGGCAGCTTGAGCATCTTGCCTACGAGGTCCTTGTAGCGCTCATCGTCTGGGTTAACAGCAACAGCGACATCACCGAACATTGTCTCAGGTCTTGTTGTGGCAACTGTGATGTGGCCGCTTCCGTCTGCAAGAGGATAGTTGATGTCAAAGAGATGACCGAGGTCTTCCTGATGTTCAACTTCATCGTCAGCAAGAGCTGTTCCGCAGTGTGGACAATAGTTGACAAGATACAGACCCTTGTAGATCAGACCACGCTCATACAGAGTGACGAATGTCTCTCTGACGGCACGGGAAAGGCCTTCATCCATGGTGAAGCGCTCACGTGACCAGTCACAGGAAGAACCGATCTTCTTGAGCTGGCTGACGATGATGTCATGGTGCTTCTCCTTGACCTGCCAGGTTCTCTCAACGAACTTCTCTCTTCCGAGATCCTGTCTTCTGAGACCTTCCTTGGCAAGTTGACGCTCAACGACGTTCTGTGTTGCGATACCGGCATGGTCACAACCAGGCAGCCAGAGTGTAGGACGACCAGTCATTCTGTAGTATCTTGCAAGAATGTCCTGGAGAGAGTTGTTGAGGGCATGTCCCATGTGAAGGATACCTGTAACGTTTGGTGGTGGCATGACGATTGTGAATGATTTCTCATTTCCATCAACAGGCTTGAAATTGCCGTCTTCCACCCACTGGGCGTAGATTCTATCTTCAAAATCTTTAGGATTATAGGTCTTCTCGAGTTCAATGGCCTTCATCTCTGCTCCTTGAATACGCGCTACACGTACATACATATATAATCGTTAATTAATTATAATATATGAAACTCCTTTTTATAGCAATGATTGCGGCGAACAAACTTGTTGTTTTATAACCATATCATTACACAATCGTTTCAATTTGTTTCAATACGGTTTACATATGATTTCTGTACAGTTCCAATACATAACTGATAATGATTATATTAAAATAGTATTTTAACTATATTGTTTTCATATATTATTAATTACATTCAGTATCATTCTTACATTTGTTTATAACAATTTTGATATAATTATAAAAAAATGTAGAACTGCATGAACAGATGATACAGATTGCATAGAACGAACTGATCCGACCCAGTTTTTTGAGACACTTCTGTTTTCCCTCTTGAAACGTCTGT